>NZ_JACOOJ010000013.1 GCF_014287585.1 Parabacteroides hominis | reverse complement strand
ACCGAAGGATTTGTCAACAAATTAAAGATGATTAAAAGAATGTGTTATGGACGAGCAAGCATAGAACTTCTCAAAAGAATGATGATTTGTGTATAAGGCAGCAAATGTGAACAAGACCCCTATGAATTAGTATAGCGGGTAATATTTTTTAACGTTTCAGAATGTAACGCTTTCCCCATATAAAGACGGCAGAATGATAATTCGGTCGAGGCGGAGTTTCATAGTTGAAAGGAGCGCGTGTGCCAAGCGGCATACTGTAATCAGTATGCCGCTTCGTGTATCCCTTTCACCGCCCGGCCGCTGGGGTCGTTCATGTTTTTGAAAGCGGAGTCCCAGGCGAGGGCTTCGGCGGTGGAGCAGGCGACGCTGGGGACGCTCGGTACGCTGCGGGCGGCGCTTTCGCTGGGGAAATGTTCTTCGAAGATGGTGCGGTAGAAGTATTCTTCTTTGTTTTGCGGCGTGTTGACCGGGAAGCGCAGGGCGGCGTTTGCCATTTCGGTGTCGCTGACGGCTTGGGCGGTCACCTTCTTCAGCGTGTCGATCCAGCTGTAGCCGACGCCGTCGGAGAACTGTTCTTTCTGGCGCCAGGCGATTTCCGGGGGAAGCATCCCGGCAAAGGCTTCGCGGAGGATTTTCTTTTCGATTACGCTGCCGGGACACATTTTGGCTTCGGGATTGAGGCGCATGGCAACATCGAGAAACTCCTTGTCGAGGAAAGGAACGCGGCCTTCCACACCCCAGGCGCACAGGCTTTTGTTGGCCCGGAGGCAGTCATACATGTAGAGTTTGCTCAGTTTGCGGACGGTCTCTTCGTGGAAAGCCTTCGCATCCGGGGCTTTGTGGAAATATAGGTAACCTCCGAACACCTCGTCCGCCCCTTCACCGCTCAACACCATCTTGATACCCATCGACTTGATTACGCGGGCCAGCAGGTACATCGGGGTTGAGGCGCGGATGGTCGTCACGTCGTATGTCTCGATATAGTAGATCACATCGCGGATGGCATCGAGCCCTTCTTCGATCGTGTAGTTGATCTCGTGGTGGACAGTACCGATGTAATCGGCCACTTTCTTGGCTGCCGCTAAGTCGGGCGCTCCTTTGAGGCCGATGGCGAAGGAGTGCAGCCGGGGCCACCACGCATCTGCCTGGCCTTCGGTCTCGATACGTTTGGCTGCGTATTTTTTGGCTATGGCGGAGGTGATGGACGAGTCCAGGCCGCCGGAAAGGAGCACGCCGTAGGGCACGTCGCTCATCAACTGGCGGCGTACGGCTGCTTCGAGGGCATCGTGCAGTTCCTCTATGCTGGCGGGATTGTCTTTCACGTTGTCATACTCCATCCAGTCGCGGACGTACCAGCGGGTGAAATCCTTATCGCGGCTATAGAAATAGTGTCCCGGAGGGAACTGGTCGTATGCGGTGGCGAAGCCTTCGAGCCCTTTCAGTTCGGAAGATACGAGGAGATGCCCTTCGTCGTCATGGCCGATATAGAGGGGAATGACGCCGATCGGGTCGCGGGCGATCAGGTAGCAGTCGTTCGCTTCGTCGTAGAGGGCGAACCCGAAGATGCCGCTCAGCTTTTCCACGCATCCCGTGCCGTACTTGCGGTAGAGGGCGAGGATGACTTCGCAGTCGCTTCCGGTCTGGAATTCGTATTCGTCTTTCAACTGTTCGCGGAGTTCGCGGTGGTTGTATATCTCGCCGTTGACGGTGAGGATCAGTTTGCCGTCTTTGCTTCTCAGCGGTTGCCCGCCGGATGCCGGATCGACGATGGAGAGGCGTTCATGGGCGAGGATGGCGGTCTTGCCTTGATAGATGCCGCTCCAGTCCGGACCGCGGTGACGGATGCGTTTACTCATTTTCAGGGCTTGCTGACGGAGGTCGGCGGCGCTGCTATGGATGTTGAAGATTGCTGTAATGCCACACATGTTAGTTGAAAATTAATAATTAAAAGTTGAAAGTTATTTGTCTCTGAGATACTGGTCGATGGCGGCGGCGGCCTTGCGGCCGGAGGCCATGGCACGGACGACGAGGCTGGCCCCGCTGACGGCATCGCCGGAAGCGAAGATGTTTGTGCCGGCTATCTGGTTGGTGGCCGGATCGACGGCGATGTTGCCGCGTGTGTCGACAGCGAGGGAAAGTTCTTTGACGAGCCCCTCCTGTTCCGGGTGGATGAAGCCCATTGCGAGAAAGACGAGGTCGGCTTCGATCACTTCCGTGCGACCGGTCTTACGCATTTCCGGACGACTCCCTTCTTTGGCAGGTAGCCATTCCACCTCCTCGACTTCGACGCCTTTCAGGGTGTTCTTGTCGCCGATGAAGCGGACGGAGGCGAGGTTCCAGCGGCGGATGCATCCCTCCTCGTGGCTGCTGCTTGTTTTCAGCACTTGCGGGTACAGGGGCCAGGGGGTTGCGGGGTTATGCCCGACGGGCGGCTGGGGCATGATTTCGATTTGCGTCACGCTCGCGGCTCCGTGGCGGTTGGCGGTCCCGACGCAATCGCTTCCCGTGTCGCCGCCACCGATAACGAGGACTTTCTTGCCCTTGCAGTTGATGATGTCTTTAGGCGGGATGGCGATGCCTTCGAGGATGCGGTTCTGTTGCGACAGCAGTTCGAGGGCAAAGTGGACGCCTTTCAGGTTACGCCCTTCGATGGGGAGGTCGCGTGGCACTTCGGAACCGATGGCGACACAGACGGCATCGAACGTCGAGGCGATCTCTTTGGCGGATACTTCGCTGCCGACCATCGTGTTGACTTTGAAGACAATCCCTTCCTGTTCCATCAACCGGATACGGCGATCGATGATGTTCTTCCCTAATTTGAAATTCGGGATGCCGAATCGGAGCAGGCCGCCCGGCAGTTCGTACTTCTCGAATACCGTCACTTCATAGCCCCGGCGGTTCAGTTGGTTGGCGGCTGCCAGTCCGGCCGGGCCGCTACCGATAACGGCTACCCGCTTGTCATTGCGCACAGGCTGTACGGGGCGGATATAACCTTCGCGGAAGGCCGCCTCAACGATAGCCGCTTCGTTCTCGCGTATCGTGACAGGCTCGTCGCAGCTCAGTTTCAGCACACAGCTTTTCTCACAGAGGGCGGGGCAGATGCGTCCGGTAAACTCCGGGAAGTCGCAGGTCTGTTCCAGCACGTGGAAGGCTTCGCGCCATTTGCCTTTATAGAGCAGGTCTTGCCATTCGGGTTGTTTGTTGCCTAACGGGCAGGCCCAGTGGCAGAAGGGCACGCCGCAGTCCATGCAGCGGGAGGCCTGTGTGCGGCGGTCGCTGCTGTTGAGCGTTTGTTCTACTTCGCTAAAGTCGTCGATGCGTTCGTGGACGGGACGATATCCGGCTTCTTGCCGGTGTATGGTGAGGAATGCTTTCGGATTTCCCATTGTCTTCTATTATGTGTGAGTTGTTTTATTGTAATCGTTATATATATGCCTTCTTGCACGCTCTCCCGCGCTGCTGACGGATCGCGGATCATTTAGTTCCGCCGGCGGGCTTTGCCGGAACCCGTGTCTGCCTATCGCAGCCTAATGCGCGTGCCTCTCGCATTCCCGCGTGCTTACCTGACACGGCTCCGGGATGCCTGGCTCTAATAGTCGCGCTGCATCTCGGCGATCTTCTGCTGCAACTTCTTCATCTGCTCTTCCTGCAAGACCTTTTTGTATTCGATCGGGACGATCTGGATGAACTCATCCACATATTTGTCCCAGTTGTCGAGCATCTTGCCGGCGAGGTGGCTGCCGGTGAAGTGGTAGTGCTTGCGGATCAGCTCGTGCAGTTCCTTTCGCGTCGTGCTGTCTTCGATCAGCGAGAGTTCGACCATCTCCATATTGCAGTAGTAGTCGAAGTCTCCTTCCTTGTTCCACACATAAGCGACACCGCCGCTCATGCCGGCAGCGAAGTTGCGCCCTGTACGTCCGAGGACCACCACGCGGCCTCCGGTCATATATTCGCAACAGTGGTCGCCGACCCCTTCCACGACGGCGATAGCACCGGAGTTGCGCACGCAGAAACGTTCGCCTACACGTCCGTTGATATACACTTCGCCGCTTGTCGCGCCGTACATCAGGGTGTTTCCGGCAATCGTGTTGTTCTCGGCCACGAAGGTCGAGCGTACCGGAGGCATCACACTGATGCGCCCGCCGCTCAAGCCTTTGCCCAGATAGTCGTTGGCTTCCCCTTCGAGGCGGAAGTTGACACCGTGCGCCAGGAAAGCGCCGAAGCTCTGTCCGGCTGAACCTTTGAATTTGATATTGAGCGTATGTTCCGGCAGTCCGGCGTTGCCGTATCGTTTGGCAATCTCGCCGGAGAGCATGGTGCCTACCGAGCGGTCGGTGTTGGCAATGGCATAATCCAAAGAAATCTCCTGCTGGTGTTCGATGGCCGGCATGGCATGCAGGATGATGTCGCGATCTTTCACATTGCCGGTCAGATGCACCTGCTCTGTCGTATGCCGGACAGCATTTATAGCAGCCTGCGCCGGGACGTGCAGCAATTTGGAGAAATCGAGCAGCGCGTATTTGCCGGACGAAGAGGATGCAGAGGGACGCCGATCGATCAGGTCCGTGCGCCCGATGATGTCGTCCAACCGCCTGAAGCCCATCTCCGCCAAGTATTCCCGGACCTCTTCGGCAAGGAAGGTGAAGAAGTTCACCAAATATTCATGGCGGCCGTGGAAACGCTTGCGCAGTTCCTCGTTTTGGGTGGCGACACCTACCGGGCAGGTGTTCTGATGGCATTTGCGCATCATCACGCAACCTAAGACGATCAGGGCGGAGGTGGCGAAACCGAACTCTTCGGCTCCCAACAGGGCCATCAGGACGATGTCGCGGCCGGTCTTCAACTGTCCGTCTGTTTGCAGGCGGACCTGTCCGCGAAGGTTGTTCATGACCAGTGTTTGTTGCGTCTCCGACAATCCCAATTCGGGAGGCAGTCCGGCATATCGGATGGAGCTCATCGGCGAAGCACCTGTTCCCCCTTCGGCTCCCGATATGACGATGCGGTCGGCCTTCGCTTTTGCCACGCCCGCTGCGATCGTCCCGACACCACTTTCCGATACCAGCTTCACGCTTATCTCGGCGCGCGGGTTGACGTTTTTCAGGTCGAAGATCAGTTGTGCTAAGTCTTCGATCGAGTAAATGTCATGGTGGGGAGGAGGAGAGATCAGCGAGATGCCCGGAATGGAGTGGCGCGTTTTGGCAATCACGTCGTTGACCTTGAATCCCGGCAACTGTCCGCCTTCACCCGGTTTTGCGCCCTGGGCAACCTTGATCTGTATCTCGTCCGCATTCACTAAATATTCGGCTGTCACGCCGAAACGCCCGGAGGCCACTTGTTTGATGGCGGAGCGGAGGGAGAGGCCGTCTTCGCGGGGAGTGAAGCGGGCGGAGTCTTCGCCCCCTTCCCCGGTGTTGCTGCGTCCGTGTATCTTGTTCATCGCCATCGCCATCGTCTCGTGCGCCTCCTTGCTGATCGAACCGAAGCTCATGGCGCCTGTGACGAAACGCTTCATGATCTCGCTTGCCGGTTCCACCTCTTCGACCGGAACAGGCTTTCCCGTCCGGAAGGTCAGGAAGTCGCGGAGGAAGATCGGTGCATCCTTTTCGTCGACGAGATGCGTGTATTCCTTGAACTTCTTATAGCTGCCCAAGCGGGTCGCCAGTTGAAGGGCCGAGATCGTCTCCGGGTTCCACGCGTGTTTCTCGCCGTCTTTGCGGAAGCTGTATAGTCCTTTGTGCTCAAGAATCATACCGTCTATTGTCCCACCGAAAGCCTGATGATGCAGGGCGATGGCGTCGGCGGCTATCTCTTGCAGGCGGATACCGCCTACACTGCTGGCCGTCCCGCCGAAATAGGCATCGATGAGTGCGGTCGAAAGGCCGACTGCCTCAAACAGCTTGGCGCCGCGATAGCTGCGGATCGTACTGATCCCCATCTTGCTCATAACCTTGAACAGGCCCTTACAAAGCGCTTTGATATAGTTCTTGCGCGCCATTTCGTAGTTGAGTTGTATCTCCTGCCTGTCCACCAAGTCCTGGAGGATGGCGAACGACATATACGGGTTGATGGCGCTTGCCCCGTAGCCTAAGAGCAGGGCGGCATGCATCACTTCACGCATTTCTCCCGTCTCCACCACCAATGCGGTCTGCACACGTTTTTGTACGGAGATCAGGTGGTGGTGCACGGCGCTGACCGCAAGGAGCGAGGGAATCGGTGCATGCGTCTCGTCCACATCCTTATCGCTCAGGATGATGTAGTTCACGCCGTCTGCGACAGACTGTTCCGCCTGCTTGCAAAGCCGGTCGAGGGCGGCTTTCAGTCCTTCGCTGCCCCGCGACACATCGAAGAGCATCGGTAGCTTGACGGACTTGAAACCTTTATAGCGGATGTTGCAAAGAATATCTAATTGCGTGTTTGTCAGTATCGGATGGGCGAGACGTACCATCTTGCAATGTGCCTCGTTCGGAATGAGGATGTTGCTCCCTACGGCGCCGATATATTCCGTCAGGCTCATGACCAATTCTTCACGAAGCGGGTCGATCGGCGGGTTCGTCACTTGGGCGAACTGTTGGCGGAAATAGTTGAACAACAGTTGCGGGCGCTCGGAGAGGACGGCCAGCGGCGTGTCGTTTCCCATCGAACCGATCGGCTCCGCGCTGCCTGTACACATCGGGGTGATGATGCGCTCGACGTCTTCGCGGCTGTACCCGAAAGTGCGTAGCATCCTGTCATATCCGGCAACGGTGTGCGGGACGCGGCGCCCGGATTTCAGTTCGTCCAGTTCCACCCGGTTGTTTGCCAGCCAGACGCGGTAGGGCTGTGCGTCGGCAAGCTGCTTTTTCAGTTCGCCGTCGTAATAGATTCTGCCTTCTTCCGTGTCGACCAACAAAATCTTGCCCGGTTGCAGTCGTCCCTTTTCCTCTATTTCACCCGGCTCGAAGTCCATCACGCCCACTTCGGATGCCACGACCATCGTGCCGTTTTTAGTGATCAGGTAGCGTGCCGGGCGCAGGCCGTTGCGGTCGAGCATTCCTCCGGCATACCGTCCGTCACTGAAGAGCAGGGCTGCCGGGCCGTCCCACGGTTCCATCAGGATGGAGTGATATTCGTAGAATGCTTTCAGGTCTTCCGATATCGGGTTCTTTTCGTTGAAACTTTCCGGGACCAGCATCGCCATCGCATGCGGCAGGCTCATGCCGGACGCCACGAAGAACTCCAGCACGTTGTCCAGCGAAGCACTGTCACTCATACCCGGCTGGATGATCGGGCGTATCTCGTCTATGTTCGAGATGCGGGGAGAGGACAGGACGCTTTCGCGCGCTTCCATCCAGCCCCGGTTGCCACGTATGGTGTTGATTTCCCCGTTGTGTGCCAGGAGGCGGAACGGTTGTGCCAGGCTCCAGGTCGGGAATGTGTTCGTGCTGAAGCGGGAGTGGACGAGTGCCAGCCCGCTTGTCAGGTAGTGGTTGGTCAGGTCGGGGAAGTAGTGGCGAAGCTGCATCGACTCCAGCATACCTTTATATATGATGCTCTTAGTGGAAAGCGACACCACGTAGAAATCTTTCCTGTCCGGTATGTCGGATGCCGCCACCCGCTTCTCGATCCGTTTGCGGATGATGTAGAGTTTCAGTTCCAATGCCTGCTGGTCGTCGCATCCGGTGATGAACACCTGCTTGATATCCGGTTCCGTGTCCTGTGCGTCTTTTCCTAAGATGTCTGTGTTGACAGGAACTTTGCGCAGATGCATCAAGGTTAGCCCTTCCTTTTCGATCTCTTCGATCATGATACTGAGGATGGCCGAACGCTGCGTCTCGTCTTTCGGAAAGAAGACCAGTCCGGTTCCGTATTTGCCCTTTTCCGGTACGGGGATGCCTTGCAATAAGATAAACTCGTGTGGGATTTGCAGCAGGATGCCTGCACCGTCGCCGGTTTTGTTATCCGCTCCTTCCGCACCCCGGTGGCGCATGTTTTCCAATACTTTAAGGGCAGACTCTACAATGTCGTGCGATTTTCCGCCGTGGACGTTTACGACCAGTCCTACGCCGCAAGCGTCATGCTCGTTAGCTGGATCGTATAATCCTTGTTTGTTGTTCAAATGGCTTCTTTCTTTCATCATTTGTTGACCTTATGTTTGTGTAATGTTGGTTTTACTTATCAAAATGCTTGGCAAATGTATTATATATGTTTCAAAATGTAATGCTGTTATGCATAAAAGATGAAAGGCTTTTTTATTTCAGGAATCGGTCTGTTTCTATTTGAAAGTATATAGTTGATTTGTGTGATAATTTGTAATTATATTTTTGTTTTGTCATATAAAAATGAAAGTTTATCGTGTTTTCTGTAGAAATAATCAAAATGATAACAAATGAAGCTGTACTCTGTCTTTTTGCTTAGTCGCACTTGATTGCTCTATTTTGCGTATATTTGACAAAACCAATAAAACTGTTTATATCATGGACATAAAAGTATTTCTTAATAACTTCCGTGAAGCCTTCGGGGAGAAAGTCGACTTTCCCATTGTCTTTTGGTTTTCAGATCATTCAGTGAATCCGGTCGATAAGATCGGAGGCTGTCTGTTTAAATGTATGAAAGATGTCAGGGAAGGAAAGACGGTTACCCTGAGTGTCGATACTATCGGTTGTGGCGGAGGAAAGTTCTATGCCGGTTTTACGGAGATGCCGGAGCGTATACCGGGCTTCGTGTCGTTAAAGGAAAAGTACAAACAGACACCGGAGAAGGTATCGGAGTTTCTTGATGAACTGAAAGTCCCCAGGGCAAAGTCTGCTTACCTGAACTTTGCGCGTATGGACCAGGTGGAGAGCTTCGACAATCTGGAAGGGGTGTTGTTCCTGGCTACTCCCGATATGCTTTCCGGTCTGGCTACCTGGGCTTTTTTCGATAATAACGCGCCGGATGCCGTCACCTCTCTGTTCGGTTCGGGGTGTTGCTCCGTCGTGACACAAGCCGTTATAGAAAACAGCCGGGGAGGCAAGCGCACTTTCATCGGATTTTTCGATCCTTCGGTACGTCCTTATTTCGAACCGGATATTTTAAGTTTTATGATACCGTTGTCGCGGTTCCGTGAAATGTACGATACGATGAGAAGCTGTTGCCTTTTCGACACGCATGCCTGGGGGAAGGTAAAGGCGAGGATGGAGTGACATTTACCGGATGCAGCCGGACGCGGGGAAACGCGTCCGGCAATGTATGTGTCAGGTTATACCTGTAATACCAGAATAAAGCGGCTGCCTTTTTTGTATTCGGGATCTATGGACAGTGTGCCGTTTATTTTCGAAGCGATCAGGGAACAGATTGGCAATCCCAGTCCGTCGCCATCGGCAAGGTCTTTGATTTCGGTAAAGGGTTTGAAGATCACTTCCTGCTTTTCGGCAGGGATGCCCGGACCGTTATCGGTAACGATAAACTGGCAGATATGGGCTCCTTTCTTTTTAAATTCCAGCTTGATTTTGCCCGATGTCGTGTAGGTCGCCGCATTTCTCAGCAGATGCAGCAAGATGCGTTGCAACTGTTCGGCATTTGTCTTGATTTCGATCTTCGGGATATCCGTGGTGACTTCGACGCCCGGACGGATATCCTCTTTTATCTGTTCCATCACTTTCTCGCAGAAAGAGCTGACATTAAAAGATTGCGCTTCATAGGTTTCCAGCAAGGAGTTTTCAAGCGAAGACAGTTCTTGTATATGGTCACCGAATTGCTTTAGGGCATCGACACGGGCCTGTATGGCTTTTGCCTGTCCGGGTGCGGAGGCTTGCAATCCGGCTATCGACTTGTTCATTTCGTCCAGCGTCGGTTCCATCTGCGCCGATATGCTTTGGATGAATCCGGTCTGTTGTTCGCTGTGCTCGGTGATGGTCCGGATAATCTTCTTCAACTTCCGGTTCAAGATGATGAAGCGCATGACCAGGAATGCTAAGAACGCCAGTGCGGCAACCAGGATGGCGGCCAGCGTGCAGAGTCCGGCGATGGTATACTGCTTGGCAGATAGCTGGCTCTCTTTTTCCTGTATCGTTTGCAGGCTGCTGTCGTATTTTTGTTGCAAGGCGCCCAGTTTGTCTTCTGCGGTAAGCATCTTTACGGAATCGGCCCATACCATATATTTCTCGTAGGTCTGCTCCATCAGCGAGGTATTATTGGCTTTGCGTGCAATCGCGATCAGGTTTTGATAGCATTCGCTGACTTTGCCGTATTCCTTTTTCTCCCGGTATCGGCTGATGAGCTTGTTGAATGCTGCATCTCCTTCATTCTTCTGTCCGAAGATATAGTAGTAATCGGTTTTTGTGTACAACAGCTCTTCGGAAAGTTCGGGACTGCCTGATTCTTCGGCCAGGTTGTCCAGCGTGTTAAGCTGGAGTTGCGCCTGTGCGGCGTTTCTCAGTTTGATGTACATTTGCAGGCGCTCTTTTGTTATCATAAAACGCAGGTCGTACAGTTTCTTTTGCTCCGCCTGCTCCTGGTTCGCCACTATCTGGCTCATTTGCCGGCAAAGGTCGAACGCTTCCTGATAGTAGTTCTCGCGGTAATAGAGGGATGCCGCTTGTGTTCCGCACTCGATTGCCTGCGTTATTTTTCCTTCATTTGCATAATCCTTATATGCCTGGATATAAAGATAGCGGGCTTTCGTATAGTCTTTGTTCTCAAAGCTACTTTGTGCCTGTTGCTTAAAATTGTCCGCTTTGTTTTGTGCCTGAAGGGGGACACAAAAACAGATAATGAGGGTGATAATAAAGTAGTAAATTTTCATAATTTGAATTTTAACGTTAGACAAATATATGTATTCTTTGTAATAAAGGGCATGAAAATATGAGATTTTTTAGAATATCAGTCATATTTACATACCCTCTATTATTTCCTTTTCTCTTGTTATTCTTTCTTAGTCAAGAGAAAAGAGTCTTAAAGTTCTCCCGGTCTTTCTTCTTCCGGCGGAGTGGTGGTTTCTCCTGTTTCCGGCAGAACAAACTTCTGGATGCTGACCGTGTGGAGCATGTTTTTAAGTAATTCCCCCGGTGTGAAAATGATCTTGCGATGTCGTAAAGTCTCGGCACTCACATTCTTTGCTTCATCCTGGCTTTTGCAGCCGAATGAGGAGCGGAATGTGCCGAAATCGCCTAACTTGACGGAAAGGCCGTTGACAAGATTCATTGCAAGCGCATCGATCACTCCGTCGATTACCAACTTTACGACTCCGCGCGGAGCCATACCTACTTTTGTCACCTGATCGCAAAGATTTGCGAATCCTACCGTACCCATTACCATCGGACGGGCAACATACTTTTCTGTCTTTGACTTGTCGAAACCGAAAGTCGTTTTCTTTACTAAATACTTTAATGCCATAATCTCAATAATTTTTTAAATGATTACTGAGGCAAAGATAGGATACGGCCCACCGGCGGATGTGACTAAAGGCGACTAAAGGCGACTAAAGGTGACAAACGGCGACATAAGAGGATATAAAGCGCTGAACTGTGACGAAACAGGGCGAAACAGGAAGATAAAAGAAGAGGATATTGCCGGATGAAATAAAAGATGTATTTTTGCCACAAAACAAAAACATAGTCCATGAAAGACATCACCTTTGTTGATTTGGAAGTAACGCTGAACACTTGCCGGGTACTGGATATCGGAGCTATCCGATCCGACAGGACTCCTTTTCATGAAAATTCCTTTGATAATCTGTTGCTTTTTTTGCATCAGGTTCCTTATATAGGCGGACATAATATATTAAAGCATGACCTTTTTTATTTGAAACCTCAGTTTGAGAAAGCAGGCTACCGGCAACCGAAAGTAATTGATACACTCTATCTATCCTCGTTGCTGTTCCCGGAAAACCAGCATCATCAACTATTGAAGGATGATAAGTTGCAGGCCGACAAACCCAATAACCCGGTGAACGATTCGCTGAAATCGTTGGTGTTATTCGAGGAAGAACAAAACGCTTTTGAGCGTCTGGATAGTATGCGGAAAATAATCTATTACGGATTATTGCATGATACGGATGAGTTCGGCAGCTTTTTTGATTACATAGATTATGCACCGGATATTCCGGATGATTTTCCGGGTATTATCCTTAAGCGTTTCGATAAAGAAATATGTATATCTTCTCCGCTTGCTGAATTGATAGCCTCTTATCCGGTGGAATTAGCTTATAGCCTGTCTTTGATTGGTTGTTGGGATAGCAATTCCGCCATTCCGCTCTGGGTGTTGCATAATTACCCGAAGGTAGGATGGGTTATGGAGCGTTTGCGGGATACACCTTGTGAAAATAATAAATGTGCCTATTGCAAAGGGGCATTTAATAGTAAGGAAGGACTGAAACATTTTTTCAAATATGATTCGTTCCGTACTTATGAAGGAGAAGATTTGCAGCAAAAAGCGGTGGAGGCTGCGATTAGAGAAGAATCTCTTTTGGCTGTTTTTCCGACAGGCGGAGGAAAATCCATCACATTCCAGGTTCCGGCTTTGATGAGCGGTAAACGGGTGAAAGGACTTACTGTCGTCATCTCTCCCTTGCAATCCTTGATGAAGGACCAGGTGGATAACCTGTGGAAAAATGAAATCATGGATGTTGTTACCATCAACGGGATGTTGGATCCGGTGGAACGTGCCCACGCTATCCAAAGGGTGGAGGAAGGATCGGTTTCCATGTTGTATATATCGCCGGAGTCTCTTCGTTCGAAAACAATAGAGCGGTTGTTGGTCGGACGCAAAGTGGTTCGTTTTGTTATTGACGAGGCTCACTGCTTCTCGGCTTGGGGACAGGATTTCCGTGTGGATTATCTCTATATAGGTGATTTCATACGTCTGTTACAAGAACAAAAAGGAGGGAAGCAAGCGATACCGGTGTCCTGCTTTACTGCCACTGCCAAGCAGAATGTAATAGAAGACATCAAAGACTATTTTTTCGAAAAGCTAAATATACGCTTTAAAACATTCTGTTCGGGAAGTACCCGTAAAAATTTAAAATACAAGGTTTTCAAGGTAGAAAATGAAGATGCTAAATACGAACTGTTGCGGAGTATCATTGAAGAGCATGATTGTCCGGCTATAGTTTACGTCTCCCGCATTAGTACGGCAACCAAAGTTGCCATGCGCTTGCTGCGGGACGGTTTTTCGGCCGGCACTTTTCATGGAAAGATGGAGACCCGGATGAAAACATCCAATCAGAACGATTTCATTGCCAATAAAATCCGGATAATGGTCGCTACTTCTGCTTTCGGAATGGGAGTCGACAAGAAAAATGTCGGTCTGGTGGTTCATTACGAAATATCGGACTCGCTGGAGAACTATGTGCAGGAGGCCGGTAGAGCCGGACGCGACGAAGCAATCGAGGCGGATTGTTACGTCCTTTTCAACGAAGAGGATCTGGACAAACATTTCTTCCTGCTGAATCAAACCAAACTGCGTATGAAAGAGATACAACAGGTTTGGAAAGCAATTAAAGAACTTACCGGTTCCAGGATTTCGTTGTCGGCTCTTGAACTTGCCCGCAAAGCCGGTTGGGATGAAAATATCCAGGACGTGGAAACGCGTGTTACCACCGCAATTGCCGCGCTTGAAGAAGCCGGTTATATCCGGAGGGGACAAAACAATCCGTGTGTTTTTGCCGATAGCATCCTGGCAAAAACGGCTCAGGAGGCTATCGATAGGATAATAGCCTCTCCGCGTTTTAACGGCTCCCAGGAGGAAGAAGCTATACGCATCATCAAAAAATTAATTTCGACGAGAAGCCGCAAGCATGCCAATGGTGAGATCCCGGAATCCCGTATCGATTATATCTCGGACCATTTGGGGATATCCCGGCAAGAAGTGATACTGGTCATTCGTTTGTTGAGGGAAGAAAATATTCTGGCAGATGCCTGTGACCTGACAGCCTATATAAAAAAAGGTGAAAACAGTAATCGTTCGCTCGAAACAGTCCGTCTTTACAACCGTCTTGATGAATTCCTCTTATCTGTTTTTACCACTGAAGCACAATCTTTCAATCTGAAAGAACTACGGGAAGAAGCCGAGATCGAGACAGGCAAAAATATCTCGCCCGATAAGCTAAGCAGGCTCCTCAATTTTTGGTCTGAAAAGAATTGGATCAAACGGATATACCTGGATAATGCGCGTAACCATGTCACGATTGCCCGTACCGGATCAGTCCTCGATCTGGAAGAACTGACGGAAGGAAGGCATCTCTTGTCCGATTTCATCATTCATTATTTGTTTGAGAAAACAAAACAGTCCGGCGAGCAGGAACAGTCCGAAAATGTTTTGGTCGAGTTTTCCGTGCTCGAACTGAAAGAGGCGTACGAGAGGGATGCCCGGAAACAATTGTTCGGCCATGTCATCCGGATGGAAGACATCGAAGATGCTCTCCTGTATCTTTCGCGGATAGGAGCCTTGCAGATCGAAGGTGGCTTCTTGGTTTTATACAACCGGCTGCAGATAGACCGCTTGGTACTGAATAATAAGATGCAATATAAACAGGATGATTATCATAAACTCGAACTGTTTTATGCCAATAAGATCCAGCAGATCAATATTGTCGGCGAATATGTACGGAAAATGCTTTCCGGCAATAGCGATGCATTGGAATTTGTTGACGACTATTTCCAGCTGAACTATTCGTCATTCCTCCAAAAATATTTCCCCGGTAAACGCAGGGATGAGATTAACCGGAAGATGACGAATACCAAACTTCAACGGCTATTAGGAGAATTGTCCGAAACGCAATTGGAAATTGTCAAGGATGACCGTCCCGGCTCTATAGTCGTCATGGCGGGACCCGGAAGCGGAAAGACACGCGTCCTTGTTCATAAACTGGCTTATCTGTTGTTGGAGGAAGATGTCAAGCACGAACAGCTCTTGATGCTAACCTTCTCTCGTGCGGCTGCGAGCGAATTCAGGCAAAGGTTACAGGATTTGATAGGGACTGCTGCCGGTTATGTCGAGATCAAGACTTTCCATTCTTATTGTTTTGATCTGTTGGGATTGCAAGGTTCTTTGGAAAAATCGTCTTCCGTAATTGCCGATGCTGTGGAGAAAATAGACAATGGGGAAGTAGAGATAAATCGCATTACAAAAACAGTTCTGGTGATCGATGAGGCGCAGGATATGACTGAAGACGAGTTTGCACTGGTGGAGGCGCTTATCCGGAAGAATGAGGACCTGAAGGTGATCGCGGTAGGTGACGACGACCAGAATATTTACAGTTTCCGGCGCTCGGATTCCCGATATATGAGAAAGTTGGTCGATGAATACGGGGCCCGTACGCATGATTTGCTGGTCAATTTCCGGAGTAAGAAGCGTTTGATCGGGTTTGCGAATCGTTTTTTGGAAACTATACCGGGAAGGATGAAGCAGTCACGGATCATTTCCCACGATCAGGATGAAGGTGAGATCCGTATCGCTCAATACCAGTCGCCGAATATGATTATACCGTTGGTGCAGGATATTTGTGAAACTCCTTTGACCGGGACGACCTGCGTACTGACTCAGACAAACGAGGAAGCGATACAGGTTGCCTGTTTGCTGAAAGAAAAGCGTATGCCTGTCCGTTTGATTCAGTCGAACGACGGTTTCCGTCTGTGCGATATGGATGAAATGCGTTTCTTCAACCGGGTTTTAGGACTGCAAACGAGGGTGCATCTGATAGATGAAGCACGTTGGATCGAGGCGAAACAAGCTATTAAAAATGAATATTGCGAGGCTGCTTCCTGGGAAATTTGCCGGGGGATTATTCAGAATTTCGAACAGCTTTACTCACGTAAGTATCGTTCGGATTGGGAAACGTATCTGTTTGAATCGAAGCTGGAAGATTTCTATGCCGTTCGGGGAGAAACCATCATTGTCTCTACGATTCATAAGGCAAAAGGGAAGGAGTTTGACAATGTCTTTCTGCTTTTAAACGATAATAGGAATTTATCAGAAGATTGCCAGCCTGTCACGGATGAAAAGAAACGTGAGATTTATGTGGCTCTCACACGTGCAAAGAATCAGTTATCGATCCATTTGAATAGCTATTATCCGGAGATTTTCGGCAATGAGGAAGAAATTGTCCGGTTCGATAAGGCCTATTATCCGACGCCGGAACGTTTGCCGTTCTTACTTACACACCGCGATGTATGGTTGGACTTTTTCAAAGATGCAAGGAGGCAAGAGTCGATTGGAAATCTGAAAAGTGGCATGCCGTTGCGGTTGACGGAAGGCGGTTGTTGCGATTCATCGGATGAGGAAATTGTCCATTTCTCGAAAAGCTTCAAAAAAGTGATCGAGAAGTGGCAGGACAAAGGATATGAACCGAAAGAGGCACGCGTTAATTTCATAGTGCATTGGAAGAAACAGGGAAAAGAAGAGGAGGAGGTAAAAGTGCTTTTACCGGAAATAGTGTTGGTGAAGGTGAGAAACTTAAATGTTTTGGAATTTCCTGATTTCTAATCAATATGTCACGATATGGGGATTTTGTGTAACAATTGAAATTTCTATAAAGCCTGTTTTAGAACTGATTTTGTTACAAGTCTTAACACTTCAACGGCTAAATATCCGTTTTTTACTTCTCCTAAGACTTTTCTATCATTCGTCTAAGAGAAATTTTTGTTCGTCTTAGACGAAGTTGAACTTTGTTTAAGACGAATTTTCTGTTAAATTCTGTTTCGGCTTTAGTGGCATACCTGTTTTTGACGGTCGAAATGTATGTTGTATAGCAGGTTTATTTTCTGTAGCATCAAAATCAGAGTATGGTTTTCTTTTGTGATATTGTAATTTATATTATTGATATGGGCTCTTTATGTTGCCTGTTTTATCGGAATTGATGTTTTGTGTAAGAAACGGTTGCCGGATCGAGCGTTTATGCTATTCGCTTACTCCTGTACAGTGGCGTATATGCTTATAGACTTGATGCCGGTATCGTTTGTGTATCCCTCGCCTGACTATGATTGACATTTTGACAAAGTAGCTTCGATTGGGTTGTGGTTGGCCCGTTTGACATTTAAGGTTGGATTCTCCGGAACAAAACCGCCCCAATAATGATTATATAAGAAAATCCCTTTGCTTTCTTACAATCCGTATGTGGCAAAAGGGCTTTCTCTTTTTATTTGACAGGATTGTCTAAAGCATATCGTTTTATAAAATAATTTAACTAAATGGTAGATAAAATGATTATTTCTATTAATGTGTCAAATAAATTTCGTTTGAATGAACATTATGTAATATAATGTAAGTATCTTTGCAGTCGAAATAAACAAGATAGAACCAAATGGAAGTACTTAAACACGAGTGTGGAGTCGCCATGGTCCGGTTGCTAAAGCCTTTGGAATATTATCATCAGAAGTATGGAACCTGGATGTATGGGCTCAATAAGCTCTATTTGTTGATGGAAAAGCAGCATAACCGCGGTCAGGAAGGAGCCGGTTTAGCATGCGTCAAGTTGGAAGCCAGCCCCGGCGAAGAATATATGTTTCGGGAAAGAGCATTAGGCACAGGAGCCATTACCGAGATATTCGCAGCCGTTCATGAGCATTACAAAGATTTGCCACCCGGCAAACTGAACGATCCGCTTTTTGCCAAGACAAACCTTCCTTTTGCAGGAGAGCTTTATATGGGGCACCTGCGTTACAGCACGACCGGCAAGTCCGGTATTTCCTATGTCCATCCTTTTTTACGCCGTAACAACTGGAGAGCCAAGAACCTCGCTCTTTGCGGTAATTTCAATCTTACTAACGTACAGGATATTTTTGAAGAGATAACAGCCATCGGCCAGCACCCGCGTGCCTATGCCGACACCTTCATCATGCTCGAACAGGTGGGACACCGCCTGGACCGCGAGATCGAACGCTTGTATCAGAAATATGAGGCCGAGGGGCTGAAAGGAATGGAGATCACCCATGCGATCGAGGCGAATGTCGACTTGTCGAATGTCCTCCGGCGTTGTGCTCCACAGTGGGACGGCGGTTTCGTGATCTGCGGACTGACCGGGAGTGGCGAGTCTTTCAGCGTGCGCGATCCTTGGGGCATCCGTCCGGCGTTCTATTATGCCGACGACGAGATCGTGATCCTCGCCAGCGAACGCCCGGTGATCCAGACGGCTATGAACGTGCCTGCCGGTGACATACACGAACTGAAAAGGGGAGAGGCGCTGATCATAGACAAGCAGGGTGACTGGCATACGTCGCAGATCATGGAGCCGAAGGAGAATAAGGCCTGCTCGTTCGAACGCATTTACTTCTCACGTGGAAGCGACCGGGATATTTACCGCGAACGGAAACGGTTGGGTGAAAATCTTGTACCTGCCGTCCTGAAGGCAGTGGACAATGATCTGAACCATACGGTCTTCTCCTTTATCCCGAATACGGCGGAGGTCGCCTACTTCGGGTTGCAGGAGGGCATGAACGAATATCTGAACAAGAAGAAAAAGGAATGGATCGCCGATCGCAGCCTCCTGCTTCAGGAGGAAGAACTGGAACAAATCCTGTCTATGCGTGTCCGCTGTGAAAAAGTAGCGATCAAGGATATAAAATTGCGTACCTTTATTGCCGAGGGAAACAGCCGTAACGACCTGGCCGCCCATGTGTACGACATCACGTACGGCAGTATCGTGCCTTTCGAGGACAATCTGGTCGTGATCGACGACAGTATCGTGCGCGGTACGACACTCCGGCAGAGCATCATCGGCATCCTGGACCGCCTGAACCCGAAGAAGATCGTGGTGGTCAGCTCGTCTCCCCAGGTGCGCTATCCGGA
Organism: Parabacteroides hominis; assembly: GCF_014287585.1. Classification (GTDB taxonomy): domain Bacteria; phylum Bacteroidota; class Bacteroidia; order Bacteroidales; family Tannerellaceae; genus Parabacteroides; species Parabacteroides hominis. Next base: position 90,780 of record NZ_JACOOJ010000013.1, on the reverse strand, counting down.
TTATTACGGTATCGATATGTCCCGCATGAGCGAGTTCATCGCGTTCAAGGCCGCCGTGGCGCTTTTAGTGGACAGGGGGATGGAATCCGTCTTGCTCGACGCCTACAAGAAAGCCAAGAAGCAGCAGACCGTGCCGTGCGATACGACCGTAAACCATGTGAAGGAGATTTATGCGCCTTTCACCGACGAGGAAATCTCGGCCAAGATGGCGGAACTGCTTACCCCCGCCGGGACACGTGCGAAGGTGGAGATCGTCTACCAGACACTCGAAGGGCTGCATGCCGCCTGTCCCGATCATCCGGGCGACTGGTACTTCTCCGGCAATTATCCGACACCGGGCGGCGCGCGAATGGTGAACGAGGCATTTATCCATTATATGGAAGAGGAATATTTGGGAATTGAAAAATGATAATTGAATATTGAAAATGACAAGAAAAACAGCAACATTGGTCTTAGACGACGGAAGCATGTTTCACGGCTTCTCTTTTGGTTTCGACAGGGCGGTGGCCGGCGAGGTGGTGTTCAATACGGCCATGACCGGTTATCCCGAAAGCCTTACCGATCCTTCCTATGCCGGGCAGTTGATGGTTCTGACTTATCCGCTGGTCGGAAACTACGGGGTGCCTCCGTTCTCGATCGAAGAGAACGGCTTGCCGACCTTCATGGAGAGTGAGAAAATTCATGCAGAGGCGATTATAGTGAGTGACTATAGCGAAGAATATAGCCACTGGAATGCTATGGAGAGCCTTAGTGACTGGCTGAAACGTGAAATGATTCCGGGAATCACGGGGATCGACACTCGTGCGTTGACGAAGAAGATCCGTGAACATGGTGTGATGATGGGACGCATTCTGATCGATGACGAGACGGGAATGAAACATGGGGGTATTGCCGGACTGAACCTGCAACCGGGCAGCTTGCACATGCCGTTCGAGATGCCGGACTACGAAAGCATCAACTATGTAGACCGTGTAAGCTGTAAAGAAATAATCACATACGGGGAAGGCGAAGGAAAAAAGCATGTCGTCCTGCTGGATTGCGGCGTGAAAGCGAACATCATCCGCTCGCTCCTGAAACGTGGTGTGACAGTCGTCCGCGTCCCCTGGAACTATGACTTCAATAAGCTGGATTACGACGGCCTTTTCATCTCGAATGGTCCCGGAGATCCCGATACCTGCGACGAGGCTGTCCGGAACATCCGCAAGGCACTTGCAGGGGATAAGCCGATCTGCGGTATCTGTATGGGAAACCAACTGCTTGCCAAAGCCGGCGGCGCTTCGATCTATAAACTGAAATACGGCCACCGCAGCCATAACCAGCCGGTGCGCATGGTAGGGACGGAAAAGTGCTTCATCACTTCCCAAAATCACGGCTACGCGGTGGCGGGCGACACGTTGGGGGCTGACTGGGAACCGCTCTTTATCAATATGAACGACGGGACGAACGAAGGAATCCGCCATAAGACGAAGCCTTTCTTCTCCGCCCAGTTCCATCCCGAAGCATGCAGCGGGCCGATCGACACGGAGTTCATCTTCGATAAGTTTGTAGAGCTGCTCTAAGCCCTTCTGCCCGATGCTTGTCTCCGGGCAGAAGCGGAGGGCGTCTCAGGGTGTACCTGGAGCGATCCTCCGGGCGTACCCGGAGACACCCTGCCTAAAATATGTTAACGAATAAAAGAATCCGAAAAATGAAAGAAGATATAAAGAAAGTCCTGATACTCGGAAGCGGCGCCCTCAAGATAGGGGAAGCGGGCGAGTTTGATTATTCAGGCAGCCAGGCTTTGAAAGCCATCAAAGAGGAGGGGATCCAGACAGTGCTTATCAATCCGAACATCGCCACGGTGCAGACTTCGGAAGGAGTGGCAGATACCGTTTATTTCCTGCCCGTCACCCCCTTCTTCGTCGAAAAGGTGATTGCCAAGGAACGTCCGGAAGGCATCCTGCTCGCTTTTGGCGGACAGACGGCGTTGAACTGCGGTGTGGCGCTCTACCAGAGCGGCGTGCTCGAAAAATATAACGTCCGTGTGCTCGGTACTCCGGTACAGGCGATCATGGACACGGAAGACCGCGAGCTCTTCGTCCGCAAGCTCGACGAGATCGGCGTGAAGACGATCAAGAGCGAAGCGGTGGAGAATGCCGAAGACGCCCGCCGGGCTGCTGCGGGGTTGGGCTATCCGGTGATCGTCCGCGCCGCATACGCTTTAGGTGGTTTAGGCTCCGGTTTCTGCGATAACGAAGAAGAACTGGACGTGCTGGTCGAAAAAGCCTTCTCTTTTTCTCCCCAGGTGTTGGTGGAGAAGAGCCTGAAAGGGTGGAAAGAGGTGGAATATGAAGTGGTGCGCGACCGTTTCGACAACTGCATCACGGTCTGTAACATGGAGAACTTCGACCCGTTAGGCATCCATACCGGTGAGAGCATCGTGATCGCTCCGTCGCAGACGCTGACCAACAGTGAATATCATAAACTGCGTGAACTGGCTATCCGGATCATCCGCCATATCGGTATTGTGGGCGAATGTAACGTGCAGTACGCTTTCGACCCCGAAAGCGAGGACTACCGGGTGATCGAGGTGAACGCCCGCCTTTCCCGTTCTTCTGCGCTGGCATCGAAGGCAACCGGCTATCCGTTGGCTTTCGTCGCTGCCAAGCTGGGATTGGGGTACGGCCTGTTCGACCTGAAAAACTCGGTGACGAAGACGACGAGCGCTTTCTTCGAGCCGGCTCTCGACTATGTGGTCTGCAAGATTCCGCGTTGGGACTTAGGCAAGTTCCATGGTGTGGCCCGCGAGTTGGGATCGAGCATGAAATCCGTCGGCGAGGTGATGGCGATCGGCCGTACTTTCGAAGAAGCCATCCAGAAGGGCCTGCGTATGATCGGGCAGGGCATGCACGGCTTCGTAGAGAATAAAGAGTTGGTGATTGCCGACATCGACAAGGCACTGCACGAACCGACTGATACCCGCATCTTCGTCATCTCCAAAGCATTCCGCGCCGGATATACGGTCGATCAGATACACGAACTGACCAAGATCGACCGCTGGTTCCTGCAGAAGTTATATGGCATCATGCAGACCGATAAGGAGCTGCGTGCCTTCGATATGAAAGGCATCGAGCGTTGGCGTCTGAACCCGGAGCTTGTACGCAAAGCAAAGGTGCAAGGGTTCTCTGACTTCCAGATCGCCCGTGCCCTCGGCCTTGAAGGGGATATAGAAAAGGGGATGATGCAGGTCCGCCAGTTCCGTAAGGAGCACGGCATCGTCCCGGTGGTGAAGCAGATCGATACGCTGGCTGCCGAATATCCGGCACAGACCAATTACCTGTACCTGACCTATAGCGGTACGGAGAATGATGTGGAATATCTGGGCGACCACCGTTCCATCGTCGTGCTCGGTTCGGGCGCTTACCGGATCGGTAGCTCGGTGGAGTTCGACTGGTGCGGTGTGCAGGCGCTCGAAACGATCCGCAAGGAGGGCTGGCGTTCGGTGATGATCAATTACAACCCCGAAACGGTTTCGACTGACTATGATATGTGCGACCGCCTTTACTTCGACGAACTGACCTTCGAGCGTGTGATGGATATTCTCGAATTGGAGAATCCGCACGGCGTGATCGTCTCTACCGGCGGCCAGATCCCGAACAACCTGGCGATGCGCCTCGACGAGCAGCATGTCAACATCCTGGGGACATCGGCCAAGAGTATCGACAATGCCGAAGACCGCGAGAAGTTCTCCGCTATGCTGGACCGTATCGGGGTGGACCAGCCGCGCTGGAAAGAACTTTCGTCGATGGAAGATATCAACGAGTTTGTGGCCGAGGTGGGTTTCCCGGTATTAGTTCGTCCGAGCTATGTGCTGAGCGGCGCCGCCATGAATGTCTGCTCCAACCAGGAGGAACTCGAACGCTTCCTGCAACTGGCTGCCAACGTGTCGAAGAAACATCCGGTCGTCGTCAGCCAGTTCATCGAACATGCCAAGGAGGTGGAAATGGATGCGGTGGCCGATAAGGGTGAGATCGTCATGTATGCCATCTCCGAGCATATCGAATTTGCCGGCGTGCATTCCGGCGATGCGACCATCCAGTTCCCGGCGCAGAAGCTCTATGTCGAGACGGTCCGCCGGATCAAACGCATCAGCAAGCAGATCGCGAAGGAGCTGAATATCTCCGGCCCGTTCAATATCCAGTATCTGGCGAAGGGCAACGAGATTAAGGTGATCGAATGTAACCTCCGCGCGAGCCGTTCCTTCCCGTTTGTCAGCAAAGTGTTGAAAATTAACCTGATCGAGCTGGCTACCCGTATCATGTTGGGCTTGCCTGTCGAGAAACCGAATAAGAACGAGTTCGACCTGGATTATGTAGGCATCAAAGCCTCCCAGTTCTCCTTCAACCGCTTGCAGAAAGCCGACCCTGTCTTAGGTGTCGACATGGCTTCGACGGGCGAGGTCGGGTGTATCGGCGACGATGTTTCCGAAGCGGTCCTGAAGAGTATGCTTTCTGTCGGCCTTCGCATCCCTGAAAAGAATATCCTGCTCTCGACAGGTACGCCGAAACAGAAAGTGGCCATGTTGGATGCTGCCAAGATGCTGGCTGCAAAAGGCTACAACCTCTTCGCCACAGGCGGGACGCACCGTTTCCTCGAAGAAAACGGCATTCCCAGCACGCAGGTCTACTGGCCGAGCGAGGAGGGCAAAGAACCGCAAGCACTCACCATGCTCCACGAAAAGAAGATCGACATGGTTGTAAATATCCCGCGCGACCTTTCAGCCGGTGAGTTGGACAATGGCTACAAGATCCGCCGTGCCGCCATCGACCTGAATGTCCCGCTCATCACGAATGCCCGTCTGGCAAGCGCCTTTATCGAAGCGTTTTGTACCCTGGGCATGGATGATATTCAGATACGGAGTTGGCAAGAGTATAAATGATGATTTGTCGGCGTGCTTATAGCAACAATGTCTTAGGTAGCGACAATGTCTTAGGGCTTGCCTCGTGCCGCAGATTCTCTTTTGCCGTCTGCTTCAGCAGACGGATAGATGATTGTTCCGGCTTTGCCGGTTCCTCTGTGGGTTTTAACCCCTTTAAATATAATCCATAAAAGGGGCTAAAGCCCACATAGGAAGAGGCTTAGCCTCTAGACCTTATTAAACCGTCTGCTGAAGCAGACGGCAAAAGAGAGGCTGATGGGGCTTGGGGATTGCCGATACTGATACCTATACCTATTATAATAGGCGGTATCGGCAATCCCAAGAGAAAGCGGAGCTTTCTAAGAAAGGGCTAAGCGGACGGGCGTGAAGCGGAGGGTAAAGACGAAGCGTCCGGAGCCTGCGCTGCCTGAGCGAAGCGAGTTTCGCAGGCGACAGCGTAGTTTTTGCCCGAAGTAGCCTGGACGGTTAAGCCTTGATCTTTTGGTTACTTTTGGATCAAGCCAAAAGTAACAGAAATAATTATTACATTTGTGGTAATTAAAATAAACCAATATGAAGATAGGATTATTTATCCCCTGTTATATCAATGCGGTATATCCGGAAGTTGGTGTTGCTTCCTATAAATTATTGAAAAGTCTCGGGTTGGACGTGGATTATCCGTTAGACCAGACTTGTTGCGGCCAGCCGATGGCGAATGCCGGGTTCGAGCATGAATCGGCAGGGTTGGCGCTGCGGATGGAAGAATTGTTCCGTTCGTACGATTATGTGGTTGGGCCTTCCGCCAGTTGCGTAGCTTTCGTTAAGGAAAATCATCCCGGCATTCTGGAAAAGGCCGGGCATGTGTGTATGAACAGCAAGAAGATTTATGATATCTGCGAGTTCCTGCACGATATAGTGAAGGTCAAAGAACTGAAAGCCGAATTTCCCCACAAGGTGAGCATTCACAATAGCTGTCACGGCGTGCGCGAGTTGCATCTCTCTTCTCCGAGCGAACGGAATATCCCGTATTTCTCCAAGTTGCGCGATCTCCTTTCCTTGGTGAAAGGCATCGAGATATTCGAACCGAAACGTATCGACGAGTGTTGCGGTTTCGGTGGTATGTTTGCGGTTGAGGAACCCGAAGTGTCCGTTTGCATGGGACAAGACAAGGTGAAGGATCACATGAACACGGGAGCCGAGTACATCACGGGAGCCGACAGTTCCTGCCTGATGCATATGGAAGGCGTGATCAAACGTGACAACCTTCCGATCAAAACGATTCATATTGTTGAAATATTAGCTTCCGGATTATGAGCACGAAACATTCAAAAGCAGCTGCCCGCTTCATCGAGAACCGCAAGCAGGAAGCCTGGCACGACGAAACCCTCTGGATGGTTCGTGCCAAACGGGATAAAATGAGCCATTCGCTTCCCGAATGGGAACGCTTGCGCGAACTGGCCAGTGATATCAAACTCTATTCGAACAGCCATCTGGATACTCTTTTGGAGGAATTCGAAAGGAACGCCACGGCCAACGGGGCGATCGTCCATTGGGCGAAAGACGCGGCGGAACATAATGCGATTGTCGATGAAATCCTGCAACAACACAAGGCGCATACGCTGATAAAGAGCAAATCCATGTTGACCGAAGAGTGCGGCATGAACGATTACCTGTTCGGAAAAGGTTACGATATTATCGAGAGCGACCTCGGTGAACGCATCCTCCAATGGATGAAACTTCACCCCAGCCATATCGTGATGCCCGCTATCCATATCAAGCGGCAGGAAGTAGGCGAGATGATGGAGCGCGTGTTAGGTACGGAAAAAGGCAACTCCGACCCGACCTATCTGACGCATGCCGTCCGTAAGAATATGCGTGAGAAGTTCCTGACAGCCGATGTCGCCATGACGGGAGCTAACTTTGCCGTAGCTTCGACCGGCGAGATAGTGGTCTGCACCAACGAAGGAAATGCCGATATGGGAACCTCTTTCCCGAAAGTCCACATCGCGACGTTCGGAATGGAGAAGATCGTTCCGGACCGGGAGTCGTTAGGTGTCTTCACCCGCCTGCTGGCACGCTCCGGCACGGGACAGCCGATTACTTCCTACACCTCCCACTATTGCAGACCGAAAGAAGGGGGTGAGTTCCATATCATTATCGTCGATAACGGCCGCAGTGATATCCTGGCGCGTCCTGACCATATCCGTACCCTGAACTGCATCCGTTGCGGCGAGTGTATGAATACCTGTCCGGTTTATCGTCGTAGTGGCGGTTATTCCTATACCTATTTTATACCCGGCCCGATCGGGATCAACTTAGGGATGCTGAAAGATCCGGTGAAGTATTCGGACAATGTTTCCGCCTGCTCGCTGTGCCTCTCTTGCTCGAATGTCTGCCCGGTGAAGATAGACCTCGGCGAACAGATCTACCGCTGGCGTCAGGATTTGGATAAGATCGGAAAAGCGAGCACGGAGAAAAAGATCATGTCCGGCGGCATGAAGTTCCTGATGGAACGCCCGAAGTTGTTCAATACGGCTTTGAAGTTTGCCCCGGTAGTCAATAAGATGCCTCGTTTTATGATCTACAACTCTCTGAATGCATGGGGCAAGGGGCGTGAACTGCCAGCCTTTGCCAAGCAGTCGTTCAACGAAATGTGGAAAAGTAACAAGATAAAATAATGTAGGGGCGAGGTATGCTCGCCCTTAAAATAATACGACAATGAGTAGCAAAAACGATATATTATCCGCTATCCGCCGCCACACCGGCAAACGTTACGAGATGCCGGAACTGACGCTGGATGCCATCGCCTATGAAGATAAAGTCGCCCGGTTCGCCGACTCCCTGAAAGCAGCCGGAGGACAAGCCGTCCTGATGCAGCCCGGTGACGATATCAACGAGATTATCCGCCAACATTTCCCCGATGCGACCCGTATCGCCTCCAACCTCCCCGGCATTGCCTGTGCCACCTTCAACCCGGACGACCTCGACGATCCCCGTGAGTTGGACAATACCGACCTTGCCGTCGTGGAAGGCCATTTCGGTGTAGCCGAGAACGGCGCTGTCTGGATTACCCGCCAGGTGAAGCATAAGGCATTGTATTTTATCTCCAACAGCCTGGTCATGCTGATAGACCGCAATTCGATCGTGAACAACATGCACGAAGCCTATAAACGGACGGAAAACATGACGTACGATTTCGGCGCTTTCATCTCAGGCCCCTCCAAAACAGCCGATATCGAACAGGCACTTGTATTGGGTGCACATGGACCGGTCGGGGTGTTAGTGATACTGAAATAAAGATTTTGGCTGGAAATTAAAGAACCGGAAAATTATAATATATTATGAAGAACATAGCTTTTTGGGTGCTTTTAAGTACCCTGATAGCCTCTAATGCAGGGGCACAGGGTGTTACTTCTACTTTTGAGATGCGGTACATAACTTCCGATGCAAAGGCGGATGGTGAAACCGATTTCTGTGGGGAGACCGAATGGATGTCTCTCGATCAACGGATTGATTTTCTGAGTAAATATGCCTCCTTTGCTTCCGGGTTCTATGGTAATCCCGGATTGGACGTGCCACTCATTGATGATGGCGATTTACAAAAGGCTGTCGATCGGATAAAGCCACAACCGTTGACCAATGTCCGGCAAACACTCCGGTTGTCCGACTGGCGTGCTTATGGGTATCGTGCCGGAAAGGAAGAGGAAAGGAAAAGAAACTTTGCTGACTGGTCGGCAACCAATGGCGCAACAGTAGAGAAAGGATGTCTGACCCTGAGTGATTGTACTGTCGAAAAAAATCTGGAGCCTATTCGCTGGCGTTTCCGATTACATTTGGATATAAAGAATTTGGAGGCCGGATGTACGGTTTCCTTTAATAATGAAGAGAAGTCCCTGATATCTGTCCGTCTGGCGAATCAGGTTTTATCTCTCTTGTCGGGAGTGAATAAAGAAAGCGGTCGTTATGAAGCGGGCACTTCCCTAAACTTGGAAATATACGGAGACTTTCCAAACAATCGCTTTTTTGTGACGGCAAACGGCAAGTCGGTCGTCTGTCCGATGGGAGAGACAGACATCCGTGAGATAGACAAAATTGTGATCCGCTCGGAAGGAAAAACGGAGATAGACGATATCTCCCTCTTTAACTTTGTAGAAGACCGGACAAATAAACATACTCCTTATTTTTCCTCCTTGCTTGTCAACGAAAACTTTAACGACGTGCTGCCGATGCAGGGCTGGCAATCGCTTGACTATGACGATAGTGCCTGGGAACAGGTCACGCTGCCATCATCTCATGGCGGCTTGCGGGAAAAGGAAGAGAGCTATTATCTGCGGAAAAAGATTCGCCTCGCCGACTTCGAGCGTGCCGTACTCAAGCTGGAAACAATAGACCCCGGCGGTGAAGTTTGGATAAATGGACAGCCTGTTGCCGTAATTAACAACCGGCATCCGTATGATCTGGATGTGACGGAGTATCTGCAACGGAATCAGGAGAATATCATTGCTGTCCGTGTAAAACCTTATAAGGCGGATCATCGGATGCTGCACTCCCCATCCGATCCGTATATCGGTTGGTTCCTGGGGCGTGCGACATTGATCCTGACGAATCGTTGTATGATTAAGGATGTCTTTGCGCATACCGGATCGCTTGACGGAACAGCCCGGCAGGTCAACAGGGTGCTTTTGCAATATTCCGGCGTTTATGTTTTTGAGGGAAGTGTCGAAGTCAACTATTATCCCTGGTTCCCGGTGGAAGGAGAGAAGGTCGCTACCGTGAAACGAAATGTCGAGGTCCGTCCGTCTGTCGATAACGAGATCGTATTGGAAATGCCTGTTGAAAACCCTGCCTTATGGACTCCTGAGAGTCCGAATCTGTATCGGGTAGAAGTGATCTTGCGTGATAAGGAAGGCCGCGAGATAGACGATTATATGTTGACGACCGGTATCCGTACCATTTCCCAGAAAGACGGGGACCTGTATGTCAATAACCGGCCTGAAATACTGAAAGGCGCCCAGATACTGGGTTCGAGATATCCGGTCGAAACGATGTCGAAAAACTATAAGTGCGTGTCCGACGAAACGATTGCAAAAGACCTGATGATGATCAAGGAAATGAATGGAAACCTGTTGCGCCTGCATATTCATGCCGAAAAAGACACGACAGACGGTATCAACGATCCCCGTTATGCCGAATATGCGGACCAGTTGGGAGTCTATCTTCTTTGGCAGACTGCCGCCTGGATTAGGGAAGGGGAAGCTTGGAATGTCGATTTTGAAGGCTATCCGAAGTTCATGCGCCAGGTCTACAACCATCCGTCTATCGTCATGTGGGAGGCAAGCAATCACCCGAACCGCTTCAAACTACACGACATATCCGATTCGCATGATTTTGTGACAAGGGGTTACAGGACTTTGAGTGCCGTAGATACCAGCCGCCTGATCTCACCGACCTCTTTCTGGCAGCATATGCACTATGGCAATTACGACGGTTCGCTCGACAAGGAGGGTAACCCGATCGTTCCTAATCCTGTTTTGATGGAAAAGCTGATGACTCGCGGAAGCCAGGACGCCTATACCGGTTACGGGGCTAAATGGACAGCCCTCAGAAAAGCTCCTAACAAATGGGCCGCTTCTTGTCTGGCTGCAAACGATAAGGCTTATTTTAACTTCGAACATGAAGAATCCGCCGCACAACCGAACTGGACGTTGGCGGAAAAGGAGCCGTGGTTCGAGGTCCAATCCTATGAATGGGAGTATGAGAAAGGTAGTATCGGCCGCCTTCTCGATGCTTCGGAGTGGAGAATCAGCCAGGCATTCCAAGCTTTCGCTGCTTGGGAGTCTATGAAGAAACAGATTTTGATCGGCTATGACGGTTTTTCCTGGTGCAGCCTCGAATCGGGATCGAATATGTTCACGTATCAGAAGCCGTTGACTGATCCGTTCGGTGTTCCCAAACTTGCCTATTATGCCAACCAATCCGTTTTCCAGCCGATCTGGGCGGGTAGTGGTAATGTCGATGTCGTATATGGTCCGGCCGATCGTATTTCTCCGGTGCTGTTCAACTTGGGACAGCCCAGAACAGTCGATCTTGCTATCGAACTGAAAAACGATAAAGGAAAAAGAATCGACCGGAAAGTCTTTAAAAATATACAGATTGCTGGTGGCAGAACGATTGTGAATCTGGATAGTTTTCGCTTTAAAACAGTCCCGGACGGATGTTATTTCCTTGTATATACGATAAAAGAATTGAATCCTCCTTCCAGCCGTAAATAGCAAAAAAGAATAGGGTAACGCAGATATTGCAATTGAGCAAGTCTGCGTTACCCTATATGTTCTGTTGCTGCTAATCTACATCTCGCTTATTAAACAGCGAAGCGATCCATAACACCAGAATGGCTCCGACCGTTGCCGTAATCAGGCTGCCGATAATGCCGGAAGCCGCAATTCCGAACAATCCGAATACCCAGCCGCCTAATACGCCGCCGACTATTCCCAAAATCAGATTGATTATTACTCCGAAGCCACCGCCCCGCATGATTTTACCGGCAAGAAAGCCGGCTACTATACCTATGATAATGTACCATAAAAACCCCATAGCTTTTAAATTTTATGTTATGCTACATATATAACCGTTCATAGAGGCATGAAGTTTATTATAATAATGGATTCCCTTTTCAAAACACCGGTGTTTTGATACATCTGTCCGAATCTATTTTATGAAGTATGTGATAATATTGGAAAAAGGATTATCTTTGCGGCATAATTATATAAGTACTCCGATGAAATTATCCAAGTAAGCCGGTTTCTACATATCATAAATATCTTATCGATATAATTGCCAATTGTCCATTTTCGATTGTCAATTGTTTAGTCCGGCCTTATCCAGTGCCATCCTTCGGCACGTTTGTGATTTATCCTTTTTAGTTTGTATTTTTTTAATCCAAAGAAAACTATGTGCATATCCGTACATCAGCTATGCTATGTTCATGCCGACAAAGAATCTCTTTTTCAGAACATAAACCTGACAGTCAATAAAGGACAGCGTCTTGCGCTGGTCGGCAATAACGGTACGGGCAAATCGACTTTGCTGCGTATCATTGAAGGGAGCCTGAAACCTTCTTCGGGAGAGGTTATCTGTTCTTCACGCCCTTATTACATCCCGCAACATTTCGGACAGTTCGAATGCCTGACAGTGGCGGAAGCCCTGCGGGTTGGCGACCGGATAAGGGCGCTCCATGCCATTTTTGAAGGTGATACTTCGGTAGAGAACTTTACCTGCCTGAATGACGACTGGAATGTGGAGGAACGTTGCCTTTCGGCACTTGCCTTCTGGAATTTGGGGCATCTGCAACTGTCCCAGCCGATGTGCTTGTTGAGTGGAGGGGAAAAGACGAAGGTGTTCCTTTCCGGTATTCTTGTACATGCGCCGGAAATTATTCTGATGGACGAACCGACGAATCATCTGGATGTTTCCAGCCGGGAAAAACTGTATGAGATGGTTCGGGGCGGACGTTCGACCATGCTGATTGTCAGCCATGACCGGACACTACTGAACCTGTTACCCTGTATTTGTGAACTTGAGAGAAATGCCATTACCGTTTATGGAGGTAATTACGATTTTTATAAGGAACAGAAAGAATTGGCGTTGACAGCTTTGCAGAACCGGTTGGGAGAGAAGGAAAAGGAGTTGCGACAAGCCCGTAAGGTGGCTCGCGAAGTAATGGAACGGAAAAATAAGATGAATGCCCGCAGCGAAAAGTTTGCTTTCAAGAAAGGTATTTCGCGTATGGCAATAAATACATTGAAAGATAAAGCCGAGAAAAGTACAGTTAGGTTGGGCGATGTCCATGATGAGAAAATGGCGTCCCTGCAAAACTCGATTGCCGAACTTCAGGATGCGATGCCCGGTTTGCGGGGACTTCAGACGGACTTTAATTCTTCCAACCTGCATACCGGTAAAATTCTGATAACGGCGGAGCACATTAATTTCGGTTATACTGCTTCCTGCTTATGGCAGTTTCCGTTGGATATACAAGTCAGGAGTGGAGACCGTATTCATATTTCCGGTAATAACGGGAGCGGGAAAACAACCCTGGTCAAACTATTGTTAGGCGAATTGGAACCGACTGCCGGAACGATTATGCGGGCTGGTTTCAGCTACCTTTATATCGATCAGGAGTGTTCCGTGATCGATCCTCGGCTGAGCGTGTTTGAACAGACGGAACGTTTTAATACCGGAAATTTGGCGGAACATGAACTGAAATCCATTCTCAACCGTTATTTGTTTCCTTACGGGACATGGGACAAGCCGTGCACGTGCCTGAGTGGAGGCGAGAAGATCCGTTTGCTGTTCTGTTGCCTTATGATCGGGAATAATACACCGGATGTATTTATTTTAGACGAACCGACGAACAATCTGGACATTCGAAGTGTTGAAATAATAACAGCGGCTATAAAGAGTTATAGAGGAACGGTGTTGTTGATCTCGCACGATCATTATTTTGTGAAAGAAATAAAAATAAACCGCTCCGTTAAACTTTTTGATACCGCTCCTGTTATTAAGATATAGTGTTTTTCATGGTATTAGAATTAAGTTAGATTAGGTTATCCGTCCAGTTCGCGAGAATAGGACGGTTTTCTTTTTTATATACCCTGTAGTCTTTAGGGCTTGTATTTCGATTCGGTCAGGATGGCCTGGCTATCGTTGTTTTGCATCAGGGCTTCCGGAGTCGAATTCGTTTCTTTCATATATTTGTCGATAATCTGCCAACCGAGCCAACTGCCGAGATTGCCGGGAGCGTCGCTTGCCAGGAATGTGCCGGGGACGTTATCGAAATATTTACCTGTCGTCATCTGGTCGGGCGTATAAAGATGCTTGCGCTCTATGATAGCCTTCCACAGGTTGGATTCATTCTCTTTGCACCAGTTATAGGAAGTTTCCGTGTAGCCCATGAGTGCTTCGGGAGCCAGTTCGGGAAATGCCTGGTGAATCAGATATTTTATTTTACCTTCATAGATCATCCGGTCGAGCAGTACGTTTTCTTTTCCTTCAAACGGATATTCGGACATCAGCCAACCGGCAAGGTAATCGGGGACAATATGTTCAGGTGTCATCAACCGGCGCTGGAAATCATAGAAGAAATCCTGGTACAACGGATATCCTTCGCCTAAATATTTATCTATCGAGATAGACAACAGGCTGTCGCCGACCAGTACATTCTGGTTGAAGCCGGAAACGTGCATATAGATTGCCGGAATCTGCATCGACGGGAAGCAGGTTTTCAGCCATGCGAAACCGTTGCCGAGCGCTTGCTCGATCTGGGACACATCTTCATATTGGCGGACGGCATCGGTGTACAATCCTTTCAAAGTCGGTTCGGAATAATAGTTGACCAGTTTGTCAAAGAAACCGGGCATTGCCGGAGACTTCATGTTCAGGATGCCTTTTCCCAATATGTCGAGCATTTGTGGATATTCGCGGACAAGCCCGGTTTGCAGGGTGGAGTCGTTCGTTTCGACCAGCTTCAAAAGCTCCTTGTCGAAACGGTTGATTTTGACCGGTGCAGCCGAAGTGATAGCCGCCGGGATATGGGTATTCTGTCCGTTACAACTGAAAAGGTAAAACGACAGGGAGAATATCAGCAATAATTTCGCTTTCATAAGTATATTATTATTTTCATAAAAACGAATGTCGTCCGGTTATATTGTGCAATCCATTCTTATTATTATCTTTGCACCCCTTTTTATCAGGCAATATGCAATTCACAAACAAACAAATTCTACAAATAACATTCCCCGTTTTGATGAGTCTCCTGATGGAGCACATGATCGGGTTGACCGATACGGCCTACTTGGGGCGGGTGGGGGAAGTCGAGTTGGGAGCGTCGGCATTGGCGGGAGTCTATTATCTCGTGATTTATATGCTCGGCTTCGGTTTCAGTATCGGTGCGCAAGTGTTGATAGCCCGGCGAAACGGTGCACAGGAATATAAACGGATCGGGCCGGTTTTCCTGCAGGGGACGTTTTTCCTGTTGCTGCTTGCCGCGTTGCTGTTTACGGCTTCGCATCTGTATTCACCTTTCTTTCTGCGCAAACTGATCGGTTCCGATGATGTCTACCAGGCTACGATGAAGTATGTGGACTGGCGTGTCTATGGCTTTTTCTTCTCCTTTGTGGCCGTTATGTTCAGGGCTTTTTATGTCGGTATTACAAAGACAAAAATCCTGACCATAAACTCGGTCGTGATGGTGTTGACCAATGTAATGCTGAACTATGTCCTGATATTCGGGAAGTTCGGGTTGCCGGCGTTGGGGATTGCCGGAGCGGCGATCGCTTCATCGATCTCGGAAGCTGTTTCGGTGCTGTTCTTCATTCTTTATACGTGGAAGAAAGTCGATTATAAGAAATACGGGTTGTTTGAGTATTCGGGTATAGATTTCCGGATGTTGAGGCAAATATTGGGAGTTTCTATCTGGATTATGATTCAGCACGGGATTGCTTTTTTAGGCTGGTTCGTGTTCTTTGTCGTGATGGAGCATCAGGGAGAGCGGCTGTTGGCAATTACGAATGTGGTGCGAAGCATTTCTTCGTTCCTGTTTATGTTTGTCAATGCCTTTGCTTCGACCTCCAGTTCGCTGGTCAGCAATCTGATTGGTGCGGGAAAGTCGGAACAAGTGATGGGATTGTGCGGGCGTATGGTACGGATTTGCTATTATTTTGTTTTGCCGCTCGCTATTCTGATCGCCCTGTTCCCGGAACTGGTATTGCGCATCTACACGGATAATCCGGATCTGATCGTCAGCTCTGTGTCGTCCCTTTGGGTGATGCTTTCTTCTTACCTGATCGCGGTTCCGGCCTTTATCTTTTTCTTTAGTGTCTCTGGAACGGGGAACACGCAGACGGCCTTGCTGATAGACATGGCAAGTATCTTTGTTTATGTTTTCTATGCACTCTGGGTCGGTATCCGGATGCATGCGGATGTAGCGGCCTGCTGGACAACAGAGCATGTCTATGATCTGATGATCCTGTCCGCTTTCTTCTATCTCTGGAAAGGGAACTGGCGGAATAAAAAGCTATGATCGGTGATCTGGCAATTATCGTTTTATCAGTACGGTAAGCCGTAGAGAAAGATCGAAAAAGATCATCTTGGCATTTACATTCTGTGCCACATGCCGTTCCGCTTTTGCCAGTTCGTCCATGATGTCGATCACATTCCGTTCATTGATGAAAGGGGCGAACTTCACGGCAAAACCGGCTTCGTCCATATTCATATAATTGAGTTCCGGCGACTGGAACCGGTACATGAAGTTCTCGCGTATCAGATGCTGGCAATAAGAAAGAAAGTTCTTCTGCCGTTCACGCCCGATACTTGCCAACACGTCTGCCATGTCTTTCATGCCTCTGACATTACGCGCCCAGGAGTTGCGCATCATGCCTTTGAACTGTTCCAGGTAGAACTTGTTCTCTTCCCCCAGGCTGATTGCCTCGACCGCTTTCAGATAACTGCCGTTTGCCAGATGGGCGACATGCTTGGCGTCTTCGGGAGTCAGGTTGAACCGGGAAATCATGGAGGCGGCGATATCTTCCGGATGAATGCCACGCACGTTGATACGTTGCGCACGGGACAGGATCGTCCCTAAAACCAGATCGGGAAGTTCCGATACCATCAGGATCACCGTGTTCCGGGGAGGTTCTTCGATGATCTTCAGGAGTTTGTTGGCACAGGTCTGATGAAGTTTTTCCGGTAGCCATACCAACAGGATGCGGTAAGTCGCTTCGTATATCTTAAGGCTCAGTTTCCGGATAATCTCGTCGCTCTCTTTCGAGTAGATCAGAGCTTGTGAGTTGCCGGCATCGATATAATCCAGCCAGCCGTCTATATCGAAATAGGGACGGTCTTTCAGGAAACCTCTCCATTCGGTGAGGTAATCGTCGCAGACATCTTTTTTCTTATCCTTCTTGGAAACGATCGGGAACACGAAATGAAGGTCCGGGTGGGCCAACTCGTTATACTTCAGGCATGACGGACAATGCCCGCATGAGTCCGTTTCCGTCCGGTTCGTACAGTTCAGATAACGTGCGTAAGCCAGTGCAAGAGGAAAAGCGCCTGCACCGCCCTGTTCCGTGAATAGCTGGGCATGCGGGACGACACCTGTCTGTGCCGAATGTATAAGTCGTTTTTTTATTTCTTCCTGACCGATAATATCCTTGAAGTACATGTTGCTCCTTATTGAGTTGATAGAGCAAAGGTACGAATAATCGGGGAAATAAGAAACCTCATATTAATGTGCGATCTGTATTTTCTCTTTAATGCATTTACCAATAAAAAGCATAAGCAAAAAAGGATATAATGCCAGATCCATTGCAATAAACAGTATGTATTTCATCTTCGTAAAACTTATTATTTCGTCGATAAGACTAAGATGTTTGGAAAAACCCCTATCCAATAACAAACTTTTTTTCATTTTGTTGTATGGTTTTTGACGTTTTGCCCGTTTTTATTGCTTGGTCAATAAAAACGGGAGCGGTGATTTACTTTTGTGTAATTGACAAAATGTAATATTTTGTTCGTTTGTATTCTTGCTATGTTAGCTTTTAAATGAATTTTAATTATTCTATTTCGATATTTGATTTCAAAATGATAGTTATTATCTTTGCACCGTAAAAAGGAAAATCACATAAATAGGGATTGTATTATGAATGTATGCAAAAATGACGCTTCTATTCTGATTATATATACGGGAGGCACTATCGGAATGATAGAAAATCCTGAGACAGGCTCTTTGGAAGCCTTTAACTTCGAACATTTGGAGGAACATGTTCCCGAACTGAAAAATCTTGGATATAAAATATCGTCCATTCAATTCGACCCGCCGATGGATTCATCGGAGATGGGGCCGGATTCATGGATGAAGATCGTGCATGCCATTGCGGAACATTATCATGATTACGACGGCTTTGTCGTTCTGCATGGGACCGATACGATGGCATTTACCGCTTCCGCTTTGAGCTTTATGCTGGAAAACCTGAGTAAGCCGGTGATCCTGACCGGTTCGCAGCTCCCGATCGGCATGCTTCGTACGGATGGGAAGGAAAATCTGATTACGGCGATAGAGATTGCCGCTGCCCGTGAAAACGATATGCCGCTGGTTCCTGAAGTCTGTATTTTCTTTGAGAACGACCTGTTGCGCGGCAATCGTACCAGCAAGACGAATGCAGATAATTTCAATGCGTTCCGTTCCTATAATTATCCTCCGTTGGCACATGCCGGCATTTCGATCAAATATGATATTCCCCAGATTTACCACCCGGTATCCAGAAAACCGCTTAAACCGCATTACCTATTGGACCGGAATATTGCTATCCTGAAAATATTTCCCGGAATTTCTCCGCAAGTTGTGGAAAGCATCCTGAATATTCCCGGCTTGAAAGGCGTCGTGATGGAAACATTCGGTAGCGGGAATGCGCCCGGATATGACTGGTTGCTGGAAATGTTGAAGGATGCGGTCGAACGGGGGATTGTCATTGTCAATGTCACCCAATGCCTTGCCGGGAGCGTGGAAATGCACCGCTATGAAACCGGTCGCAAATTGTTGCAAGCCGGCGTGGTGAGCGGTTACGACAGCACGACCGAATGTGCGGTTGCCAAACTGATGTTCCTGTTCGGGCACGGTATGACGCCGGATGAAGTAAAGGAACATCTGAATTGTTCGCTGATCGGGGAGATTACGATTGCTTGAAAATATAGTTTCTTCGGCATGGAAACATAGTTTCATGGGCAGGGAAATATAGTTTCATGCCCATGAAATGAAATGTTCGTGTTTAATACACCTCTTTTGCCACCTTGTAAACGCTCTCCGACGCCATCATCGTATAGAAATGCAGGCTCGGAACGCCGTGTGCAATCAAGTCTTTGCATTGCTGGATGCACCATTCGACACCGACGGCTTTAGCTTCATCGTCCGTCTTGCATTTGCGAAGCTCCGTTGCGAACGGTTCGGGGATGTCCGAACGGAATATCTTAGGCAGCACGGTAAGCTGGTTCTTGAATACGATCGGCTTGATACCCGGAATGATGGGGACCGTAATGCCTTCCGCCCGGCAACGGTCTACGAATGCATAATATTTCTCGTTGTCGAAAAACATCTGTGTCACCAGATAATCCGCACCGTTCTTTACCTTCTCTTTCAGATAGAAAATATCCGATTCCATATTGGGCGCCTCTTCATGCTTTTCCGGATAGCAAGCCATTCCGTAGGAGAACGGGGTTTCATTGGCTTCGAAAGTAGATCCGTCGACGGCAATTCCTTTGTTGAAGTCATTCACCTGCTTTTGGAGGTCGGTCGCGTGTTCGTGATAAACGTCTGTTTTTTGTCCGGCTTCCAGCGTCTTGACATCCCCACGGAGCAACAACAGGTCGTAAACGCCTAAAAAGTTCAGGTCGATCAGCGCATATTCCGTTTCATCCTTTGTAAATCCTTTACATATAATATGGGGAACAGCCGTTACGCCATATTTATTCTGGATGGCCGAAGCAATGGCTACCGATCCGGGACGTTTGCGGATATTCACTTTCTGGAAACTGCCATCCGGCAAGGTCTTATAAATATATTCGCTGTGATGAGACGTTATATTAATGTATTTGGGATCGAATTCGATCAGCTTGTCAATGACATTATATACTTTCTGTATGCTGTTTCCTTTCAGAGGAGGAAGTATTTCAAATGAAAAAGCTGTGCTCTTGCTGCTGTTGATCAGATCGATTACTTTCATGCTATTGTTTTTATTTCGGGTGACAAATGTACGTAAAAAAACAGTAAAGTTTGTCACTTTGCTTTGTTTATTCGAATATTGCCCTGAATATCATGTTGTTCTTCTTTTTATGGAGAAAAGAAATTTGCCGGTTTTACCGGATGGCAAGAATGTTGAAAAATACAATATCCCCCCCTTGAAATGTGATTTGTTGTAAGTTGTTGATATTTAAACTTGTGTAAAAATGGGTGTTTGTTAAAAAATATTACCCTTGCGGGTGATTTGGATTATATAGGGTAGAAAATCGAATTATATGGGGTAGTAGTTTCGATTTGAACCAATGGCTTTTGTGGCATGAAATACAATAAGGTGGAAATGTGGCAATATACTTGGCGCATGACACGCATACTGCGACAACCTGCGCGATTATTTTCCTGCAGGATTAAATAAGGCGACGGCGGCTGTTTTTCATTTTTTATTAATACCTTTGCCTGTCAGTAATCTAATTTGAAATAAGATATGGAAAATATTAATTGGTCTGATCTGTCATTCGGTTATATGAAGACAGACTATAATGTACGGTGTTACTATCGGGATGGTAAATGGGGCGAACTGGAAGTAAGTTCTTCCGAGATCATCAATATTCATATGGCTGCCACATGTTTGCATTATGGACAGGAGTCGTTTGAAGGATTGAAGGCGTTCAAGGGGAAAGACGGCAAGATCCGTGTGTTCCGTATGGATGAGAACGGTAAACGTATGCAATCTTCCAGTCGTGGTATAAAAATGGCCGAGTTGCCCGTTGAGAAGTTCGAGGAAGCTGTCCGCAAGGTTGTAAAACTGAACGAACGTTTTGTTCCGCCTTATGAAAGCGGGGCTGCTCTATATATCCGTCCGTTGATGATCGGCTTGGGGGCCCAGGTGGGTGTGAAGCCGGCTCCCGAATATATGTTCATGGTGTTTGTGACGCCGGTAGGACCGTACTTCAAGGGTGGTTTCAAACCTTCCAAGGTATGTATCATGCGCGATTACGACCGTGCTGCCCCTCAGGGAACCGGTACGATCAAAGTCGGTGGAAACTATGCAGCCAGCCTCGTTGCGGGCGAAAAGGCTCACGAACTGGGTTATGCCGCTGTTTTATATTTGGACCCGAAAGAAAAGAAATACCTGGACGAATGCGGTCCGGCCAACTTCTTCGGAATCCGCGGTAACAACTACATCACTCCGCAGTCTCACTCTATCCTGCCTTCCATCACGAACAAGAGTTTGCAACAGTTGGCAACCGATATGGGCCTGACAGTAGAACGCCGCCCGGTTCCGGTAGAAGAAATCGCTACGTTCGACGAAGCTGCCGAGTGCGGAACAGCCGCGGTTATCGCTCCGATTTCACAGATCGACGACCTGGATATCAATAAGTCTTATGTGATTGCAAAAGACGGCAAACCGGGGCCTGTTTGCGAAAAACTATACAATAAACTGCGTGCTATCCAGTATGGTGACGAGCCGGACACGTATAATTGGATCACAATAATTGAATAATTAACAACAGGAAAATGGGCAATTGATAATTTGGAGTGGAGATTTTTTGTCGAAATTGCAAACTCGGTATTGCAATATGAGAAAGAATCTTTATATTTGTCGCCGTTTAATACGGTGGATGAATTGTCAATTGTCCATTGTTAATTATCAATTGAAAAGGTGGAAGCATTCTTTAAGACACATAAATACCTGGTAGAACACTTGTATTCGCCGGTTCGCAGAGGGCTGATGGATGAGATCGACTGGAACGACCGGTTGATCGGCATAAAGGGGTCCCGCGGAGTGGGAAAGACGACTTTTCTGCTGGATTATGCCCGTGAGCATTTTGGCGCGGACAATAAGGAATGTCTTTACATAAATCTGAATCATTTTTATTTCACGGAACGTACGTTGGTCGATTTTGCTTCTGAATTCAGGGCAAAAGGGGGAAAAGTGCTGCTGATCGATCAAGTGTTCAAATATTCGGGATGGTCGAAAGAACTCCGCTATTGTTACGATAACTTCACCGACTTGAAGATCATTTTTTCCGGTTCGTCCGTCATGCGGTTGAAAGAGGAAAATCCCGACCTGTCAGGCAAGGTGGTTTCGTATAACCTGCGAGGTTTTTCATTCCGGGAGTTTTTTAATCTGATGTCCGGAAACAGTTTTCCGGCTTATACATTTGAAGAAATATTGGCTAACCATCAAGAGATAGCGAAAGGTATCTGCTCGGTGGGGAAACCGATGGCATACTTTCAGGACTATCTGCATCATGGTTTCTATCCGTTCTTTTTGGAGAAACGCAATTTCTCGGAGAACCTGCTGAAGACCATGAATATGATGTTGGAAGTAGACGTGTTATACATAAAACAAATCGAACAAAGCTATCTGCCAAAACTGCGCAAACTGCTTTATTTGTTGGCGACAAGCGCTCCTTGTACCCCCAATGTAAGCCAGTTGAGCAAAGATATAGAAACTTCGCGGGCCACCGTGATGAACTATATCAAATACCTGACCGATGCCCGTTTGATGAACATGCTTTATCCGGTGGGAGAGTCGTTCCCTAAAAAACCGTCTAAAGTGTATATGTACAACTCCAATCTGATGTATCCCATCCGGCCGATGGAAGTGAACATGCAGTCTGTCCGCGAATCATTCTTTTATAACCAGCTTTTGAAGGACAATAAATTGAATGAGGGAGGGAAGAACGCACATTTCTTAGTCAATGGAATGTATAACTTCAGGATTGAAGAAAACATGAAAGTGAAAAACAATCCTGATCTGTATTATGCTATCGATAAGGTCGAAGTAGGAGAGGATAACATGATCCCGCTTTGGCTTTTCGGCTTTTTATATTGAAATCTTTTTAAATACTAATAGTAAGAGTCTATGACAAAACAGAAGAAATTTTTAACCTGTGATGGTAACCAGGCTGCTGCACATATTTCCTATATGTTCAGTGAAGTTGCTGCGATTTACCCCATCACTCCGTCATCTACAATGGCAGAATATGTAGATGAATGGGCGGCTGCCGGACGTAAGAATATTTTCGGCGAAACTGTAATGGTGCAGGAAATGCAATCTGAAGGCGGTGCTGCCGGTGCAGTTCACGGTTCATTGCAGGCTGGTGCACTGACTACGACTTACACGGCTTCTCAGGGTCTGTTGCTGATGATCCCGAACATGTACAAGATCGCAGGTGAATTGCTGCCTTGCGTATTCCATGTATCTGCACGTACATTGGCTTCTCATGCACTGTGTATCTTCGGTGACCATCAGGACGTAATGTCTGCCCGTCAGACAGGTTTCGCCATGTTGGCTGAAGGTTCTGTACAGGAAGTTATGGATTTGGCAGGTGTTGCCCACTTGGCTACAATCAAATCCCGTGTTCCGTTTATGAACTTCTTCGACGGTTTCCGTACATCTCACGAAATCCAGAAGATCGAAGCATTGGAAAATGAAGACCTGGCTCCGCTGATCGACCAGAAGGCTCTGGCTGAATTCCGCGCACGTGCCTTGAACCCGAAAAATCCGGTTGCACGCGGTATGGCTGAAAACCCTGACCACTTCTTCCAGCACAGAGAATCGAGCAACTCTTACTATGATGCAGTTCCTGCTATCGTAGAAGAATATATGAACGAAATCTCCAAGATCACAGGCCGTAAATATGGTTTGTTCGATTACTACGGAGCTGAGGATGCAGAACGCGTAATCATCGCAATGGGTTCTGTAACGGAAGCTGCACGCGAAGCTATCGACTATCTGACGGCTAAGGGTGAAAAAGTAGGTTTGGTTTCTGTTCACCTGTATCGTCCGTTCTCGGCCAAGCACTTCCTGGCAGCCGTTCCTAAGACTGCTAAGCGTATTGCTGTTCTGGACCGTACAAAAGAACCTGGTGCAGTAGGCGAACCTCTGTATCTGGATGTAAAAGACTGCTACTATGGCCAGGAAGATGCTCCGGTTATCGTTGGCGGCCGTTATGGTTTGGGTTCTAAGGACACGACTCCTGCACAGATCCTTTCCGTATATGAAAACCTGGCATTGCCGATGCCGAAGAACCAATTCACGATCGGTATCGTGGATGACGTAACCTTCACTTCTCTGCCTCAGAAAGAGGAAATCGCTTTGGGTGGCGAAGGCATGTTCGAAGCTAAGTTTTACGGTTTGGGTGCAGACGGTACTGTAGGCGCCAACAAGAACTCAGTAAAGATTATCGGTGATAATACAAACAAACACTGTCAGGCATACTTCTCTTACGACTCCAAGAAATCAGGTGGTTTCACTTGTTCTCACCTGCGTTTCGGTGATACGCCTATCCGCTCTACCTATTTGGTTAATACGCCGAATTTCGTAGCTTGCCATGTTCAGGCTTATCTGCGCATGTACGATGTGACTCGTGGTTTGCGTGAAAACGGTACATTCCTGCTGAATACGGTTTGGAATGGCGAAGAACTGGCAAAACATCTGCCTAACCGCGTAAAACGTTATTTCGCTCAGAAAAATATCACGGTTTATTATATCAACGCTACACAGATCGCATTGGAAATCGGTTTGGGTAACCGTACCAATACAATCCTGCAGTCTGCATTCTTCCGTATCACAGGCGTAATACCTGTTGATCTGGCTATCGAACAGATGAAGAAATTCATCGTGAAGTCTTACGGTAAGAAGGGTGAAGACGTTGTAAACAAGAACTATGCAGCTGTTGACCGTGGTGGCGAATACAACCAGTTGACTGTTGATCCTGCATGGGCTAACCTGCCGGATGACGAAGAGGTTGCAAACAACGATCCTGCATTCATCAACGAAGTGGTTCGTCCTATCAACGCACAGGATGGCGACTTGCTGAAGGTTTCTGCTTTCAAGGGCATCGAAGACGGTACTTGGTATCAGGGTACTGCCAAATATGAAAAACGCGGCGTAGCTGCATTCGTTCCGGTTTGGAATGAAGCAAACTGTATCCAGTGTAACCAGTGTGCTTATGTTTGTCCTCACGCTTCTATCCGTCCGTTCGTGCTGAATGACGAAGAACAGAAGGGTGCAAACTTCCCGATGCTGGATGTGAAAGCTCCGGCTACAATGAAGGGCATGAAGTTCCGTATGCAGGTTGACGTTCTCGACTGTCTGGGTTGCGGTAACTGTGCCGATATCTGTCCGGGATTCAAGGGCAACAAGGCATTGGCTATGGCTCCGCTGGAAGGTCAGTTGGCTGAAGCTGACAACTGGGCGTACTGCGTGGCTAACGTAAGTTCTAAGCAGAATTTGGTAGACGTTAAATCTAACGTTAAGAACTCTCAGTTCGCTACTCCGTTGTTCGAGTTCTCCGGCGCTTGCTCCGGTTGTGGTGAGACTCCGTATGTGAAATTGATCACTCAGTTGTTCGGTGACCGTGAAATGGTTGCTAACGCAACGGGATGTTCTTCCATCTATTCAGGTTCCGTTCCTTCTACGCCGTACACGACGAACGAAAAGGGTGAAGGTCCTGCATGGGCTAACTCTCTGTTCGAAGACTTCTGCGAATTCGGTTTGGGTATGGAACTGGCTAACGAAAAGATGCGCGAACGTTTGACAGGTTTGATGAACCAGCTCGCTGCCGGCGAACATGCTCCTGCTGAAGCTAAGGAAGCTGCTGCTGCATGGGTTGCCAACCAAAACGATGCCGATAAGACAAAGGAATTGGCTCCTCAGATCCTTGCTTTTGTTGAAGAAGGTATCGCTGCCGGTTGTCCGGTTTGCGCTCAGATCAAGGAATTGTCCCACTTCCTGGTGAAACGTTCACAGTGGATTATCGGTGGTGACGGTGCTTCTTACGATATCGGTTACGGTGGTCTGGACCATGTGATCGCTTCCGGTAAGAACGTGAATATCCTGGTTCTGGATACTGAAGTTTATTCAAACACTGGTGGTCAGTCTTCAAAGGCTACTCCGGTCGGTGCAATCGCCAAGTTTGCTGCTGCCGGTAAGAGAGTCCGCAAGAAAGACCTGGGTATGATGGCTACAACTTACGGCTACGTTTATGTAGCCCAGATCGCTATGGGTGCAGACCAGGCTCAGACCTTGAAGGCTATCCGCGAAGCCGAAGCATACGACGGCCCTTCTTTGATCATCGCTTATGCTCCTTGTATCAACCACGGTTTGAAGAAAGGTATGGGTAAATCTCAGGCTGAAGAAAAAGAAGCTGTTGCATGTGGTTACTGGCACTTGTGGCGCTACAATCCTGCTTTGGAAGCCGAAGGCAAGAACCCGTTCACGCTGGATTCCAAAGAACCGGATTGGAGCAAGTTCCAGGACTTCCTGAAAGGTGAAGTTCGTTTCGCATCTGTTGCAAAACAATATCCGGCAGAAGCTGCCGAATTGTTTGCTGCCGCAGAAGAAAACGCTAAATGGCGTCTGCGTAGCTACAAACGTATGGCTGCTGAAAACTGGGGCGTAGAAGAATAATTTGATCATGATCGTCTAAGGGTGGAAATCCTTTTTCACCCGAATAAAATAGAAAGCGGAGTCTCTGAAAGGAGGTTCCGCTTTTTTTATTTCATGAAAGATCGGCAAAAGGCTTTTGTGACATGAAATCCATGTCTTTCTGGTTTTTCGGCAGAACTGGCCCGTATTACCGGTTTCATGCACGATATCGGTAATGTGGTAAACCGAATCGCCCCCGCCCATGGCGGGGTTATAATGTCTATTTATTGTAATATCATTTGTTTCATATCTTGGAAAAAGTATATCTTTGTCGCATTCTAACGGAATAAAGGTCCAACTAATCTAATGAATATGAAACATTTTTTATGCCTTCTTTTTTGCTTATCCTTCCTCTTCTTCCCTGTTTATGCGCAGGAATCGTATGAAACATATAGTGGCGATACGTTCAAAACCGGTGATGTGCTTACCCTCGGAGATTTTTATCTGAGTTCGACAAAGTATAGCCATTTGAAGTATGCGTATACGGATACTTATGGCAAAGTCCGGTACGAAGCGTTCAGTGGAAAAGATTTGCCTTTCTCCAAAGCGACAATCCGTGAGATTATCCGTCCGGAAGATAAGAATATGTTCCTGAACAAAGCAGTCGTGTTTGCCCTGGAAAGTGAGAAAGCCCCCGAAAAGAAGTTGTTCGTGGAGATTGACCGTGCGATCGAACAAGGCGAGATCGTCGTGAATATGCCCGAACCTGTTATAAAATGCGAGGAAAT
This sequence comes from Parabacteroides hominis, assembly GCF_014287585.1. GTDB lineage: Bacteria > Bacteroidota > Bacteroidia > Bacteroidales > Tannerellaceae > Parabacteroides > Parabacteroides hominis. Next base: position 63,928 of record NZ_JACOOJ010000013.1, on the reverse strand, counting down.
GACGCTTGAGCAAATGTTTATCTGCTGTGTCCGTGTCAACAAGTTGCCGATAGACGATAAGGTGGTTTTGAATTATATCAATGCCGTCGATAAGGAATTGGGACAAGAATGCCGGCGCGACCAGTTTAAATTTCGTAAACTGAAAGAGGAATATCAGGCTCGCCTGGAAAAGGGAATGGCTGATTTTGATTTTACGAAAACCTATTTCATAAAGATAAATAACAACCATAAAGGTTATGATTTCGACCATAAGGGCTATCCATTGTCCTATCCGACACGTTCGGGCAGTTCTCCCAAACAGTGTATTCCTTTCAACGGCTTCAACTTTATGCCGGTTAATCCGGATCAGGCGTTTTTTATTCCTGTGAGCATGGACGATGCGGAAAAGTATGAGAAGCGGAGCAGGGGAACCGGGCAGAATGGTTATGTCAGTCCGTTGGTATATACGGTTGTCTATTTACAGCCTCTGGATAAATATATGGAACTGCCGAAGGAGAAATACAATGTTCTCGACGTGGAGAATTTATACCGTTCGACACTGATCGGTGTCAAGATAAGAGGCTTGGATGTGTATGATAATAAAAGCTTCCGGTATAACTTGGTAGGATCGGTTTTATTTGAATGATTTAAAACAGACTGTATCGGTCATCCTAAGAGAAAGCGGGGCGATCTCATTTCCGGGAATTCATGTTTTTACGAAGATATATAAAGAACAGGGATCCGGAAAGGTTTAAAATACCGGAATCGAATAGACCAGTCCTAACGAAATACGGTGCGTGTCGGGATCGACCGCCCCCATATCCAAGGCTGCTTTTTCGAGTTTCACGCCGCGATAGGTGTAAAGGAGGAAGATAAAGAGATCGCTGTTCTTGATCGGGAAAAATTCGAGGCTGCTCTGTGCATTCCAGGAACGGCGGTACATGCCTTTGGCAAACGGTCCGTTCGCTTTGTATACCCGCCCGGTTTCGTATGCACCCTTCACATAGACATTCCAGCGCGGATGAATCCGGTAGTCGACATCGGCGATGATAGATAGATACTCGGTGTTGCAAGCGGTCTGGGCTGTTTCCGGTAGGCGGCTGATAACGCCGTGCTGGTCCAGTCCCTGCCGGGTGTACATAATGTCCAGGTAAGTCAGTAGCGGTCCTTTCTCGATCGTGTTGCCACAGGTTAAATAATAGGAATAACGTTTTTGTGTCTGCTGTCCCATAGAGGCAGCATAGCGAAGTTGCAGCACACGGTCGAAATAATAACTGTTCCAGTTTACCGTGTACATGAAAGGCACTTTTGCCTCCCGTGTGTTCTCCGGCAATCCGGTCGGATAGATTTCGTCGTCCTGTCCGCTCCGGTTGTTCACGATCTGGAAACAAAGTTCCTGGTCCGGGTTGATCTGCCAGTTGCCTGAAATACCTGCCTGATAGCAGGTCAACAAGTTATTGAACTCACTGAATTCACGGACTTTTATCGAATTGACAAAATATTCGTATCCTCCGAAATTGACAAACTGCTTGCCGATCGTAAAGCCGAACTTGTCATGCACTTTCAGGTTGACATAAGCCAATTCGAGCGAGGACGAGAGGTTATCCAGTGAATAAGGGTCCGAATATTTATTGAACGACTGCCGGTAATGATAGGAAAGACTTTTCCATACATCCCCTTTTATTTCCAACCGGACACGATTCAGTTTGAAGTTCATGCCGTCGAAATCGGAACCGGTGAAATTCGCGTTTGCCGAAGTAAAAAGCTGGAAATTCATTTCTGCGCTTTCGATCACTTTTTTCCCTCCCGTGAGCCGTTCGACCAGCGTCGGTTCCTGTCCGGGGGCGGTTTCTTTTTCAACTTCCTGCGCAAAAACAGACGGAGCGGATATCAATAGTATTGTCAATAAGTAGAGATGTGTCTTCATGTTTTTAAATAAAATGTTTCAGCGTTCAAATATAGTAATTTTATACGATCTTTGGAAATCCGTATTTATTCTTACCTTTGCCTGAGGTTTTAAATAGGTAATGAGTTTAGGTTATGATTAAAGCAGTATTTTTTGATATCGATGGGACGTTGGTCAGCTTTAAAACACATGTTGTCCCGAAATCCACCCTTCATGCAATCGAGTTGCTGAAGAAGAAGGGTATAAAAGTATTTATAGCAACCGGTCGCCATCGCAGTTCTATTAATAATCTGGGAGATCTTGAGTTCGATGGCTATGTGACGCTAAACGGCGGCTATGTATTTGCCGGAAAGGACGATGTCATCTATAAACACAGCATTCCCGATAAGGATATCGAAGCCCTGGTGCGTTATCAGGAAAAAGAAGAGGAATTCCCCTGTGCATTCGTACAGGAACACGAGGCTTTCATGAACTATACGGACAAGGCTGTCAATGATGTTTTCCATCTGCTGAATTTCCCTGCGCCTCCTATCCGTCCGATCGAAGATATAATAGGAAAGACAGTCTACCAGTTGATCGCTTTCTTCACGCAAGAGCAGGAAAAGCGCATAATGAAAGTTCTGTCACATTGTGAGTCCACACGATGGAATCCATTGTTTACGGATATCGTACCGTTTGGGAGCAGCAAGCGGGTCGGGATCGATAAGATGTTGGAACACTTTCATATCGGGCTGGATGAATGCATGGCTTTTGGCGATGGCGGAAATGATATTCAAATGCTTAGCCATGTCGGTATCGGGATTGCCATGGGGAATGCGGCGAAAGAAGTCATGGATGCAGCCGGTTATGTGACGACCTCTGTTGACGAGAATGGTATATACAATGCGTTGAAACATTTCAACGTTATTTGATTTTAAATTGTTTCCTATATAAATAAGGTAGTTATGATAGACGAGTTATTGAAATATAATCGTGAATTTGTAAAGAACAAAGGATACGAACGGTTTATCACCAATAAGTATCCTGATAAGAAAATTGCGATTGTGTCTTGTATGGACACGCGTCTCACGGAGTTGTTGCCGGCAGCTTTAGGCATAAAGAACGGTGATGTCAAGATCATCAAGAATGCGGGTGCAATTATTTCCCATCCTTTCGGAAGTGTGATCCGGAGTCTGCTGGTCGCTATTTACGAATTGGGTGTGAATGAAGTCATGATTATCGGCCATACCGATTGCGGAGCCAAGCACATGGATAGTGAACAGATGATCGAAGTGATGAAAAAGCGGGGCATCCCTTCCGAACATATCGATATGATGCGTTATTGCGGCATAGACTTCAAATCCTGGTTGCGCGGGTTCGACACTCCGGAGGGTTCCGTTCGCGAAACAGTGGCTCAGGTACAAAAACATCCGCTGATTCCGAAAGATATAACGGTTCGGGGCTTTGTAATAGACTCTATTACAGGTGAATTGACTACTGTTGTTTAGAAAAGTCGAGGCAGAAAGTATTTAATCAAAACCTAAATACAGTTAAATAGGAAATATTATGTATGTTTTACAGCATAAATTCAAATAAAATACTTATCTTTGCATTGTAAACAAAAAGAAAGAGAAAGTTTAGGTTTAGTTATTATTAATCGTTCTCCAAGCGTGGAGAACTTAAATGAGTAAAATTATGATGATGAGAGAAAACGAAAAAAGTATGCGTACTTTAGCGATGTTGCGTTATCAGGCTGATCGTTATCAGTCAGTGGGAAATGGTTCGATGTGTCAGCGTGTAAATGCTGAGATCCGCAGATTAATGAACAAAATGAGCGAAAGCTCTAAAAATTGAGTATTAAACAGTAAATAAATTTTTTAGATGTAGTCTCTTCACCGTAGTCTTAAGAAAGACTGGTGGGAGATAGATGCAGGAGGCATTCGACGCTTATGAGATAGCGGAGTTTGGCCTTTTTTTATTTTTAAAGTTAGCCTTGCACTTGTCCATTCAGACCACACTAAAATCGTATCTGTGTTCTATGATTATGTAGACAAAATGTCGAATGTGTACAAATATTCCTATATTTGCATAATATAGAAAACTATAATCTGTAAAACACAATATCAAGATGAGAAAAACGGGATTATTCTTAGTCTCTATTGCACTAAGTTCTGCGTTATGGGCCGAATCGCCCGAAAAGAAAGGGTTGGATGTTATTAACAAGGCAAATGCCGAGGCCTATATCGGTTTCCTGGCAAGCGATGCCTTGGAAGGACGCGAAGCTGGTTTCCGTGGCGGGCGTATTGCCGGTGAATATATTGTATCTAATTTGAAAACGATGGGGATCGAGCCTCTGTTCGAATCCTATTACCAGCCTTTCGAGGCCTATAATAAGGAACGGCAGAAGAAAGGCCGCTTCCAGGTTCACCCGGATTCGATCGCGAAGTTGAAACAAGGTGTCCACCAGAAGCTGTCGATGAACAATATCCTGGGTAAGATCGAGGGTAAGAACCCGGACGAATATGTGATTATCGGCGCTCATTACGATCATCTCGGTTTTGATCCGATGTTGGACGGTGACCAGATCTATAACGGAGCCGACGACAATGCTTCGGGTGTTTCGGCTGTCCTGCAGGTCGCTAAGGCCTTTTTAGCTACAGGTGTCCAACCGGAGCGAACCGTTATTTTCGCTTTCTGGGATGGTGAAGAGAAAGGCTTGTTAGGCTCCAAGTATTTTGTGCAGACATTCCCTGGGATGGATAAGGTGAAAGGATATCTGAATTATGACATGATAGGCCGTAACAATGACGAGTCCAAACCGACGCATGTCGTTTATTTTTATACGGAAGCGCATCCTGCGTTTGGCGACTGGCTGAAAAACGATATCAAGAAATACGGCCTGAACCTGTCTCCTGATTATCGCCCGTGGGACAAGCCGGTAGGAGGGAGCGATAACGCTTCGTTTGCTCTCCTGGATATTCCGGTTATCTGGTATCACACGGATGGGCATCCCGACTATCACATGCCGGGCGACCATGTGGAGAAGATCAACTGGAATAAGATTGTCGACATTACAAAGGCCTCTTTCCTGAATATGTGGAATCTGGCGAATGAGAAAAACTATTGACGTGATTTCATAACCGAAAAGAGTAGTTATTCGTTTGGAAAAAGGTGGTAATCTTTTCTCCAAAAGGTATGCACCTTTTCATCCGCAGGCCAGTACCTTTTCCTCAATAGCCTATAGGCTGCAAAAAATACCCTAAAGGCCATATTTTATGGCTCCCGTCCTATAAAAAGCGTGTCTGTAAGCATATTTTTTAATTGCATTCACCCTTCACATCTCTTGTAACTTGTTCTATAGCTGCTGGTTGCTGTGAACCCTGTGAAACAGGAACAGTTTTCTGAAAGTCTGGCTGTTCCTGTTTCACAGGGTTCACAGCAAGTTGTTGTAGATGAATTGTTTATAAGGTGTGAAGGCTAACTTTGAAAAACTTGTTTAGGGAGGTCTAATCCACAAACAAAGAAGGTCCATCCTTCTGTTACGAAGAATGGACCTTCCGGAAATATTCAGTATGGAAATACTCTTATAGTTCCCAACCCGGATTCTGTACCAGATTCGGATTCAAACCGATTTCATCTGTCGGAATAGAGAACAGATAGTTTTTAGGTTCGATGAAATTCGGAACAGGGTTTGTCACACGTTTGGTATAAATGTCGAGTGCACCGTTATTAAAACCTAATTGGGTTTCAAGAATTTTATACTCTTCTTCCGTGTAGGCTGTCGGATCGTCGCTGTTTGTCGCTTTATCAGGGATAATACCTAATTTCGGTTCGTTCAGGCGCAGACCGCAAGCCCAACGCATCAAGTCTGAATAGCGATAACCTTCTGCCATCAGTTCCACACGGCGTTCACGGCGGATTTCACGGATCAGGTTTGCATTCGAACCTTTGATAGTCGGATATTCTTTCACCAATTTCGGGTCTTGTTCAGGATTGGCTGTCAAATGATGAGTGAAACCAACACGGTCGCGCAAGGCGTTGATCGTTTTGTTCAATTCCGGATCCAAACCTAATTCCGCACCGGCTTCGGCACGAACCAGCAAGATTTCTGCGTAACGGAACAAAGGAGCATCGAGTGTACCCTGATGGTGGACAGTCGAGTATTCCGCCGGGTTGAAGAATTTGGCAACAGCATAACCGGTGGATGAATTGTAAAGCCCCGGCAGCAGAGAGCTGATGCCTGCACGTTTACCGTTCAGCAGATAGCTATGTTCTCCTGCCTCCGGAGAGTCGACAGTCTGAAGCAGGCGCGGGTCGCGGTTGTTGAGTTCGGCTACCAGCGTCGTATGAGTCGTATGGCCTTCGCATCCGCAAAGTGTGATCGGTTTCCCAGTTTTTGCACAGAGGTAATCTTCGACAGCGTCACGGCTGAATCCGATAGGAGTTTCGCCTACGCCTATCATACGGGAAACGTTGTTTGCTCCACCCAGTGCCGGGTCGTATTCACGTGAAAGAATGATTTCCGGGTTATTTTCATAATCAGCCTGGATGAATAACTCGTGGTATGCCTGGCTGGGGCTGGAGCCTTGGAACAGAGAATAGCCGTATTCCGGTTTCATCAGTTCGCCGGCTGCGTCGTAAGCAGCTTGCAGGAATTCTGTGTCTCCCTCGATGTTGTGGTAGCGGCGGTAAGTCCCTTCAAACAAGCACATGCGAGCTTTCAATGCCAAAGCGGCATCTTTGCTGACGCGTGTGACGCCGGTCGTTGCTTTTGTGGGCAACCATGCGATTGCCTGATTGATGTCTTTAAGCACGTTTGCCATAACGACAGTCCGCGAGTCGCGTGCTTTATACAAGTCTTCGTCACCAGGTATCAATACGTGGTCGTACCAGGGCACATCACCGAAACGGCGTACTTTGTTGAAATAGTCCATGCTTTTGAAGAAAAGGATTTCGCCGGCATAACGCTGTTTGATACTTTCGGATGCAGGCGACAGCTCATAATATTCGAGGAAAGAATTGCAAGCACGGATGACTTCCCATTTCCAATTATCCTTGTCGGATGTGGAAATCGTATGTTGGCTGAATGCTACGGTATTGGGAGTCCAGGGTAAAATATTGTCCGATTGGAAATCTCCTTCCAACATTCCGAAACTGTATCCGTTGAAGGCTCCATGTCCGCTGAGCAAGTCGGGATAAAAGTTGTTGCAATACGATTGCAGCGTTTCTTCGGTGGCGTTTGCGAAAGTTTCTTCCGTACTGACGAATTCGACCGGGTCTTTATCCAGTACGTCACAACTTTGTGCTGCGAAGAACAGCAAGCCACACAATGATATAATTGACTTTTTCATGTTCTTTGTTTTTTAAAATGTTACATTAATACCGAATGAATAAGAACGGGTAAACGGATAAACACGTCCGCCGGCTTCTGTTGCCAAACTTCCGACAGTCGTGGCACTGCCATCACTCTTTGTCGTTGAAGAGTTACGGCTTCCGACAACGTCCGGATCCAGATATTTATACAAACCGGTTGCTTCCCAAAGATTTTGACCGCTGACATATACTTTCAGCTGCTGGATACCGATCCGGCTGGTCAATGTTTTCGGGATTGTATAACTTAACGTCACATCTTTCAGACGGATGTAAGCGCCGTTCTGGAGATATTTGGTTTGCACTTTTTTGCTTCTGTTATTGAATAAAGGTACAGGATAATAAGCATTTGTGTTGGTTTCAGACCAAGAGTTGTCAACATGGTAGTCGTTCAGGCAGGATGACCATACGCCATCGTAACCCCAGAAGATCGGGCTGTCCAACCAAATGTCGCGTTTCATAGTTCCCTGGAAGAAGAGACGAAGGTCGAATCCTTTCCATGAGCCGCCTAAATTGAGGTTGAAGTTATAACGCGGAGTATTGTTACCGATGATTTTGCGGTCACCGGAGTCGCCGACGCGATTATTACCCTGATTGATCTTACCGTCACCATTCAGGTCGGCATATTTGATGTCACCCGGAATCCAGGTCGTAGAAATGAATGACTGGCGATCTGCCATTTCTGCGGCTTCGGCAGCATTTTGGATGAAACCTTCTGTCTCATATCCCCAGATTTCACCGATCTTCATGCCTTTGTAGTAAGTTTCGTTCAAACTCATTGTCGGGTTGTCATAGCGGGTGATCTCGGATGTGTTATCGGAGATACCGACACCAATGGAATAATTCAATGGGCTGCCGGCTACATTCTCGATATTATCATTCCAGGTGATAGACAATTCCATACCTTTCGTACGCATGTCGGCAAGATTTTCCTTACCTCCGGTTGTTCCTAATACAGCCGGATAAGTACGACGTACTACCATATCTTTTGTATCGCGGATGTAATAGTCGAATGATCCTGTCAAGCGTCCGTTCAGCATAGTCCAGTCTAAACCGACATTGCTCGTGTAAACTTTTTCCCATGTGATGTTCGAACTTGCCAATGTCGGAGCTGTCAGAGCGCCGGCCATTTGTCCGTTAATCAGGTAACTTAATGTTTTACTGTTCAGATAACTCAGGTATTGGAAGTTTCCGTCAGTCACCTGATTACCTAAGCCACCATAAGAAGCTCTCAACTTCAAATTGTCGAAGAGGTTGCGTGCCGGTTCGAAGAACGGTTCTTCTGAGATACGCCAACCGGCCGATACGGAAGGGAAGAAGCCCCAACGGTCGCCACTTGCATATTTGGATGAGCCGTCATAACGTCCGTTCACTTCAAGCAGGTAACGTTGCTTATAGTCGTAATTCAAACGGAAGAACGCGCCTTGTACAGCCCAGATTGTTCCGGAGAAAGTCGGCAGACGGGATGTATTGGCAAGGTCGATGATAGGCTTGTCGTTGTTGAACAGGCTTTGTGTCATCACAGACAGGTTATTTGTCTTTTTGCTTTCCTGGTTGTAACCGACCATTAGGCCGAAATTGTGTACATCGTTGAATGACTTTTTGTAATCGGCATAGATGTTGAGTGCCTGATATGTTGTGTTATATCTTGCCTCTGTCATCTTGTTCGGACTTCCGGCAACCGAGCTTTGGCTTCCGTCAGGATTGGTTTGATAGAGAGTCTTAACGTTGTTTGTCTGATTTTCGTAATACTTGTTGCCTGTATAATCTCCCTTGATGGATAAACCTGCAATCGGGGTGAGGTTAAATGCAGCAGTGTACCACATATCGTCCGAATTCATTTTGTCTCGTCCGGCAAGAGCCATACGGCCTACATAGTTGTAGTTGAATCCGCTACCTCCGATACCGGCCCAGTCGCCATTGGCTGTGTACATCGGAACCCAAGGCATTGAACGGTAGACTTCATAGTGGGCTGATTCACCCATGTAATCTTTAACGTCCGGAGTATTGGATGTATTGCGGTTGTATTTCGTACGGAAAGTCAGTTCCAGCCATTTGGTAACTTGGGTAGAATAGTTGAACGTCATGTTGATACGTCTGTATTCGTCTGTTCCGTGACGTAAAAGGCCGTCCTGCCCTTTGTAGCCGATAGAACCGTAGTAAGTGCTCTTTTCAGAACCTCCGCTGATGCTTGCATTGTGCTGTTGCATGAATGAAGGCTGGTACATCTCTTCAAACCAGTCTGTATTACCGGCATAAGCCCATTCACCGACTGCCGTGATTTGCCCGTCTGTTGCCGGGAAAGAAGAAGGGCCTGTGCCTGCAATGTAGGCATCGACTGCGTTGATCAATTCATTAGACCATTTCATCGCAGCTGAATTATCACCGGCTACGTTCATGGCTCTCAACCATTTATCAGAAGAAATGCCGTCTGGCAAACGGGATGCCATTGACCAGGAGAGGTTGTTGTTGTAATTAACCTGAACCTTTTGTGCCTTTTTCCCTTTTTTAGTCGTGATCAATACTACACCGAATGCTGCACGTGCACCGTAAATAGATGCGGATGCTGCATCTTTCAATACGGATACACTTTCGATATCCTGCGGGTTAAGCAATGATAAATCTTCTGTTTCCACACCGTCGACCAGCAGTAAAGCTGAACCACCATTCAGAGATGTCGTACCACGAATATTAAATGTAGTACTTGCCGTCGGATCACCACTGGCAAAATCGATGTTTAAGTTCGGTACGACACCTTGCAAACCTTGTGCGATGTTACCGATCGGACGGTCTTCCAACACGGCTCCATCTGCAACACCTACGGCGCCTGTCAGGTTTACTTTCTTTTGTGTACCATAACCTACGACTACGACTTCTTCCAGTTTCTGGGTGTCTTCCGCTAATTTAATCTGGATAGTTGGTTGTCCGGTATATTTGATCTCCTGAGTGGTGTAGCCAATAAAGGAGATCTGGATGATATCTCCGTTTTTTACACCTTCCAACGTGAAATTACCGTCCATGTCGGTAATGTTTCCATTGGTTGTTCCTTTCACTACGACTGATGCTCCGGCAACAGGGCCCAGATCATCTTCCACAGTACCTGTAACTTTTCCGCTTTGCTGGGAAATGTTCATGCTTTGCTTGGAGGGCGTTGTTTCTGCAAATATACTTGCAGGGAAACAAGTGGCACCTGCCAGCAAGATTAAGCTGATAGGTTTAAAATTTTTCAACATAATTTGTGTCTTATATTTAATTGAAAGAATGCTCTTTTAATTAAAATGATGGCGCTTGTTATCGCTTTTCTACATCATGTATACAAAATGTTAGAGTTTTTTAGTTTTTGCGTATAGTGTTTATCTGTGTTTGTCATTAGTTCTAAAAGAACTCCGCTCATTTCATATCGGTGTCAAAGATATGAAATTTTTTTATTGCGGTGTTATTTTTCAAAAAAAAATACGTAGAAGTCTCTTTTTTAACACTTCGTCCTTTTAAATCTATTTTAATATTATCCTGTTTATCAATATAATATATCTGTTGAGAATATATAGCTCTATAAAAATAGGTAAATAAAAAAACGTGATTGAAACTACTGACATCTTGTCAATAAAAGTGAATCAAAGAGACTTTTGTATTTTAAGTAATTATTACATAATACACGCCAATTTGCCACAATACATTAGTAACCAATTCTTTATAAGAGTGGGTAAAAACCGTGTCAAGGTAAAAAACACCTGAGTTCTTTTAGAACTAATGTCATTTTAAACACTAAAACGCAAAGACGTGTAGAACCTGCTTATTTCATTAAATAAGAAGTTATTATGAAAATCAGAGTAATTCTTTCAATTTAATAAAACACAAATTATGTTCAAAAGAATCAGACCTATCAGCTTAATCTTGTTGGCTGGAGCGTTTTCTTTCCCTAAAAGCGCTTGGGCCGAACCGACTATAGTCGGAGAAAGCACGAACATTTCCCAGCAGAGTGGAAAATGTTCAGGTATTGTAGAAGATGATTTCGGACCTGTTGCCGGAGCGTCTGTGATTGTAAAAGGAACCACCAACGGCATTATGACGGATATGGATGGTAATTTTACTTTGGAAGGTGTAAAGAAAGGGGATATCATCGTGATTTCTTTCATCGGTTACACGACTCAGGAAATCCCATATACCGGACAGGCAACCCTTCACGTCAAATTAGTAGAAGACACCCAGAAACTGGACGAAGTTGTTGTTGTTGGTTTCGGTACTCAGAAAAAGGTGAATTTGACCGGTTCTGTCGGAACAGTCAATTCGGAAGCATTAGAATCCCGCCCTGTTATGAGTGCTACACAGGCTTTGCAAGGTATGGTTCCGGGTTTGCAGATTTCTTCATCCAGCGGAAGCTTGGAGAAAACGGCAGATATCCAAGTACGTGGTACGGCTACTATCGGTGAAGGTTCCAAAGGTAGTCCGCTGGTTTTGATAGACGGTATGGAAGGTGATATCAACTCTATCAACCCACAGGATATTGAGAATATATCTGTTTTGAAAGATGCAGCCGCTTCTTCTATTTATGGTTCCCGTGCTCCTTTCGGTGTAATTCTTATTACTACGAAAAGCGGTAGAACAGGGAAACCGGTTGTAAACTACAACAACAGTTTCCGTTGGAATGATCCGGTAAAGACTCCTAATCAGATGGATTCATATACGTTCGCTACTTTCTATAACGATGCAGCGGTCAATGCCGGCCAGACTCCACACTTTACTACCGAGCATTTGGAGCGCATTAAAGCTTACCAGAACGGAACATTGAAAGATCCGATTATTGCAAACGGTCAATATTGGGCGGATGGTTATGCTGCCGGTAATGCGAATACGGATTGGTATGGCGCTTTGTACCGGGATTGGGCTTTCTCTCAGGAACACAACTTGAGTGTCAACGGCGGAACGGAAAAGATCAGTTATTATCTGTCTATGAACTATCTGGATCAGAATGGTTTGATGGAGTTCAACCAAGATCAGTACAACCGTTATACTACGACGGCTAAAATTAATGTGACTTTGACGGATTGGGCTAAGTTCAATTACAGTAACCGTTTCACCCGCGAAGATTACGGACGTCCTGCCGATTTGACAGACGATCTGTACTACAACCTGGCTCGTCAGGGATGGCCGACCTTGCCTCTGTATGACAACAATGGCTATCTGTATTCTTCTCCTTCTCCCGCATTGGGTCTGCGCGATGGCGGTCGTGATAAAACACAGACGGACAATTTGTATCAGCAGGCTTCGTTAATCCTCGAACCGATTAAGAATTGGGTTACACATGTGGATTTTAACTACCGTATCAAATCGGCCAACCGTCATTGGGACAAGCAGCTGACTTATAACCATGACGTAGATGGCAACCCGTATGTTTACAATCAGAGCTCAAATGTACATGAAGATTATCTGAAAGAAAATTATATGAATATCAATGCTTATACAGAGTATTCACATAGTTTGGAATCAGGTCATAACTTTAAGGCGATGGTCGGTTTTCAGGCAGAGCGCTTGAGCCAGACTAAGTTCGGTTTGCAGCGGAATGGCATTATCGTGCCGGGATTGCCGGAAGTCGATATTACAACCGGGCTGGACTATCAGGGCAATCCGGTGACTCCTTCTACAAACGGTTCGCGTGCACGTTGGAGCACAGCCGGTTTCTTCGGTCGTTTGAACTATGACTATGAGGGCAAATATCTGGCAGAAGTAAACTTGCGATATGACGGAACTTCCCGTTTCCGTGAAGATCAGCGTTGGAACTGGTTCCCTTCTTTCTCTGTAGGTTGGAATGTGGCTCGCGAAGAATTCTGGGGCGATTTGGCAGAATATGTGGGAACATTTAAATTCCGTGGATCGTATGGTGAACTGGGTAACCAGAATACAACAGAATGGTATCCGACTTACCAGTCTTTGTCAGTAAAGGCGAGTGACGGTAAATGGTTGCAGGGTGGCATACGTCCGAATGCAGCTTATGTGCCGGCCTTAATCAGTTCAACCTTAGGCTGGGAACGCGTTCGCAACTGGAATATCGGTTTGGACTTCGGTGCTTTGAACAATCGTCTGACCGGATCGTTCGATTACTATCAACGTAAGACATTGGATATGATCGGCCCGGCTCCTGAACTGCCTGCTATTCTGGGTCTGGATGTTCCGAAGACGAACAATACCGACTTGAAAACCTATGGTTTCGATTTGAACATCAGTTGGCAAGACCGCCTGAAAAACGGATTGGGTTATGGCGTGACATTTATCCTTTCCGATGCACAGACCGAAATTACCCGTTATCCGAATCCGACCGGAACATTGGATAAGTATAATGCCGGACGTAAGATGGGTGAAATTTGGGGATATGAAACAATCGGTATTGCTAAATCGCAGGGCGAAATGGACGAGCATCTGGCTTCGTTGCCTAACGGCGGACAGAATGCATTGGGTACGAACTGGGCAGCCGGTGATATCATGTATGCCGATCTGAATGGCGACGGTAAAATCGATAACGGTGGTAACAAATTGGATGATCATGGCGACTTGAAAGTGATCGGTAACGATACTCCTCGTTTCCAGTTTGGCCTGGATCTGAACGCCGACTGGAAAGGCTTTGATTTCCGTGCTTTCTTCCAAGGGGTGATGAAACGTGATTACTGGCAGGGCAGTTCTTATTTCTGGGGTATCGGTAACAGTGGTATCTGGCACTCTACGGGTTTTGTAGAACATGCGGACTATTTCCGTGCTGAAGCTTCCAATGATCTGTCTGCCAACCTGAATGCTTATTATCCGCGTCCTATCTTTGATGAAGACAAGAACAACCAAAAGCAGACTCGTTATTTGCAGAGTGCGGCCTATATTCGTCTGAAAAATGTTCAGTTAGGATATACATTGCCTTCTACATTGACTAATAAGATCTATGTAAACAAGTTGCGTGTATTTGTCTCAGGTGAAAACTTGTGGACAGGCACTTCTCTGGCCAATATGTTTGACCCTGAAACCGTTAGCGGTGGTAAGGATAACAATGGTAATGCTTATCCGTTGTCAAAGACGATATCATTCGGTATTAGTGTAACTTTATAATAACAGGAAACAATGAAACAAATCAATATATTTAAACATGTTGCAGGAGTGGCCCTGCTGGGACTGTTGTGTTCCTGCAACGACTTTTTGGATGAAACTCCCAAGTCGACTATTTCTCCGGAAAACTATTTGACTGAAGAATCGCAGTTGGCTGCTTATGCCAACGGTTTGTATGCCGACATTTTGCCTTCGCACGGTAACTGGAGCTACGGAACGTTCGGAACCGACCAGCATACCGATAACCAGGCTTATATGAATTATGACAATAAGTATATTCCGGGACAGTGGAAGACGATCCAGTCGCAGAAGGCTGACGACGATCCATATCGTTTCAAATTCATCTATAGCTGTAACTATTTCCTCGAAAATGTGATGCCGCGTTATACAGCCAAGCAGATCAGCGGTTCGGATGCGAATATCCGCCATTATATAGGGGAAATGTATTTCCTGCGTGCTTACGAGTATTTCAAACGCTATCAGATGTTCGGCGACTTCCCTATTGTGCGGAATACATTACCCGACCAGATGGACCCGCTGGTAGAAGCCAGCAAACGTTCGCCGCGTAACGAAGTGGCCCGTTTCATCATTTCCGACCTGGATTCGGCTATCGTGTTGATGGAGTCTAATCCTGATAAGGCGAAGACACGTATTAATAAAGAATCGGCTTTGCTGTTGAAGTCTCGTGTTGCCCTGTTTGAGGGAACTTGGTTGAAGTATTTCAAAAATACAGCCTTCGTGCCGAATGGTCCAGGGTGGCCGGGAAAAGAAAAAGATTACAATGCCAATTACCAGTACCCGACTGGCGATATCGACAGCGAAATCAATTATTTCCTTACACTGGCAATGGAGGCTTCTCAAGAAGTAGCCGATGCTACTGTCTTGGTTGAAAATACGGGATTGGTACAACAGGCTGCCACGGAACCCGCTAACCCGTATATGGATATGTTCTCGGCTGTGGATATGTCGTCCTATAGCGAAGTGCTCTTGTGGCGTCCGTATAGTAAAGGTCTCGGCCAGGTACATTGTGTCGTTGTTGGAGCGCAGTTTGGTGATTACGGTGTCGGTGTGACTCGCGGTATGGTTGACGGTTTCTTGATGGCAAACGGTCTGCCGATCTATGCAGCCGGAAGCGGTTATAAGGGTGACGAAACGATTACGGATGTTCGCAAGGAACGCGACTCCCGTCTGACGATCTTCCTGAAAGAACCGGGACAGAAAAATATCCTGATCGAGGCTGTCGAAGGTGACCATGCCGTTCCGGTGGAACCTGTTCCTAATATCCTGACGGGTGATGCTGCTAAAGGTTATGCGACCGGTTATGCTTTGCGTAAGGGCGGCAGTTTCGACCAAGCACAGTGCGTGAACGGTGAAAACTATACCGGTTCCATCACTTTCCGTGCATCGGAAGCTCTATTGAATTATATGGAAGCATGCTATGAAAAGAATGGAAACCTGGATGCCAAAGCACAAAGCTATTGGAGAGCCTTGCGCGAACGTGCCCATGTCGATCCGGATTACAACAAGACAATTGCCGCCACCGTCATGAGCGAAGAAGCTAAGAACGACTGGGGGGCTTATTCTGCCGGACAGTTGATCGATCCGACCTTGTATAACATTCGTCGTGAACGTCGTTGCGAATTAATGGCCGAAGCACTGCGTTATATGGATTTGTGCCGTTGGAGATCAATGGACCAGATGATCGCAACCCCGTACCATATCGAAGGTATCAAGATCTGGGGTGAAATGCAGAACTGGTATAAGGATGAGACAACCGGTGAAAGCCTTTTGGTTTACGGTATGGATAATCCGAAAGCGAATGTTTCGGCTCCGAGCCTCAGCAAATACTATCGTCCGTATGAAAAGTTGTCCAACTCGATTGCAAAAGATGGTTACAGATGGGCTATGGCTCATTATCTGAAGCCGATCAACATCCAGCATCTGGATATTACTACCGGTAGCGGAGATGTTTCATCTTCCCCGATTTATCAGAATCCGTATTGGCCGACTGCTGCCAATCAGGGTGCTCTGCAATAAGTATTTGTTAATAGTTATAAGTCTTTAAGGGTCGCCGACTGTCTTCGTAGGGGAGATGGTTGGCGGCTTTTTTATTTTTTGTACCCAAATCGAAAAAAAGCGTCCCGAAGAGTTAAATACAAAACAACTTCTCTTTTTTTGTGTTACATATATCAAAAAAGATGTTGGTCTCAGCCAAGACATGTATCATAAATTAAACAAAAAACATTAGTTATGTTGAAAAGAATTAAGCCTGTCAGCATGGTTTTGCTTGCGAGCACGTTATGTTTCTCCGGAAATATATATGCAGCTTCAAGTGCAGGTAATCCGAACACTGACATTTCCCAACAAAATGCAAAAGTCACGGGAGTCGTCGAAGATGCTTTAGGACCGGTTGCCGGCGCGTCTGTTGTTATAAAAGGAACCACCAACGGGACAATGACCGATATGGATGGCAACTTCACGCTGGATGGGGTAAAAAAGGGAGATATTATCCAAATATCCTTTATCGGGTACGCCACACAGGAAATCCCTTATACAGGACAAGCCTCATTGTCCGTACATCTTGAAGAAGACACGCAGAAATTGGATGAAGTAGTCGTGACTGCATTGGGCATGAAGCGTGATAAAAAAGCGTTAGGCTATGCCATGCAGGAATTGAAGGGAGACGAGCTGTTGTCTTCCCGCGAACCGAATCTTGCCAATTCGTTGTCCGGTAAAGTCTCCGGTTTGCAGATCGTCCGCTCCAGTAACGGGGTGGGAGGTTCTTCGAAGATCGTGCTTCGCGGTAACAGTTCGCTGACCGGCAGTAACCAGCCGCTGATCGTGGTGGACGGTACGCCGATGGATAACTTTACCGGCGGTGTGGATGATGTCTGGGGTAACTCCGGAACCGATATGGGTAACGGCCTCTCCGATATCAATCCCGAAGACATCGAGTCGATGACGGTCCTGAAAGGTGCATCGGCAGCCGCCCTTTACGGTTCGCGGGCAGGTAACGGCGTGATCCTGATCACGACCAAATCTGGACGGAAAAACGAAGGTCTGGGGATTACGGTGAATGCCGGTATCACGACCGAATCTATCTTCCTGAAACCGGATATGCAAAACAGCTTCGGACAAGGATCGGTCGGCGTTTACGACAATCAGTCCCGCTTGAGTTGGGGGCCGAAAGTGGAAGGGCAGATGGTGACGGACTGGCTTGGACACCAAGTTCCTCTCCGGACATATGACAATATCGATGCCTTCTTCCGTACCGGAACCTCTTTTAACGAAGGTGTCAGTTTCCAGCAGAATATCAACGGGACTTCCGTCTTTACCTCTATCAACCGTTCGGATGATGCCGGCATCACACCGGAATCGAAGCTGAATAAGACGAACATCACGTTGCGTGCCACCACATTCCTCGATAAGGCGGAGAAATGGAAGGTTGATGCCAAAGTGAACTATATCAATATGAATGCCCATAACCGCCCGATCCAGGGGGTGAACCCGTCGAATGCGTTCAACACGATATACGGCCTGCCCCGTTCCCTGAATGTCAAGGAATTTAAAAACAGTGTGGACGAAGAAGGCAATATGATCTGGTGGGACGCGTCCAAGAACCCGCAGGAAAACCCGTACTGGGTGACCAAATATCGCCAGAACAACGATACCCGTAACCGCCTTTTGGGAAATGTATCGTTGAAGTATGCACCGACCAATTGGTTCGATATCGAGCTGCGCGGCGGTACCGACTATTATACGACAACCAAGAACGAGAAAGTATATGCCGGTGGTAACACCTCTCCGCGCGGCCTGTATAACGAAGGTTCCGAAACATTCTACGAAAACAACTACAGCTTCCTGGCTACCGCGCGCAAAGACAATTTGCTGGATCGCCTGGGCGGTTTCGTGACGTTCGGCGGCAACCTGATGATGCAACAAAGAACCAAGATGTACGCTTCGGCCGGCGAATTGCTGGTCCCGAACCTTTTCAACACGATATACGGCCTGCCCCGTTCCCTGAATGTCAAGGAATTTAAAAACAGTGTGGACGAAGAAGGCAATATGATCTGGTGGGACGCGTCCAAGAACCCGCAGGAAAACCCGTACTGGGTGACCAAATATCGCCAGAACAACGATACCCGTAACCGCCTTTTGGGAAATGTATCGTTGAAGTATGCACCGACCAATTGGTTCGATATCGAGCTGCGCGGCGGTACCGACTATTATACGACAACCAAGAACGAGAAAGTATATGCCGGTGGTAACACCTCTCCGCGCGGCCTGTATAACGAAGGTTCCGAAACATTCTACGAAAACAACTACAGCTTCCTGGCTACCGCGCGCAAAGACAATTTGCTGGATCGCCTGGGCGGTTTCGTGACGTTCGGCGGCAACCTGATGATGCAACAAAGAACCAAGATGTACGCTTCGGCCGGCGAATTGCTGGTCCCGAACCTTTTCTCCCTGAACAACGGCATTAATAAACCGACCGTTACCTCCGAGCTGATCCGCCGGAAGATGAACTCCCTTTACGGATCGTTGCAGCTGAACTGGGACGGTTATCTGTTTCTGGACGTGACGGCACGTAACGACTGGTCGTCCACGATGTCCAAAGCCAACCGTTCTTATTTCTATCCTTCGGTCAGCCTCTCCGGGGTGATCTCGGATATGTTGCCCAAGATCGGCGGAAGCATGCCGGAATGGTTCACCTTTGCAAAGGTGAGGGCTTCTTATGCGGAAGTCGGTAATGACCTCGATCCCTATCAGCTGTACAATAATTACACGGTGGGAAAAGACGAAAACGGGAATACGACGGCCGCTCCCGGCCAAATCTTGTTTGATTCGAGCGTACGAAGCGAGTTGATCAAATCATGGGAAGCCGGTTTCGACGTGCGTTTCATCCAGAACCGCTTAGGTTTGGATTTCGCCTGGTATAAGACGAATGCTACCCGCCAGTTGCTGAACTTGCCGCTTGACCCGTTTGCCGGGTATAGTTCCCGTAAGGTGAACGCCGGTAATATCCAGAACGAAGGTTTGGAAATCTCGCTGAACGGCGCTATCTTCCAGAGCCATGATCCGCAGGGATTCAACTGGAATGCGACGGCTCAGTTTTCCCTGAACCGCAATAAGATCATCGACCTTTATCCGGGGGTGACGCTTTATGACATCAAGACATTGGATGCGATCCAGATCGTGGCGGCACAAGGCAGTTATTATGGCGATATTTACGGACAGACTTTCCTGCGCGTGACGGACAAGGACAGTCCGCATTACGGAAAAGTGATCGTCGGCGACGACGGCCTGCCGCTGATCTCGACCGAAAAGAGCAAGGTGGGTAACCAAAGTCCGGACTGGATGCTCGGCTTGACGAACAGTTTCTCTTATAAAGGGTTTAACCTGAGTTTCCTGGTCGACTTCCGTATCGGCGGCGATATCTATTCGGCAACAGCTTCCAACCTGTTTTTACGTGGTAACGCAGCCGGAACGGTGGTGAACGGCGAACGTCAGGATTTCGTCGTGCCCAACACGGTTGTCCGGAAAGACGGGGGATATGTGGAAAACAATGTTCCGGTTACTCACCAGAACTATTGGGAACGGATCGGATCGACCGGCAATTACGGTTTGCCGGAAGTCTTCACGTATGACGCGACCAATATTCGTCTGCGTAACATCACCTTAGGATATACGTTCAACAGAGCGATGCTGAAAAAGACGCCGTTCCAGCGTCTGAACCTGTCTGCTACCTGCAACAATGTATGGATGATCCATTACAACCTGCCGGGTATCGACCCCGAATCCGTTTCGGCAACCAACACGAATGCGACCGGTTTTGAAAACGGGGCCGCTCCGACGAGCCGTTCGTTCACGTTTAATGTGACAGTAGGGTTCTGAAAAATTGAAAATTAAAAATAGAGAATTAAAGATATGAATACGAAGAATAAAATATTGACAGGGCTGTTCTCCATGGTGGCATTGTTTTCATCTTGTAGCGATTTTCAGGAGATAAATGAAGATCCTAACCAGGTGGACGAAAGCAAGGTGAAGCCTGAATGGTTCCTGAACGCCTCGATCATCGGCGACCAGATGAATCCGGAGATCGCCGAACGTATGTTTATCCTGACCTGGAACCGGGCGTCCCGTTTCAACCGGGGAAGCGGTTTCACGATCGGTACGGATAATAATGACTATATTACGCGCTACCTGAGTAACGACTACGCCGTGAAATGGTTGAACCAGGCGACTAAAGCCATCCAGTTGGGCGAGAAGAAAGTGGCCGATGGCGAAGCCGAGCTCTATCCGTATTATAAGAATGTGATCCAGATGGCACGCATCTGGCGGGCTTACCTGAACTCGGAAGTGTCGGACGGCTTCGGGCCGATCCCGGCGTTGGATGCTTTTTCCGGCGTTCCGGGCGAGTATGACAGCGTGGAGGCGATTTATACTTTTATCCTGGAGGAACTGAAAGAGGCGGAGGCCGCGCTCGATCCGTCGATCGATATGTCTCCTATGTCGGCGGAAGACGCTTTCTATGCGGGAGATGTGAATATGTGGAAGAAATATGCCAATTCCCTGCGTATGCGCCTGGCGATGCGTATCGTGAATGCCAACCCGCAGTTAGCCGAGAGCGAGTTTGAAGATGCCGCCTCCAAAGGATATATTTCTTCACTCTCCGAACTTGCCGGCGTACAGGAAAAGGACGGATGGAGCGATTTGACCAGCGTCATGTCCCGTACCTGGAACGCGCAGGCGATGTCTGTCACATTCAAGAATCTGGTGGTCGGTTTGGGAAACAACGAATTTCCGCTGCCTGATTCATTGAAGATGCATCTGAAGGACCCGCATACTTACATGGGCTTGTACCTGGATAAGCATTTCCCGTTGACGACGAACGATCCGTGTGCCGGATTCTATTTCGACGGCATTCCGCAATATGTCGATCCGCGTGCACCGAAACTGTTCAGCGTGGTCGGATGGAACGACGGAGTGGTCTATTCCGATTATATCGGAGCCGCCAGCGAGGTGAAACCGGTCTCCCTGTTCGATCCGGCCGATAACACGAAGCCGATGCTGACAATCGACCCTAAATATACCTGGGGTACATGGGTAGCCGGCGAATGGGATGTAAAAGGCGGTTTGGTTACCGAATTGACCGGAAAGAACTATAACTATCCGTCCATGTCCAAGCAATATCGTATGAGCACTCAGAAACGTGTCTATTTCGGCCCCTGGGAAAGCTATTTCCTGTTGGCTGAAGCTGGCGTGCGTGGTTGGAATGTTCCGGGTTCTCCCAAATCGAACTACGAGAACGGAGTGACCGCCAGCTTCGAATATCATGGCTTGTTGAGTGAAGTAGGGGCTTATCTGTCTTCTACCGAATATAACCGGATCGGGACATCTGTCAATTTCGACCATACGACGGAGGCAAAGCCCTATACCGTAAACTATGTCGATCCGTACACGAAGGAGGACAAGACGATGACTTATACCTATCCGAAGAACTCCATCTATCGTGGCGGGGCATACAATAACGATGCGATGACGAAGATATTCACGCAGAAATATATTGCCCAAGTACCCTGGCTACCGGAAGAGGTCTGGAGCGATCATCGCCGTATCGGATTACCTTTTTTCGAGAACCAGGCTGTCGAAAAAGACTACAACCCGTTGAACCAGGTCCCTTTGACGGTTGCCACTTCAAAAGAATGCCGTCTGGAATTTTATCCGAAGCGTTACCGCTACCCGGCCAATATCCAGACGAACAACCTCGAAGGCTATAACAAAGCTCTCGAACTGCTGGGCGGCCCGGATGTGGTAGGAACTGCCTTGTGGTGGAATCTGAAGTGAAAGCACATGCACTCCTTTATTAATAGAAAAACAGCGTCGTACATTCGAAAACGTACGACGCTGTTTTTTTATATTAAAAGCTGACAGTTGCTTATTGCATACCTTCTGTCGTCACTTCCTTGTTGATCTTCTTCACCAATCCCTGAAGTACGGCGCCCGGACCCAGTTCGATGAAATGATCGGCTCCGTCGGCAATCATGTTCTGCACGCTCTGTGTCCAACGAACCGGGGCAGTCAGTTGGGCGATGAGGTTAGCCTTGATTGTTTCAGGACAGGTTTCGCCTTTTGTGCTTACGTTCTGGTAAACAGGGCAAGACGGTTTATGGATCGGGGTCGCTTCGATAGCGGCGGCCAGTTCTGCACGGGCCGGTTCCATCAGAGGAGAGTGGAAAGCACCGCCCACTTTCAGCTTCAGTGCACGTTTGGCACCGGCAGCCAGCATCTTTTCACATGCGGCATCGATACCTGGTACGGAACCGGAGATGACAAGCTGTCCCGGACAATTGTAGTTTGCACATACGACAACTTCGCCTTCGATGCTTGCGCAGATCTCTTCTACTTTTTCGTCAGGCAATGCTAAAACGGCAGCCATAGTCGAGGGAGTGGCTTCACAGGCTTTCTGCATCGCCATGGCACGTTTGGATACCAGGACAAGTCCGTCTTCGAAAGACAATGCTCCGGCTGCAACAAGCGCGGAGAATTCTCCTAAAGAGTGTCCGGCTGTCATATCCGGTTTGAACTGGTCACCTAATGTTTTTGCAAGAATGACTGAGTGTAAGAAAATGGCAGGCTGTGTTACTTTTGTCTGACGCAGATCTTCGTCTGTTCCGGCGAACATTAGATCCGTGATGCGGAAACCGAGGATTTCGTTAGCCTTTTCGAACATCTCTTTTGCAAGGGGATTGTTTTCGTAAAGGTCTTTTCCCATTCCGACAAACTGTGCACCCTGACCGGGAAATACATACGCTTTCATTTTTTCTAATCTTTTTCTAATTTCAGTTTTTTAAGATGGCACAAAGGTAATAAATTTAGAATAATTGGGGTACTATTCATTACAAATTGTATCTTTGCCCCATCGATAACAGGTATATTAACGACTAATTTATACAATATCATGGATCAATTATTATTTCTTGGAAATTTAGGAACTGGCGAGATTATCATCATTGCCATTATTGTTTTGTTACTTTTCGGTGGTAAAAAAATACCTGAACTGATGAAAGGTATCGGTAAAGGTGTGAAGAACTTCAAGGACGGTGTAAAAGGGTTGGAAGACGACATTAAGATAGACGATACCGATAAAAAGTAAAAGATGGCAGAATTAGAACAAGAAGAAATGTCCTTTTGGGATCACCTGGAGGCACTTCGTTGGACTTTGTTCCGTTCTTTTTTAGCGCTCTTTATCTTTGCGATAGGCAGTTTTGCCTTTATGCGTGGTAGCGATGGCATATTTGACCGCGTAGTATTGGCTCCCTGTTATTCTGATTTTATCTTTTACAGATGGTTGTGCGATTTGAACCTGTGGCTGGTCAATGTTAGTCCGTGGTTTGATGTCCTGCCTGATTTCTGTAATGATAATTTTCACGTGGATGTGTTTAATATCAGATTAGCATCTCAGTTCTTTACTCACATGACCACCTCGTTCTGGTTGGCGCTTGTGCTTACTTTCCCTTATCTGATGTGGGAAATCTGGAAGTTCATCAGCCCGGCTTTGTATGAGAACGAGAAGAAAAATGTCAAATGGGTATTTCTTTTGGGAACGATCATGTTCTTTATTGGATGTGCTGTCGGATATTTTATGGTATTCCCGATGACGCTGCGCTTTTTGGCAACCTATCAATTGAGTGCCAATATAACGGAACAGGTCTCTTTGGATTCGTATATGGATAATTTCCTGATGCTGATCTTTGTGATGGGAATCGTTTTTGAAATGCCGCTGGTTTCGTGGCTGTTGTCGAAGATCGGTTTGTTGAAACGTTCGTTCTTCCACAAATACAGACGGCATGCTATCGTGGGGCTGTTGGTTGCAGCAGCGTTTATCACCCCGAGTAGCGACCCGTTCACATTGGGTATCGTATTCTTCCCGTTGTATGGATTGTTTGAATTGAGTGCGTTCTTTGTGAAGAATGATACGAATGAAGATGCAGATGATGAGGATGAAGATAGTACGGAAATTGCACCGGCCTAAAACTACGGACATCGTAAAATAGTTATAGAAGAGACGTACAGTTTTTATTGTGCGTCTCTTTTTTGTATATTTGTCAAGACTAAAACATTATGTAAACATGAGGCACATATCCTTATTGGCGGTCTCCTTGCTGGCTTTGGTAGCCTGCACGCCAGAAAAACAACAGGAGGCGGATGATTATACACAATATGTAAATCCTTTTATCGGGACGGACTTTACCGGTAATACCTATCCGGGAGCGCAAGTCCCTTTCGGAATGGTTCAGTTGAGCCCAGACAACGGGCTTCCCGGTTGGGATCGTATTTCCGGTTATTTTTATCCTGACACGACTATCGCCGGTTTCAGCCATACTCATTTGTCCGGAACGGGTGCGGGCGATTTGTACGATATCTCTTTCATGCCGGTGACACGTCCGTATAAGGAAGCACCTGCTCCCTTAGGCATCTATTCGACTTTCTCGCATAACGACGAGGCGGCTTCGGCTGGCTATTACCGCGTATTGTTGAAAGATTACAATATTAATGTCGAGTTGACTGCGACCGAACGTTGCGGTATTCAGCGTTATACGTTCCCCAAAGCGGAGGCTTCCGTATTTCTGAACCTCAAAAAAGCGATGAACTGGGATTTTACGTTGGATTCGCGTATAGAGGTGGTCGATTCAATGACGATCCGGGGATATCGCTTCTCGCAGGGCTGGTCTCCCTTGCAGCATGTTTATTTTGAGACTCGTTTCTCGAAACCCTTCGCGGCTTATCATCTGGATACGACTTCCATCTCGACGAAGGATCGCGGCTGGATCGGCACTGCCTATATCGCCCGTTTCGATTTCAATACGGAGAAAGATGAAGAAATCTTAGTCACGACAGGAATATCCGGTGTCAGTATGGAAGGGGCAGGCAAGAACCTGCGTGCAGAGGTTCCGAAAGACGATTTCGATTATTATCAGGCGCAGGCTGCCAAGACATGGAACAAGCAGCTTTCTAAAATAGAGGTGAAGAGTTCGGATACCGATGATCTGGTGAAGTTCTATACTGCACTGTATCACTCCATGATCGCTCCGACTATCTACAGTGATGTGGATGGTTCCTATTACGGCCCGGATCAGCAGATCCATAAAGCGGACGGATGGACGAACTATTCTACTTTTTCGTTGTGGGACACCTATCGCGCTTCCCATCCGCTATTTACCTATACCGAACCGGAACGTGCAAACGATATGATCAAAGGGTTCTTGAAATTCTATGAACAGAATGGTGCTTTGCCATTATGGAATTTGTATGGCTGGGAGACCAATATGATGATCGGCTACCATGCCGTCCCCGTAATAGTGGATGCTTATCTGAAAGGTATCGGCAATTTCGATCCGGAAAAAGCGCTTGAGGCTTGCATTGCCACAGCCAACCGTGATGATTACCGGGGAATCGGCGATTACAAGAAGTTAGGATATGTCCCGGCCTACAGCGATCCGAAGAAATGGGAGAACTGGTCGCTATCCAAGACATTGGAATATGCCTATGATGATTATTGCATTGCAACAATGGCAGAGAAGATGGGCAAGAAAGAGATTGCCGACGAATTCTATAAACGTGCTCAGAACTACCGGAATGTTTACAATCCGGCCACTTCTTTTATGCAGCCGCGTGACGAGAAAGGAAATTTCGCCGCAAACTTCAGCCCCGACGATTATACCGAAGATATCTGTGAAAGCAATGGCTGGCAATATTTCTGGTCTGTACCCCAGGATCTGGACGGTTTGATCGGCCTGGTCGGAAGCAAAGAACGCTTCGCGGAGAAGCTGGACAGTATGTTCACATATGTTCCGAAATCGGATGAAGACCTGCCGATTTTCAGCACCGGCATGATCGGGCAGTATGCTCATGGCAACGAACCGAGTCATCATGTGATTTATTTATATAATAAGGTAGGACAGCCCTGGAAGACGCAGAAATATGTGGCCGAGGTCCTGCATAACCTGTATTTGAATACTCCGGACGGAATCTGCGGTAATGAAGATTGCGGACAGATGTCGGCCTGGTTCGTATTTAGTTCGATGGGCTTCTACCCGGTCGATCCGATCAGCGGTAAGTATGAGATCGGAACTCCTATATTCCCGGAAGTAAAGATGCATCTGGCAAATGGCAAGACCTTCACGGTTCTGGCTCCGGCTGTAAGCCGGGAGAATATTTATATCCAGTCAGTGAAGCTGAACGGTCGACCGTATGACAAGAGCTATATTACCCATGAACAGATTATGAATGGCGACACATTGGAATTTGAGATGGGAAATCAGCCGGGTCCGGTCTGGTATAAATAAATATGTAATTACCATGAAAAAGAAACTGTTTTTATTAAGTCTCGTATGCTCCTGTGCGCTCTTCTCTGCTTTTGCGCAGGAGCGTGAGTATGTGATTGTCGTACATGGAGGTGCCGGGAATATGGGCGGCCTCCAGGACGATCCGGAAAAATCCGTTCAGTATTATGCCGCTTTGGACTCGGCTTTGATGATTGGCGACCGTATTTTGTCTGCCGGTGGCGAAGGTCCGCAGGCTGTCATGGCTGTGATTAATTATTTTGAAAGCAATCCCTTGTTTAATGCAGGAAAAGGAGCAACCTGTACGGCTGACGGGACCTTCGAACTGGACGCTTCCATAATGGAAGGTAAAGACTTGTCTGCCGGTGCGGTAACCGGTGTGAAAACTGTTAAACATCCGATTAATGCAGCTTATGCCGTCAAGACAAAGACGGATCATGTAATGTTGAGCGGTGCGGGTGCTGACGCTTTCGCCAAAGAGCAAGGTCTGGAACAGGTCGATAATATGTATTTTGCGACTCCGAAGACTTTAAGTTGGATTGAAAAACTAAAGCAGGAAAGCAAGAAGAACGGGACGGTCGGCTGTGTGGTTCTGGATAAGGATGGCAATCTGACGGCTGGGACCAGTACAGGCGGTATGTTTAAAAAGAAATGGGGGCGCATCGGCGATTCTCCGGTGATTGGCGCCGGAACGTATGCAGACAATAACAGTTGCGCTGTTTCTTGTACCGGACATGGGGAATATTTTATCCGTCATGCGGTAGCTTTTAATGTTTGCGCCCGCTATAAATACCTGAAAGAGCCGGTCGGGAAAGCCGCCGATTACATTATCAATACCGAACTGAATATAAATGAAGGCAATGGCGGCCTGGTCGCTGTCGATAAGGATGGAAATATCGCTATGCCTTTCAACAGTACCGGCATGTTCCGAGGCTATCTTTATAAGGAAAAAGGTTCGGGCCGGACGGAGAAGCAAGTCGGGATAGGGGATCGGATGGTCTCTTTTACCGGTAAATGAAGAGTTTTCAAGTTTAAGTCCTCTTTTTGAATCGGAAACAAATATTCCTGTTTACCAGCATGACACTTGCCAGAATCACGATCAGACCGGCCAATTGTACCGTTGTCACCTGTTCATTGCCCAACTCCGTTCCGATAGCTACCGCTACGACCGGATTGACATAAGCATGGGTGGCGACTTCGGTTGCCGGACGTACTTTCAGTAGCCAGACGTATGCGGAATAGGCCAGTATGGAGCCGAAAGTAATCAGGTAGGCCAGGGCAAGCCATGCTTTGCGCGGGACTTCTCCGAAATCGGTTTCCTGTATTTCGCCTGTAGTCACGGCGCATATCCAGAACATGACGCTCGCCGAGAACATCTGCCATGCAGAACCTGCGAAACCGTTGGCGCTTTCGCTTCCGCAAGAGCGGTATTTCGTGTAAAGCGTGCCGAGCGCCCACGACAGGCAACCGCCTATCAGCAGTAGAATACCATATTCGCTATGCGGCATATCCGTTTTCATATCCAGTTGTTCGAAGTATAAAAGTCCGACTCCGATGAAACCTAAGACGATGCCTCCTGCCGCCGCCACATTCCGGAAGTTCTGTTTCCACATCGGCACGTCGAGCAGCATGATCCAGACAGCCGTTGAAGAAGCCACGATTGCAACCAGGCTGCTGCTCACATAACGCTGTGCCAGCATGATAACCGCCATGTCGATAAAGAGCAGGACGATCCCGCTCACTGCGGAGCGCCGGATAAGTTCTTTCCTGAATATGCGTTCCCTATGGAAGCGGCATAAAACAAGCAATAACAGTCCGGCGGCTGTAAAACGCAAAGCACCGAGCAGGAATGGCGGAAATCCTTCCAATGCAACTCCGATGAAATAATATGTCGATCCCCATACTACATAAATGAGGAAGTATGCGACGATGACAGCAAGTTGTTTCCGGGCTGTTTCCATTGCAATCTCTATTATCGGTTATATACGAAATTCCTGAACCGTTTTAATCCTTTTATCAGTAACGGGCGTGGGCAGGCGATGTTCCAGCGCATGAAACCTTCTCCTTCCGCTCCGTACATGGTTCCGGCATTCAGCCACAACTTGGCGTCTTTAACCAGCAAGCGTTCCAGTTCTTCCGAAGACTTGTGCAAGGCACGGCAGTCCATCCATACCAGATAGGTTCCTTCTAACACGGTTACCGGGAAATCCGGCAGATATTCCTGACAGAATTCTTTCATGCAGAGGTAATTCTGTTCCAGGTAATCCAGCAGTTGAGCCAACCACTCCTCACATTCGTTATAGGCGGTGATGGTCGCGATTACCCCGAAAGGATTTACGTCGCACACTTCGTTTATATTGATTGCTTTGTCTATCTTCCTCCGCATATTCTCGTCTGCCGCCACGATGTTCGCTATTTGCAGTCCTGCCATATTGAAAGATTTGCTGGGCGAAATGCAGGTAATCGAGTGTTGCAGGAACTCTTCCGAAAGAGAAGCGAAAGGGATATAGGTATGTCCGGGATAAACCAGTTCGCAATGTATCTCGTCCGATACGACCGTTACGCCGTTGCGGATGCAGATTTCGCCGATTCTCAGGAGTTCCTCTTTCGTCCAGACACGTCCGGCAGGATTATGCGGATTGCAAAGCAACATCACCTTCACTTTCGGGTCGGCGGCTTTCCGTTCCAGGTCTTCATAGTCTGTGACAAACGTCCCGTTTCCATAGACCAACGGATTGCCGGCCACTTCGCACCCGTTATTGCGGATGGAAGAGAAAAAGCAGTTGTAGACCGGTGTCTGTACCAAAACCTTGTCGCCCGGTACGGTCAATGCCTTGATTATGGCTGAAACGGCAGGAACTACGCCGGATGTATAGATGATCCATTCTCTCCGTATCTCCCAGCCGTGCCGGCGTCCGAACCAGCCGGTTACGGCTTCGTAATAAGCATCCGGTACGCGGGTATAGCCGAAAATACCCTGTTCCACACGCTGTTGCAGGGCGTGGACGATGGCGGGAGCCGTACGGAAATCCATATCGGCTACCCACATCGGCAATACATCCCTGTCGGGGGCGCTGTCCCATTTATAGGAGTTCGTGCCGTGGCGAGAGATGATTTCGTCGAAGTTATATTTCATGACTCAGGCGGAAAAACAAGTACGCTCGTCCAATAATCTTAATTCGCAATCTGCCGGCGCTTTAACATGCTCGTCGAGGATGATTTCTCCATAACTTTCGGCCTTGATGCTTCCTGTACGCGGGTTTTTCACGCTGTGAACAGGACTCTCGATGGTGGCGTGTACGCTGCTGTATTCGAAAGCCAGGTCGCAATCGTCTGCCATCGTGCAGTTTTCCATCACGAGGTTATGGGCATAGCAAAGCGGTTGCGTCCCTGAAATCTTGCAGTTCACCAGGCGCAGGTTCTTCGAGTGCCAGCCCAGGTATTCGCCGCTGATTTCGGAGTCATAGACGGTTACATTCTCCGTGTTCCAGAATGCGTCTTTCGAATGGATGATCGCATTGCGGATTTCCACGTTTTTGCAGTACTGGAAGGAGTAATTGCCATTCTGCGCATAATTCTCGATCCTGATGTTTTCGCTATGCATGAAAAGATAATCCGCATGGTCGACCTGTACGTTTTTCAGTTCCACATTGCGACAATGCCAAAGCGTTTCCTGTGCATCGGGGATCTGTACGTTTTCTAATCTGATGCCGTCCATTTCACGGAACATCTTGGGAGCTTCCACCCGTGTGTCGGTCATTACGAGGTTCTGCGAATACCAGAGTGCGGCCCGGCTGCCTTCGGTGAACAGGCAGTTTTTGATGACGAAGCCGTCTACGTGCCAGAAGGGATATTTTCCCTCGAAGCGGCATTCTACCGCGATGATATTGCTGCATTCTTTCAGTGCCGATTCTCCGGTATGAATGGTTACATTGTTCAATTGAAGGTCGTGTGAAGCGAATAGGGGACGTTCGCCGCCAAATTCTTTGTTCTTAATCTGTTGCATGTTTTATATTGTTAGTTGTTTATATCGAAAGTTACTGTCACATTGCCGTTTCCGAGAGCCGTAGCCAATCCGTCAGGATTATTCACACGGCCCAAACGGGTATAACTGTAGGAAGAGGAAAAAGTAGCGTAGAAGAGTACGAGGCAGTTCGAACCGTACAGCATCAGGTCTCCTGTGCGGATAGTACCCGGGCGGGAACTGTTTGTCGGAAGATTGCCGGAAAGGTTGTGATACTTCTCGTTCCCGTTCATCTCGTTCATGTTGACAGTCATAGGCAGTAGGGCGGCAAAGGCCTTTCCGGCTTCGTTGTCTTCGAGCGTGGCAGTGAAACTGTTGCTGCCTGCGCGGATCGTGATGTTTCTGTTCATGGTGCTGTTATCAGGGATTTCGTCCGGTTCGCCGGGATCAGGTGCAGGAATTACCGTTCCGTCTGTCAAAGGATCGTTGTCCGGGCTGCAAGCAACCGTTACCAGAGACATCCCGGACAACAATATAAAAGATAATAACCGCATTTTCATAGATGTATCATTCATTCAGATAGCGATTGAAGAAAGCCTCCAATTTGTCGAAAGGTATGACATCCATGCGGTCATATAAATCCACATGGCTTGCACCGGGGATAATCATCAGTTCCTTGTTCTCGCCTTTCAGCTTCTTGAATGCGTCTTCGCTGAAATAGCGGGAGTGGGCTTTTTCCCCGTGGATGAGGAGCACGGCGTTGCGTATCTCGTCGCTATAAGAGAGAATAGGCATGTTGATGAACGAGAGCGCGGAGGTCTTGTTCCAACCGCTGTTGGAATTGAGCGAACGTTTGTGATAGCCGCGACCGGTCTTGTAATAGGCATAATAGTCTTTCACGAATTGCGGTGCATCGTCAGGTAGGGGGTCGACCACGCCGCCGGCAAGTTCATACGTCCCGTTCTTGTAGTCTTCCGTCCGCTGGGCGTTGAGTTGCTTGCGCAGTTCATAGCGGGTGTCGGCATCCATCGCGTCGAAATATCCGTTTGCCGTTACACGGCTCATGTCATACATCGTCGAAGCGACGGCCGCTTTGATGCGGGTGTCGATGGCTGCTGCATTTATTGCAAATCCTCCCCAGCCGCATATGCCGATGATGCCGATACGTTCGGGGTCTACGTCGTCGCGCGTAGAAAGGAAATCGACGGCAGCGCTGAAGTCTTCCGTATTAATGTCTGGTGAAGCCACGTAACGGGGTTGCCCTCCACTTTCGCCTGTATAAGAAGGATCGAAGGCGATAGTCAAAAATCCATGTTCGGCCATCGTCTGGGCGTAAAGGCCCGACGACTGTTCCTTGACGGCTCCGAAAGGTCCGCTGACAGCAATAGCCGGCAGTTTGCCTTCTGCATTTTTCGGTACGTACAGGTCGGCGGCAAGCGTGATGCCGTAGCGGTTGACGAAAGTCACTTTACTGTGATTCACTTTGTCGCTTTCAGGGAATGTCTTATCCCATACTTCTGTTAAATTCAAGTTTTCCATATTCATATCTTTCTTTTGATTCTGTTCAATGCTTGCACCGGCCCTTCCGGCAGTTGTCAGCCATATCAGGAGGATCGCGATAATTGTTTTATTCATATTCAATTACATTTGATGATTAATAATTTGTACAATGCAAAATTACGATGTGCGGACGGTTCCCTTTGTAGACGGATTACGGATGTTATTACCTCAATTACAGGTTTTGTATAAAAATCACAGGATGGTGCACTTATTGTGATTTCTTACTTATTGTACAGTTTCCCAAAATACCCGTTGGTCCAAATCGAAATAGTAGCGCATGAAATTTGATTTTATACCCCATATATTTCAAATTACCTGCAAGGTTAATATTTTTTAAGAAACAAGATGTTTGGCAATGGCCTGAATATTAGCAAACTATGGATATCTACCTTTTTTAGAGGGGTTCTTGTATTTTTTATATATATAAATCCGTTTAGAATAGGTTCTTTCTTGGCAGATTTGAACCAATTTTAGGCACGGATTACACGGATTTCACGGTTTAAATATGTTTTGAAAAAACTTCTTGCCGTGTAATCCGTGAAATCCGTGCCTAAAATATAGGTTCAGTTTTTCTTAGATTATCCTCTAAATACCCCCTGGTTGTTTTATTTAATTAGGGTTCACACTGTCTGGGAAACTCTGTAGATCAGCATGTTGCTGTGAACCCTGTGAATGCAAGATAAAAAAAGGCGGGATTGATCGATAGGATTGGCTGATCGTAAACCGGTTTCACAGCCTTCACAGCAAATCGCTGGCCATTAGCCTTTTACCGCCGTGAACCCTGTTTTTTAGTTTTGTCATATAAGGGATCTAATTGGTTCCTGTCCCATAAAATACAGGTTATAGGCTAAAAAATACAGCCTTTAGCCTGTCCGGGAAAAGCCTATAGGGTAGCAGCAAAAAGGTAGGCATCTATCCGGCAACCGATGCCTGTCTTTTCGGGAGGCGACAGGCATCAATAGGGGCAACTTCACATACTCATATCTTGGCAGATTTGAATCAATTTTAGGCACGGATTACACGGATTACACGGCAAGAAGTTTTTTTTCAAAACATATTTAAACCGTGTAATCTGTGTAATCCGTGCCTAAAATATAGGTTCAGTTTTTCTTAAAATCAAACATTCGTACAGGTAAAAACAGGATATAAAGGTTTTGCTTCATAAAATAAATGAGTCGGCAAAGGCGGTTTATGGTTCGATGTTGCGGATATGTCTGGCGGGAACTCCGCCAACGACGGTATTGGCCGGGACATCTTTCGTAACCACTGCTCCGGCTGCTATGATGGCGCCGTCGCCTATAGTTACCCCTTGCAGGATGGTGGAGTTGGAACCGACCCATACGTTCCGCCCCAACACGATGGGAGCAGCCGTCATCACATCACGCTTTTCAGGATTGAAATCGTGGTTGAGCGTTGCGAACACGACGTTATGTCCGATCAGGCAGCCGTCGCCCAACGTCACACCTCCGTGATCTTGAAAATGGCAGCATGCATTGATGAACACATTCTTTCCGATCGTAATATTCTTCCCGAAATCCGTATAGAACGGAGGAAAAACACGAAACGAAGGGTCTACCGGTTTGCCGAACAGCCGGGCAAACAGTTCTCGCAACTGATCCTGGGGCAGATACGAACCGTTCAGCTCAAAGGTGATCCGGCGCGCCTCGTCGCTCATTTCGTCCATGAAACGGTAAATCTCAGTCGTGTCGAGCGGCTTATGCGCCTCTATATGTTCTAAAAAAATGTCGAGTGTCATATCTTTATTGGGTTTAATTTTTTGCAAAGATAAGGCTTCGGGATCGAACTTTTTGTATCCGGATTACGGATAGTATGACCTTAATTACAGGTATAAATTACAGATATAGCTACCAATATTACTGTTTTTTGCCCGGCATACAGGTAAAGTTGCTATATTTGCCTGAAACGTAAACATATTATCCTATGGAAGAAGTAATCAAACTCGATTCGATAGACCGGTACAACAAACTGTACGGACTGGAAACGCTGCATCCGCTGGTCTCGGTAGTTGATTTGTCGGAAGCGACAACTTTTCCGAAACATGCGGTATTGAACTTCGGCGTGTATGCCCTGTATTTGAAGCAAGTCAAATGTGGCGACTTGCGCTACGGGAAACAGATTTATGATTACCAGGAAGGAACCGTGACGAGCTTCGCGCCCGGACAGGTCGTCGAAGTCCGGATGGCGGAAGGCGTACGGCCCATGTCGCATGGACTGGTCTTCCATCCCGATCTGATACGAGGAACGTCGTTGGGGCAGGAGATCAAGCAGTATTCGTTTTTCTCATACTCCTCCAACGAAGCCCTTCACCTGTCGGAAGAGGAAAGGACTATCTTCCGGGATTGCCTGGATAAGATACAGCAGGAACTGACACACCCGATAGATAAGCACAGCAAACGCCTGATCACGCGTAATATCGAACTGTTGCTGGATTACTGCATGCGCTTCTACGAACGGCAGTTTGTCACACGTGGCAAGGTGAACAAAGACATCCTGACCCGGTTCGAGAACCTGCTGGACGCCTATTTCCAGAGCGACAAACCGCAAACGGAAGGACTCCCTACCGTAAAATATTTTGCCGACAAAGTAAACCTGTCTCCCAATTATTTCGGCGACCTGGTGAAAAAAGAAACCGGACGGACTGCGCAGGAATATATCCAGAACAAGCTGGTCGCCATCGCCAAAGAAGAAATACTCGGTTCGGACAAGAGTGTCAGCGAGATTGCTTACCAGCTCGGATTTCAATATCCGCAACATTTTACACGGATATTCAAGAAGAGCGTGGGGCATACTCCCTCGGTGTACCGGGAGTTGGAGGTGTGACCTGAAACCCTTGTGGCGCAGTGGTTATGTTTTCCGAATGTGCAGTATTCTAAGGTCGTACATCTGCTCTTCAGCGGTTTAGCTGATTTTGTAAAAGGTCCTTACGATGTATTGTATGAATCTGTCGGGGAGTATTCTTTTGACTTTGGCAAACAAAACCTGTCCTCTCGGTCCGATAATTGTCCTGAATGCCGGTTTTTCGGCTTCTACTAATTTGCAGACGGCGCGGGCCAGTTTTATCGGGTCGGCCCCTTCCTTTTCGGCTTCCTCGATAACCTTCATGCATCGGATGAAAGTTTTCCCATAGTCTTTGTGGCGGAGAGTAGCCGGAGAAACATTCCGGTTTGCCGTGAAGTTGGTTTTGAAATCTCCCGGCTCGACCAGGCAAATCCTGATTCCGAACGGATATGCTTCGGCTGCTAATGCTTCACTATATCCTTCGACAGCAAATTTGGATGCTGAATAAAATCCTTGGAAAGGGACAGCAATGATGCCTCCGATGGAACTTATATTGATGATTTTCCCTTTTCCCGCCTTGCGCATATAAGGTAAGACTGCACTGCAAACCCGTGTCATCCCCATGAAGTTCGTATCCATCTGCCAGGAGATTTCTTCGTCGGTAGCCAATTCTAAAGCTCCGCTGATCCCGACCCCGGCATTGTTGACAACCGTGTCGAGACGTCCCTGCTCGGAAATGATCCGGCTGATAGCTTTGTGGATAGAGGCGGTATCGGTGACGTCCATTCTGATCATGCGGACTCCTTCAGGCGTGTCTGCTGTCTCTTTCCGGCTTGTCCCGTACACGATATGTCCATTCTTTTTCAATAGAGATGCAGTGATTTCTCCAAAGCCGGAAGAAGCGCCGGTCACCAATATGATTTGTCGATTTGCCATTCTGTTATGTCTACAGTTCTCCGGTTCATACTTGCAGGAGAACTAGTTTAATATCGATAAGACTGTTTAGGAATTTGTAAAAATACTGTTTTTATTTATATAGTAGGGTCCGTGTCATCCTTTTTTAATGTCTTATCGATATATTCAACTAGTTTTCTGTTTTTAAATCCGACTGTATATTTATATTTCAATACTAATAAAAAGATAATATCAATCAATACAAGAATAATGATAACAAGCAGGAGGATCAAACCGGGACTGACTCCGATGATTTCCGTATTGTAAACATCTGTATATATGCAATGAAATGATATCATATAATTGAATGTTTAATTTGTTTTATGTTTCATGTTGACTGTATTTGCAAACCGAATCATTTTTGTCCCTTCAAATTTAGGAGGCTGCCTGTTCTCCCGTAGTGCATTCTCTACTAAAACATTTTCGCAAGCATTTATTACCTTTTTAATAATATCTGGCTCCAAAGATGTTTTATCGGCAATAGCCTGGATTAATTCAGTTTTGTTCATGTCATAAAATTTTTGAGTTATTTTGATTGCAAAGAAATCAATGTTATGAATGACATGCAAGTTTTTTCCGGGGGTACATGTCTCATTTTGTCACGAGGTTGTGACAAATAGTCCTTTCGTTGATATTCAGACTCTTTTTTTGCTCTGTAGAGACTATTTGTCACAATTAGAAACTTTTTGTCACTGTCTTTTGTTTTGAATTGGTTAAATTTGTATTGCATATAAAAAGTTGAGGACAATGAACATTTATTATTTATTTTCGGAACAAGCATCTGTTTCGTCTGATTCGTATTTGACTGTTCCTGCCAAGATGGGAGCAGATATTGAAATATGGATATACAGCCGGTCGGGACGTCTGATTTCTCATTCTGAAGGAAAGAGTCAATCTGATAAATATGTCTGTCTCTGTAGTGACAAGAACAAGGCAGATTCAGCTTCGATAGTTGTTGTTCATATAGGGGATGAGAACTTTGTTTATAAAATCAAAAAAGCCTGAGTTAATCAGGCTTTTTTGGTTTTATATGCTTGCTTTGCTGGTAAGTTATGCATAAAAGCGGATTCAAAATAGGGTTTCTTCCCAAAAAAGTTATTACTTTGCAACAGAATTAGACTAATAACATTTATAAGATAACGAACTGATACCATGATTTGGAACGAAACTATCGAATGTATGAACCGCGAAGAAATGCGGAAGTTACAGAGTATCCGTTTAAGACGGATTGTTGAACATGCCTACCATAATTCTCCATTCTATCGTAAGAAGATGCAGGAAATGGGGATTACACCGGACGACATTCATTCTATTGACGATATTGTGAAGCTCCCGTTTACCGTTAAACAGGATTTGCGGGACAACTACCCTTTCGGACTGATGGCAGTACCGATGTCGGAGATTGTCCGCTTGCACGCTTCTTCCGGAACGACGGGAAAACCGATCGTCGTCGGCTATACCCGGAAAGATTTGTCTATCTGGTCGGAAGTGGTAGCCCGTTGCTTGACTGCTTATGGCTTGACAAAGAATGATTCCGTACAGGTTTCCTATGGCTACGGATTGTTTACCGGAGGTTTAGGCGCTCATGGCGGAGTCGAGAATATCGGAGGAACTGTAATTCCGATGAGCAGTGGTAATACGCAGAAACAAATTCAGTTGATGCACGACTTCGGAGCCAAAGGGCTGGCTTGTACACCTTCATACGCGTTATATCTGGCGGAAACGATTCACTCATCCGGCATTCCGTTGGAAGAATTTAAATTGCGTGTCGGCGCTTTCGGTGCTGAACCCTGGACGGAAAACATGCGTAAGGAGTTGGAAAGTAAATTGAATATCAAAGCGTACGATATTTATGGCCTGACAGAAATTTGTGGTCCGGGAGTCGGAGGCGAGTGCGAATGCCAGAACGGTACGCATTTATGGGAAGATCATTTCTTCCCTGAAATCGTGGATCCGGTCACTTTGCAACCGGTAGAACCCGGACAGCACGGTGAATTGGTTTTCACGACATTGACGAAAGAAGGCATGCCTATGATCCGCTACCGTACGCGTGACCTGACGCATCTGATCTATGAAAAATGCGAGTGCGGACGTACGGCAGTGCGTATGGGACGTATCCTCGGACGTAGTGACGATATGTTGATTATCCGCGGTGTGAACGTGTTCCCGTCCCAGGTCGAATCGGTTATTCTTGAATTGCCGGAATTCGAACCGCATTATCTGATTGTGGTCGATCGCGTGAACAATACGGATACATTCCAGATTCAAGTAGAAGTGCGTCAGGAATGTTATTCGGACGAAATGAACAAGATGATCGCCCTGAAGAAGAAAATCGCAAACCGTATGCAGAGCGTAATCGGTTTGCAACCCGATATAAAGATTGTCGAGCCACGCAGCATCGAGCGGAGTATGGGTAAAGCCAAACATGTGATCGATAATCGTAAACTCGAATAAATTGACGATTCCTTAGTTCTTAATTATTAATTCTTAATTAAATAGAAGTGCTATGTTAATTAAACAGTTATCTATCTTTCTGGAGAATAAGAAAGGCCGTTTTACGGAAGTTGCAAAAATATTAGGTGAAGCCGGCGTAAACATGTCTGCTTTTACGGTTGCTGAAAATTCAGACTTCGGTATCTTGCGTTTGATCGTGTCGGATACGGATACTGCCATCAAGGTTTTGCGCGATCGTTTGTATGCGGTGAGCGTGGCCGATGTTGTTTGCCTGCATTGTCCCAATCAGCCGGGAGCATTGGCTAAAGCAATGGATATCATTACTTCTGCCGGAATATTTATTGAATATATGTATGCTTTTTCTCAGGGTGAGGCGGCTAATGTAATCATTCGTCCCGACAATGTGGAGAAGTGTGCAGAGGTTCTGAAAGCCAATAAACTGGAGCTTATTGCGGCCAGTGACTTATATAAGTTGTAAATATTAACGTTA
The DNA here is from genome assembly GCF_014287585.1 of Parabacteroides hominis. Lineage (GTDB taxonomy): Bacteria > Bacteroidota > Bacteroidia > Bacteroidales > Tannerellaceae > Parabacteroides > Parabacteroides hominis. Next base: position 25,043 of record NZ_JACOOJ010000013.1, on the reverse strand, counting down.
AGCGCTTCGTTTATTTGTCGGAAAACTTTAACTTTGCGCGCTAAAAGTATGTGAATGAAAAAGGTTGTATTTTTATTGATGATGATTACAGTTCTTTTATCTTCCTGCGGGGAGTATAACAAGATACTGAAAAGTACAGACTACGAACTGAAATATTCGTATGCAAAGAAGTACTTCAATGCAAAGCAATATTCGAAGTCTGCCACTTTACTGGATGAATTGGTGCCTATATTCAAAGGTTCCGCTCAGGCTGAAGAATCTTTGTATTTGCTGGCGCAAAGCTATTACGGCCAAAAAGACTATCAGACTGCTTCGCAATACTTTAATACCTATTATACGACTTATCCGAAAGGCGAGTACACCGAGTTGGCCCGTTATTATTCGGGCTATGGATTGTATCTGGATTCACCGGATCCCCGCTTGGACCAGGCGCAAACGTATGAAGCTATTAACCAGTTGCAATTATATTTGGAGTATTATCCGCAAAGCGAACGGGCTAAAGAAGCCCAGAACATCATGTTCGAATTGCAGGAAAAGCTCGCCTATAAGGAACTGTTGGCAGTCCGGTTGTATTTCAACCTGGGTACCTATATGGGAAACAACTATCTTTCATGTGTGATTACCGCACAAAACGCACTTAAGAACTATCCGTATTCAAAGTACAGGGAAGAGTTCATGTTTTATACCATCCGTGCCAAATATGAACTGGCTGTAGTGAGTGTGGAAGAAAAGTTGCAGGGACGTTACCGTGAAGTTGTGGATGAATATTACAACTACATGAACGAATATCCTGAAGGCAAGTATGTAAAACAAGTTCAGAAGTTCTACGACTATGCCAGCAAGCGAATAACAGATACGTATTAACGAAATAACTAATCAATAAAGTAAGTATGGATTACAGAAAGACTAACGCTCCGTCGAATACAGTTACCCGCGACATGATGAAGCTGTCGGCAGACACGGGCAATGTGTATGAAACCGTTGCAATCATTGGTAAACGTGCTAATCAGATTTCTGTTGAGATGAAACAGGATCTGGAAAAGAAACTCCAGGAATTTGCTTCTTATAATGATAATCTGGAAGAAGTTTTTGAAAACAGAGAACAGATCGAGATTTCACGTTATTATGAAAAGCTCCCGAAACCGACGTTGATCGCAGCTAAGGAGTATGAAGATGGTAAGGTGTATTATAAGAACCCTGCAAAAGAAAAGAATAACCTATAATAAATTGAAGATTGAGAATTGAAAATTGAAAATTATCGGGCAGCCTTATCTGCTCTGAATTTCTCAGTTTTCAATTTTCAATTTTTAATTTTCAATTACCATGTTACAGAGAATACAAACCGTTTATTTGCTTATTATAGTGGCATTGACAATTGCCATTCTGTTCTTGCCGCTTGCCGTGTTGCAGTCGGGAGACCAGTTGTTTACATTCGATGCGACAGGCATCAGCACGATGGCTGCACAGCCGGAACTTATTTATCCGACATGGGGATTGTTTGCTTTGGCAATCGTGATCTCTTTGCTGGCGCTTTTGACTATCTTCCTGTTTAAAAAGAGAATCCTCCAGATACGTCTTTGTGTCTTTAACGCGATTTTAATGTTGGGCTTTTATGGCCTGTTTGCGTTCTTTTGCTGGAATCTGGATAGTCAGATGGAATTTTCCTCATTGAGCCTGAAGATCGCCCTTTCTTTCCCATTGATTAGCCTGATTTTGGATTATCTGGCTATTCGTAATATCGGGGCGGATGAAGCGCTGGTTCGCTCTTTGGATCGCCTGAGATAATTGTTTTGAAGCTTATATAAAGAAGAAGAGGATGTTTCATCACTGAGACATCCTCTTTTTTGGCCTAAATCTGATAGCCTAAAGACTATATTTACCTCTATTTATACTGATAAATCTTAATATACCCGGTGCAAAACCAACTATTTAGTCGAGCATCAGATTTTATGGGAAGAAAGCGGCGTTTTTGTTTTGGGAGGAGCTTGCTGCCCATTCTTAGCTTATCTTCATTGCAAAGATATATGGATGCCTTGATTTCTATGTTTGATATTGTCTAAGATTGTTCAAGAATCATCTTTTTTACTATATTTGCTACATGAAAAAGCTGTTTGTCATATTATTTAGCCTATTCTTATGTATATTTTTTACACAAGCAGTCTCTCCTAATTATTATTTTAAACAAATATCCTTGAAAGACGGACTGTCACAGTCGACAGTCAATTGTGTGCTGAGCGATCATCAAGGAGTAATCTGGATAGGGACAAACTTTGGCTTGAACCGCTTCGATCGCGAAAGGATCGTGTCATACTATAATGACAAGGATAATCTTTTTTCTATTCCCGGAAACGATATTATTTTTTTGACGGAAGATCTTTTGCATAATATCTGGATCGGTTCCGATAGAGGGTTAGCCCGGTATGATCGCAGCAAAGACGAGTTTGTGCGTATTACTTTTGCAGGTTTGCCTATGCATATATTCAGTTCGGTGGTGACAGATAATGGAGTTTTATTCTTCGGGGCGGGAACTGCTTTCAGGTATTCTTATGCCGATAACCGGATTACGTTTCTTCCGGTAAATGGACCTGAGAAAATGGTTTCTTTCTTTACACATGCCTGTATGTATGACAAACAAAAGCAGATTGTGCTGCTTTCCTGCCGCCGCAACGGATTGTGGTGGTATCATCTTGCGACGGGCAAACTGGAACGGGTCCCTTTTATTCCTGCAAAAGAAGTCGCGAGCGTATGCTTGGCTTCTTCGGGAGATATTTGGCTGTCGGTTTATGCCGACGGAGTCTATGGATATACACGTGAGGGACAGGAACGTTACCATCTGAATACAAGTAACCTGCTGAATAACGATGTCGTTTTGGATATTAAGGAAAGAAACGGTGAACTGTGGCTGGCAACAGACGGAGGAGGAATTAATATATATGATCCGGAGAAGCAGATAGTCCGTGTGATCGCGCATGTGCCGGGAGATAATAATTCCTTGCCGGTCAATTCGTTTGGCTGCCTTTACAGCGATCAGGAAAAGAATATGTGGGCAGGGAGCATCAGAGGAGGACTGATCGGGATGAAGGAAATTTGTCTTTATACCTACGGGAATATGCCCCTGAATTCGACCGGTGGGTTAAGCCATAAGACTGTAACGAGCCTTTATGAGGACCGGGATCATATTTTGTGGTTTGGTACTGATGGTGAAGGCATCAACCGGTTTGATCCGCAAACCGGTCTGTTCCGGCATTATCCTGCGACATTCGATAAAAAGGTGGTTTCGATTATCGATTATGGTGAAGACGAGTTGCTGCTATCGATATTCAGCTTGGGGCTGTATCGCTTTAATAAGGAAAGCGGGCAACTCTGGGAGTATAATGTTGCCGGAATCGAGAAATCCCGTCGTTTGTTCCGTTCCGGGTTGGCCGTCCATCTGGATCGCCGGGATGAAGAACGTTTTTATATTTATTCCGATAGTGTTTATTTGTATAATCAATCGGCAGGACGTTTGGAGACAATGAAATGCGAGGAAGATGGAGTAGTGCTTTCCGCTCTCATGAAGGCCCACGGGGATCAGTCCTCCACCTATTTGCGCAGTTCATACACTCTGCTGGCACTGGATCATGAGGACCGCTCCATACATGTTTTTTATACTCCGCCTGATTCCATCGGGATGATTAGTGCTGTGTGCCTGGATAAAGAGGGCTGTTTCTGGTTGGGGACATCTTCAGGTCTGTACTGCTATGATCCGGCTACGAAACAGATATCGTCTATCGAGAGGGGGCGTTTTGCCGGTACGAGGTCGTTAGGCTTTGACAGGCAGGGAAGGCTTTGGATCGGAACCCATAACGGATTGTATGCCTATATTCCCGGAGAGAGGAAAACGGTTGTTTTCGGTGAGTCGGATGGCGTTTATGCCAATGAATATTTGTTTAAGCCTCCTTTGCTGACAAAGTCGGGCGATATGTATATGGCTGGTGTGAACGGTCTGGTCTATATACGGAATAATGTGCCTTTTCCGGAGGAAGCGGATCCGTCCATCAATTTGTTGGATGTTGAACTCGACGGTATTTCTGTCGGTTCCGATGTGATAGAGGATAACAGCAAGTTGACGATTCCCTGGAATTATACATCTTTGAACGCCCGGATCATCGTAAAGGAAAACGATTTGATGCGGAAGAAACTCTTCCGGTATTATATAAAAGGCAATCCGGATGAAATGATCGAACGTTCCAGCCATACGATCTCTTTCCATGCGCTCTCTGTCGGTGAATATCATATTTGGGTGTCGTGCAATAAAAGAAATGGAGACTGGAGCACTCCGGTTCATCTGCTGGCAATTACGGTCACGCCTCCCTGGTGGAAAACGACCGGCTTCCTGGTTCTGCTGATTTCGCTGATTCTGGGTGGTTCTGTCTTGGCCGCCTGGCTCATCGTATTGAAAAAGGAACGTAAGATGACCGAGACGATCAAAGAGCACGAACGCAAGACGTATGAGGACAAACTCCATTTCCTGATCAACCTCAGTCCCGCCGACGAGCAATTCATGCGCAGACTGAATGACCTGATCAGTAGCAACCTGACCAATCCTGACCTGGACGTGCAGTTTGTTGCTGCACAAATGGCCATGAGCCGTGCTTCGCTTTACAATAAATTGAAACTGCTTGCCGGCATCAGCATAGGCGATTATATCAACAAGTTCAGAATGGCCGAAGCTGTTCGCCTTCTTGCCGACAAGGATTTGAGTATACAGGAAGTATCGGAGAAAACAGGTTTCTCCCATCAACGCTATTTCAGTACAGTCTTTAAACAGATATACGGCATGACACCTTCACAATACAGACAGGATTTATGATTTAAAACGCCGGAATCATATACGTGATCTTAGCCGAGATCACCTGCGAAGACGATTTGGAAAAATAATCTTCTTTACGGCTGTTGAAGATGTCGCTAAGGGCATAGTAGTACCGGCCTTCCAGCAGGAAAGAGCCGATGCCCGTACGCAGTTCGATACCCGGACCGCCGCATAATCCCCAATCGAATTTCTTTTCGACGGGCATGTCGTGCTGTTCGTTTTCGGTGTTTGGCTTGGCTCCGTTCAGATTCTCGTCTGTCTTCTCGCCGAAAGCATAGCCTATTTTGGGGCCTAAGTTGACAAATACCCTGAAACGCTTACTGCCGAAATAGATATGTGTCAGGATCGGAAGTTCAAAGTAGTTGATCGTCCGGCTATATTTATACTGGGGCTGATCCTCGAACTTTTCATCCCATCCATGTTGGATGAAATTCAGTTCGGCCTGCAATCCGAGATTCTTTTCCGTGATCCAACGGAGCGTAAGGCCGCCCGTATAGCCCATTTTCATTTTCTGCTGCACTTTCGTCTGAGCAAAACTGACTTTAGAGAAGGTCGTACCGAAGGAAGCTCCCAAAGACAATTCCTGTTTGAACTTATCCTGCGCCTGGATGCCGTTCAGGGCGACAAGGCCAATAATAGCTGTTGTAATAACTTTCCTCATCATCTTACTTCATTCCGTGTTACGTTGAAATCACTCTGATAATGAACAATAAAGATGTTCGTATTGATGAAGCCTCCCCAGTTATTTACGCGATGGAAATCAAATCCGGTCTGTACGCCCTGGTAATGAATCTTATCCAGGTTGTTTTCGAAGTTGGAACCGTATTTGTTGATCGCGCCGATGAAGAACATGCCGGTGTCGAATCCTAAAATACCATATTTAGGGAATATATTGATCAGGTTCTTGCTATACCAGTTTTTATATTTGGTATAGAAGTTAGCCACTTCTTTCGACAGGTTGTCTGCGTAGAAGTTACTGTATATATACGTGTTTAGTGCATAAAAATCTTCCAGGCAGTCACGTGTGTACGTCTGCCATTCGGGATAGCCGAACAAAGTCAGTCCGTATTCGGGTTTTGTTTCCGCCAGCATACGCAACGGAGATTTGATCTTGTTCAGGGCTTCCAATGTGCCCGATGTCGGTATGATGACATTCCGTTTATCGGCTTTGAGAAGTGCTTCGACGTCGGCTGTCAGGGTTTCGCCATTATAATTGATTTCGCTGAACGGTATGTTCCGCTGCTTCATCTCGGCTTTGAATGTTTTGATAAACTCGGTTTTATCCTTACCGTCCCTGATGTTCAGCAGGATTATGTTATCTTCGGCAAACAGGTCGCATCCGCCTTGAGCCGCTTTGGCATACAGGTAGGAGTGAGGCGTATTAACCTGGTAAACGTATGCGTTCGACAGCACATCGTCGTTCTTCGACGTGAAAGGAATCACATACTTGATGTTGTTCTTCTGTGCAAATTCCGCAACCGGGCCGATCTGGTCATTTTGTACGGCTCCGATAATGAGGTTAGCTTCTTTCAGCGCATCCTCTTTCAGAATCTCTTTCAGTTTTTTCGTTCCGTTTCCCGTATCATAAACCGACAGATCGACGGAGCAGCCTGTGTTTTTAAGACTATCCACCGCTAACAACAAACCTTCGTAATATTCGATGAAACGCTGTGTCTCCGTAGACGGGATAGCCTCGTTCGTCATAAACGGCAATAACAAGGCCACTTTGACGCTGTTGACGTGCTCGATGCTTTTCGGTTCCGAAAGCAACGCATTGACATCCCTTTCCGAAAGCGTAGCGGTTACCGGTCCGGTCGTCACATTCTCTTCGGCCTGCACGGGTATTTTAATAACCATACCTGCCTTAACCCCTTCTTTCAGTTTCGGGTTGAGCTTGATCAACTCATAGCTGGAAATGTTGAATTTCCGGCAGATCCGGTACATGGTCTCTTTTTTCTGTATGGTATATTCAATTTCTTTGGTAACGGTCTTGACCTCCGTTGTCGGTAAATCTTCCACTTGCGTCGCCGGAATACGGATTGTCTTGCCGATCGTAAAAGTGGAAGTAGACAATCCGGGGTTTGCTTTTACGATGGCGGTAGCGGGAACTGTGTACCGGATAGATAATGAATACAGGGTTTCTTTGGGCTGGATAGTATGGAAAATATAATTTTCATTCTGCTTTTTAGCTGTTCCTCCAACCATGTCCCGTTGCGGAATTTTAAGGGTGGCGCCTGCCTTGATGCCATCCTTGCTGCCCGGATTCAACCGGTAAATATCATCGGGCGTAACCCCGTACATGGTAGCGATTGCATAAACGGTTTGTCCTTTCTCTATCGTATGAAAAAATACATTATTGTCTTGTCCGCTTGTAATAACCACTTGTGATCGGTTGTTTTGTGCATAAACAGATACACCAGCCAGACTCAGAAAGAACGTCAGTACATATATGTTAATCTTATTCATTTGCTGATTTGGATTATTTAGGGGCAAAGATAACAACAAAAAACGAGAGTAATAATAGATAAGTCGCTAAAGTGCTTTATCTGGCTTCCCGATATTGGGCTTATTGTAAAAAACGTCTTTAAAACAGCTTATAGTATCCTTGTCAAGTGTCTTCCGGACGATTGTTTTTGTGATGAAAAAAATAGTTTAGAGGACCCCTTGCCATGAGTTGCGCAGCAAATTCCCGTGACGACCGTCTTCATCGCCGTGAAGTCAATGTTCATACATAGTGAACTCGGCAACCCACGGCAACGAAGACGGTCGTCACGACGATGAAGACGGTCGTCATGAAAATCCGCTGCCGGAATCCCGCAAAAGAGCTATATTCACTTTGCCATATTCCCGTATCCTTTCTCTTGTTTTTTCAAATATTCGATTCTCCGGGAGTTGAGCTTTTCTGGAATGCAAGGAATCGGGAGGAATCGGTTGACAGGTGCAACGCTGTTTAGACGAACCTGGCAGAAGATTAGCCCGCGTGTTAGAAAAAATGCCATAATGGGTAGATAAAAGACAGATCGGAACCGTGATTGTTCACTCTTGAAATAGAAAAATGGAGGGTTATTGTAGAAAATGATATAATCATTCCGGACATTTCGGGTATCCATAAAAAACGTATCTTTGTGTGTCGGGTGTTTTAATTAAATTCCGTAAATCATGAGTAACAAGATTTATCCTATCGGTGTCCAGAATTTCGAGAGTCTTCGTAAAGACGGTTATTTTTATGTGGACAAGACAGCCCTTGTCTATTTGTTGGCAACAAGTGGCCGCTACTCTTTCCTAAGCCGCCCGCGCCGTTTCGGAAAGAGCTTGTTGCTATCTACTTTGGAAGCCTATTTCGAGGGTAAGAAAGAATTATTTGCCGGATTAGCCATTGAGCAGTTGGAGAAAGATTGGGAACGATATCCGGTTCTGCATCTTGATTTGAACACTCAGGAATATAATTCGATGGACAGCTTGAAGGAAAAATTGAATATCGCGTTGACCGAATGGGAGAAGGAATGCGGTGCAGAACCTGCAGGATAGCTTGGGAGATGAATTACCGGAATTTTCGCGATCATTGGGTCTGACGGAATCAGAATTATGCGATAAACTCCGTCGACATTACGACGGTTATCATTTTGCACCTGATACAGCGGGCGTCTATAACCCGTTTAGCTTGCTTCATGCCTTTAAGAATCGGGAATTTGGCAGCTATTGGTTTGCGACGGGCACGCCATCCTATTTAGTGGAACTCCTGAAACGCAACCGTTACGATCTGGACCGTTTGGTACACGAAGAGACCGATGCCGAAACGCTTGACGGTGTGGATTCGGTCGACTCTGATCCGATCCCGGTAATATACCAGAGTGGCTATCTGACGATCAAGGGGTATGACGCCCGTTTCGGAACTTACCGTTTAGGCTTCCCTAATTTGGAAGTCGAGGAGGGTTTTGTAAAATACCTATTGCCTTATTATGCTAATGTCAGCGCATCGAAGACTCCGTTTGAAATCGGTCGTTTCGTCCGTGAGATAGAAAGAGGTGATTATGATGCTTTCTTTTGTCGTTTGCAAAGTTTCTTTGCCGACACCCTTTACGAAACGATTACCGGTTTGAAGCCTGAGCGTGATACTGAACTTCATTACCGGAACGTCCTGTTTATCGTCTTCCGTCTGATAGGACTATATACAAAGGTGGAATATCATACGAACCGGGGACGTATCGACTTGGTCTTACAAACGGATCGTTATATCTACGTGATGGAATTTAAGTTGAATGGAACGGCAAAGGAGGCATTGCAGCAAATCAACGAAAAACAATATATCCAACCCTTTGTCGCAGATGGCCGGAAGATTGTCAAAATCGGTGTGAACTTTTCATCTGAAACCCGTAATATCGCAAAGTGGGTAGTGGAGAGTTGATAATTAGCGGTTCTCATAGGATATGTTAGGGAAGTTACCTATCTTTGTTACCATAAAGAATAACAAGAATGAAACAAACAAATCTACTTTTAGCAGCCATTCTGTTGGTGGTATTGGCAGGATGCGTCGAATACAGACAATCACACGATGATTTAATAACTGTTGACCTGTCGAAAAGCTATCCTAAAAAGGAACTGATCCTTCAGGATTTGATGGATGTGGAGTATATCGCGTTGGAAACCACCGACGAGTTTCTTACACAAGGTTTGGTGCAAGATGTTGGAAAAGAATACCTGTTGGTGAGCAACAGGAATAGGGACGGGGATATTTTTATTTTTGACCGGAAAACCGGTAAAGGATTAAGGAAGATAAACCGGCAAGGGCAAGGAGCGGAAGAATATGCCGGGATTAATAGGATTATTCTTGATGAAAGCAATGATGAGATATTAGTGATGTCGCCGGGGAATAAAATATTGGTGTATGATCTTTACGGAGAATACAAACGGTGTTTGAAGCTTGACCGGGAAGTTTCATCTGTTTTTGATTATGACAAATCTAATTTAATTGGCTATGATATGTCTGATTATCATAATAAAGGAAAGGATAGAAGCAAATCGTACCATATTCTCATATCCAAGCAGGATGGGAGCATCACCCGGGAAATTTTTATTCCTTTCAAAACGATCGACACGCCGGTCGTGACAGGTGACGGTGGATTTGTTGCCAGTTATTCTTACCAAATACGCCAAAGTCACGGCAAATGTACACTTATGGACACATCATCCGATACATTGTATAACTATGCACCGGATGGTACATTAACCCCCTTTATTGCAAGAACCCCTTCCGCACATACTATGGAGCCTGAAGTTTTTCTTTATATGGGTATTTATACCGACCGTTATTATTTTATGCAAACCGTTAAAAATGTATTTAACTTTGAAAAGGGCAATGGGTTCTATACGGATGAACTGATGTATGACAAAGAAGAAAAAGCCGTATATCAAGTTGCCGTATACAATGGTGACTATGCAGAAAAAAGAACGGTAGCTATGACAGCGAAGCCAATTAATAGCGAAATCGAAGACGCCACAAGCTTAAATGCCTCCCGGCTCGTTGAGATTTATAAGAAAGGCCAACTGAAAGACGGTCAATTGAAAGAAATCGCTTCGAGGCTGAGTGAAGAAGACAATCCGGTGATTATGTTGGTAAGGCAAAAAACAAAAGTCAACAAAATGTCACCAAAATAATAAGGGGATATGGGCGGATATTGGAAAAAATGAACAAGTCCGTATACTGGAGGAAGATAACCGGGAACAACAAGCTAAATATGAACAGCAGTTGGAAGAGATCGAAACCCGAAGTAAGAGGACTGTTGAAGAAAAAGAAAAACTACGGGAAGAAAAAGACATTAAAAAGTGCATTATGAAAAAAAATATTTTAGCAACTTGTGTAGTGATTTTATTAATGATGAGTGGTTGTCAGTTAAGCATGGATAAACAAACTATATTACCAGTCCTTGATTTAGGTGCAACCATTGGATATTCTGTACCGGATACTTTTGTTTGGAATAATGTCGCAAAGCGAGTGAGTTATCTTCCAGTTTCAACAACAGATAGTGTTTTGTTGGCATTGGCCAGACCAGTGTATATAGGTAAAGATTTCCATTACATGGTAGATCATAAGACGAGTACTGTTTTTCGGATGGATAAAAAAGGAAAGATTATATCTTCTTTTTCCAAGAAAGGGCAAGGTCCTGGGGAATATGTTGATTTAACATATGTACACGTTGAACCGGAAAACCGTATGGTGTGTGTATATGATCAAAAACGTAATAAATATATCATGTATGATTTGGATGGAAATTTCATCCATGAGATTTCATTTGCGGAAAAGAAAATTAATACCCCGCTTTTGATCACTTCGGATTATGCCTTAGTCAAAGGGGTTGATAGTGGATCTGAATGTAAATTATATCTGACAGACAAAACATTCAATATCGAAAAAGGGATATTTCCACTTGATATGTCTTTGACGGATATGGAACGGCTATGTTTGATTTGGCGAATTAATTATTGCCGGAATCGTGATCAGGCCATTGTCCATTATGCAGATGAAGATACGGTATTTACTGTGACAAAAGGAGGGATATCCCCCATTTGCATATTGGAAAAAGGGGCATATAAACTTCCACCGGAAAAAGCAAAAGAGTTGCTCGCCGGAGATTCTCCTTATCTCCAGGCAATGGGTTTGTCTTTGATTTCGAACTATTATGTAGTCTCTTATCTGTTTAAAAATAAATCATATGATGAAATATGGGACAAAGCCAACAATCGGATTCTATCGCGTTTTTCAAATGAAGGAGGAAAATTCGGGATTCCATTCCGTTTGCCTAATGGTAAAAAAACATGGATAAATACGAGATCCTTATACATTGACAGCAACGCGGTCGCTTTTTCAATAGGTGCAGATGTTGCATCGGAAGGTGGCGTTCCCGGAGTCGATGAGGACGGTAATCCAGTTTTGGTGATTATGGAATTATGATAAGAGGAAGAGTTTAATACTTCCGGCGCAGTATAAAATCGAAAATTGATATTGTTAAACTTTAAATGATTTGTTGGGATTATGGAAAGAAGCACAGTTACAAATTTGTTGATCTGTTTGTTCATGGTCTTTCTGTTGTGGATGCCCAAGGGTTTATTAAGGGCGGAAGATAGCGGATATGTATTGGCAGATGGGAAATTGACGATTCTGACAACTGAAGGGTTTGGAAAGTGGAAAGATGTAAACCCTAAGACGAAGTTGTCTGTGACGAAAATAAAAATAGCAGAGGGAATACGGAATATCCCGACTTATTCATTTCGGGAGCTGGTATGTCTTCAATCGGTTGAACTTCCGGTTTCTTTAGAAACAATTGGAGGTGCTGCATTTTTTAGATGCCAGCGTTTGTCGCGTGTTCGCTTTCCGGCTAATTCCAATTTGAAGGTGATTGGAGCACACGCTTTTAGAGAGACAGGTTTGGAGTCCGTATCTATTCCTGTATCTGTGAAAGAGATCAGGAACTCGGCATTTAGAGAATGTGGCCGTTTGTCATCTGTAATATTTCCGGAAAAAGGAGCATTGGAGATCATCGGAGAGTGGGGGTTCTCTCAAACTCCGCTTGGTTCTGTTTCCATACCGGCTTCGGTCAGGGATATTAAGAAGGCTGCTTTTTTGGAATGCCGGCACCTTTCATCGCTGAAATTTTCTCAAGGGATTGGCCTTAAAAAAATAAATGCAGGAGTTTTTTCCCTTACGGCTCTTGACTCTGTAGAAATACCGGAATCGGTCAGGGTGATAGAAGAGCGTGCTTTTAGTTATTGCAGGCGATTACAATCGGTAACGTTTTCCGGATTTGAATTAGAGGAGATCGGGAGTTTTGCTTTTGCCGAGGCGGCGCTCCGGTCTGTATTTATTCCGGCTTCTGTACAAAAAATAGGTAGTCTCGCCTTTTTGGATTGTAAAAGATTAAGGTCTCTCTCCTTTGCGGAAGACGCAAATTTGGGAAGTATGGGCAAGGCCGCTTTTTATGGGACGGGTGTTCGTTTTGTGCAGATTCCATCTTCGTTGGCAGTGATTGATGCAGGTGTTTTCTCGCATAGCCGGGTTCGGTTCGTTTACATTCCGGAATCTGTTGTGGCAATAGAAAAGAGTGCTTTCTCTTATACAAGATTGGAGACTGTCCTTATCCCGAAATCAGTAAAGTTGATTGGTGATAAGGCTTTTTATAATTGCTCTCGATTGAAAAAAGTAGAGTTCGCTTCTTTTAATGCTCCTGAAAAATTTGGTAAGGATGTATTTGATATGTGTCTTTCTTTAACTGCTATTTACATCCCGAAGGAAGGAAAAGGCTATAGAAGTTCTAACTGGGAAAAATATGAACGGTTTATAAAAGAGTAAATTTGGGGCATCAGGATTATGATTTTGTCGTTCGTTATTGTAAAAAGTACCGGATGTGTCCCAAAATGGAAGCTACCACTATCTATTATTATTCACAAGTACCCAAAACAATAGACTTTGATTCTTGCACCGAGCAGATAGGGTTTCTTTGCGAGTTTTTCTGGTTTTAAAAAGCAGCCATGATCGGATATGATAATCGGCAGCGAAGGAAGAAAGGAAAAATATGGGGTTAACCAAATGCTTACGTCTAAACAAAACAGCTTATTATCACTGATATGTGTAATTGTCAACAAATTGTCAACAAAAAAATAAGGGAGTATGAGTGAATATTGATAATATTGCATTTAAAACAAACGCTATAAAATGAATAGAAACATATACGTTATATTTTTGTCGTTAGCCTTTTGTCTAATTGCTTGCCGGCAGCACCCCCATATCCAGTCCCTTTTACAGGAGGCGGAAACCTTAATGGGGAGCCGGCCGGACAGTTCGTTGATCCTTTTAGAGTCCATCCCGTCTCCTGAAAAACTCTCAGAGGAAGACTATGCCACCTGGTGTCTGCTGATAACGCAGGCACGGGATAAGAATTATGTGGAGCATACGTCGGATTCGGTGATCGGGGTGGCGGTACGGTATTTTGAGAAAGAGAATAATCCTAAGTATTATGCAAAAGCCTTGTATTACCAAGGACGAATCTATCAGGATTTAGGAAATGTAGAGAAAGCAACGTCTTTTTTTATCAATTCATTGGATGTGGGGAAGCGCAGTTCTGATTATTTGCAACTGTTTTTAACTTCATCCCGGCTGGGAACGTTGTATGCCCGTTTTAATGTACAGAAGAAAGCAATGGTAGCTTATCATGATGCATTACAATATGCCCTTGCAAGCCAAGATAGCTCTTCTATATCTTATGGCTATTCTTATATGGGAAGAGCCTATAGCTTGTTAGAAGAATGGGAACAGAGTCTTTCTTTTTATGAAAAAGCATTGTTCATCTCTACTCAAATAAAAGATCTTCAGGCTACAGAGTTAGCAATGAATGAATATGTCGCCGTTTGTGCGAACGCTGACAGGTTTGATAAAATAGCCGATTATGTAGACAAATTGTTGGAAATAAAGCAAGACGGGGGTGACAAAGCGGGTAATTTGGAACGATTATATTTTACAATAGGGGATTTGTTCAGGCATATAGGACGAAATGATGAATCCGTTTTGTATTTAAAGAAAGCACTTTTGTCTGATAATCTGTATACATTAGCCGGGAGTTGTCAGAGTTTATATTTTTTATATGAAGAACTGGAACAATATGAAAATGCGGTTCGATATAATAATAAGTATTGGGAGTATGCAGATTCCATCCAAAAAATGGAGAATAATAAAGCTATCATGGAGATCGAGACTAAATACAATCATGAAAAAATACAAAAAGAGAATTTGCAGCTGAGATTGAAGAATGTCTGGATAGCCTGTGGAGGCACATTAGGATTATTGGCGGCCTTGGGATTTGTTTTTACGATGGTGAAGATCTTTCGGAGACGATTAAAAGATAAAGAAAAATTTATTTCAGATTTAGAAGAGCAGTTGGAAGAATTAAAAGAGGAATCGCTTTTCATCTTATCCAAGATGGAAAGAAACCATTCAGAAGTACTTGATTTATCCGAACAGTTAGAAAAGATACGACAGGAGTATAACAAAGTAAAGGACGAAAAAGAAATATTGAAACAGTCAGATGGAGACTTCAGAATCAAACAGGAAAGTTTGTCACAACAATTAAAAGAAAAGGCTGACAAGATAACTCAAATTGAAAAAGCCCAATCCATGTTTATTTATGAGAATAAAAAATTAGAAAAGAAAAATCTGGATTTGAAAGAGATGATTGGCTCATTGCAGAAAAATATTTTTGTGCTAATAGAAAAAAAGAATTTAGATAAACACAATGTCGTTTCATTTGCCTTACTAATAAAAATGAGGAACGAGAAAAAAAATCTTCGGGATGAGGAGTGGAAAGAACTTTTTATTATAGTCAATTTGTTGCATGAAAATTTTGTAGATCGATTATTAATCAGTTTTCCAAAATTGAAGAATGAAGATTTAAAGTTATGTTGTTTGACTAAACTTCAGTTTACAAATGAGGAGATCTCCTCATTTTTATGTATACAAGAAGAGTCAGTAATCAAACGTAAACAACGTTTTAAATCCAAAATTGGAGATCCTGAAAATTGGGGCAAAGGTGGTTTTGATGTTTATATTGCAAGTTTTTAACATATTGTGTCCATATTTAGTGGTGTGTATTTGTCTTTTTGTTGATATTGTAATTTTCTGTTTTATAAATAATTATGTATGTGTATAAGATTTTTTTAAATGTCCATTCGGATTTAAATAAACTCTTGTAACTTTGTAACCAAACAGAATAGCCATGAAACATACTTATTTAAACAGTTGGATTATTTTATTAGTAGGATGTTTATTCGTCCTTAGTACACAAAACTTATTTGCATCTTCTTCCGATTCAGGAGAAGGTGGAAAAAAGAAAGTCCCGTTACAGGGAAAATGGTTTGAAGATAAACGTTCAGTAGAGATTGATTATTCGGTATCAGTCTCTTGGGATGGAACCTGTCTTTATGTAGAGAGTCTCTCTCCTCGTTCAACTATTCATGTTACATTATCTAATGGAGTCGAGAGCGTCTGCGTTGAAACGATTCCGGCAGGCACTTGTCCGGCTACAATTTATGTAGGGGCATTGGAGTCCGGTCAACGGTACCAGTTGGTTCTGACTAACCAGTTCGGAGATCGATTGGAAGGGGCTGTTGATTGACTTAGGTGGAAACTTCGCTGGTTTTTAGTATCGAATATTAAATATTAATTAGCAGTTGGTTTTACTAACCAATTGGAATTTTATCTTAAAAAATATATCATGAGAGAATTAAAAAGATTATCATTGCATAATCTTAGCCAGGCTGAGATTGCAAAAAAAAGACAAAGCCTTTTGAAAGGTGGATCTGGTAGTGTATCTGTGTGTTTATGTGGCTGTCGTTATGCTGGAGGCCAATCTGGTCCAGATGACAGTTATTATGGTGGATCTTCAGATATAGATAATGGAGATGCTAATGCAGATAAGGGACTTTATTCTTAAAATTGCAATTAAGAGAAGAAAGGGAAAAAATCCCTTTCTTCTCTTTCTCTTTCTCTTTCTCTTTCTCTTTCTCTTTCTCTTTCTTTTTCTCTTTCTTTTTATTATTATGGTTTATGAAAAAAATAGAATTTGCACTTTGGTCGATATTGTTTTTGGGATGTAGTAATGTCTCAAAAAAAGACAATGGAAAAATATCAATAGAAAGCCAGATTGATGCCATTAGTAATGATAATACTGATGGTAATATAAGAATTGATGTTTCAAAAAAGTATGATGAGAAAAAGATTTCAATACAGAATATTTCAAATATTAGTTATATTTCATTAGAAACAAATGATGATTTTCTGTGGAGAGGAAATGTAAAAGGGATTACGGAAAGTTATATATTAGGAGGAGATAATAAAACTGGTGATATATTGTTGTTCGATCGGAATGGTAAAAGTGTAAAAAAAATTAATCATAAAGGAAATGGAGCTCAAGAATATACGTCATTCATAACTATAGTACCGGATGAGGATAATGCAGAGATATTTGTTAATGATAATTTTAAAAAGAAAATATTTGTGTATGATTTTGATGGCACTTATAAGCGTGTATTAAATTATCCGTCTGGAGGAATGTTTTATCGAATATATGATTTTGATGATAAGTATTTGATAGGTTATGATAAGCGGAATAATGAGATTCTGAATAAATTTGTTATATTCTCAAAACAAAACGGGAGTGTAAAAAAAGAAATAACTTTAAGTCAAAAAGTAAAGATTTCCGAGAGATTCCGATATAAATCAAAAAATGGTGGAATGGTTGTAGTTGCTACGGAGATATATCCTTTGATGAAATCGGGAAATGATTTTGTGTTGTCAGATATATCTTGTGATACAATATATAAAATGAATAAAAATATGGAGTATGCTCCTTACATTGTCCGTGATCCTTCTATTTGTAATATGGAAAAGTCGGCTTTTTTATTTTATATATTAGAAACAGACCAATATCTTTTTGCAAATACAGTTACAAAGGAATTTGATATGGATAAGCAAGAAGGGTATCCTTCTGTATCCTTAATGTATGATAAGAAAATAAAACAAATTTATGAGGTGCATTTCTATAATAGTGACTATATTAATATGAAAGAATTAGAAATAGGACCTGAAGCAATATCTTTCTTTTCCGTATTAGATAATGTTTGTGTTGTTCGATTAGATCCTATCTCCTTAATTGATGATTATGAAAATGGAAATTTGAAGGGCGAACTAAAAAAAATAGCATCTACTCTAAAGGAAGATGATAATGATGTCTTGATGGTGATACGGTTTAAATGAGTATTTTATGAAGCATGATGGTTTTTTGGAAGTGAATTCAAAACAAATAATTTATAATTTGTTGAATTTGAAGCAACTTGTGTTTGAGGTTACAGATTCTTGTAATTTGAACTGTAAGTATTGTGGTTATTCGGATCTTTATGTTGGATATGATGAGAGAAAAAATAATTATTTGAATGTCGCTGTATCGAAGACTGTTATTGATTATTTAGTCGACATATGGAGAGAGAATTTATTAGAAGATATGGTTAAGCCTTTAACCATAGGATTTTATGGTGGTGAACCTTTGCTGAATATGAAATTCATAAAGGATACTGTTTCATATGTTGAAACACTTAAAGATACGCGTAAGATATTTCGATATTCTATGACAACAAACGCAGTTCTGTTAGATAAATATTGGGATTATCTTGTCGAAAAAGATTTTCATTTATTGATTAGCTTGGATGGAGACGAATTTTCTCATAGTTATAGGGTTGATCATGCAGGATATAATTCATTTTATAAGGTGTATGATAATGTTTGCAAACTGCAATCTTTGTTTCCTGAATACTTTGAAAAAAATGTCGCTTTTAATACTGTTTTGCATGATAGAAATGATGTCGATTCTGTTCATGATTTTATGGTTAGTAACTTTGATAAAGTTTCATCTTTCTCATCTTTAAATACATCAGGTATTAAAACTGATAAGCGAGGTGTGTTTGAGAAAATGTATAAAAATGTTGTGGATAGTATGGGAAAGTCCGAAAATTTGGATTTGTTGGAAAAGAAAATGTTTATAAAATCTCCTATGATTTATAGATTATCTTCTTTTCTATTCCAATATACTGGGAATGTTTATTATGATTATAATTCATTATTCTTTTCTAAGGATGACTTTTACCAATATCCGACAGGTACATGTACTCCATTTCTGAAAAAAATGTATGTGACAGTTAACGGAAAAATATTGCAATGTGAAAAAATTGATCATGATTTTTATTTGGGAATTGTTAAAGATGGAAGTGTATTAATAGATTTTGATCATGTGGCAGAGAGACATAATTATTTTGTTCATAAATTTATCGATGATTGTTCTTCTTGTGCTATAAGAGGGAACTGTATTCAATGTGTTTATCAAAATGATGATATCAGAGATGAAAATGTTAGCTGTAAATTTTATAGAGATGTCCAAAAGAATGAACACATGTGTAAAGAGTATTTATTCTATTTGAAAGCAAATCCGGATTTATATCAAAGAATATTAACGGAGGTTATAATGGAAAATTAGAAGGAAATAAATTATGTATTTGAAATTATATGAAGATGTGTTTGTTTGGCGAAATGAGCGTGAATATTTTATTTATAATTCAAAAAATTATAAATCGTTTTTATGTGATTCTACGCCTTGTTTGGAAATAATATATAATAGAATTGCTGATTTTAATAATTTATATTTTATTTTAATAGAGGAGGATTTGTTGGATGTGAGTGTTAAAAATTGGATTGATAATATTATTAAAATTGATGCTGGATGTGTTGGGGAAAGTCTTGATTCGTTTGATTCTCCTGTTTCTTTCCCTCCATTATTGAGAATCCAAACAGATATTGAACGTATAAAATGGATGTATTCGCAAGGATATACAGGGGAAATGCTTAAGTATTTGCATGATATAACAATTCATATTAATGGTTCGTTAAATGGAAATTTGTATTATGCAAGACAAATGGAATATCCAATTAAAACTGCTAATTTTATATCTATTGATGTTGTTGATAACTTATTGTTATATGTTTCAAAATCAGTAACAAAAAATATTTGTATAATTGGTAATATCTTTTCTTATTATGCATTTGATAGATTGTTTAAGACGATAAAAATATATGATATAAATGTTTCAATATGTATTTTATTTAGTGATTTTATTGAAGCGGAAAATGCTATGAATATTTTGAATAATATAAATCTAAAAGTGGTTTTGATAATTGATGATATTATCGGATTTAGAGAGTGTATATGTGACTATTCTAATATGGATATTCAATTCGTATTTCCTATATTAAAGAAAGATGATATAAGTGAGGTGTTTGATGTTATAGATTTGAAAAAGTGTAACGATTATCTTCTTAAGCCTTTATATAACGGTGATAATATGAGTTTTTTTAAAAATAATGTATATTTAAGAAAAGACGATATTCTGAACTTTAAGTTAAATAAACGTGAAGTATATTTACACTATGTTGTAAATACAAATTTTTTTGGAAAGCTGATTTATATGCCAGATAATAAAGTCTATTCTAATTTGAATTATTCTCATATAGGTGAGAATTCAGAATTAGTGACAGAATTGATTTATCGAGAGATTGTTAATGGTAAGTCCTGGAGATTTATTAGAGATAATGGAGATTGTTCTAATTGTTTATATAAATATTTGTGTCCTTCTCCTTCTAATTATGAATTGATTTTTAATAAGATGAATTTATGTTGTACAATATGAATATGAAATCTTTAAAGCAAATTGTCGATTATTTGATTTTGAATTCTAGTGGTATGTCTGATCTTGGATTGTATCATGGGAAAGTCGGTGTCGCAATTTTTTTTGCACATTATTCTCGTTATTTGAAAAATGATCTATATGCTGATTTTTCATATTATTTAATAAAAGAATCATATGATGAATTGTTTTCTTATTTATTGAATATAGAATATGGTTTATCAGGCATTGGATGGGGTATTAATTATCTTGTAAATAATAATTATTTGTCTGGCAATATTGATGATGTGTTATATGATATTGATAGCTGTATATTAAAATGTGATTTGAATAAAATTGATGATTTTACTTTTGATAGAGGATTTGGTGGAATATTGTGTTATATTTGTAGTAGGTTGTTTTATAAATCAGATAAATGTTTATTTGATTCAAAATATTTAAATGATATAAAGGAGATATTGATACTTAATAATAATGTTTGCCTAGATTCTAATTCTAAAATTATTTTTAATATGTTTTTGAATGATAATTTTGATATAAAAATAGATAAGTTGATATTTGATATTATTAAAAATAGAAATAATTGTTGTAAATGTTCTTTTGATTCTTTAGGTCTTTTGGATGGGCTTTCTGGATTGGCATATATTTATTTAGATAATATGATGAATGATGAAACATGTTTATGTATTAGATGAAGATGGTATTGGTTCTATATATGGAATTAATACATATATTTGTAATTTATTGAAAATATTTCCTGTGGAAAATTTTTCTATTACAGTGTTTAAACTATATTCTAAAGAAACTATTTTAGATGTTGTTTATGATAAACATATTCGATATATTTATGTCCCAGATATGGATATGAAATATAAGAACGATTATTATTATAGGAATATATTTTATTTGATACTACCTTATATAAATCCGGAACATTATAATATCTTACATCTAAATTATAGATCATGTATTGATCTGGCTTATTTGTTGAAATATGAATTAAGGTTTAAGATTTTATTAGTATGGCATTATCAGACTTGGATTGATCTTTTAATAGAATCTGATGTTGATAAAGTCTTATCGAATAAAGTGAAAAGATTATCAGCTATAGAGGAACAGTTTTGTAAAGAATACGCTAAGGATAATGAATTATTGAAATGTTGTGATGGAATTATTTTATTGGCAGATCACTCATATTTGAGATTGAATAAAATGTTTGATTTAAAAACGCAACGTATTTTTATTGTGAATAATGGAATTGAAGATAAATATGTGTCAAATATTAATAGAGATACACTAAAGGTTAAATTTGAATTTGATGTCTCTGATAAGATTGTGTTATATGTTGGGCGATTGGATAGTAATAAAAATCCAAGTGTATTAATAAGTGCATTTGATAAACTAAAACAATGTTTCAATAATCTTAAATTAGTGATTGTTGGGCAAGGGAATTTTAGGCAGCCTTTATCTATTCTTTATCCTAGATATAAAAATATTATATTTACAGGTTTTTTGGAGCAAGAACAGTTGTCTGAATTATACAGAATTGCAGATTTAGGAGTTATACCTTCTCATTATGAGGAGTTTGGCTATGTTGCTACTGAGATGCTAATGTATGGTATTCCTATAATATCAAATAAATCAAGTGGACTGTCTGACGTTATTGGGAGTGATCTATATGGAGACTTGATTGATTTATATCGATCAGATAATCAGGAAGATTCAATAAATTTATTAGCAAGTTCAATGGCTCGTTTATTATTAGATCAAGATCGAAGAGTTCTGTTATCAAAGAATGCGCGTCTACGTTATCTTGAAAAATTCAGTATTGATATCTTTAAGCAAAAGATGATTGAGGTGTATAATGCTATTTGATATTATGGATTTTTTTGTGTATATATTTATTGGTTTAATTTGATGTTTTTTATGTATTGTATTAATATAGAGATATAAAAATGAGTCATACGCCTTTAATATCGGTTGTGATGCCTGTGTATAATAGTGATTGCTATTTACATAAGTCTATTGATAGTATTTTGGATCAGACATTTGTTGATTTTGAATTTATCATTATTAATGATGGATCAGATGATAATTCTGAAAATATTATTTTATCTTATAAAGATGAACGGATTATTTATTTAAAAAATGAATATAATGTTGGTAATTACTTGGCTCGTAATATAGGTCTTAAAATGGCCAAAGGAAAATATGTTGCGATAATGGATGCTGATGATATTGCTTTTCCTAACCGTTTAGCACGTCAGTTTATGTATTTAGAAGAGCATAAAGATGTAAAGGCTGTTGGTTCTTGGTTTATTTTTGAAAATAATCAACAACAGTGGAAGCACCCTGTAGAAGATGAACAGATTAGGCTCGGACTTTTAGAAAAGAATTGTTTTATGCATGCTTCATTAATGATTTGTTCAGATATATTGTATAAGTTGAATGGATATAATGAACTATATAGATATGCCTCTGATTATGATTTAGTTTGTCGAATAGTTTTTCATGGTAAAGTTTATAATTTGCCTGAGATATTAATGGTGTATAGATGCCATTCTACACAAATATCACAAAAATATATGCAAATACAACAACTGTTAGCTGAAAAAATACGACTTTGTTATCAACTAAATTTTATTAAATTTTACGGTAGAGGTAATTTGAAAGAGGTGGATCGATATACTATTGGAGATAAAAAACTGGGATATATTATATCTTTATATATATATTCTCGATTTATGGGTGATAAAGCTATTGAATATCAGGCTGATGAATATTTGTCTTCTGTTATTGATGAAATGTGTAATGAAGTAACTGTTAAATTGTACAACCTTGGGTGTGGATTTATATATTTATTGCGAAATGGTCTGATTCTAGGTAATGAAGATGATGTTTTGAGAGATATCGATTTGCAATTGGATTGGTTATGTTTGGCGTTAAATGTTGATGATAAAGAATCTTTGTTGGGTTGGATACATTATTTGTGTTTACGTATAGATATTAAAAATGGAAATAGCTTGGTCCTATTAAAAAACAAACAGAATTTAATCTGTCTTTTAAATTATCTTGACAAATTTGATATATGTGAAGATGATTCCATTTTGTTTAAGGATATGAGAAAAGTACACTTTGCCGGTTTATGTCCAGTTGTAACAAATCGTTTGCTTTTTGTTGAAAAAAATAAAATAGAAGTAACTTTTATTATACCAGTACGGATAGATTCGAAGGAAAGAGAAAGTAATTTGGACTGGTTAATAGAACGACTATCCCGTCGGAGAAATACTTTTATATTACTATTAGAAGCCGATACAGAGTCTCGTTATTTGTTGAAAGCTAAGTATGAAAACGTGAAATACTGTTTTGTAAGAGATAATGATCCTGTGTTTTATCGGACACATTATTTAAATCAGTTATTGCGAATGGCTGATACTTCTATTGTAGGAATATGGGATACAGATGTTGTTTTGTCTGAAAAACAGATAGAAGAATCTATATTAACTATATACGAGAATAGGTCCGCTCTTTGTTATCCTTACAATGGAATGTATTGTTCGCTTTCAATGCAGGGTAGTTTGTTGCTGAAGGAAGCTGGAATTTCTTCTATTAATTCATTATCTTCAAGTGATATTTTGTCTATATCTACTTCTTCGGTTGGTGGTGCATTTTTTGTTAATAGAAATTTATATTTACAATTAGGTGGAGAGAATGAATTCTTTTATGGTTGGGGATGTGAAGATTTGGAAAGATATAAACGTCTTGAAATATTATGTCAGCCAGTCTATCGGGTGGCTGGCCCGTTGTACCACCTTTATCACCCGCGAAAAGAAAATTCCTGGTATCAGAATGAAATGCTAGAATTAAGTAATCGTCAAGAGTTTTTGAAAGTCTGTGGTATGTCTTGTGAAGAGCTAAAGCAATATGTCCAATCATGGAAGTGGATTTCTGTAAAATAAAAGAAGATTTGGATTATGACTGAAGAAGAATTGGAGTTATTACGTAATGAACAGGAAAATTCTAAAATTTATTTAGAGTTTGGCTCCGGTAATAGTACTTTGATGGCGGCTTCTTGTTGTCATATACAGCAGATGGTAGTGGTGGAGTCTGATGATTCTTTTTTTCGTGCGAATGTTGATCCGAATCCGGAAATTAAAGAAGCTTTGGTTTCTGGTAAATTAAATTATCAATATATAAATGTAGGAAAAACAGAAGAATGGGGATACCCAATTACTTTTGACTATATGGAATCTTGGTCAAATTATCATTCGAAGGCATTCCATTTTGGAATGAACTATGATCTGGTATTAGTGGATGGACGTTTTCGTATTGCTTGTATTTTACAAACTTGTTTGAGATGTTCAAATAAGACGCGGATTTTAGTTCATGACTTTTTTATCAGGCCATCTTATTTTGTGGTTTTACCTTTTTTGATTTTAATAAAGCAGGTTGATACGTTTGGACTGTTCAAAATAGATGTCAGAAAAGTGAAAAAAAACCGTTCTTTGATTAAAGAATATATTGAAATATTCCAATATTATCCGGAACTTTAGGCTCTCAATAGAGAATATTTATGATAAAATCATTCCCCCATTACCACCAACTCGAATCCGCCGACTGCGGTCCCTCGTGCCTGCGCATGATCGCGAAGTACTACGGTCGCAGCTATTCCATCCAGTACCTTCGCGAACAGGCATTCATCACGCGCGAAGGGGTGTCGATGTTAGGCATCAGCGATGCCGCCGAGCGGATCGGGTTCCGGACGATGGGGGTGAAAGTGACGTTGGAACAGCTCAGGGCAGAAGTGCCCTTGCCTTGCGTTTTGCACTGGAACCAGAACCATTTCGTCGTATTATATAAGGTAAAGAACGGAAAATATTATATCGCCGATCCGGCTACCAAGAAATTAGTCTATGAA
>NZ_JACOOJ010000012.1 GCF_014287585.1 Parabacteroides hominis | reverse complement strand
ACCGAAGGATTTGTCAACAAATTAAAGATGATTAAAAGAATGTGTTATGGACGAGCAAGCATAGAACTTCTCAAAAGAATGATGATTTGTGTATAAGGCAGCAAATGTGAACAAGACCCAATCGATCTACACAAGCGGGTAATATTATTTAACATATTATTATTAAGGCAAAACCGCAGAAACAGGTTGCAATTTGTCAATTCATGGGAAGACTGGGCTATGTCCTATTCGAGCTTACAGCCCAAAGAGAACCTTTCGTCAAAAACTAATGGCAGGAGGAATTACCGATCAGGCAGACCAGTATGGACAGGATGTCGAGGCGCACCAAGTGATTGCGTATCTCGCTCAATGCTTTGGAGATATGTTTTTCTACCGCCTTCTCGCTGATTTCCAGGCAGGCGGCTATTTCTTTGTTTCGCAGGTTCTTTTCGCGGCTCAGCTTATAGACTTTCCGGCATTGGGGCGGGAGGGTGTCGACAAACCGGTTGATCTCATCGGTGATCTCTTTCAGCAGAAGGGTGTCGTGCTGGTTATAGCTGAGGATTTCCTGGTTGATCAGTTCGTCGATCGTGTCTGCTCCCTCGATTCGTTTCTGCACCAAGGCGGAGTTCAGGTAGTTGATGGAACGGTTGTAGGCGGCACGGTAGAGGTAGGGCTTGATCGGGTTGTCGAAATCTATTTCCTCTTTCTTTTCCCAAAGTGCCATAAAAACATCCTGGATGATATCTTCTGCCGTCTGCCAGTCGTTGACGAAGCGGTAGGCGTAGGTGGCCAGGGACTGAAAATAGGCGTCAAACAGTTGCCGGAACAGAGAGATGTCGCCTGCTCTGCTGCGTACTGTCTTTAGACTGTTTTTCTCCGATCTTTTCATTTCTGCCTCACTGCCTCTGATTATTTTTTTGTAAAAATAGTGTTTTTTTCTGGTTCGAAGGTAGGGATATTCCTTTTTGTTTTGTGATAGATATAAAGGTGCATAATAAAAGATGAACGATATAATCATAAAATATTTACAAGGTGATGCCTCGGAAAACGAGAAACAAATTATTCTAAACTGGCTGAAAACAGGCGAGGCGAATAAGAAGACTTTTTCCGAAATCAGGGACAGGTGGTTAGCCGCCGGTGCAACCCCGGTAACCGCTCCGGGATATGTGGAACAGGCTTTTGCGCGTTTCACGGCACAAGTTGGAGAACAGGACAGGAAGCGGAAACAACTTCGCAACTCCTATTATATGAAGGTTGCGGCTTCTGTCGCTATCTTGCTGATTTGTTCGCTGGGTAGCTATTTTGCCGGGCAAAAGCATTTCTTCAGCCCATCCTCTTCGAAGCAATTGGTCATGAACCGCGCTATTATGGGAAAAGACAGCAAAGGCGCTGTGACATTGCCGGATGGCACAACCGTCTGGCTGAATGCCAACAGTGTGTTGGTTTACCCGGAGCATTTTCAGGCAGGCAAACGCCATGTACAGTTGGAAGGCGAGGGCTATTTTGAGGTGATGCGGAATGAAAAAGCGCCTTTCCTCGTCGAAACGGACGGGATGGTTGTCAATGTGTTGGGAACTCACTTTAATGTAAGCAATTATAAGGGGAAGGAAACAGTCGAAACTACTTTGGTTTCCGGAAAAGTGGAAGTCTTCCTGCCCGGATTGGATAAGAGCATCATATTGAAGCCTAATCAGAAAATATCCTGCAACAGACGGAACGGGGCTTATAAGCTGGACGATGTGGATGCTTCCGATTATATCATCTGGATAGGCGACAAACTGGTTTGTACGAACGAAAAGCTGTCTACTGTCCTGCATAAGATGAAGCATTGGTATAATATGGATGTGGAATGTACGAACGGAGTCCTGCTCGACCAGCGTTTGTCGCTCACAATCCGGAAAGAATCGCCGGAAGAAATCCTGAAACTGCTGGCTCTGATCAGCCCGATCCGGTACACGATAGAAAAAGATAAAATAATTATAAGTCCTAAGTAATAACAATAAACAAAATTGCCTATGATCTGAAAAAGACGGAAAAACACTCAAAAAAATCAGGCAGATGTTACCAGCATCCGCCTGATGTAAAACTAAACAAACTGCTCTCAAAGGTAAGAGAGTGAGAGCAAAATGTAAAACTTTAAACATTCAAATGTATGAAAAAAAAGTCCACGTATGGGATAACCATACCTATTCTTAACATTAATTTATTCAGGAAAATGAAGCTAATACTTTTATTTGTTACCATTTCCCTTGTTCAACTCTCGGCAGTTGAAAGCAACGCTCAGAATGCGAAGATTAACCTGAGTCTGTCCAACGTAACGCTTGAAGAAGCGATTAAAACTATTGAGGCGAAGACGCAATTTGTCTTTTTCTTTAATAATTCTTCCATCGACATGACGAAACATGTCGATCTGGATATCAGAAACGGGAATATCAAAGAAGTTCTGAACCAGATACTGTCTTCCTACAAATATCGTATTGAAGATAATAAGATCGTTCTGCTGGGCGAAGTAAAACAGCAGGATGGCAAGATCTCCGGTGTCGTTTCGGACGCTTTCGGCCCGATCGCCGGCGCCAACGTGGTGGTAAAGGGCACGACAAACGGGACGATCACCGACATGAACGGTCATTTCTCGCTCGATGCCCCGAAAGGAGCCAGATTGCAGATTTCCTATATCGGCTACATCACAAAGGAACTGACGGTAGGCGATAAGACAGACTATGCTATCCAGTTGGCCGAAGATTCGCAGGCGCTGGAAGAAGTGGTCGTTGTCGGCTACGGTACGGAAAAGAAGGTGAACGTGATCGGTTCGATCGCCCAGATCGGTAGCGAGAAACTCGAAAACCGTTCGACTCCGCAGTTGTCGAATGCACTGACCGGACAGATGGCGGGTGTGACCGTAATCCAGCGTTCGGGACGTCCGGGCAATAGCGGCGGCGAGATCCGTGTACGCGGGGTCGGCACGTTTACCAACTCGAACGACGACAAGGCGGCTACCAAGTCGGATGCCTTGGTGCTGATCGACGGTATTCCCGGCAAGCTGAACGATGTCAGTTCGGAAGATGTGGAATCCATCTCCGTATTAAAGGATGCTTCTACGGCTGCTATCTACGGGTCACGCGCTGCAAACGGCGTCATCCTGGTGACCACCAAGACGGGTAAGGAAGGCAAGGTATCGGTGGGTTACAACGGATATGTCGGTTTCAATACGCCGACGGCTTTGCCGGAATTTGCCGATACGTGGCAGTATGCGACTCTCTATAACGAAGCGGTAGGCCGTGAAGCCTATACGCAGGATGAAATACGGAAGTTCAAGGACGGAAGCGATCCGGATCATTATGCCAATGCCCGCTATCTGGACGAAGTGTTCTCGCGCAAAGGCTTGCAGACCGGACATGACGTGACGGTGAACGGCGGGAATGCGCAGAACCGCTATATGGTATCTTTCGGTTATCTGAAACAGAACGGTATTGTCGAAAAGAACGACTATCAACGTTACAATGCCCGCGTCAACCTGATCAACGAAATTCTGCCGGGGCTGAAACTGACCAGCCGCTTGTCCGGTGTTTACGGCAACCGCAAGGAACCGATGGCTCCGGGTGGGGATGATGCCGATAATATGTTGGTTTTGATTCAGAAAGCGTTGCGTTTCCCCGGACTGACACCGACTGTTTTGTCTGACGGGACGTTCGGCGCGGGACGTGAATTGCACGGGACGCCTGCCGGATGGATCAAGAGCGATTCTTTCTATGAAAATCCTGAATTTTCGTTGAATGCGAATGTCCGCTTGGACTATAACCCGATCAAGGACTTGCAATTGTCTGCCATCGGAGCTTACACCTATACCAACGGCGAAGAGCGTACGTACCGTTCTACGATGAAGCTGTCCGGCGACCGCGTGTTGGGACCTTCCGAGCTGATACATAAAATGGGGAAGACGATCTATAAGACTTTCCAGGCAACGGCGGAATACAATAAGAAGTTTGGCGGACACTCTTTCGGAATCCTGGCCGGTTACTCCTGGGAACAGGAAGATTACCGCTACATACAGGGTTCACGCGACAAATTCCCCGGTAACGACCTGCCTTATATCAACGCCGGTTCGCCGGATAACCAGAAGGCTACCGGTTCGGGTAATGCCTGGGCTATCCAGTCCGGTTTCGGACGTCTTCGTTATAATTTTAACGAACGCTACCTGTTTGAATCGACAGTGCGTTATGACGGTTCTTCCCGTTTCCCGAAAAATAAGAAGTTCGGTTTCTTCCCGTCTGTTGCAGCCGGTTGGAGACTTTCGGAAGAAAACTTCTTCAAGGAAAACGAATCGCTGGGCTTTATCTCCAACCTGAAACTGAAAGCATCATGGGGACGCCTGGGTAACCAGAATATCGGTAACTATCCGTACCAGTCCGTATATGAATTGGGACAGAACTATCCTTTCGGAGATACTTATATGCAGGGGGCAGCCGTTACGACTGCGGTAGACCCGACGATCAAATGGGAAGAAACGGAAACGATCGATGGCGGTCTGGAAGCTGTTTTGTGGAACGGCCTGCTGAGTGTGAACGCTTCTTACTTCAACCGCCGCACGTATGACATCCTGTATAAGCCGAGCGGAAGTGTCTCTACGATCCTTGGACAGAAGATTTCGGAAATGAACACCGGAAAGTTGAAAAACTTCGGTTGGGAATTCGAAGTCGGACACCGGAATACGATCGGCGATGTCTCTTATAATGTCAATGCGAACCTGTCTATCATCAAGAACAAACTGACGACTTTGGGCGTCGGCAATGTCGAACAGTTGAACGGCATGGTCGGAAACGGTAGCGATCTGTTTGTCGGTTATCCGATCAATATGTATTACGGTTACGTGTCGGACGGCGTCTTCCTCGATGAAAATGACATCAAGGCTTGGCACGACCAAAGCAAGGTGACTCCCAATGCCCGTCCCGGAGATATCCGCTACAAGGATATCAGCGGACCGGACGGTGTGCCCGACGGCAAGATCGATCCGAACTACGACCGTGTATATCTCGGTTCCCGGATTCCGAAGTTTACGTTCGGCCTGAATTTGGGCGTGGAGTATAAAGGCGTGGACTTGTCTGTCCTGTTGCAGGGTATTGCCGGTGTGACCGGTATGCTGGACGGCTTTGCCGGTTGGGCATTCAGAGGTGACGGTAATATCCAGAAATGGCAGGCCGAAGGACGTTTCGATCCGGCTAACCCGACCCGCTACCCGGCTTATCCGAGACTGGAAGACCTGAGCAATTCGATCACTCCGAATATCGAAACTTCCGATTTCTGGACACAGGATGCTTCTTATATCCGTCTGAAAAATATCCAATTAGGCTATTCTTTCCCGAAAAAGATGTTGCAAGCAGCGAAGATAAGCAATCTGCGTGTGTATGTGCAGGCCGAGAATCCTCTTTGCTGGAATAAGTATAAACCAGGATGGGACCCGGAAATCAATACTTCCGGAAACTATTATCCGATTTTGGCGACTTATACAATTGGTGTAAACTTTAAATTTTAAAAAGTCATGAAACGAATCAAATATTTTATTTTCACTTTGCTGGCAGCAACAGCTACTTTCGTATCGTGTGATCTGGACCGCACTCCGCTGGATCAGTTCGCTGAAGATGATTTCTGGACCAGCGAAGATAATGCAGAGTTGGCTTTGACCGGCGTTTATAAAGGAAACATCTTGTTTAACTCGCCTGAATATACACCGACGGACTGGTGGTCGTATGGAGGTCTGATCTTTATGGAGTTTCCGACGGACAATGCTTATGACCGCCGCGGGACGAATTCCAATTTCCATAAAATGTCAAACGGGGCGTTATTGTCGAATAATGCCTACACAAAAGCATATTGGGACAATTCGTATGCCAAGATCGCCCGTTGCAACCGTTTTCTGGAAGGTATCAGCCATCTGAGCGATCCGGCTGTCGTGGCTCGTTTCACGGCAGAGGCCCGTTTCATACGTGCAGCCCAGTATTTTTATCTGTCCCAGTTCTTCCAGGACGTGCCGTTGGTAACGAAAGTGCTGACCAAGGACGAGGCAAACACGGTAAAGAAGAATACGAAGGAAGAAATAACGGACTTTATCATTAAGGAATTCACCGAAGCGGCTACCGGTCTGCCCCGTTTCAAAGATTTGAAAGCCTCCGAAACGGGACGTGCCTGCAAACAGGCTTCTCTCGCATTCCTGGGACGTACATTGCTGGCCGCCAAGAAATATAGCGAAGCCGCCGCCGCTTATAAAGAGATCATCGATTTGGGCGACAATGCGATCGATCCTGATTATGCCTCCCTTTTCCTGCCAGGCAACGAGAACAGCAGTGAAAATATCTTTTCTATGCAGTATTTGCAAGATCAGGCCGGAAATGCACTGCCGCAGCATGCTTTCCCGGTGAAAGACGGGGGCTGGTGTCTGATTAACGTTGCTGCCGGTTTGTTTGAAGCCTACCAGTTCAGAGACGGCACGCCGTTCAGCTATGACAGTCCGCAGTACAACCCGAATAACTTAGGCGAAAACAGAGATCCGCGTCTGGATTATACCATTTATTATAACGGTTCTGTTTTTAAAGGTTCCACTTATGATTGCCATCCGGATTCTCAAAGCCCGGATAAGGTGATGGGCGGACAGACTACACAGACCGGCTTGATGATGCGCAAGTATTTCGACGAGACTTTCTCCGGTGACCTGAACAGTTACGGAGGAAACGTGCCTGTTATCCGTTATGCCGAAGTGCTGCTTAGCTACCTGGAAGCCAAACTCGAAGCCGGCGAGGGAATTACCCAGGCTTTACTGGATGAAACAATCAATAAGGTAAGAGGTCGGGCATCTGTACAGATGCCCGCAATCACGGAAGTGAATGCCGGGAAGCTGCGCCCTATTCTTCGGAACGAACGCCGCGTCGAACTGGCGATGGAAGGTATCCGCTATTGGGACTTGCTTCGTTGGGGTATTGCACATGAAGCATTAAATGGCGATATTTACGGTGCTCCTTTCCCCGGTTCGAAGCGTACGAGCATTAAGCCGGACGGTGAACCGGACAAATACGGCAGATGGTGGGTGAACAGCCGCGCTTTCCGCCAGGATCAGGACTATAAGTGGCCGATCCCGCAATCCGAACAGGATATCAATCCGAATTTGCGATAAGGTGCAGTCATGTGAAGCGATATAAATAAATTATTATCATGAAATCAACAATCGTATTAGGAATAGGAGCCACCTTGCTGGCCTCCTGTTCCGGAAACAAACAAAAAACGGAAGAGAAAGTAACGCAGCAACAGAAGCCGAACGTTATTTTCCTGATAGCCGATGATATCGGTTATGGCGACCTGAGTTGTAACGGATCGAAAACGATTCATACGCCGAATGTGGAAAAGCTTGCGGCACAGGGCGTCCGTTTTACGGATGCGCATGCGGTGGCGGCTACCAGTACGCCGTCGCGCTATTCCCTCTTTACCGGGCATTATGCCTGGCGACGGAATGATACGGGAATTGCTGCCGGCGATGCCGGAATGGTGATCCGTCCCGAACAGCCGACCGTCGCCGATATGTTCCGCGAATGCGGCTATACGACCGGTGCGATCGGGAAGTGGCATTTGGGATTGGGCGACAAGACCGGCACGCAGGACTGGAACGGCTTTATCACTCCCGGACCGAAGGATATCGGTTTCGATTATTCCTACCTGATGGCGGCTACCGCCGACCGTGTCCCCTGCGTTTTCGTAGAGAACCAGCGGATCGTCAACCTCGATCCGAACGATCCGATTGCCGTCAGCTACAAGGAGCCGTTTCCCGGCGAACCGTTGGGAAAAGACCATCCGGAACTGCTGACGAAGCTCAAACCGAGCCCGAACCACGGGCATGACATGGCGATCGTAAACGGTATTTCCCGTATCGGGTATATGAAAGGCGGCAAGCAGGCTTTGTGGGAAGACGAGAACATTGCGGACAGCATCACTTGCAAAGCTGTCCAGTTTATCGAAAACCATAAGGACGAACCGTTCTTCCTGTATGTCGGAACTAACGATGCGCACGTTCCCCGCTGGCCACATCCCCGCTTCGTAGGCAAAAGCGGCATGGGACCTCGTGGCGATGCTTTGCTGCAATTCGACTGGACAGTCGGCGAAGTGATGGCTGCACTCGAAAAGGCAGGCATTGCTGAAAACACGCTGATTGTTTTGAGTAGCGACAACGGCCCTGTCGTAGACGATGGTTATGCAGACCGTGCCGTCGAACTTTTAGGCGACCATAAACCCTGGGGACCCTTCCGTGGCGGCAAATATAGCATCTTCGAAGCCGGAACGCGTATTCCGATGATCGTGAGCTGGCCGGCACAGGTGAAGCCGGGCGTTTCCGATGCATTGGTTTCGCAAGTGGATCTCTATGCTTCCATGGCAAGCCTGATGGGTAAGACGCTTGAAGCGGGAGCCGGCCCTGACAGCCAGGATCATCTGGATGCTTTCCTGGGCAAAGACCTGAAAGGGCGCGACTATGTGGTCGAAGTCGCCGGTTCTCTCTCTGTTTCCGATGGTGAATGGAAGTATATTGCTCCGAGCAATGGCGCTGCCTACCAGAAATTGACTAATATCGAATTGGGCAACAGCAAGGAAGAACAACTTTACAACTTGAAACAGGATATTGGCGAAAAGAAAAATTTAGCTGCCGAACATCCTGAAATCGTTGCAAAATTGAAAGCAATATTGGAAAAAGAAAAGGCTAAATAGTCTTTTTTCATAAAGTGTGAAAACGCCTGTAGGTAATCTAAAAAACATTCCTGCAGGCGTTTTTTTAGTTAAAATGAACAGGTTCATTTTATTCTGCTCTCGGTTTGCGTTATCTTTGCAAATCATTTGGCAGAAAATAGAAGGATAATGCTGGGATTGATAAGTAAAGGAATTGTAATTGGCGTACTGGTTTCCGCCCCGATGGGTCCGATCGGTATGCTGTGCATACAACGAACGCTGAACAAAGGACGCTGGCACGGATTTGTCACCGGATTGGGGGCTGCCCTGTCGGATGTGATTTATGCTGCGCTGACCTGTCTGGGGATGGGGGTCGTGGTGAATTTTGTGGAGGCGAACCAGGCTCCCTTGCAATTGATCGGCAGTATCGTATTAGGTATTTTCGGCTATTATATATTCCAATCCAACCCTGTCCGGAATCTGAAAAAACGGCGGGAGAAAAAGTTATCCTTCACCCAGGATTTTATTACAGCTTTTCTTCTTACCTTTAGCAACGTTTTAATTGTCTTGCTATATATCGGTTTGTTTGCCCGCTTTGGCTTTGTCCTGCCGGAACATTCTGTCTGGATGTTGTTGGGAGGCATTGCTTTTATCGGGGTGGGAGCTGTCCTCTGGTGGTTCGGAATCACTTATATAGTGGCTAAATTGAAGAAATGGTTTAACGTGCGAGGTATATGGTTGTTGAATAGGATTGTGGGATCGGTCATTATTGTCTTGGCGATCATCGGAGCTTTATCCGTATTGCTGACTTCTTATTTGCATTTGCCATTACTCCAAATCTATAATTGAAATGAAGAAACTGAAAGTCCCTTATTTGGAAACGCTGGATGTACTGGACCTGTCGTCCGTAGGCTTTTTGATGGAAAAAGCCCAGCGAGAGTCGATCGATGTGATTAACTGGGAGGAATATCCCTATAAACCGATCGTGGCATTCGATATTGCAAGATCGAAGTGTAATTTGTATATCCGTTATTTTGTAAAAGGAAACTCCCTGAAAGCGCTTTATGAAGCGGATGGTTCGCCTGTCTATCAGGATAGTTGCGTGGAGTTTTTTATGAAGCGGCTGGATGATCCCAATTACTACAATTTCGAGTTTAATTGTATCGGGACATGTGATGCCTCCTACCGTGAATCGCGTGATTCGAAGAAATCGCTGACAGCTGAAGAATACGCTTCCATACGTCGTTTTTCGAGTTTGCCGCATACTGCTTTTCCTGAGAAACTGGGTGTCTATAGCTGGGAATTGGTGGTTGCCATTCCTTTCCGCTTGATGGGCCTCGATCCTGACAACCTGCCGGAAAAGATAATGGGTAATTTCTATAAATGTGCGGACGATACGGAATTTCCGCATTTTGTCAGTTGGAACCCGATCGGCCTTCCTTCTCCAAACTTCCATTGTCCGGAGTTCTTCGGGGAAATCTATTTATAGTTGAAAGTTGAGAGTTGAAAGTTAAGGGGAAATATAAACTTTCAACTCTCAACTTTCAACTATAAACTTTCAACTATAAACTTTCAACTCTTAAGCTCCTTGATTTTTACTTCCGAAATACTTGCATTGCCGGAGGTTATTACGATACGGATATCACTGGCGGTCGTGCCTTTGAACCGGTAATTCTTCAGTTCGTTCGTAGCCTCCACTGTTCCTTCATATACGGTCAGGAACTGGCCTCCGCCACCGGAGAGTTGGATTTCAAATTTAGCATCTTTACTTTTTTCTTTCCAGGCAATCGCGATGCTGTTAGGCGAAGCGTTGTTTTCGAGTGCAAATGTGATGTATTCGCCTTTGTTGGCTTTCCAGGCCGTAGACAGGTTACCATCCAATACCAACGTGGCAGACTCTTGAGAAGAGCTGGCAATAACTGATTTCTGCTGCCGGGAAGCTGCCGATGCGTTTGTTGGCTCTTTACCATATTCCACTACAGTGAAACGGTCGTTCAGGCGGATGTCTTCGGACGAGGCGCCGACCATGACCTTGAAATCTCCCGGTTCTACCACCCAATGGTTATCGCTGTTCAGCAGTTGCAGGTCGCGCGGCTCGATCGTGAAGGCAAGCTCTTTCGTTTCTCCCGGATTCAGATGGATACGGTCGAAGCCGACGAGGTTCTTTTCGTAGGTCGTAACGGTGCTGAGAACATCGCGTACATATAATTGTACCACTTCATCTCCGGCGCGTTTGCCTGTATTCGTTACCTTGCAACGGACGGTGACCGGTTGAACCTGCGTCACGACAGCAGGCTGAATCGAAATGTCCGAGTATTCGAAAGTCGTATAACTCAATCCGTAGCCGAACGGGTACAACGGGCCGTTCACGCGGGACATGTTGCCGTCCAACCCTTTGTTGCGTCCGCCGTCGACCTGTGCATTCGGTTTGGTCGGGAAGTTGAACGGAATCTGTCCGACTGTCTTCGGGAAGGTAACGGTCAGCTTTCCACCTGGGTTATAGTCGCCGAACAGAGCGTCTGCAATGGCCGTACCGCCTTGCGAACCCGGATACCAGGCTTCGAGGATGGCCGGAACATATTTGTCCGCCCAATTGATCGACAACGGACGTCCGTTGATCAGCACCAATACGACCGGTTTTCCGGTGGCTACGACAGCTTGCAGCAAGTCGAGCTGGCGGCCCGGCAGTTCGAGGCTGGAGCGCGATTTGTTTTCCCCGCAGGTGCGGTTGCTGCCGCCCAGTACGACAACGGCTACATCACTTTTCTTTGCGTTTTCGACCGCTTTGTCGATTTCACTTTGTTCTTCGCCTGTCAGCGGGTAACGGATCAGCTCCGATTCCGGCCAATTGGCGTCTACCAAGTCGCAACCTTTGGTAAAGAGCACTTCCGTACCCGGTTTTACCTTATTCTGAATACCTTCCAATACGGTTGTCACCTCTACGGCAAGCGGGCCGTAGTGTGTCAAAGCGTATGCCTCTTCATTGGCATTCGGGCCGCATACGGCGATCTTGGAAACGCTGTTAACGTCTAAAGGAAGAACGGCGTCCTGGTTCTTCAACAGAACGAGCGATTCTTTTGAAGCCTGCAAGGCAACCTGCTGGTTTTCGACGCTGTTCACCTCTTTGTCCGCTTCTTTCAGATCGATCTGATACGGGTGGTCGAACAATCCGACGAGGAATTTGACGCGCAGGATGTCACGTACGCGGTCGTCGATCGTGGACATC
This sequence comes from Parabacteroides hominis, assembly GCF_014287585.1. GTDB lineage: Bacteria > Bacteroidota > Bacteroidia > Bacteroidales > Tannerellaceae > Parabacteroides > Parabacteroides hominis. The sequence goes on along the minus strand of NZ_JACOOJ010000012.1, from coordinate 99,340 downwards.
GGCAGAGCACCTTCCGCGATCAGTTCGCGAAGCGGCAAGACGTATGAATCCGGTGAGCGGAACGTACAACGTATGTTCAATCCCGCCAATACGCTTTGCAGCACGGATTCTTTCATGTCGGCGGCAGTCCCGTGCTTGGAGAAAAGATATTCGACGGCGTCGCTGTCCGATACCACATAGCCGCGGAAACCGAATTCGCCGCGCAGACGTGTCGTCAGCCAGTAATAGCTGCTCTGGATCGGGAACCCGTCGTAATCGTTGTACGAACTCATGACTCCAAGGATGCCGGCCTCCTTGATAACCCGTTTCCAGGGATATACATGGATCATCTCGACTTCGCGTGGTGACATTTGCGGGTCTACGCGCGCCATCCCTTCACGTCCGCCTTTGTTGTTGCTGTAGGCGATGTAGTGTTTGGAAGTAGCGGCCACCTGGTAATCGGTCTGCATGCCTTTTGCCATTTCCACGCCCAACTCGGCTACCAGATACGGGCTTTCGCCATATACCTCTTCATAGCGTCCCCAACGCTGGTCGCGACCGACATCGAGGATCGGGGCATAGACGTTGGTATATCCTAAGAGACGTCCTTCGCGTCCGGTGATATACCCGACTTTGTGGACGAGGTCGCGGTTCCAGGTATGTCCCAATCCCAACTGTGTCGGGAAGTTGGTGGCGATGTAGCTTTCCACCCCGCGAATGCCTTCGTTCGTGAAATCGGTCGGGATGCCGAGGCGTGTCTCTTCGATAAAGAACCGTTGCACTTCGTTCAAAGCCCAGGCGTGGCGCGAAGCCGGCCAAACATACGGGTTGTCGGAAGGGGGAAGCCCCCATTGCTGGAAACCGTTCAGATGTTCGTCGATGGCTCCCATTCCGTCTTTCCAGAGCTGGTTTTTCCACTCCGGCGTCGGCAGGTCGTCTTTCAGCACCCGCTTGTAGCCGTAGAGCGTAACCATCTGGCAGGTCTTCTCTTCGACGGTCATTTGCGAGAGAAGGTCTTCGATACGTGCGTCGATCGGGGCCGCAGGATCTTCATATACATCCTTTTTCCCGTTCTTGTTGAAGTCTATCCAACCGTTCCGGTAGATGGACTTATTCGTTAATTTGTAGGTATCCGGTATCCGGATTTCCTGTGGCGTTTTGTTTTGCGCCTGCGTGCAGAGTGTCCCTGACAGGACAAGGCACGACGCGAGGAAAGTAAGTTTGTTTTTCTTCATGGATTATAATTTGATGTCGTTTAGTTCAACTAATTTGTTAACAATGGCGTATACGGTCAGACCACTGGCACTGTGTACCTGCAATTTCCGGGCGATGTTGCGTCGGTGCGTGACAACGGTGTGTGTGGAAAGGAACAGGCGGTCGGCTATTTCGCGGTTTGTCATCCCTTTGACGACGCAGACCACGATTTCCTTTTCGCGTGTGCTGAGTGTCTGCTGTTCTTCGTTTTCGGCCTCCGCTTCCGGCGGCGTATGGAGGCGTTCCAGTTTGTGGCGAATCTCGTCCGGGCTGTCGTAGATGCTGATCTGGTCGTCGTAGGGCCGTAGCAGGGCATGGTCGGCGACGGCATACAGCAGGGCTATGCATTTCGTCTCCGTACAGCCGGTTTCCTCCCTGAGAAGCTGCATGGTGTAGCAACCGGGAAGCGACGGGTTGATAATCAGCATATCCGGTTTGTGCGAGCGAAGCGTCTCCTGCAAAAGCTCCGCAGTGGCTATTTCGATGATCTGGATGCGGAATCCGGGAAGCCGCTTCAATACCGCTTCGAGCCCGCTCCGGATGATGGCGGACGGTTCGGCAATCGCTATGTTTAATAAGGTGCTCATAGGCATCACTGTATTGTTTTTTCGAGAGCCAGGATCGCCGGCACGAAAAGATAGTCTTCCACATGATTATGGGAAGCCAGATCCTGTTCGGTCGCGAAGATGTCGAACAATACGCTGTTCAGCAGGTTGCTGCCGGGCCCCGGATAGTATTTGATCAGGATGTTTTTCAGCTCGATGATCTTCATCTCGATCTGGTCATGATGTTTCCTGAAGATCGTTATATTGTATTTCGGATCTTTCACGCCTTTCAGCAATCCCCGTACATAAGGGAATACCGTCTTTTCCTCATACGACATGTGTTTGTTCACCTCTGCCGCATATTCATCAAAGAATTTAGTGATGACGAACGCCACATCTTTCGGGCAGCCGGCAATCGCTTCCGTCAACTTGCGGCGGATATGGGGCAACCGGAAGTCCAGGAAATAGGCGTGTGCATTATGCAGATAAGTGATCAAAGCCTCGATCGACAGGCATTTGTCAATGTTTGTCATCGGCGCGGAGACCTCTTCCGTCAGAAAGTTCACGACGGTCAGGAACGTGCAGGGATCGACACCGTTTTGGCGGCACACCTCTCCGATGTTCTTTTCTCCGAATCCGAGTGCAATACCGAAGCGGCTCATAACAAGCACCATCGGATAATTCTCGCAGATCAGATCGCTCATTTTATCGGTCTCCCGATATTTACCATTCTTATACATAGGCTTTTCTCTCTTGTCTTGGTGTTTGAATAGCCAAAGATACAACTTTTTTTGTAAGTATCTCTTTCTGTAATCATTCCGTAGCTTTCCAGTTACGGGCCTCTTCGTTTTTTTCAGCATGTTCATTTGCATGAAAATAAATTTTCATGCCGGTGAAAATAAATTTTCTCACCGAGGAAAATAAATTTTCATGCTGGGGCAACAAAAAGAGGGATGTGTTCGGGGATTGGCCTCATCTTGTTCAGGGGAGGAATTCCGCTGGCGTTTTTTTGCCAAAATAGGGCCGAAAATGGGGCAAAATCGCAGAAAGGGCGATTTTGTCATTTTATCGTTTTTGAAAAGTGGTTGATTATCAGCCTAATATAAATCATTAATAATGTACGCATGTACCTATATTATAAGGGCGAAAATGGGGTGAAAATCGTTTGTAAGTGATTGAATATAAAAAGGATAGGAGGCATATTCAAAATGACTAAAGAAAACGTACGTTTAAATTCGTCATTTTTCAGCTACAAAAATACATATACTTTTTAAACCTGCAATCCTTTTCTCAAAGAAAATTTCTTTTTCTATATCCTTTCTTATCAATCAGATAGCTTACTTAGGACGAAAAACGCTCTTTTTAATACGAACTTCCCGTCACCTCTAAAAAAATGACTAAAAAAAACGTACGTATTCGATTTCAAAAGACAATAGTTAACAAACGTACGATAGAACTGAACTTTTTATAAACATTAGTATTAATATTAAATTTAGAATTATGAACAAAAAGTTTTCTACTCTTTTGGCAGGACTTGCATTGTTGGGTGCGATGAATGCCAATGCAGGGGATCCTGTAACATCCTTGAAGAAGACGGGTAATGGCTTGTACCAATTGAAAGCTGATGATGGGGTGTTAGCTATGACTCCTAATGGCGCTTTGAGATTGGAAGCTACTACTACTTCTGCAAATTTAGCAAGTACATTGTGGTGTGTTGAAGTAACTGAAGAAGGTTATGGTAAAGCTCCTATCTTCGACTTCACAAACAAGGCTACCGGCCAACGTCTGGATATCCAGTATGCAGGTACTTTGTTGGAAGGTTTGGGAGGAAGTACGCCTACTTATACTGATACTGATTCTACCCGTGTAGGTGGTGAAGTTTCAGGTTGGGCTTATTTGAACCAGTACACATCTATTCCGGTTGCAGAACAAACAGGTAAGACCCTGTATTCTTATTTCAAAGCCGACTCTGTAATCGGTTTGGTTGCTGATGGCACAAATATTCAGGTTACGAAGTTGGCTGCTGCTGAAGCTTATGCAGATGCTGCTACAGGAAGTGATTTAACAATGTTCTCTCTTGTAGAAGCCGACATGATCCGTTTGCAGGCTCCTGAAATCAATACTATTTTAGGTTTACAGGCTGCTGATAAAGGCGTAGCTTTGACATTTACACCGGATGAACAAGGTGAAAAGGTTACCGTAGCCAACCCGTTCAACGGAAAGAATGCAGGTAAGTTCTTGGCTGAACCAACTACAGGCGGTGATGCTGCTGATTATGTTTTCGTACTGACTACTGACAGTTCTTATTTGCGTGTCGATACTTCTATCGTCAATGCAAGTGGCGAAAGATTCCGTGCATTCAAATGGTCTGATCTGAGCTATGCTAAACGTCAGGCAAGTACAGCTGCAACAAAGCCGACTTCTGCTGCTGACTCTATTAGTAAAGTAACAGGTCTTGCTGATCAGTATAAGTTTGCTTTCTCTTATTATCCTTCAAAAGATAGCTTGGTAATCCAGGTTAAATCTGCAATGGATTATGATCCGGAAAACGCCACTAATGGTTCTAATTGGGTAGCTGATGCTGATGCAACAGTGCTTCCGACAACAGCTGGTGGAAAAGGCACGAACAACTTCGTAACCGTTCAGGATTTGATCGAAAATAAAGTACGTATTGTAACTATCTATGACAAGAAAGAAACTGATATCAATTTAGGTTTCAAAGGTTGTGAAGCCGGTTACAACGGTCGTACTTCTATTGCTGACGGTCTGTATTTCATCATGAACCAGAAAGGCCAGTACTTGGCTTCTCCGATCCACAAGGATGGTGATTTGGAATGGGTTACTGTTAAAGCAGACGAACAACTTCCTGCTCACATGCCGGCTTACCAGTGGGTTGTATTGAAGAAGAACACAGGTGATAAAGTGAAAGATTATTCTCCTGTAAGTGTAACGAACCGTGAATATCCGACTCAGACAACTCTGTCTCAGTTGATGCAGGCTGAAGGTGCAAAATATATGACTGCTTCTGATGCTCTTTATCAGAGTGAAGATTCTCTGATCTTCGTGCAGGTTAAAGAAGCCGAAGGTGTTAAGGGTAACGCTGCATTGATCGCTGAAGCTTATCAGGATACATTGTTAGGTTACAAGAACATTCCGGATGCCAAGTTCTTCTTAGATGAATATACATTCAAATATCTGCACCCGTATGCAACTGGCGAAAACAGCAAGTATCTGGCTAAGGGTGACGGTAAAGACTCTCTGTTGAACGTATTGAATGGCAAGGACGCTTTCCGTCTGGTTGAAAAGAAATGGGCTACATTTGGTTATGCCGGTACTACGGCTGAATTGAATAGAGCCGGTATCAAGAAACTTTATAGAGTTTCTTATTCTATCCAGTTGAAAGACGCATTCATGGGTGAAGCCGCTGAAGACAAATATGCAATGTCTAAATACTTCGGCGCTCCTGCTGACAGCTTCTTCTTCAAAGAAAACAACCATCATGAAGGTGAATGCTTCTATGCAATCGTAAAAGCAGAGGATACTGAGATCGGTGATTATAAAGCCGGTGTAACGGATGATATCCTGGATGCAACAGTAAAAGTTCAGCCACTGGAAGAAACAAGAACATCTGCATTTGCAATCAGCCCGGACAACACTCCGTTGTATCGTCGTTTCAACAATGTAAATCTGGATGAAAGCGCAACTGACGGCCGTGATAGCCTGAGATTCTTCGAAAATGTTCGTAAAGAATATCTGATGGATGAAAACAACCGTGATGGTGGTTTGATGGATGAAAATGTAAACTATGCCGGTATGTGGACTGCCGATAAAGCAACAGGCTTGGCATTCCAGATCGATACTGCTTGGGTTGGTCGTGGCCGTGGTTATATCAAACCACAGTACCTGATCTCTGTAAATCATAAGGATTTCGAAGGTGTAGCCGGTACTCCTTGTACGGAAGGTGCTCCTCATATCAAACCTGACGGAACTTTGACTGACGATCCTATGGAATGTAAACATGCTCATCCGGCTATTCCGGGCTTCGAAAGAGCTAAATATCTGGTAAGCTTCCAGGATTCAGTTGCTCTTAACGGTCTGGATAAACCTTATGCAGATATCGCTGGTGGTTATACTCGCGTAGGCTTTGTTGAAGGTATCCGTATCGCTGATACATTGTGGGTATTGCCGGCAGAATACAGAAGCGTGGCTAACGACAAGATCGACTTCAAAGCATTGGCAAAGGCTGATTCTACTATGCGTGCTGATTATGGTGTAGGTATCAAGAACCTGTTGTCTGGTGACAACCACAAGAACTACACTTGGTCATTCCGTTATGTACATCCTGAAAATGCTGCTAACGTAACTGCTGAAGGTAAAGAAAACTCATTCCTGTTCGAATCCAACAACTATGACGGCGAAAATATCGCTCCTGAAAATGCAGCATGGTTGAAGATCCAGAACGGTTGTGTTGTTCTGACAAAAGATCCTTCTTTGTTCGCTAACGCTAAGACCGGTGGCGACGGCGCCCTGATCTTCAACGTTGAAAACAAAGAAAACGACGAATTGGCTACAGACAATGAAGTAATCGCTACATCTGAAGTAACTGTTATCGCTGGTAACGGAAACATTCAGATCGCTAACGCTGCCGGCAAGAAAGTTGTTATCACTAACATCTTAGGCCAGACAGTTGCTAACACAGTTATCACTTCAAGCAACGCTACAATTGCTGCTCCTGCAGGTGTAGTTGTAGTAGCTGTCGAAGGCGAAGAAGCTGTTAAGGCTATCGTTAAATAATAACGACATATTCATCATAAGGTAGAGATGCGGGTAACCGTATCTCTACTCAGATTGAAATAAAGAATTTATAATCAAATAATGAACCACGTGTCCGGTCTTTCCGACCGTTCAATTACCCCGCGAGGGCGAACAAGTGGTACATTAATACTAAAGTAAAAAATAAGAATGCTGCCCGTACTTCTGTGAGGAAAGAGAGCAGACAAAAAACAAGCCCCGGTTGTATTCGTACTGCCGGGGCTTCGTTATTATTCAAATATAGGAATATCGAAAAACTATTTCTTGTTATAATGCCGCAAACCGTTCATCCCCTTTTGCAGTCACCGCCGTACATTCCATCTCGACCAGCCAGCCGGTCCGGCAAACCGGAGCACGCACGATAATATAAGGGAGATTCGGATGATGTTCGTCCATATACTGCTTCACCCGTGCATAGTCCGCCGTATCGCGGATATAGATCACCGCCTGCATGATATCGTCTAAAGTGGCATCCGCCTCTTTCAGCAGGGCTTCGATATTCCCGATCATCCGGGAAGCCTGTTTCATGACATCGCCGGCGTGTACGATCTCCCCGTACCGGTCGATACTGGCTGTACCGGAGATAAAGATATGGCGGCGGTCGCCGTAGGTGACAGTTGTTCCCCGTTCGAACGTGACGCCATATTCATACGTGCGGTTCAGGTGTTCGGGAGCGTATAGATAGCGGATTTGTTCAGGGCAAATACCGGAAACGGCATACGTGTCCATTGTCACGAACACCATCGGGTCGAAATAGCGGCCCTCGATCCCCGTACTGGCGATGAAATGAGTTTCTTCCGTCAGGTTCTGTGTCGCGAACACCTCTTTGCGGGCTTTTACCACACCCGGATAATTTACGTCTACATTCTGTACGAAGATCCACGTACGCAGGCAGTTGGCAGCCAAAGTGCAATGGGCTTCCGTCAGTTGCAGGATATAATCGCGGAAGATCAGGCGGGTCTGGTATTCCGAATTGGCCGCCCGGTTGCATTGGTTGGCGCCTAAAAGCTGGCCGTATGCACCGTGATGCGCCTCGAACAACCCGCTCGGCAATACCTGTGTCTGTACACCGGTCTGCAACCAGGCCCACAACGCAATCTTCGTCCCGTTCATCGGAGCCTGCTGCACGATAGACAGTGCGCAATAGGGAAAAAGGCGTTCCCGTTCCATCAGTTTGTCGGTCTGATTGGTTACGTCGCTCAGGAAATAACGCCGGAAGATGGCGACCGGATTGCCGGGCAACTCTTCTGCACAACGCATATAAACATCTTGTATATGCTGCAACTGAGAGTGAAAATCCTCCATGCAGTCCGTCTGCTGGAAGAAGATATGGTATTCTGTTATACCTTTGGATGATTGGAATGAGGTGATTTGCACCTCCGTCGTGCCGTATGTTTTTCTTATCAGGTTCATATATGTATTGTGTTTTTGCGGTATAGATCGTAAAAATAAGGTTATTTAATTGAAAATTGAAAATTGAGAGTTGAAAATTACTTAATAACGTAAGGAACGGTACTGTTTTTTAGCCGTTCAAGTCCTTCAACTCTATCAATTTGTTCACGATGGCATAGACGGTCAAGCCGCTGGCACTGTGCACCTGCAATTTCCGGGCGATGTTCCGGCGGTGGGTGATAACGGTGTGGGTGGACAGGTACAACCGGTCTGCAATTTCCCGGTTTGTCATTCCTTTCACCACACAGACGACAATTTCTTTTTCCCGGCTGCTCAGTGTCTGCTGGTCGTCGTTTTCTTCTTCTTCGGGCGGAACTTCTTCGGCGTTGAGGCGTTCCAGTTTATGTTTCAACTCGTCCGCGCTGTCGTACACGGATATCTGGTCGTCGTAAGGGCGAAGTAGGAACGGGTCGCTCACATTATATAGAAGGGCGAAGCATTTCATATCCGGACAACCGCATTCGTCTTTCAGATGTTGCAGGTTGAAGCTCCCCGGAATGGAAGGATTCATAATCAGAATGTCCGGCTTATAAATGCGTAAGCCCTCTGTCAGACAGTCTGCCGCTGTAATCTCGGATATCTGGATACGGAATCCGGGTAAGCGTTTCAGCAGCGTTTCCAGTCCGCACCGGATGATGGCGGACGATTCGGCTATCGCAATTTTAATGTTAGTGGACATGGCAGGTGGTTTTATTGTTTTTCTAAAGACAAAATAGCAGGCACGAAGATGTAGTCTTCTACCCGGTTATGAGAGGCAAGGTCCTGTTCCGTTGCGAAAATATCGAACAAGACACTGTTGAGCAAGTTACTGTCCGGTCCCGGATAATACTTCAGGATCAGGTTCTTCAGTTCCGTGATTTTCATCTCGATCTGGTCGTGCCGCTTACGGAAGATGGTGATATTGTATTTCGGGTCTTTCTTCCCTTCCAGCAAATTGCGGACATACGGGAAGACGGTTTTCTCTTCGTACGACATATGCTTGTGTACCTCTTCGGCATATTCGTCGAAGAAGCGGCGGATCACGAAAGCCACATCTTTCGGGCAACTCACGATCGCCTCTGTCAGCTTGTGGCGGATATGGGGAAGACGGAAGTTCAGGAAATAGTCGTGTGCATTATGCAGATAAGTGATAAGCGAGGAGATGGAGATATCCTTATGGACCTCCGCTACCGGGACTGTCTTCGTTTCCGTCAGAAAGTTGACGACAGTCAGGAAAGTATGTGTGTCGATCTTATTCTGCCGGCATACTTCCCCGATGTTTTTCTCTCCGAACCCCAGGTCGATACCGAAGCGGCTCATCACAAGGACCATCGGATAATTCTCGCATATCAGGTCACTCATCTTGCTTGTTTCCCTGTATTTTCCGTTTTTCATGTTTTCCATATCTTTTATCATTAGTATAGTAGGTTGATTATAAGCATGCATATTGAGGTGCATCCGCCGGTACGACAGCTATGCATTCCGTTTCGATCAGCCAGCCCGGACGGCACACGGGAGCATGTACGATCAGGTGTGGAAATGACGGATAGCGGCTTTCGATATATTGCTTGACGACGACGTAATCAGCCGGATCGCGCAAATAGACGATCGCCTGCATGATGTCCTCTAATCCGGCATCTGCTTCCTGGAGCAAGGTGTCGATGTTTTCCAGCATGCGTTCCGTCTGCTTCAGGATATCGCCCGGATATACGATCTCGCCTTTGTTGTCGATACTTGCAGTCCCGGAAATAAAGATTTGTTTCCGGTCGCCATAGGTTACGGCTGTCCCCCGCTCGAAGGTCACCCCGTATTCGTATGTCGGATTCAGGTGGGTGGGAGCATAGAGGAACTGGATTTGTCCGGGCTGCAAGCCTTTTACGGCATAGGTATCCATCTGGACAAAAACGTCCGGATCGGCATGGCGCCCCTCTATTCCCGTACTGGAGATATAATGGGTCTTTTCCGTCAGGTCTTGCGTGAAGAAAACCTCTTTGCGGGCTTTGACGACGCCGGCATAGTTGACATCCACGTTTTGGACGAAGAACCAGGTACGGATGCAATCGTTTGCCAATTTACATCCCTGCTCGGTCAGTTGCAAGACGTAATCGTTCAGCAAAAGCCGGGTCTGGTACTCGGAGTTGGATGCCCTGTTGCAAGAGCCGCCGGTCCAGTATTGCGTATAATGGTTATGTTCGGCTTTCGACATTCCGTTTTTGATCGTTTCGACGGCGATACCGGTCTGGAACCAAGTCCACATGGCTATTTTGCTCCCGTTCAGCGGAGCCTGCTCCACAACGGAAAGCGGGCAATAGGAATTTTCGCATTCCCAAGCCATCACCAAGTCGGCCTGGTTGGCTGCGTCGCTCAGGAAATAGCGGCGGAAGACGGCGGTCGCATTGTCGGGCAACGCCTCCTGGACAACTGCCGCGTAGGCCCGTTGGATATTCTGAAGTTGTCCGGAAAACGGCAAAGTCCGGTCCGTAATAGCAAGCAGGACGTGATATTCGGCAACCCCGCCTTTCCCGGTAAAAGTAGAAATTTGAACTTCGACAGCTTTGTCTGTATATGTCTTTTTGATATAATCCATGTAGTATGTGCTTTCTTATTCTTTAGCTCCGTTATTGATCCAATCGTCGAGCAACGTCAGGGTGCTGGACGTTGTGATGATGTTGGTATGATCGTATTTGACAATGTTTTCGTGCAGGATGACGTGTAGGAAACTTTCCTCCGCACTTCCCGGCTTGACCAGCTTCAGCCCTTCTTCGCTTTTATCGGCCACGACATCGACCAGGGCCTTGTAGCTTTTCCCTTCCGTGAGGTACAGCCCCGCAGCAGGTTCCGTGCTCCCTCCGTGGCAAGCCGTACAGGAACGGTTGAAGATTTCGGTCTGGATGCTGTTGAACATGCCGGCATCCAGGTTTCCGGCATCCAGGCGTATGGTATCCGCCTGTTCCGTGTAGTCGGCGGTATAAAAGCTGGCGATCCTTTTACGCAGCTTGTTGATGACACAAACTTCGATCTGCGTGACTTCGCCGGGAATACCGGCCAAGACCATGTCTATCGTCCCGTCGGCCGTCTGGCTAATCCCTTTTGCCGTTTGGGCGAAAGCATTGTCGGGAGTGAATCCGGCCAGCACGACGCTGTAGCCGCCCGGCCAGGAATCGACCCCGCTGATTTTGGCGGTCAACTTCACCGTTCCTCCCTCTCTTTCCGTCTGACTGTTTTCATCATATATCTTGCCATCGTCACAGGAGATGGCAAGACCGGAAAAGAGCAACAGTCCGAAGATGCATGAATAAACTTCTCTTTTCATGACGTTACGATTAGAAAGTGTACTGAAGTAAAACGGTTCCGGAATGCATGGCCAATCCTAAGTCGTCGTTGTCGCGGTCAAGCTGCGTGTCATGCCCGGTACGTCCGATGAATTGATACATGGCTTGCAGTTTCAGGTTGCAGCCGGTGAAGAAATAGTTGAAACCGACAGCCGGCATATTCAGGAAACCGTTTGTGTCCAATCCGTTGCGGTTGAAGAAGTCATAGCGGGCTGTTGCCTGCAATTTGTTGGTAACGAAATAACCGCCTTGCACGTAACCTCCTAAATAGTTATAGCTCTCGTCGATTTTCTGCCGTTTGGTAAAACCAACATTCATATAATAGATTTCAGCGCCGAGATACAGGCGGTTCTTCAACATGGCGAATTCGGCTCCTGCCCGGAAGTCGTTCGTACTTTCGCTTTCGCTCTCCACATTCAATGAAGTGGAAAGACCGAACAACATCTTGTCTTCCTTCAAGCGGTTCGGGCTACCCTGGTTTGACGGCATGACTCCTTTCGGCATATAAGTGACGCGGCCGGCATACAGCAATGACGGGATATGCCAGTCGTCGCTGAACGTTTTGGACGCCACGTTGACGGAGCTTCCCGTTCCGTTGAAAATCCCCACTTCGTAGCCGAACTTCTCTTTAACCAACCCGTGTACTTCCACTCCGAGGTCGAATCCCATGCCGATATTCGGTGTCACGGCATTAAGGGAATAAGGCAGGATAACGGATGAGGTGAGCGATGCCGGCAATGTCGGCATTAACGTCTCGCCCAGCGTAGTCAGGTAAGCGTGCGAGAACGGAGTCTTGAACTTGCCGACACGTATGGCGAAGCTCTTCTTCATCTCTACGTCGAACCAAGCCTGTTGCAGGATGTTTCCTCCGCTTCCGGCGGCATTGATGGAGAGGTTGAATGTCACCCGATCGAATGCCTTGCCCGTGAAACCGAGGATGGCGTAGGGGATCGAGAAACCGCTGTTGTGTATATTGTCCTGATTGTAGGCCGGGTCCAGCCCTTCATCGTCGTAGTAGTTGATGTTAGCGCTGGTCTGAACCAACATATAAGGTTTGAAAACAAAATCCCCCTTCTTGGTAGCGATCGTAAAACCTTCTTTGCCGTTTAATGATACGACACCGTTTTCCGTATCTTCCTCATATTGGGCCATGACGGTCAACGGTAAGAGTAATAATGCCGCAATTATGATTATCAGTTGTTTCATTTTAGTCTGTCTTATGGATAAATTATAAGGAGTTGAGGAATGCGATCACTGCCTCACGCTCTTCCTTGCTCATTTGTTTGAATAAATTTTTAGAGGCTTCCCCTTCGCCGCCGTGCCACATGATGGCTTCCGTCAGGTTGCGGGCGCGTCCGTCGTGGAGGAAATAGGTATGACCGTTGACTTTCTCCTGCAGTCCGATGCCCCAGAGCGGCGTGGTACGCCATTCGTTTCCTCGTGCTAAGCCGCTGACATAATTGTCGTTCAACCCGACTCCCATGATTTCCGACCCCATGTCATGCAGCAGGAAATCCGAATAAGGATGGATGGTCTGTCCGCCGAGCCACGGCAAACGTGTGCCGTTGAGCAGCGTGGAACCGCCCGCTTGCGTATGCAGCGTAGTGACGTGGCAGAGATGGCATTTCGCCTCGTAAAACTTTTGTTCTCCCAAGATGACCTGAGGGTCGTTTATGTTGCGCCGCGCCGGCACGCCGAGGCTTTGCATATACAGGTCCACATCTTCCATATCGGCGGTCGATATATCGAGCTGGTCGTACGAGAGTCCCATCATGCTGCCCTGGTTGATCTGAGCCTGCCCTTCGCAAATCTCTTCCGGATAGCGGCTGTTGGTCACGCCCATGTCGCTTGAAAAACCCAGTTCGACGGTCAGGTCGAGATGCTGCGCCTTGTTGCCGGAAAGGCCGACACCGGTGACACCCTTCTCGGTGATATAGTTGCAACGTCCGCTGATGCCGTATTCGGGATAATTGCTTTTGGCTGCAAGCGCTTCGATTTCCCGGCGGTCGATCGCCATCATCTGCCCCATGCCGACGTGGCGTAACGGGATGCGTACGGTACAGAACAAATCTTCCGGGGCGATACTGTCTTTATACCATTCGGTTATCGTGTAATTGGGTTTGCATAGTTCGTAAGTCTCCCCGTCGGGGAAAGAAAAAGTCTGCTTGTCGTATTTGACGGACAACTTGCCTTCCGGTTTGACGCCGTAGATGGCCTGGTCGTGCAATACCCGCCCGTAGTCGCGGAAGAAAGCACCGTTGCGGCGGGAAATATAGACAAGCATGGAAGAGAAACCGTAGTTGCCCGATCCCCCGTTTTCCCACAATGTCGGCTTGGTCCTTCCTGCGTTGCGATGGCAACTGCCGCAGGAATAACCGGCATAGACAGGTCCGAGGCCGCCTCCGTCACCGTTGTTGCTGGTGCGTACGTCGTCGTAGAGACCGTCGCCATTGTTGAAACGGATCGAGTTGGCTCCTGTTATCCAGTCGGCGTTCGTGTCATAGGCGACCGATGAGTTTAGGAAAATCGTTGAAGTCCCTGCTGACAGCGCATATCCGTTCGGGACATTTATTTTATCCATATCCATTTTATCCTGCTCTTCACAGGCAGCGCATGCAAAGAGCAGGAATAGTGAGGATGTTAACACGTAAAATTGCTTCATATATGTCTTAGATGCACGTTTATTTTGCTCCGTCAACAGTACGGGGTTGTCCGTCTTTGAACAGGAGATATTCCAATGTATGGTAACCACGTACGCTCTGTGCGGCCCCGATGGCTTCATCTTCTTCGTCAAAGTTTCCGCTCCATTCCAGATCATCCCAGTTCTGGGAGTTCAATACCTGTACGATACCGTTCTGGTCCAAAGGCCAGCTGTCCATGTTCGGGTCCAGACCTAAGTTGTCAACCGGGCCGATAAGGAAGGCTTCGCTCTTTTCCCACGGTTCGCGTGCCGTGATCCATAAGTTGCAAGCCTTTTCGAAGTTGTCGTTGCTTGGGTTCTGTCTGAACTGGTTCACCGCATCCAGCAAAAGTTTGTTCTTTTCCTGCAAGTCTTTGTAGGTCGGAAGAACGACCGCATCGACAAACTGTTCGGCTATTGCATCCAGGTCATCGTCGTATTCAGGATCGCTGAAAGTTTCGTTTACATACGGTTTTACTTCGTTTAGCAACAGGTTGGCCAGCTCCATGCAAGTGTTCATCGCCGCAACAGATTCTTCACTGTCGATATTGTTGCGGAACGGCTGCGGAATAGCCTGGATCGCCTTTGCAGAAGCGAAAATCAGGGTTTTGATTTCTTCGTCGAGAGCCGGGTTGGTAGATGCGATCAGTTTTGAGAGCGAGTGCTCTGCGATGTCTCCTTCATCGTCGAAGTCCTTGTAAGAGTTGAACGCGCTCAGGTTTCCGTCCACTTTGGACACGTCGTTGTCGTCGATACGTCCGTAATATGTGTTACGGATGGAAAAGATATTGTTCGTATAGTCGTCACGCGAGTGCCAGCTATACCATGATTCGACGGCATAAAGGCCGCCTTCCTTGTCGCCGCTCGTATATTTGGTATACGGGTCCTTGATCTTGGCGTCACCTACTTCGTTGGCGATATTCCACATTCCACCTTCAATCATCTGTCCGATACAGTCGAGCGGGCTTTTATAGGCTCCGGCAGTCTGGTCTTTGAAGATTGTCGAGTACGGGCCGTGTGAACCCTGTTCATCGACGTAGTCGGTTACCCAGGAGTTGTAGAGCGTGGTTGCATCGTTGTTCAGCAACATTGCCACGTTATACATATAGTTGCCCCATGCACTGGCGTTTTCAGAACTGTAATCCAGGCTGACCGGATCTTTTCCGCCACCATCCGGTTCCGGATCGTCGTTGTCGCTACATGCTCCCATCGAGAATGTCATGGCGAGCGATAAGGCTGCCAGATAGAAATAATTTTTCTTTTTCATTTTGTTGATAAGTTATTAAATTGTTTATGTTGTTTTTATTTACTGATGAACCAGCCGATGTAGGCGATAGCCAGGCTGAATTCGTTTTCGCTGTTATATTTTCCACCTCCGATTTTGCGTGTCGTGTAGTCTGCCTTCACGACAAGGTTCGGCAGGGCGTACCAGTTGGCGCCGGCTGTCCACATGCTTACTTTGTTGCGTAAATCCATCGTGTGTTTGCCTTCGCCTTTCTCCTGCGGGTTGTAGTATTCGTAGCGGACGAACGGGTAGATCACGGGCACGCTCATGTTGTCTTTACAAAGCGCACGCAGGTTGAAGCCCACTTCGCCACCGTAGCTGACCGCACGTTTGGCGATCGGGGTTGTCTGCGTGTAAGGCGAGCCGCCGCTCTGGTGGTTGTTGACATTGCTGAGGTCGTCGGCTTTGCTCAGGTCGCCGCATATCATGTTTGCGCGTGCGGTGACATATTTGTTTTTATATTGCAGGTCGGCCGTATAGATGCGCAAAGGGATGTTTCCGTATTTGACGTAGGTTTCCGGTTTGTCGGAATTGGCTCCCGTGTTGTGGCAATAATAGAAGGAACCGCCTATTTTCAACCCCGGTACTCCCAAATAGTTCAGGCGCGCCACGTAGCCCGGCGAGGTGAAGTTGTCTGTTTCGAACAATCCCTGCTTGCCGCCGGCGACCCATGTGTTGCGGTCGAAACCGTTGGCGTTCAATCCGGCGACGACCAAAGCCTGGTAGTTGAAACGCGAGTAGTTACGTCCGAACGTACCGAACACTTCGATACCGTTCTCATGCCAGGTGGAAGGAAGGAGAGTCGTTTCGCCTTCCGGGCGGGAAGTTCCGAAGAAGTTGACCGGCTCGTGATGCTCGTTGGTCAAACCGACCGGGACGATCAGGTGGCCGGCACGGACATTGAAGGCGGGATGGACAAGACGTGTGATGTGGAATTGTTCCAAAGCGACTTCACCGCCTTTTTCCACTTCCATCTCGTATTCTCCGTTTTCCGTGTTTTCTATCTCATAGGCACTTCCCGTACCTCCTGCCTCAAATTCTATTTCTGCTCCTAATACCCATTGGGAATTGAATTTGTAATCGAAAGCCAAGACAAAACGAGGTATGGAGATCGAATTGCGATGGTCTTTTTTGCTCCCGTTGTCCGTACCCCGGAAACGGTTGATGCCGTAGTCCATAAAGTTCGCGAGGATTTCCCCATATCCGCCGAAACGGAACTTATTATATCCGGCGGCATAAATGTCTGCCGACTGTTCCACTGCGGATTTTCCTGTCGTTGTTTCTTCTTGTTCCTGTGCAAATGCTGTTGCACAAGAGGTTAGTAGAGTAATTGTTAATAAATTAGTTAACCTTTTCATTGCGTTTTTTAATTTTTGGCAAAATTAGAGGGGCTACGGACGGTGTGCAATCGCAATTAGTAGGTAAAAAGATGTCAGTGTTACCTATTTGTAGGTATTGTGCGCAAATATCACCCTGATTAGGTAGCAAAAGGCGTTTTTTTACTCACATATAGGTATTGTAGGAGGCCGGAAGTGCCCGTATCTTTGCAATGTCATTAAGTAAAGTAACACTATTAGTATAATCGCTATATCAAAACCTTTCGCTAAATTATGTAAGCATATAAGATGATTAACTATATCGGAAAGTTTTTATTGGTTATTTTCGATATAAAAAAGAAGCCTCTCTGTGAAGAAAGGCTTCTTTTTTATTATAAGGCTTCCGCCTTTTTACCTGGCTACGGGTTCGTAGCGGAAATCCCCCAAAAGCCGTCAGTCTCTCTTTTGCCGTCTGCTTCGGCAGACGGATAGATGATTGCTCCTGCTTTGCCGGTTCCTCTATGGGTTTTACCCCCTTTAAATACATATAGATAAAAGGGTCTAAAGCCCACAGAGGAAGAGGCTTTGCCTCCAGGCCTTTTATACCGTCTGCTGAAGCAGACGGCAAAAGAGAGGCTGCTTGCCATTATGTTTTATTAACAACAGAGAAGCGATGCAGAGGGGCTGATTCCAAAAACAGGTCGATTTGGGCTATTCCGGCAGTAGAGACGGGATGAGCGCGGGTGTTATGTATATAGCTGATAGACTTGGGTTTACAAACTAATATAGGTACATGTGTACATTAATATAAAAAGGGGGAATTTTGCCTTGTTTTAGGCGGTTTTTATGTTTGTAAGTGATTGGATATAAAAAAGATAGGGGTCATTTTCAAAATGACTAATGAAAACGTACGTTTTCTCTCGTCATTATACAGGAATTTAGTTAACTCTTGTAAAACAAGGGCTTTCAGAAGATACGATACATATATAGATATACTATTTATTAATTAAACATTTTAGAATTATGAACAAAAAGTTTTCTACTCTTTTAGCAGGTTCAGCTCTCTTAATGGGTGTTGTATCTGTTAATGCGCAGACCATTGGGAATTTCTGGGACTCCCGACTTCCTGAATTGGAGAAAGACGGCAGTGCTTTGAAAAATTTTGATGCTGCAGCAAAAAAAGGCTCCTATCAATTGGCAACAGCCAGTGGCGATAGCGTGCTCTATTTACGTACTCCCCTGCCTACTGAAAGTGGAGTTACTGATACATTAAAATTTGTTCCGACTCCTGCAAGTTCAGACAGTTTGGCTAACACACTTTGGTGTGTGGATGTTACCGAAAATGTATTGAGCGACGGTTCTACAAACTATGTTTGGGAATTCTTTAACGTAGGTGGACAGAAGCATTTGGACTTCCCAATGCCGGATCTGTCCGCTGCCGGTTATTTCCATAATCAAGCAGCAAAGACGGAACGTATTACTCTGACAGCAAGTGACTCTACTGCAATCGGCGGTGACTTGGGTAGCTGGGCATTCAACCGTAATGTGAATAACTTGAATACCACGGGGATGCCCCTTTATTCCTACTTCACTCAAGACTCTGTAATCGCTTTAGCTAAAAAAGAAGGTGGTCATGGTGTTTACTTTGTAAAGGATGACGCTAACAGCATTGTTTCCAATGCTTATGCAGAAAAGCTCCATTTACAGAAAGCAGGTGAAATCATCCTGAGTGCAAAAGAACTGAACAACAGACTGGGTGTACAGAAAGAATCCGACGGTGTGAATCTGACATTTAAGAGCAAGTTCACACAGAATGCGCTGAAAGACGGTACATTCTTTGCTGAACAGGTTAGAGAAAGTGATTTACGTGGCACAGGTTTAAGCACAAGCGACTCTTTGCAGTATGTATACTTGTATAAGATGAACGGTACTGATACAACAGCTTTCTTGAAAGTCGATACCAGCTACACCAATAGCAATAAGACACACCTGGCATTCAAGTGGGATGATAAAGTGATCAAGGATCGTTTCAATAAGACTACAACTACTATCCATGACTCTTTGAAATTCTCTGAACTGAAAGGTCAGTACATGTTCTTGTTTACTTACAGACCATCTGTAGACAGTATCAACGTATATGTAAAACAAGCTACATGGTTGAAGAACCCGGCTACTTCTCCTAATTTCAGTGCTGCTGATACCACAAGAAAAGCAAACGTACGTGCATACGCTGCAGACGTAGTTGTCGGCTCTGACTATGTATTGAGCGTTGACTCTAACAACGTGCTTACACGTCCGCAGAACACTTGGATCACTTTCGGTGGTGCAATGAGTTGCAGTGCAAGCGATAATAACCGCGTCACAAAAGAAAGTGGTTTGTATGTGATTTACAATAAAGACAGAAAGAAAGTTCTGGCTGGTCGTATCGATGAAAACGGAGCAAATTACCGTTGGGTAGAACTGTCTCAGCAGAATCCGGAACATATGCCGGCTTACCAGTGGTTAGTATTAAAGAATCGCGAAAATAGCGCTGAATCTACACTGACGTTGATCAACCGTGAGTTTAAAGGCAAGGCTACAAACGTACAGTTGTATAAGGATGGTACAGCAGGTCGTTTCTCAATCAGTACTACCAGCTCTTCTCCTGCTACTTTTGGCGCTGATGAAGTTTTTGATTTCGATCAGATCACCGACTCTGCAACTATTAAGAACGAACATCTGGGTTATGGTTATTATTCTAAAGATGATGTAACTGTTGCACAGTATAAGTTTAACTATCTGAATACACTTAATATGGACAGATGGTTGAACACAAGAGAAAAAGATTCAATTCTTTGGGCTGCCGAAGATGCCGGTGCATTCAACTTTAAGTTTGGTAAGGAAGCTACATACGGTGTTGATGTAGACGACGCTATTCTGGATAAAATTTCAGGTTTGGCACAGTTGAAGAGAGCTACTTATGTTATTTACATGGATCAGGATACTCTGCTTGCAAATGGAGACAACCGCTATGCAGTTGGAGAAATTGCTCAAGCTGACAGCTTCTATTTCAAAGAAAATAACTGTATTGAAGGTGAACACTACTATGCAATCATCAAATCTTACAATGAAGGAATTCTGAATGATACTAAGAAAGGCGGTATCTCCGATATTGGTGACGAACTTACTCTTAAAGTAGAAGATCTGGGTGAAGTCAGAACATCTGCATTCGCTATCAAAGAATACGACACACCTCTGTATCGTAGCTTCAACAAAGCAGTCCTGGGTGAAAATGAAGATAACTCAACAGACAGCCTGTTATTTAGAGAAGCATTCCGTGAAAATGAATACTTGATGGATGAACACAACAAGACATTCATGCATAAAGATGTGGATTATGCAGGTATCTGGACAGTAGACAAAGGTCAGAACAAAATCGGTTTCCGTATCGATACAGCTCGTATGTATTGTGATGCAGGTAGCAGAATCAAACCTCAGTATCTGCTTTCAGTTGCTAACGTAGTTGTTGAAGCAAAAGCATGTACAGAACCTTCTGGTCACAGAGACATCAACAATAATGAAACAGACAAATGGGGATGCGTTCACGGAACTCGCGGATTCATTTACGGTAAATACATGGTTAGCTATCAGGATAGCGTAGATGCCAATGGTGGTAAAGCTGCCAAGAAAGCTCTTCCGTTCCTGGATAACATCAACGGTTATACTCGCGTAGGTTTCGAACCTGCTATCGTAACTGGTGATTCTCTGATCTTCCTGGTTGGTGAATTTGAAACAATGCCGGTTGAAGAATTGAATGTAAATACCATTTTGAAAACTTATGCCGACAAGAAGATTACAAGTGACTATGTCAAAGTGTTAGGGAAGGGCATGTCAAACGCTCACCACAACTACACTTGGTCATTCCGCTACATCAATCCGTTAGAAGCAGTAGGCGTATCAAAAGAAAGCAAGGAAAATGCATTCCTTATCGAATCTGATGGTGCTACAGATATTGCTCCGAAAACAGGTGTATGGATGAAACAGCAGAATGGTTGTCTGGTACTGACTGAACCGACAGCTACATTCGATAAAGCTGTAACAGGTACTGATGGTGCTCTTATCTTCAATGCTTATCAGAAATCTGACAACGAAGAAATGGCAACAGATAACGAAGCAATCGCCACTTCTGAAGTAACAATTATCACCCAACAAGGTGCTGTTAGAATCGCTAACGCAGAAGGCAAGAAAGTTGTTATTACCAACATCTTAGGCCAGACAGTTGCTAACACGGTTATCACTTCAAGCGACGCTGTAATCGCTGCTCCTCAGGGGGTAGTTGTTGTTGCTGTCGAAGGCGAAGAAGCTGTAAAAGCTATCGTTAAATAAATTCGATGCATTTATATAAATAATTCTTCGGTTGCGCGGATTAATCCTCCAACTAACCTGTGACAGGCGAACAGGCAACCGGATTTAATATTAATAATACTAAAGTATATTGAATTTAAAAGTTCAAGTAGCCTTTCCCCTGTGAAGGACGAAGGCATACACAAAACAAGCCCCGACAGTATTCGTGCTGTCGGGGTTTCGTTATTGGGAGGGATTAATGATGATTCATCTTATAAAGACATATTTAAAATGAAAAAAAACAGACGCTTTCCAAGAAAGCACAGGAAGTGGCGGAGTTGTACACCCGCCTGGAAAACCTCAAGTCGAAACAGGTAGAGGGAGTCAAAACAACGCGCTACACGGCCGATACCGCACGCACTTGCCGCAAGCGCATACACGAACTGCTTAAAGAGGTCGACGGGGCCGAAGGCGGACAGATACGGGTGGAAGACGCACGCACGCTTGTCGAATATTTCAGCGGGATACGCAACCTGCCGGAATTTGAAAAAGATACGGATAAAGCCGCAGGGCTCTTCAAGGCCATGCAGGTTATCTTCAGTTTCGGTGTCGTGGTCAAGACGCTGGCCACCTATTATTATTCAAAAGATAAAAGGAGCCTGGAGGATCGTTAATTTTCGTAAAAAGAATAGAGGCAAAAGTAATGTATTTTGTCGGGAATCAGTTTTACAGAATACTGATACTGACATCTTTAAACCCACGTAAACATGCCTCTAATATGGTTGCCGGTATGATTTAATACGCTTACCTTTGTCGTATAAATCAACCGGCAATCTTTTTTGCCTTAAATATCATATAAGATGGAAAAACAAGAAAATGTTTCCTTTTATGTTAGCTTGTACCGGGCCGAAAGCCAAGTGTTAACCTTTGAAGAGATCATCATCCTGATCCGGCGTCGCCAGTGGATACATGAAATCATCGCCTACCGCACGGCTCTCACGGAAGGGAAAGCCGAAGAAGCCCGCAAGCTGAAGGGCGGATTGCCGGGGTTCACCCCTTCGGGCGTGTTCGGCGGCGGACATAAAGCGGAAGCGTTGCAGGAATACAGCGGGATCATCGGGCTGGACTTCGATCATGTGGACGACCTTGCGGCACTGATCATCGTCCTCAAAATGTTAAGCTACACGCTGGCGATGTTCGTCAGTCCCGGCGGCCACGGGCTGAAGGTATTCGTCCGGGTCGACAGCGACGCCGGACGACACCGCGAAGCCTACCTAACCGTCGCCGCCTTCTACGAGAAGGCAGGCGGGGTGGCGAGCGATGCCAAATGCAAGGATATCAGCCGCTGTTGTTATGTGAGCGACGACGAGGAGGCGTATTACAATCCGGAGGCGGAAGCCTTCCACGTCCCCGAACAGCCCGCGGCGTCAAAAGGCGTCGATGCCTTTGTCGATGCCTTCCTCAGCCGTAACCCGGCGATGCCGGGATCGCGCAACGAGACGGTCTACCGCCTCGGCTGCGAGGCGAACCGAAGGGGCTTTTCGTATGCCGAAACGGCCTCCTGCTGCACCCTCCGCCTGCAAGCCGCAGACTTCACCGCGGAAGAGATCGCCCAGGCTTTATCTTCTGCCTTTCAAGGAAATACGAATGAGCATGCGACTTTTAAAAGCGGAAAAGGACACAAAAGGCCTGAAAAGGCGCTCTATACACTCCGGAGCGCGGAAGAGCCCACGACCGACCCCGAAGAGTCAGGCGAGCGGCTCCGCGAACAGACCCCTCTCCTGCCCGAAGAGCTGTACGGGCTGCTCCCTCCGCTGCTCCGCGAAGCTACGGCCTTCTATCCCCAGCGGCGCGAACGCGACATGGCGCTCCTCGGAGCCTGCACGGTGCTGAGCGCCTGCCTGCCGGAGGTGTTCGGCATCTATCATCGCAAGCGTGTCTACCCTCACCTGTTCACGGTCGAGGTGGCTCCGGCTGCCAACGGTAAGGGGTGCATCAACGACATGCGCCACCTGGCCGACCGCTATGCGGAGATGATCGAGGCGGAAACGGGGCGTGCCGAGGAAGAATACCGGCAAGCGCTGGAAGACTGGGAACAAAAGAAAGCGGAGGCGCACAAGAACCGCCAGCCTGTCTCGGTAAAGGATGCCCCGACGCCGGTCGCCAAGGTCTACCTCCATATCCCGACGCAGATCACGAAAGCGAAGCTGCTCGTCCACCTGCGCGACAACGGGAGCACAGGCGGTCTGATGTCCGACAGCGAGATCGACACGATCGTGTTGGCGAGCAAGCTGGACTTCGGGATGTTTGACGACCTGCTCCGCAAGGCGTTCCACCATGAGCAGGTCGCCTCGTCGCGCAAGACGGACAACGAGCTGATCCGCATCGAACGCCCACGCCTGGCTCTGCTCCTGGCCGGCACGCCGGGACAGTTCGCCCGCTTGATCCCCGATGCCGAGAGCGGGCTGGTGAGCCGTCTGCTGCTCTACACGTGCCGCAACGAGGCGATCTGGCAGGATGTCTCGCCCGAAAGCGACGGGATGGGGATGGAACAGACGCTGGCCGAACTTTCGCAGCAGGTGATGGAGGCAGCCATGACGCTCCGCAAACGCCCGTTGCAGGTATGCCTGACGGCACGGCAATGGAGCGAGTTGAACCGGCGTTTCACGGAATGGCTGCGCGAGGCGGATTTGTTTGGCGACGAGGCCTTCCTTGGGGTCGTAAAACGCTACGGGCTGATCTTGTTCCGCCTCTGCATGGTCTTCACCGCGCTGCGCTGCGGCACGGCGGGCTACGGGATGGACCGCCAATATTGCGCGGACGAGCATTTCCGGGCGGCTTTCCTCATCATCGAGACTTGCCTTGAGCACAGTCGCCTGCTGCTGACGGGGCTCCAGCACGACGAAACCTCCCCCGAACTGACCTTCCCCCGCAAGGCACACCGCCTGCTGGACAAGCTACCTGCCGCTTTCACCTTACAGGAGGCTTACACGATGGGAGAACAGGAAGGGATGTCGCAACGGGCGGTCAGACGCTTCTTAAACAGGCTTACCCCCTTGCATTTCAGACGTATAGCACGAGGAGAATACGAAAAGACAGACTCC
The DNA here is from genome assembly GCF_014287585.1 of Parabacteroides hominis. Lineage (GTDB taxonomy): Bacteria > Bacteroidota > Bacteroidia > Bacteroidales > Tannerellaceae > Parabacteroides > Parabacteroides hominis. Next base: position 75,279 of record NZ_JACOOJ010000012.1, on the reverse strand, counting down.
CCTATTCCAAAAAAACAATAGAACGCCTTTTCAGGCCTTTCGTGTCCTTTTCCCCCAAAAACCTATATCTTTCCCCTCAAAAAGCTATAGCTTTCGGAGGAAAAGGGTATAGGCTTTTCCTTGATTGGTTATAGGCGGCGGGGGGAATAAATCCAGGGCAGCCGCACCCAATTTTAGCAGAAACATAAATGCTGATTTATCTGTTACTTTTGGCTTGATCCCCAAGTAACCAAAAGATCAAGGCCGAACCTGCTTCGCTACTCCGTTCCATCCGGACGCTCACTGCGGTCTCTGCGCTTAACGCTCACCAGCTTAGGCCGGAAATAGAGCCTGACGGCTCTTCGGGGATGGCCGATACCGCCTGCTTCTTTGAGATCCCGCGTCAAGCGCGGGAACGGGCTTGTCCTGCACTTGTCCCCCGTGCCACAGAGGAACTGTGAGGCAATCCTCGTGCCGCAGCCTCTCTTTTGCCGTCTGCTTCAGCAGACGGATAGATGATTGTTCCGGCTTTGCCGGTTCCTATGTGGGGTTTAACCCCTTTTAATACAATAGATGAAAGGGACTGAAGTCCACAGAGGAAGAGGCTTTGCCTCTAAATCTTTTAATCCGTCTGCTGAAGCAGACGGCAAAAGAGAGGATGATGGGGCTTTGGGGATTGCTGATACTGATACCTATACTTATATAACAGGCGGTATCGGCAATCCCAAGAGAAAGCGCAGCTTTCTTGGAAAGGCCTAAACGGACGGGCGTTTTTCCCTTCTCCTTCCCCTCTTTCCGCGCAGTTCCGCCACATTCCGCAAGGGCGTCGGGGGAGTGCAGTTGCCCTGAAATAAATCAAAAAGATGTTGCTTTTGTTTACTAATTCGTTATCTTTGGCGAAGTAAAACCTAAATCATGGAAAAGAAAAGACAATATATCCGTCAGGTAGTAGCCTTTGGCAACTATTTTAAGGATTTCAAAAAGACCTTGTCCCGGAATACATTGAGCAAAATCTACCAGACTTTTGTTTATATCATGATACTGGAGCAAGTGCCCGAAAAATACCTGAAAGCCATAACCACCGTAAAAGGGCTGTATGAAGTACGTGTGGAGGAAAGCGGAAATATTTATCGGATTTTCTGTTGCATGGATGAGGGTAACTTGGTAATTCTATTTAACGGTTTTCATAAAAAAACACAGAAGACGCCTCCAGGCGAGATAGAACGAGCCAAGCGAATCATGAACGAATATTTTTCCGTCAAAAAGACGAAAGGAGGGACAAACAATGAATAAAAAAGATTTGGAAGCGTTAGGATGCACCCCTATCGAGGATTTGATCACCGAGGATTTCGGTACACCGGGTACACCTCAACGGAATGAGTTCGAAAGCAACTGCGAGGCTTTTATCATCGGCGAACAGTTGAAAGCAGAACGCTTGAAAGCAGGCATGACACAAGAGCAACTTGCCGCTAAGATCGGGACGAAGAAAAGTTACATCTCCCGTATCGAAAACGGGCATGCAGACATCCAACTATCCACGCTGTTCAAGATATTCCAAGGTCTCGGACGAAAAATCAGCTTTAAGATTTTGTAAGAAACGACTCAGGAGGAGAAGTTAGATTACACAGATGTTCTCTGGCTTCTTCCTGAGTATAATAATAACTTTCCTCGTTTTTCCCTTCTCCTTCCCCTCTTTCCGCGCTGTTCCGCCACATTCCGCAAGGGCGTCGGGTGCGGTTGTATCTTTGTTATGTGATTAAGAAACAGATGTTTTTACATTAAAATCCAGATGTTATGCCAGCAAAGTACAAATTGGTCCAGCGCAAAGATATGCGCAAGGATGCTGCCGAAGATTCGAAACTGTATTACGCCAGTGCCAATACGACCGGCACGTGCGATGTGTATGAATTGTGCGACCTGATCTCGGCCCAGTCAACCGCCTCGTCCGGCGACGTGAAGCTGATCCTCGACGAATTGGTCAACGTGATGCGCCGTAACCTCGGCAAAGGCGAGGTGGTCCAGGTCGGCGAGTTAGGTAATTTCCAGTTGCAGTTCGGCAGTACCGGCACGGTGACTGAGAAGGAGTTCAACCAGGCGCTTATCAAAAGCCGCCGCATCGTCTTCCGTCCCGGCAAGCAGTTGAAGGAAGCGGTCAAGAACTACACATTCGAAAAGATCGCTTCCGCCCCGCCTGCCGAAGGAGGAGGGGGCGAAGAGGAACGACCGGGAGAACTTTGATTAGTTGAAAGTTGAGAGTTGAAAGTTGAAAGTTAGGCTTCGCGTTTGTATAAATAACTTTCACCTTTCCACTTTCCACTTTCACCTCTTCACGGTTCTCCGAGGTGGTCCACTATGTAGTTCTTTTGCCTGGGGGTGAGGTATTTCTTGCCCGGATGCCAGCCTGATTTTTCCAGTTGTCCGACCAGATCGTCACTGACGCGTATCCATTTCAATAATTGCATGGTCGCGCTCTTCTGCGAGATATTCGGGAAATAGAGCAGGGCCAGTTCGCCCCACCCCCAGACTTTGTTTTGATTCTGTGAATTTTCCATTGTGTTTCTTCTTGATTATGATATGTAAATATAAGCATTATCAATCTGAAATACAAATAAATACAATATATTATGGATAAGAAAATCAACTTTTTACACACTTGCGGGGAGGCTGCCGCCGAGGCGGAAAAGCTGTTCGGCATGAACGCCCGGATCATCCTTGCACAGGGTGCGCTCGAAAGCGGCTGGGGGACTTCCCTGCTTGCCACGGAACATCATAACTTCTTCGGGCTGATGGGCTATGGCGCTTCGAACGCGCATTGGCACGGGCAGCGGGCTACATTCGAGACGGCCTACGGGAGGCATCATTTCAGGCATTACGAATCCACGCTCCTCTCTTTCCTCGACTTCGCCCGCCTGATCCGATCCGCCTATCCCCGCGCCTATCATTTCAGCTTCCAACCCGAAGCCTACGCAAAAGAAATCGCCTACAGCCCCTACATCAGCGAACAAAACGGCGACAACCGCGACTTGTACCGCCGCAACATCATCGCACTCGAAGCGGAGATCGGGAGGCTGCTGGAGTTGTTTGAGTTGAAAGTTAAGAGTTGAAAGTTGAAAGTTATAAATCATAATTCATAATTCATATCATGAGCAAACTTAGACAAATCCTTGAATTTATCAGAGCCCTGTTGGGCTTCTTGTTGAACCTGAAAAAGAAGAAAGCGGATGAGAAAGATGGAAAGCCGGTTCGCCCGATACCGGAAAAGTTGGCGGACGAAATGCCGGACGATGCGCTTGCGGAAGGCATTGGCATTGTATCTGGCCGTCCTTGGGATAATGGCCCTGTGGGCGGACCGTTCAGAGGTGGTATTAGGATGTGTAGGAGCCCTCTTGACACTCTCGGAGTACGGACCGCCTACACGGGACAAGCTGCCTCCTTCGTAGGATGGACGCTGTTTACATACGCAGTCGGGATGTCTTTATGGGGAGCTTGAACAGGCGTTAGCGGATGGACACCTTACGAACCGTGTCGCCGATGCGGACGATGTAGTACCCTTTGGCAATATCCACCGCATATTCGCCGGAGGGTTGCTTCATCGGTATCTCTTTCACCCGGATGCCTACCACGCTGTAGATTTCGAGCTTGCTGCCGGCCGGAGCATTCTCCACAACGATCTTGTTATCGTAGGCGCTGATCTCTACAGAGTCCGGTTCTTTGTCTTTGGCGGCGGTCGTCCCGGACACGGTCGTATTCGCTTGCTGTGCCATCACCTCAAGCGGACAACCGGCCCATGCAGCCAGCAACAAAACGATTGTAATTAATACCTTCATATTCCAAACCCTAAGATTGTACAAATGTAGGAATATTTTTTTGATAATGTAGAAAGTTCTGTATTATTAATGATTAAATCGTTTCCAAAGTTTTTTTGTACTTTGCCGGCAGTCCCAGATGGCAGCAAGGTAGATCGTGTGATTCCTTATGTAATATATGATCTTGAAATTTCTCCTGACTGTAAGTCCCCGGTACTGTTTCGGGCAATTTTCCAATGAAAGTTCGATTGGAGCCATCTCCGGAAAAGAACATAATAGTTCTATTGCATCAAGAATAGCATTATATAAATCTACTGCTGCTTTTTCATTTCCTTTGGAGTAATAGCTGTAGATTTTATCAAGGTCTTGGATGGCTTTGGTTGACCAATGTAGTGTTAGATTCATATATTGTACTTTTTATGAAAATGTGCTCTTACTTCTTCCGTTGTGTAAACCCGTCCCATCCGAAAATCCTCCTCGGCCTCTTCCAGATGTTTCTTCAGTTCCTCGATGGTGTATTGGCAAGGCGGTTGTTCGCGCATGAGCATACGTTTAAGATATTTTCCTACGCGATTTACAGTATCTTCGGAATCGATCATATCGATCAATTCCCTGAGTTCATCTTTCTTACATTCTAATTCCATAGCTGTCATGATTATATCCTTTCTTTTTATGTATTGATAATAGGACAAATATACAATAATATTTGATTAAAAACGGTTTGTGTTTGATTATAATTGTCAATCAAACCGGTATCACCATTCCTTCATTCCCTAATATCGTACCGGGGAATACTGCTTCGGCTTCTTGGTGAAGTTCGGACAGGTCTTCGTAGCGGGCGGAATAATGGCCGATAACGAGGCGTTTCACCTGGGCGTCGCGGGCTATCTCCGCTGCCTGGCGGGCGGTGGAATGGAAGGTTTCTTTGGCACGGGCAAGATCGCACTCGGCAAAGGTCGCTTCGTGATAGAGCAGGTCCACCCCTTCGATGATCGGGATGACGGAACGGCTATAGGCGGTATCGGAACAGAACGCATAGCGTTTGGGAGGAGCAGCCGGACGGGTCAGGCGGGAGTTGGGAACCACCTCGCCTTCGGGCGTGACATAGTCCTTCCCCAGTTTGATGTCCTTCATGCAACGGACGGGAACCTGATAGAAATCCGTCATCTCGCGGATGATATGCGCTTCCTTCGGCTTTTCGGCGAAGAGGTAGCCGCAAGTAGGAATCCGGTGCTTAAGCGGGATGGAATAGACCGACAACGACCGGTCCTCCATCACCAACGAATGGTTGCGGGTATCGACAGGATTGAAACGAACCTCGAACTCCATGCCCCGGCAGAACAAATCCATCACCGGACGCAGGTAAGTCTCGACCTCCTTCGGGCCATGCACGACCAGCTCGCCGGTACGCCCTAACATGCCGAGCGTGGAGATCAGCCCCGGCAAACCGAAGCAGTGGTCACCATGCAAATGCGAGATGAAGATATGGGCGAGACGGCCGAAACGGACGCGCATCTTGCGCATCTGCACCTGGGTCCCTTCCCCACAATCAATCATATATAACTTATCCCGTAAATCCACTACCTGTGAAGTTGCCAGATGCCGCGTGGTAGGTAACGCCGAACCGCATCCCAATATGTTTATGTTAAATTCTGCCATAAGGTCCATCGGATAATTTGGGTGTAAAGATAATACAAAAGCATTGGCGCACTGTGAAAAATAACAAAAAAAGCAGGGAGATTGTTCCGAGGATGACAGGTATTCTATATATTTGTTTGCTGTCCCTATGGACGCACCTTAACTAACTTTTTCTTTTTGTTTAAAACGGTTAAATGTAGAAACGGCCAAGCGTGAGCTTCGCCGTTTCCTTTGTTTTACGGGGGCGGCTGCAGGGCCGGTCCGCGAACCGGCCTTACATTAGTAGGCATGTGTGTCTTTCTCTTCCATTTCCTTCCCGCTGATCTTCCGAAGGTCCAACGCACGCCAGGCATAGAAAATATAGCCTAAGACGAAAGGCACGAGGATGGATACATAACTCATCACTTTCAGGGTGAACGGGCTGGAGCAGCTGTTCGCGATCGTCAGCGAACTTTGCAGGTCGGCCACCGAAGGATAATAAGCCGTATTGTTCCAACCGGCACAAAGCAACAACGCCAGCACCGTGAGCACCGTACCTGTCCCGCAGAACCAGATTCCCTTTTTCCATGTCCCCGACAAGATCGTACGGACGATGCCATACAAGACACCCGCCACACCCACTAACAGCACAACCGATACGGCAGGCATCTCGATCAGGTTTATAAAGTATTTATAGGGCTGCATATAGATCTCTTTAGTCTCCGGATCGACGGCAAACCCGTCGGCAAGCAACAGATGTACCAGGAAGACAAGGAAGAAGACAAGGAACAACGCCGTTTCGATCACCAAATGCTTGCGGCTGCGTTTCACGATCTCGGCATCGTCGATATTGTTGATGAAATAAAGCAATGCCTGGATGCGTGCTAAGAAGAACACCGCCAATCCGAGACATACGTTCCAGAACACGAAAGCGGCTTCAAGCCCATGCCAGGGGTTCGCCCAGGTGGAGATCACCGGCATTGCGACATCGGTCAACTGTCCTTTGTTGACGACAAACTCGGCTCCGCTAAAGAACGTACCGACAGCCGTACCCAACAGGATCGGACCCAAGATTCCGTTCAGCAGCAGGAAGACCTGATACGTCTTTTTACCCAGCAGGTTTCCTTTCTTCGACTGGTATTCATACGATACGGCCTGTAGAACAAAACAAGCTAATATCAGCATCCACACCCAGTAGGCTCCGCCGAAGCTGGTCGAATAGAACAAGGGGAAAGAGGCGAAAAACGCACCTCCGAAAGTAACCAGGGTCGTAAAGGTAAACTCCCATTTACGCCCGGTCGAGTTCAGCAACATCTTTTGTTGCAATTCGGTTTTGCCGATCGTGAAAAGCAAGGACTGTCCGCCTTGTACGAAAAGCAGGAAAACCAATAGTGCTCCTAACAGGGAAACGAGGAACCACCAGTAATGCTGTAACAATATATATGTACTATCCATAACACTCATTTCTTAATTCTTAATTCATAATTCTTAATTCACCGAAGGTCCTTTCTTGATCGCCTTCACCATAATACCGATCTCCGCGATAAGCAGGACGGTAAAGAGCAACAGGAAGAGGAAGAACGTTGTCTGTACCGACGAAGTAGCCAGCTTGGACACGGATGCACCCGTCGGCAGGATATCCTGGATAGCCCAAGGCTGACGTCCCACTTCAGCCACGATCCAACCCGCCTGTCCGGCGATGTAGGCCAGAGGAATAGTCCACAGGCTCGCCCATTGCAACCAGCGGGCATCGGCAAATTTGTTCTTTTTGCTCCAGATCAAAGCAACAATGAATAGCAAGATAAAATATCCGCCCAGGATCACCATGATGCGGAATGAATAGAAAGTGAGGCCGACGTGAGGAATCAGGTCGGCAGGATCTTTGATATACCCGTAGCCGAAATAAGCGAAGTTTTCGTCCAACAAGGCACGGGCTTGCCCCGCGGCCACCTGGTCTTTGTCCTCGACCGCCTTGCGATAATCGGCAAGAGCCTGGATGGCAATCTGCCCCTTTTCAATCTTCTCGGCGGCAGAAAGGGCGACCGTCCCCTGGTTGGTCGTATAACCGCCCTCTATCAGGTTGACGATACCCGGAACATAAGCGTCCACATCGCGCTCGGCAAGGAAGGACAGCAGTTTCGGAATCTTTATATCGAAGATGAAAGGATTTACATTATCGGTATAGCTTGTCTTTTCGGGATTCAGCAGCCCGATGGCAACCAGCCCCGTGCCGTTACCCCCTTCGTACAAGCCTTCCATAGCGGCCAACTTCATCGGCTGTTTCTGGGCTACCTGGTAGGCGGAACCGTCACCCGTCCATACAATGAGTATAGAAGCGACAAGCCCGAAAACCGCACCGACCTTGATGCTTTCGAGCGAGAACTTCGTCTCCCGCTTTTTCAACAGATACCAACTGCTGATACCGATCACAAAGACGGCTCCCACGATCCATCCGGAAAGAACGGTATGGAAGAATTTGTTGATGGCGACAGGCGATAAGGCCACCGCCCAGAAATCGAACATCTCGTTTCGTACGGTATCCGGATTAAACCGCATCCCTACCGGATATTGCATCCAGGCGTTGGCAATCAGAATCCAGAGCGCAGAAAGAGTCGCCCCTATGATCGTCAGCCAGGTGGAAGCGAGGTGGAAGCGTTTGCTGACCTTATCCCAGCCGAAAAACATCACGGCTATAAAAGTCGCTTCCATAAAGAAAGCTAAGATTCCTTCGATAGCGAGAGGAGCCCCGAAGATGTCTCCTACAAACCAACTGTAGTTAGACCAGTTCGTCCCGAATTCGAATTCGAGGATCAGCCCGGTGGCAACACCGATAGCGAAATTAATACCAAACAGTTTCATCCAGAACTGCGTCGTCTTTTTCCAGAATTCATTACCTGTTTTGTAATAGATGGTCTCCATGATGGCCTGTATAACGCCGAGCCCCAATGTGAGGGGGACGAACAGCCAGTGATACATGGCAGTGAGAGCGAATTGCGCTCTTGACCAGTCAATCAAAGAAGTGTCAATGCTTGCGATCATGATTATATAATTTAAGGAGTAATTGCCCTGTTGATCAATTCACCCGAAACGTGTTCTCCCTTCGCGGAATCTCCATCAAACCGTCCTAAATAATTAGGAAAGAAAAACAGTTTTAAGATAAAAAACATGATGAAGAGCTTGACCAATATGATTAGCCACAGCGTTTTACCCAGCTTCATTCCTCGAAATCCTTCCAGATAAAAATGGTATATCCGTATGTAAATAGGCTCCCTTTTCATATCGGTATCGTACTTTAATAACAAGAGATTGGATGAATAAGTTCTCTTTCTTTACAAAAATAGGAAAAGCGTTAAAATGTTTTCCCCTAAAAGCATAGATATTATTTATGAAAAAATAGACTTTATCTATAACCTCTGTTAAAAAAAACTATTTTAAAGAAGAAAGCCGAAAGGAAGACTTGTTGTTACTTTCGCATTGGTTATATTTGCGTCAGTTTGTGTTTTTATAAGACGAGAAATCACATCGAATATTATAATTAAGTGCTAATCTATAAAAAATTATTACTATGTCGAACATTTCAAGAAGATCATTTCTTCAAAGAGGAGCTGCCGCAGCTGCTGCCTTCTCTATCGTTCCGGGCTCCATCCTGGGAAAATCTCACGGATATGTAGCCCCATCCGATAAGTTGAACATTGCTGCTGTCGGTATCGGTGGTATGGGTAATGCCAACCTTAAGAACATGGAAAATACAGAAAACATCGTAGCGCTTTGCGATGTGGACTGGAAATATTCCAAAAAGGTATTCGATCGTCATCCGAATGCTAAAAAATATTGGGATTACCGCAAGATGTATGACGAAATGGGCAAATCCATCGATGCTGTGCTGATCGCTACAGCCGACCATACCCACGCTATGATCACTGCCGATGCCATGACAATGGGCAAACACGTATATACCCAGAAGCCATTGACTCACTCGGTTTACGAATCCCGTTTGCTGACGAAATTGGCTGCATCCACAGGCGTTGCCACACAGATGGGTAACCAGGGTTCTTCCGCCGAAGGTACAGACCTGGTCTGCGAATGGATCTGGAACGGCGAAATCGGCGATATCACAAAAGTAGAATGTGCAACAGACCGTCCTATCTGGCCGCAGGGTCTGAACACTCCCGAAAAAGCAGATAAGATTCCTTCTACATTGAACTGGGATTTGTTCTCCGGTCCGGCAGAAGTAAAACCGTACAATCACGTTTATCATCCATGGAACTGGCGCGGATGGTGGGCTTACGGTACAGGTGCTCTGGGCGATATGGCTTGCCACATCATGCACACTCCGTTCAAGGCTCTGAAGTTAGGTTATCCGACAAGAGTGGAAGCTTCTTCTACATTGTTGCTTCGCGATTGCGCTCCTAACGCTCAGCATGTGAAATTCATCTTCCCGGCTCGTGAAAACATGCCGAAGCTGGCTATGCCGGAAGTAGAAGTGCATTGGTATGATGGCGGTATGATGCCGAATCGTCCGGAAGGATTCCCCGAAGGCAAACAACTGATGGGTCCCGGCGGTGGTCTGACTATCTTCCACGGTACAAAAGACACGTTGGTTTGTGGTTGTTACGGACAGGAACCGTTCTTGTTGTCAGGTCGCGTGCCTAACGCTCCTAAAGTTTGCCGTCGAATTGACAAGGCTATGAGTGGCGGTCACGAACAAGACTGGATCCGCGCATGTAAAGAAAGCACAGGAAGCCGTGTTCAGACAAAGTCCAACTTCTTGGAAGCCGGTCCGTTCAACGAAATGGTTGTGATGGGCGTATTGGCAGTTCGCTTGCAGGCTCTGAACAAGACGCTGGAATGGGACGGCCAGAACATGCAGTTCACCAATATCAAGGACAATGAAGAACTGAAGATCTGTATCAAGGACGGCTTCACAATCAAAGATGGACACCCGTCATTCAACAAAGACTGGACAGATCCGGTAAATGCAAAACAGTTTGCAAACGAACTGATCAAGCATAACTATCGTCAAGGTTGGAACTTGCCTGATATGCCGAGATAATTAGTTTTAAACAAATAAATAGAATGAAAAAGTCAGTATTATTAGCAAGTGCCGCAATTATGATGTGTTATTTTACATCTTGCGGCGGTGGTAAGAAAACAGAAGCTGCTGCTGAAGAAGAGGCAAAAACAGAAGCTGCCGTTCCTGAATACACACTCATGAACGATCTGCCTACTGTTGACCTGTCTACTTTCCCGAAAGATGCCGATGGCAAAGTCACTTTGTTCGACGGTAAGTCTTTCAATGGTTGGAGAGGTTACGACCGTACGGATGTACCTGCTGCCTGGGAAGTGGTAGACGGTACGATCCATATCAAAGGGTCCGGTGCAGGTGAAGCTGGTGCTAAAGATGGTGGCGACTTGGTTTTCGCTCACAAGTTCAAAAACTACGAATTTGAATTTGAATGGAAAGTTGCTAAAGGGGCTAACTCTGGTGTTTTGTATATGATCCAGGAAGTAGAAGGCCAGAAATCTTACATCTCTGCTCCTGAATATCAGGTACTCGACAACGCAAACCATCCGGATGCCAAGTTGGGTAAAGACGGTAATCGCCAGTCTGCTTCCCTGTATGACATGATCCCGGCTAAACCGCAGAACTCTAAACCGTTCGGCGAATGGAACAAGGGTAAGATCATGTGCTACAAAGGTACTGTCGTTCACTATCAGAACGACGAACCGGTTGTTGAATATCATTTGTGGACACAACAGTGGAAGGAAATGCTGGATAACAGCAAATTCAGCAAAGACAAATGGCCGTTGGCTTACGAACTGTTGCTGAACTGCGGTGGTGAAAACAAAGAAGGTTTCATCGGTTTCCAGGACCACGGCGACGACGTTTGGTATCGTAACATCACTATTAAAGAACTCGACTAATAATCATCGGTCAATACTTTAATTAACTATATAAGGGAGATGTGTTAAAGCATCTCCCTTATTCTTTTTCAGGCACGGATTACACGGGTTTTTACTCTTGTAAATCTATTTTGCAATCACCTTTATGTTGCTATAACTGTTTCCTTCGAAATTGATACGGCCGTTTTTGCCGTTGTTGACATCGAGGGAGTAGTTGTTTTTGTTCCTTTGGTCGTCGCGGCTATCGAAACCGACCGAGTTTTCGTCCTGGTTACGACGTTGGATATTGAATCCGCCTTGAATCTTGCAATTGCCATATTTCATATTGTTGGCAACAACCCGGAAGGAGGCGTTCACATCAATATAAATATTCAGGTTACCGTAGCGGGCATCCACATTGATCTTGTCGAAGTTACTGGCGAGGTCTTTGATGGTAAGCGTGCTGTAGCTCAGTTCATCAACGTTGATGCCTTGTTTCAACTCGTCTATCTTGCAATTCCCGTATTTGAGTTCCATATAGCCGTTGTCCAGCCTGTCGATATGGATGTCACCGTATTTGGCTTCGACATTCATCTTCCGGACATTTCCGAGATTGAGGTTGGAGTATCTGCTGTCGACATTCAGTTGTGAACCGTTGCGGATAGAGGATTTGCCGCAATAGGCCAGGTCCAAAGTCGCGTTGTCGACATCGGTGATATCCAGATTGCCATATTGCACGTCTATGTTAAGAGGCCCCGTGAAATTCCCGCCATTGAGATTGCCGTATTTGACATGCAGGTCGCATTTCCCCTTATTGTTTTCCGGCATGATGATATTACCGTACTTCTGTGTCAGGTCGCAGGTCAGTTCAGACGGCATATTGACATAGTAGTTGATGGTAAAGGATTCGTTGGAGCCGCCTTTCCCGTTTTGCGACCTCAGGCTGGTGACGGCTGAAACCGTATTGCCCATCTTTTCCATCCGGATGCTGACACGGTCGAGGGTCGCCTGCGCCCTTTCCTCGTTGCGGGCTTTCGCCTCGATTACGACACGGATGGAGACTTCGTTCTTGCTCCAGTGCGTGACCGTAATGTTTCCGTAACGGTTGTCCACTTGCAAGATGTCGCTTTTACCGACATTGAAACTTTTGTTGATTTCCTTTTTCTTGATGCTTTCCTGTTTGCTGCCCCAACCGGGTACGCTGCAAAACAAAACCAGGAGCATAAGCAGGCAAGGTCGCAATAAGGACTCCTTGCCGGTCGCTGAATGTTGATGAGTTGCTTTCATTTGCTTGTTTGTTGATTATCTTATTTTTTATTTGTTGTCTTCATATTCTCCATCTGCTTCAACATGATGTTGAGACTTTCCAGGCTGGTGCTGTAATGCAGGTTCATGGCATAAAGGCCGGCATTGGAGCAAGGCAGAGTCGGAAGGACCGTTTCCTCGAACATATAATTGTCTGTCAGGACCCGTTTTGTCTCTTTCAAGAGTTCCTCCGTCCCAGGAGTCCGTTGCTGTTTGTACATCGCCTGCATCTGGGAGATGATGTCGCTCATCTGCATATTGTAGTAGAGACGAAGTTCCTCTATCTCCTCCTTCACCTCGCAGGTATGCTGACCTGTGGCCACCTGTCCGGGCTGCGTATGCAAAGGTGTTCCACCCGGCAGTTTGAAGAGGAACAGCAGGGCGATGCAAGCTGCCGCGGCAAAAGCGCAAAGGCTATATAACGTAGCCCAGCTTTTGCGCGGAGCAGCCAGCTTCTGCTCGAAGCGTTCGAAGTGGCCTTCAGGTAACAGGTCGTCTTCAAATGCTTCCCGGTTCGTGTCTATGAAATTTTTCAGTTTATCCATTTTCTTTATTTGCAGCTATTATATCCAACAATTTGCGCTTTGCCCTTAGATACTGGCTGCGCACGCTCGGCGGCCGGATCTTCAGGATGGAGGCAATCTCTTCCATATCATATCCCTCAAAGAGGTAGAGCGAGAGGATCACGCGATAGCCGGCCGGCAGTTTCTTGCAGGCCTCCTTCACCTGGGCGACCGAATAGCGGATTTCCTCTTCGTCCGACCCGTCGTCGCCGGGTTCGGTGTAGTTATCCGGGAGTTCTTCCCAGTCGGGCGTCTGCCGGCGCACGTAATCAATGGCTGTATGGATGGCTATGCGGTGCATCCATGCTTCGAAACATTGTCCATCCTGATACTGGCCGAGGCGAGTGAATATTTTCAGGAAAGAATCCTGCATCGCTTCCTCCGCCTCTGACGCGTTACCGACAATACGCAGGCAGGCGACATACAACTGCCTCGCGAATTGCTTGTAAAGGGCGAGCTGCGCGGTCCGGTTACCACGCCGACACCCCTCGATCAGATGTGTATTTGTTTCTTCCATTTTCATATATATAAACGAGGGTGACCTGAGAAACGTTGCATCTTTCCGATAAAAAAAGAAACAAAGGCATATAAAAAAGAAAGGCATCATCCCGATGCCTTTCTCCCTGAACTAAATGATAAAAATAAAAGTTATGTGGGAAGGTTATTATTCTTCTGTATCTACCGTATCTTTTGATTTATAGTCCAACTCGACAGTGTTGTAGTCGTTTGAAACGAAAGATTTATATTTGATCTTCAACTTCACCGTCTTGCCTTCCGTGCTCGGCAACTTATCCAGTTTGAAGGAAACCAGGCCGGCTGAAGGTCTGATAGACGAGTCGATATCGCCATAGGCATTATGGCGGAACTCCAGTTCATACGGATCGGCACTGTTTGCCTGTACCAAGTTTAGGAAATGCTTGACATTGTCGTTGTAGCCTCTTTGGATATAGAAGTCGAACGTGATATATCCGTCCTCGATCCACACACCGGTCTTAGACCAAATGCTACCGCCATTCAAGGCCAACATGTCCGTTCCGTAGTAGGAATCGTTCTCCGCTCCCAGATCAGGGGCAATCTGTTTTGTCAGAAGGGTGTCCATTCTCAGCAATTGAACAGACTGATCATAGCCCTCGGTCTTCTTCTCGTCATTCTTATATATAACGAACGCGCGGATTTCTTTCAAATTCTCAGGCGTATATGAGTTTGTCGGAAACAGCGTCGTACTATCGTCGAGCTGCATGTAGTAGGAATTATTGCTCAATGGCTTTACCGTCACAATCGCTTGGATACTATCTCTCCAAAACTCGCTATAAGCATCGTTATCATCCAAACAAGAATAAAAAGCTGTAGAACCTAACAAGATTCCAACCAATAGCATAAAACTTTTCAACGTCTTCATAACATGTATCTAATTTGTTTATTTTTTCTTTCTAAAAAGGAAGATGATAAACACGCTGTAAATGCTGCAAAGAAGGCTGATAAAAGATGTTAATGCTTCAGTGATTGATAGATAAGCTCCGCTGTACGGCGGGAAGCGCCAGGTTTTCCGAGCAGGCGGATAATCTCGTCGTAGCCGTCGAGCATGCGGTTGCGACAGGCCGGATCGTTCAGGACACGTCCCAACTCGTCGTGTATCTGGCCGTATGAAAACCGGGCTCCGAACAACTCCTGCACCACTTCGCGTCCGGCTATCAGGTTGACCAGCGAAATGTATTTCGTATGGAAGAAATGGCGGAAAATAAAACTTGCCAGCCGACCGGCCGCAACATAATAGCAGACGACTTGCGGCACACGGAAAAGCGATGTTTCGAGCGTAGCCGTCCCCGATGTGACCAGCGCCGCATCACTATGGCTGAGGAGAGGATAGGTTTTGCCGAACACGATCTTGACATCCGTATCGCCGATATATTGCCTGTAATATTCAGGTTCCAGGCCGGGAGCACCGGCAATTACGGGTTGGTGGCCCGGATAGGCGGCTGCCACCCTTAGCATGGTCGGAAGGTTGTCTTTGATCTCCTGGCGGCGGCTACCTGCCAACAACGCCAGTACGGGGCGTTCGTCCAGTTGCTCGTCCTCGCGGAAAGTGTCCGGTGCGGCCGCCTGTTTCTCCATATAGCAGGCAACCGAATCTACCGAAGGATTGCCCACATAGTCCACCGGATAGTCGAGGTTACGGAAAAACTCCACTTCGAAAGGCAGGATGCAGAACATCCGGTCCACATAGCGGCGGAAATCCTTGATACGGTACTGCTTCCAAGCCCATATCTTAGGAGAGATATAATAGTAGACAGGCAGCCCCAACTGCGTCTTTACATATTTGGCTATCTTCAAATTGAACCCCGGATAATCGATCAGGATCACCACATCGGGCCTGTACCGCCGGATTTCCTCCTGGCAGGCTTTCATGTTGTCCAGGATCGTACGGAGATTGAGCAGTACGGGGATAAAGCCCATGAAAGCCATATCCCTGTAATGTTTCACCAGCGTCCCTCCGACTGCCTGCATAAGATCGCCGCCCAGGAAACGAAAGTCCGCTTCCGCATCCTGCTCCTTCAGTGCTGCCATCAGGTTGGAGGCATGCAGATCACCGGAGGCTTCGCCCGCTATTAAAAAATATTTCATATTTTTTCAGTTGAGAGTTGAAAGTTGAAAGTTGAGAGTTAAAAGAGTATCAGCATTGTCGGCTTTTCCAACTTTCAACTCTCAACTTTCAACTGATTTTTTAGCGTTGCTAAAAAATCATAGTCCGTCACGTCTATCTTGCAAGGGACAAGCGAAGCGTAGCCGCTGTCGAGCGCCAATGTGTCGTTGTCGGCATGGATCGGCTTGGCATTCTCGAATGCGCCGGCAAGCCAGAACACAGGTTCGCCCGTTGCGTTTTCCGACCGTTTGAATTCATTGGTCCAGCGCCCGTCCGCCTGCCGGCATACCTTCATCCCTTTTACGTTCGGGACATTGGGGACGTTCAGATTCAGATAAGTGCCATGCGGCAACCCTTCTTTTATGATCCGCCGTGCAAGCATGCGCCCTAAGCGGCAGCTCTCGGTAAAGTCGGCATCCGCATGGTGGTCCAAAAGCGACACGCCCATCGAGGGAACATCGAACACGCATCCTTCGGCAGCCGCACCCATCGTACCGGAATACTGGATGCAGATGGCATGGTTGCCGCCATGATTGATCCCGGAGGCCAGCAGGTCGGGCTTGCGCCCCAACACCTCGTTGATAGCCAGTTTCACACAATCGACCGGAGTCCCGGTACAGCTATAAACCGTCAGTCCTTTTTCTTTCTTTACCAATGTATATTTAATCGGTACGAGCGAAGTGATTGCGCTTGCCATTCCCGAACGGGGCCCGTCGGGAGCAAAAACCACAATATCCCCCAGATCCCTGAGGCACTCGGTGAGCTCTTTTATTCCTTTGGCTTCAACGCCATCATCATTTGTAATCAGAATAAGCGGTCTGTCGTTCATCATATCTTTATTTAATTACACACAAATATAAGCAAATTCCCAGAGTTCCCCGCATGCCCCGATAGTTTCCCCTGCGTGAAAATAAAGTTTCACCAGCAAGAAAATAAAGTTTCATCGGCATGAAACAAAAGTTTCACAGGCGGGAAACACAAAGAAACCAACGAGGGAGACGGGCTTCCGTCACCATTCCCCCATATAAAAAGCGCAGACTAACGCAGACTTACCCTTTATAGATAATAACATCTGCGTTACTCTGCGCTCGTCCGCGTTGTTTGCGTCCGGTAAACTCTGATTAAAGAACCTGGATGCCTTCTTCACGGGCAGCTTCTTCTCCGGAAGGAGTGATCAGCTTGTAGCCCTTACCGTGAATGTTGATGATTTCGATTCCCGGATCGTCCTTCAACAGTTTACGAAGTTTCGTGATATATACGTCCATGCTGCGGGCATTGAAGTAGTTATCGTCTACCCAGATTGTCTTCAGCGCATAATTACGTTCCAAGATTTCATTTGCATGTGCGCAAAGGAGACTCAGAAGTTCGCATTCCTTAGTTGTCAGCTTCGTAACCTTGTCGCCGATAGCCAGTGTTTGTTTCTGGGTGTCGAACAAGAAGTTTCCTAACTTGTAGAAAGGAATATCTTTCATCTTCTTGCCTTTCACGCGGCGAAGGATCGCTTCGATACGGAGCAAGAGTTCTTCCATGCTGAAAGGTTTCGTCAGATAATCATCCGCACCGATTTTGAAACCTTCCAGGATATCTTCCTTCATAGTCTTGGCCGTAAGGAAGATAACAGGGATATCAGGGTTGATAGAACGGATTTCCTGAGCCAGAGTGAAGCCGTCTTTTTTCGGCATCATCACGTCAAGTACGCAAAGGTCATATTTGCCTTTGGTGAAACCTTTGTAACCGGCTTCTCCATCGGAGAAGAGGTCAGTCACATAACCTTTTGCCTGCAAGTATTCTCTTAATAGCATACCCAGGTTCTCGTCGTCTTCGCAAAAGAAGATTTTTAGTTTTTCTTCCATAACTAACTTTTTATAAGAGGTAAAGTAATAATAAATTTTGTTCCTACATTTCCGGAACCACTTTCGGCACGGATCGTACCTTTATGGTCCTCTACTATTTTACGGACGTAAGCAAGTCCGAGCCCGAACCCTTTCACGTCGTGTACGTTTCCTGTCGGTACGCGGAAGAAGCGGTCGAATACTTTCTTGAGGTATTCTTTCTTGATCCCGATACCGTTGTCCTCGATCGATATCAACAACTTGCCGTTCTCGTTCCAGGTGCGGCACATCAGCGTCAGCGGTACTTCGAGGCGGCGATACTTCACGGCGTTGTCCAGCAGGTTGAACAGTACGTTCGTGATGTGCATCTCGTCCACGTATATGTCCGAGTCTTCCGCCTGCAAGTCGATGTCGATCGTGCCGTCATACTTCTCGACCTTCAGGGCGAATGTATTGGCAACGCTTGCCAGCAAATCGTTCGCATCCACCTCCTTCAGCTTGAGGGCTGCTTTCTGACGTTCAAACAGCGACATTTGCAGAACCTTTTCCACCAGGAAGCCCAATCGCTTCGTCTCGTCGTTGATCACGCCCGATATATGCTTGAACACGTCGGGGCTCTTCGTGATGTCCGAATCCTTCAACATCTGCGCGGCAAGCGAGATGGTCGAAACCGGTGTCTTCAGTTCGTGCGTCATATTGTTGATAAAATCATTCTTCATTTCCGAAAGTCTCTTCTGACGGAATACGATATAAATGGTAAAGATAAACGTTACCAAAAGTATCAGCGAGAAGATGATCGACGGTACGATAAATGTTACAGAACTTGAAATATAATCACCCTTCGTCGGGAAATACACTTTCAGGTAATTCTGTTTCGAAGGAGGATCGTTGGGAAATAACACCTGCTGAATCACGTCCGACACAGGAGGAATCTCTCCGTTCTGATACACTATTTTCCCATCTTTGTTAATAACAGCGAAGATGAACGGCAGGTTCAATCCGTTGTTAATAAATTCTGATTTTAAGTAATTATTCAGCTTTTTAAAATCTATCCTTTCTTCGATCGGCTTCAGGTTTGCCGTATGCAAGATATTCAAGATCACTTCGTTAAACAACCCGCTCTGATACTGGTAGCGGCGTTTCAACGTTTGCTGCAAATCCTTTGATGTACTGACGATGCTGTTAGGCGCTTTATTGCTGCCCAGCGAAGAGAGCGGTTCGAGCTTTCGTGTCCGGATGTCGCTATGGAACTCGATATGTTCTACGGTCCCGTCGGCATTGGTGAACTGCATCTTATATTTTTTCTCGGTGATGATTCCAGCGCCGAGGTTGCTCTGTTCGTTCTGGTATAGGTAATTGTTGGCCTCGTCACGGCTGAGATCTTCTTCCAGATACCGGGCCGTTTCGTCAAGCTCCAGGTTTTTCGAGACTTGGTGCATCGATCGTTTGACAGTTTCATTGAACTGCTCGCTACTTTTCTTGAGTATGATGCTTACATATTTTACCTGCAAAAAGAGTAAACCGGCAAAGGCAAAAGCCATCACCACCGCAAGCAACCAAATCGTAGACTTCCTCATATCAATAAATCTCTCGTTTTAATGCCACAAATAACGCGTCTTTTAATTTAATATTTACACAAAAAAGGTAAAAACAGAACGCCTTAAGTGTTAAAAATATATTACTAAGAGGTTGCAAATCTCTTTCTATCTATTTTTAAACTAATGCTTTACACCTCTTCACGAGTGTATCATCAGGCCCTGCACGTACCGTACTAACTAATAAGAACAGAAATGCAACGTGAATTGTTGTAGCCAACACTTAAAAACTTTTCCCGAAAGCATTGACTTTTAATTATTAACCCTATCTTTGCCTCCCGTAAGAGTTACGTGAAATGACACAAGAAGGTATTACACAGATAGACATCAAACAGGTATTACAGCAAAAGGCGCCTTCGGCTGCCCGTAAGATTCCCGGCTTTGTGGTCCGCTATCTGATCCGTACTGTTCATCAGGATGAGCTGAACGACATCCTCCGCCGGTATCACGATAAAGACGGGGTAGCGTTCATGCAGGAGTTGATCGGATATTTTGACTTGAACCTGGAATTGGTAAATGAAGAGAATATTCCTGCCGAAGGGCGGTACATATTCGCCTCCAACCATCCGTTAGGCGGGTTGGACGGTATTTGCCTGTCGGCCGTTATCGGCGGGCGTTTCGACGGGAAGATCCGCTACTTAGTGAATGACCTGCTGCTCTACCTGTCCAACCTGAGGTCGATCTTCGTCCCCATCAACAAACACGGGACACAGGGAAAAAAGAACGCCGAGCTGATCGAAAAGGCTTATGCTTCGGACAACCAGATCATCACTTTCCCCGCCGGCTTATGCTCGCGCAAGCAAAACGGGAAGATACAGGACACCGAATGGAAGAAGTCGTTTATCCAAAAGGCCGTGGAATACCGGCGGGACGTCGTACCGGTGTTTTTCGAAGGGCGCAACTCTAACTTTTTCTACCGTCTCGCCAACCTGCGGAAAGCATTGGGCATAAAGATGAATTACGAAATGATCTACCTGCCCGACGAGATGTTTAAAAGTAAACACAAGACATTCCGTATCCATTTCGGGAAGCCGATTCCCTGGCAAACCTTCACGGACAGCCGTAAACCGGCAGAGTGGGCAGAGTGGATGAAGGAAGTCGTCTATAATCTAAAGAAATAATTGATTTTACTATATGCAAGACATTATCAAACCGATTGACCGTGCTCTCCTGAAAGCTGAACTGACCGGGGACAAGAAGCTGCGGAGAACCAACAAATCCAACAATGAGATATACATTGTCACAGCCCACGACTCTCCCAACGTGATGCAGGAGATCGGGCGACTCAGGGAAACCGCTTTCCGGTACTACGGAGGCGGGACCGGCTTTCCGGTCGATATCGACGAATACGATACGATGGACGATGCTTACCGCCAACTTATCGTGTGGAGCCCTGAAGACGAACAGATTTTAGGCGGTTACCGCTTCCTCTGCGGTTCGGATGTAAAATTCGACGAAGCCGGCAAGCCTGTTTTAGCGACTTCCCACCTGTTTAATTTCTCCGATACGTTCAATAAAGAATATTTGCCGTACACGGTCGAGTTGGGCCGTTCGTTCGTGACGTTGGAATACCAGTCGACCCGCTGCGGCAGCGCAAAGGGGTTGTTCGTGTTGGACAATCTTTGGGACGGCTTGGGGGCTCTTTCAGTGGTGGACCCCAGCTTGCAGTATTATTTCGGGAAGGTGACGATGTACAACACCTACAACTCCGAAGCCCGCAACATGATCCTGTATTTCCTGAACATGCACTTCCCCGACCCGGAGAAACTGATCACTCCTGTCTATCCTTTGGAAACAGGCACGGACCTGGAAAAGATGCAGGAGCTTTTCAAGTATGACAACTTCAAGGACAATTATAAGGTGTTGAACCAGGAGGTCCGCAAGTTCGGCATCAATGTGCCGCCGTTGGTCAATGCTTATATGAGCCTCTCCCCTAAGATGCGCGTATTCGGCACGGCTATCAACCATGAGTTTGGAGAGGTGGAAGAGACCGGCATCCTGATCGCCATCGACGAGATCCTCGAAGACAAAAAGAAGCGTCATATCGAGACCTATCTGAACGAGGAAGGCAAATCGGCCGACTTGATACGCAATAGTTGAAACGGTATATAAAGACATACGAAGAGCCAGGTACGCGGATGGACGGATCCGCGTACCTGGCTCTTTTATATTAGCCTTAGATTACTCTTCGCTCTTCTGTTTCTCCCACTCTCCGGCAATCTCTTCGAGCGCGTCGTACCATTCCTTTCCGAAACGGCGGATCAGCGGTTCTTTCAGAAACTTATAGACCGGGAGTTTTTCTTTCTTACCTAACACCTCTGCGGCTTTGCAGATATTCCAGCGATTGTAGTTAACCGCTTCGAACGTATCGTATTTTTCCACGCGGACCGGATAAAGGTGACAGGAAACAGGCTTATAGAAAGACAGTTTGCCTTCACGATAAGCCTTCTCCACCGCACATTTGCAAGTTCCGTCCGCATCGTAGCAAGTAAAAACGCAGTCCTTGCCGTTTACGATAGAGGTCACCAAGTCTCCCTCTTCATCAACATAGGCAACGCCTTGTTTCTCGATGATCTCCCTGGCTTTCGGCGCCAGGTCGTTCCAGATAACCGGAAGGGCCTTTTCCAGTTCGCCCACCTCTTCCTCCAGCAGGGGTGCACCGGAATCACCTTCCACACAGCAAACACCTTTGCAATGGGACAGATCGCATAAAAACTGTCGTTCGAGAACGTCGAGGCTGACCAGGGTATTGTCTATTTGAATCACTTCTTAAATTGAAAATTAAAAATTGTATCTTTTCTCTCTTTTGCCGGGGGATTAATCCCCCGGCAAGGGATTGATTTCTCAAATTCTTACTTCTTAATTTCTAATCAAGTCATGTCCTGTCATATCAGCCGGCTGCGCCATGCCTAAAATGTGCAGGATAGAGGGAGCGACGTCGGCCAGGACACCGTTTTCTACTTTTGCATTTTTGTTTTCTGTTACATATACAAAAGGGACAGGGTTCAGGGAGTGGGCCGTGTTGGGAGTGCCGTCTTCGTTGAGCGCGTGATCGGCATTGCCGTGGTCGGCGATGATGATTACTTCATAACCGTTGGCCTTGGCTGCTTCAACCGTGTCTTTCACGCAGTTGTCGATAGCCGTTACCGCCTTTTCGATCGCGCCGTAGATACCGGTGTGGCCTACCATGTCGCCGTTGGCATAGTTCACGACGATGAAGTCGAACTTCTGCGTATCGATAGCCTCAACCAATTTATCTTTTACTTCGTAAGCGCTCATTTCCGGCTTCAGGTCGTAAGTGGCGACTTTCGGGCTCGGAACCAGGATGCGTTCTTCAGCTTCGTACGGAGTTTCGCGGCCGCCGTTGAAGAAGAAAGTCACGTGAGCATACTTTTCCGTTTCGGCGATATGAAGCTGAGTCTTCCCGTTTTCAGCCAGGTATTCTCCCAATGTGTTCTGGACGTTTTCCTTGTCGAACAGGATATGAACGCCTTTGAAAGAAGCGTCGTACGGAGTCATGCAATAATACTGCAGGCCGGGGATCGTGTGCATCCCCTGTTCCGGCATATCCTGCTGGGTCAGCACGACGGTCAATTCTTTTGCACGGTCGTTACGGTAGTTGAAGAAGATCACGACATCGCCTTCTTTGATCGTACCGTCTACGGTAGCGTTGTTGATCGGCTTGATAAACTCGTCGGTCACACCTTCGTCATACGATTCCTGCATAGCCTGAACCATGTCGGTAGCCTGTTTTCCCTTGCCTTCAACAAGCAGGTCGTAGGCTTCTTTCACGCGTTCCCAACGTTTGTCGCGGTCCATTGCATAGAAACGACCGACGATGGATGCGATCTTTCCGGCAGACTGTGCACAGTGGGCCGTCAGTTGTTCGATAAACCCTTTACCGCTTTTCGGGTCTGTGTCGCGACCGTCCATGAAGCAGTGGATGAAAGTATTGTCGATTCCGTATTCCTTGGAGATATCGCAAAGTTTGAACAGGTGGTCGAAAGAACTGTGTACGCCACCGTTGGAGGTCAACCCCATGAAATGGATGTTTTTGCCGTGTTCTTTGGCGTAAGAGAAGGCAGAAACGATTTCAGGGTTCTTCATGATGCTGTTGTCGGCACAGGCACGGTTGATCTTCACCAAGTCCTGGTAAACGATACGTCCGGCCCCGATATTGAGGTGTCCGACTTCAGAGTTACCCATTTGTCCGTCAGGCAGCCCTACGTTTTCACCGCTTGCCTGTAACTGTGAATGAGGATAAGTGGCCAGCAGGCTATCCCAATAAGGAGTGGGAGTGTTAAAGATTACATCGTCTTTACCTTGATCGCCGATACCCCAGCCGTCAAGAATCATTAAAAGGGCTTTCTTGCTCATGATTGCTTAATTTATTATATTGTTTATACTCATTTTCGTTATCCGGGCGCAAAGATAATCAATTTCAACCATATATTGTTTGCCCATAAAATATTACTTTTGCAAACGAAATGGAAAAGACGATACAAGACAAAGAGCTGGGAACCATCCTCCTCCGCACCAGTCCCCGCGCTACCCGCTATACGCTGAAAATCTCCAAAGGGACGATTACGGCTACCATGCCTCCGGGGGGCAACGAAGCGCGTATGCTGGCTTTCATCCGCGAAAACAAGGAAAAACTTCTCATAGCCCTTGCCAAACATCCCGCCCGCCCGCTCCTGACGGACAAGACGGAGATGCAGACCGCAACGTTCCGCCTCCATATCTTCCGCACCGACCGGGCTAACTTCTATATGAAATTAGACAACGGCATCCTGCACATCGCCTGCCCCGCACAGACCGGCTTTACCGACGAACGTGTACAAAAACTTCTGAAAGATTTCCTCGAACAGGCTCTCCGGCACGAGGCTCGCCGCCTATTGCCTTCGCGGTTGCTCGACCTCGCCTCCCAGCACGGTTTCACCTGCACAGGTGTAAAGATATTCAACAGCAAAAGCCATTGGGGAAGTTGCACGACACGCCGTAGCATCAACCTTTCCCTCTCCCTGATGCTCCTGCCCTGGCCCCTGATCGACTACGTCCTCCTCCACGAACTTTGCCACACCATAGAGATGAACCACAGCGACCGTTTCTGGGCGTTGATGGACAAGGTCACGGACGGGAGAGCGTTAGAGCTGAGGAAGGAGCTGAAGAAGTATCATATGCTGTAAGCCGGATTGCCTTTAGTTTAAACAACCCGGCCGGTCCAATGATGAGCATTAACAGGTTATAACCCGCTAACTTCTTTTACCGACAAACCGGTACATTGTGCAATCGTTTCGACATTGATCCCCTGCTTTTTTAAATTGGCAGCGATAAGGCGTTGTTCCTCGGCTTTTCCTTTTTCTTTTCCTTTTTCCATCCCTTTTTCCATTCCGTCTTCGAAGCTGGTGTCGAGGGCGGCGGATAGGTCACGTTCGACGGAAAGGCTAAGTTCGTATTCCAGGCGTTGGTCGGGCGTCATGCGCTCTACCTCCACGATGCTTTTCAGCTTGCGGAATATCTGATTGTTCAGTTCTTTCGGTAATCGTTCCATGATCTCGATGTTGTTTAAGACATATAACCACTTCTTATAAAGCGTGTCGCACTCCGACAAAGGTAATACAAATTTCGGCATTTCGATATAGATTTCGTTGAGTGTTTCGCTGAAGGGGAGCTTTAACTCACGGTCCATGCGCACGACATCCCAGCGGTATTTATCCGGACGGGACGGGTCCATCACGTAGTTAAGGATGCACACGACATATACCTTGCTGATCTGGTAGTTCCAGCGTTTGCGGACTACTTCGTCCGGCTCCTTTTCGAGCCTTTCCTTTACGATCATGGATTGTTGCTGGATTGCAAACGAGGCGTAGTACAACACCCTGTCGGAGAAATACTTCTGCCGGCTTTTCTGCATCTCGACAATAAAGACTTCCCCCTTTTCATTCTCGCAGAAGATGTCGAAAACAGCCCGGCGCTGGTCTTGTTTCAAACCGAGCATCTCGACATTGCGAAACGTGATGTCGACGATTACTTCCTGTTGGATTACTTCATTGAGGAAACTGATGATAAGATCTTTGCTTACTTCACTGCCGAAAATCTTTTTCCAGCCGTAATCAGAGAAGGGATTGATAAATTTGTCCATAATTAATTGTTTTAGTTGCAACTGTTATTACTACGACGACAAATATAGGTAAATATATCGTAAATAAAAGGCAAAAGGTCAATTATCTTTCCTATTTCTTTTTACAACGAATCCCCTGCAATCAGTGACTACAGGGGATTGTTTTTTGTCTGCTTCGGTCTTCACAGAGGGAGAGCAGATGAACTTTTTTTAATTTCATTACTTTAGTATTAATATTCATCGCTTGTTCGCCCTCGCGGGGTAATTGCCATTGTAGAGAGGCACAGCCGTGCATCTCTACGGGGCGCACGATGAATCTTAGAATTATTTGATTATTATTTCATTCAGTCTCCCCCCCGTGGGAGGGGAAACTGAAATACTTTTATCAATTTATCCGTATCGTCAATTACTTAACGATAGCTTTAACAGCTTCTTCGCCTTCAACAGCTACTACGACTACACCCTGGGGAGCAGCGATTACAGCATTGTCGGAAGTGATCACTGTGTTGGCTACTGTCTGGCCTAAGATGTTGCTTACAACAACTTTCTTGCCGGCAGCACCAGCGATCGTTACCTGGCCTTCGCCTGCGATAACAGTTACTTCAGATACTTCAACGCCTTCGTTTGCAGTAGGAGCTTCAGCAGCGTCCAAAGTAAATATCTGTGGAGCAACATTGTCAGCAAAAATAACCGTACCGTTAACCACAGCCAAGCTCTTGTTTGTATTCAGAGCTACGATTTCGTAACCTTCACCGTCAACAACTTTGAAGCCAACAAGAGAAGTGTTGTTTCCATTTCTTACTGTATATGTCTTCTGCTTGCCATCTTTATCAAGATCACCTGCATAAGCAATAGTATCAGCAACAACCGTTACAGAACGGAAGATTGCACTATCACCTTCAGCTTTATCAGCAACGAAGTCACCCTTAGCAGCCAAAACGTTACCAACGATCGTGTCGTTCTTAACTTCTGCACCTTTGTAGATGTAGTAACCATATTCAGTATTGTCGTCGCCACGATTTACATAAGCAGAGTCAACAAACAGAGAGAAGTCAGAATCAGCAGCAGCAGCTTTCAGTTCGTCACCTACGCGCAACAGCTTAGCGATACCTGCAGAAGCAGTCAGCATTTCATTACCATTGATTACATTATAATGACCTGATCCAATCTTAGCATAAACAGGAGCTTCAGCACCTTCGATATTGAAGTAAGTTTCAACACTTGCAGTCGGAGCAGCATAAGTTACAGTAAGATTAGAGATGTTCATTGTAACCATGTTTGCATTAACAAGATTTACAGCAGTACCAGTAGAGGTAACAGCAGCTTCATCAGCAGCAATAACCTTATAAGACTCGCCAGCCGGATTTTCAACAAAGAAGAAACGTTTCTTAGCAGCAGCAAGACCACCGTTAGACGGATCAGACAATTTCACTACAGTATTTTCATATGCAAACTGTCCTTCAGCATTGTAAGCCTTTTCCATTGCATAAGCAACACGAACCAAAGTATCACCTAAAGCACGAGCACCATAATAAACAGTGTCACCAGTAGTGCCTAAATCAGCACCTTCCATCAAACGCAGTTCAATAGCATTGTCAATACCTTTAGCACCAGCGATTACAGAATCCTGAACCAAAGTCAAGTAGATATCATCAGCAGCTTTAGAAGCCAGGTTGAACTTAACAGCTCCGTAACCCATTTCTTCTTTAGTATAATATTTGTAACCGATGTACTTGTTAGCCATGTCTACATCCAACTTTGTGAATACCAAAGTATCACCACCTACAGTAGTATAAATGCTCTTGGCTGCATCTACTGCATACAAAGGCTTGTCTGTAAACGGTTTCTCCGGATCAACAATAGCCAAACTTTCACCTCCAACGGCAGCAACACCAGAAGGAACAGTTGCGGAAGCAATATCACGAGCCTGAGCCGAATAAGTTCCATCTTCGTTTTCTACAACATAGAACTGAGTAGAAGGTACATATGCAGAAGCAGCTTCGGCATAAACACCAGCTGTTCCTGTTAAATACTTATCATTATAATCAGCTTTGGTATTGCCGCCTTTAGCTTTCAACTGTAATGAGTAAACACCTGTTCCACCAGCCAGTTTAACCGGAGTACCTTTAGAGATTGTGATAAGCGGAGCATTGATCTGGATAGAGTCAACAACCAACTTAGCACCACCATCGAAGCTCTTGTAACCTACCAGATAGGTAAAACCTGTACCAGCACCATGATCTGCCACTTCAAATTCACCAGCAGTATTGAAGCGAACAATAGAATCAGTTGTCATAACGATTGAATCGTTACCCAAGTCCATTTTCAAAGTAAATGTCTGCAAACCTTCGTTCAAAGCGCCCTTGTAAGCAGAAGATGCAGCAGTGATAGTTGTATCCAACTGGAAAGAAGCAGCTTTTACAGAAGCAGCAGTACCAACCATTACAGTATCAATAGTGATATACTGCGGAGCCTTAGTTCCTTTTGTACTGTTTTCCTGACCAACTACCTGGAAGCGGAATTTGTTACCAACAGGAACCGGAATCAATTCATTAGCAGTGAAAAGACCACCGTCACGACCGGCAAAGTCAAATTTGAATGAAGGGAGAACCGGAGCAAGATCTGCTTTAGTCACATCATAATCAGCTTTAGCAGCTTCAACTGTGAAAACTGCTGCTGTACCAGCTGTACCACTTTTGTCTGTCTTACCATCAACCATCAATAAGCCAGACGTTGTAGTCATCTCTACCAACTTACCATCAGTAGTTGTACCGATAATGCTATAACCACCCGTACCATGTTTAATTTTGAATTCGCTAATACCAGCAGCAATAGCCGTACCAAATTTATCTGCGCCATTCAATTTAGCAGAGAAAGAAAGCTGTTTCTGAGTAGCTTTGTTCGTCAATGTGTAAATAGAGTCATTACCCGGCATATTGACACGAATCAAATTGGCTTTCCACAAAGCAGAATCCATATCCGCCTTAGTAGAACCTTGACTACCAAGTGCCACAGAGTCTGCCAAAGAAGCCTTATCCCAAGTCAGGTAACTTGAACTGTTCTTCAAATGCACATACTTGTCACCAATCTGTGCATAAGAGACAGTAGCAAATGCTGCGAACGCAGCAACGAGAGTAGAAAATCTCTTGTTCATAATCTAAATTTTAATATTAATAATACAGTTAATTGAAATATCAGTTCTTAGTTCCTTCCTACTATCATATGTACACGTATATATAATGTACACGTGTTAACATTTGTACTTTGATAGCAAAAACGATCCTTTTTTTTAGTCATTTTTTTTGCCTATCTTCGGAGTTCGTATCGGAAAGGTGGTTTTTCGTACTCAAATTGCTATCTGATTGATAAGAAAGGATATAGAGGTACGAAATTTTTTACAGAAAAGAGTTGTGGTTTAAAAAGGAATGCGTATTTTTGTCTCGTAAAAATGACTAAAAAAAAGGATCGTTTTTTTTAGTCATTTTCCATTCCCCCAAGCATCTGATTCCCAACTATTTATTCTCAAAACCCCAAGTCTTAAAATTTATCAAGCCCGTTTTGGTTCAAAAATAGGTGATTTTCAAGGAAAACCTTGATGCCTACTGCTTTTCAAAGGGGTGCTTATTCGTTTTTCATCCGATGCTTATTCGTTCATTTTTTTAGTTTTGCCGGATTTTGCCTGAAAAAGCTGCAAAAACTACCAAAATTGCCCCCGCTCCACTACACGGCTTCCACTTGCTTGCCGGTCTTCGTTTTTCGGTAGTAACCTCTTCCTAATGAATCGATTAAGCCATTTTTCTCTGCTTTACGAAGAAATTTATCGACATTCGACGTGGTGATTCCACGGACAGAAGCCTCGGCGAGGATTTCGGCACGCTTGAAAGTTTCCGGCTGTGAAGCGAACAAGTTACGCTGATAGTGCGGGAACTTGAAATGCACTTCGTCGGAGGAACGTTTGAGCGAAGTAGCGACCACGTAAGCATGTTGCAGGCAGGTAGTCCCGACATGGAAAGCGACGTTGAAGTCATCATCCCGGACTGTCCACGTACGTTCGGTATTGCCGCTCTCGCCCTTACGCAGGCCGGTCAGGACCATCGCAATGCGGAAGATAGCCAGGCGGTAACGCAGGACGGTCGATTCGAGGTCCTCGTTGCCGAAAGAACGGACATTGTAGTATTCGCGTTCGAGAAAGCGATCCAGCCGTTTGCGCTGTGCCTCGCTGAACTTCACCCAGGTCGGCGAGCCGTCCAGGAAGACGCCGGCGTCCAGCACACGCTGGCCGATAGCATCCATATATCCGGCGGCGACAGGCGTATCGTCGGACGAGGTCAGCCGGCGGTATTTGCCGCTTCCGGCAATCTTATACATCAACATACGGCTGAAAAGGCCGTTCTCGGTCGAGGGGATCAGGCGGGGCAATATGGCGGGAGTGCCGCTCCACAGCATCGCAAGGTCGGGATGCTTGGACAGAAACGAACCGTTCATCTTGGACGAACTGCCGATCGGCTCGTGGTGCGCCGCCTTATTGAGGACATTCCCGTAATTGCCGAAATCCTGCGATATCATGTAGGCGATCGCTTCCATCTCCGTCTCGAACATACAGGAGGTGTAGGGAGCGTTGTCCTGAAGCAGTTCGACGAGACGGGCCTGGGTGACACAGCCCGGCACGCGCAGGTTCTTTTGCTTCACGACAGCCGGTTTTTCGGGAGGCGGTCCGGAAGGGCGGGCGGAACGGTTGTTTCGCTTGGACAAGCGGTAGTTTTCGTATTCTTCCTTTTGCGTTTCATATTCCTCGACATAACGGCGCGAGTTGTCAAACACATATTCCTGCCAGGGATCGACCAGCTTTTGCAGGGGCGTCATGATGCCTTTGCCGCTTCCCGAACTGCCCGATACGATGGTATAGAAAGCCGGACTGTAGGTGTGTTCTTTGAGGGAACCTTTGACTCCCGGCATCACGCTGCTCAAAAGTGTCAGTGCGGAGACAAGGAGGACGTCCTTCTCGGTACGGTCTTCGGCACGCTTCAAAACGTCCGCGAGCAGGGGTGGAAGCTGTTCGTAAACAGACTCGTCAAAGTAGGGCAAAAGGGTATTATCAATCTCAATATCAACCGATTCGACATCCTTCCCGGTAGCAGGTGCACTTTCAGGACAAGCGGGGGCAAATCCGACAGTTTTTACAGCATTCCCATTCCCCGGCGTCTCTTTCGGGCGATAAGGGTTGCTCCCGTGCGAGGAGCCGTAACGGCGATAAATGTCTGCCACGGTCTTCTCTATTTCGGCGGTTGCAAAGTCGGGACAGGAGTAGCGTCGGACACATTCGGACGCCACCTCGCCCTGCGGGAAGCCGGCGTTGTTCAAGACGGAGGACAACTTCACCACATAGGAATGGCGCGAGCCGGGAACGAAAGGATTGTCTTGTTCGAACTTGTCGATGTAGTTCGACAGCGAATGCCGGTCCGGAACAGCCTGTACCGGCCAGGCGGCATGGGCCTGGAGGGAAGGATCGCAAACGGGAACGCGCAACACTTCCGCATCTTTCTTGTAGAACGCGCCGAGGTCGTTGCTGAAGAAGCAGGCGCGGTTGGGGTCTTTTCCGGTGACATCAACCGTTACACCCGGAATATCCGCTTCCACGCGGCGACGGACGATCTCAAAGGCAGGTTTATGGTATTCCAATTCGCAGTCGACCAGTATGAAGAGCTTGCCCCCTGTGCCGGAGGGGCTGCAGTGCCCGGCTTTCACATACGGGAGTTCATAAGCTCTTCGGAGCAATTCTTCGGGCGGGATGGGCGAGTCGTCTATATCGATGACGATGCAGCCGCTGTAGCGCACCAGATGTTCGAGTTTGCGGCCTCCTTCCATCACGCCGCCTGCCACATAGAGGGGCAACTTCTTCTTGCAGGCCTCGGCCTCTTCCGTTTTGCCGGCTTTGAGAAGGCCGCGAAGGCGGGCGATGCGGTTTGCATGTTTATCACTCTTCACCTCGTCGATGTACTGGTTCAAGGTCATTAAACGCGCGCTTTCCGTCTGGAAAACAGAGTCGAAGTAGGTTCCTTCGACATTTTCAATGTTTATCATATCGTTGTTATTAGGTAAAGGTATCAAAAGGGCCTTCCTGCGTTCGTGCTTGCTACGCGGAGAATATGGCTTTTTCAATATCTTCGGTTTGTATTGTTTTAAGGTTCTCCCAAATGGTCGACCAGGCAGGCGACCTGTTTCGGCGTATAGAGCTTCTGGAATTTGACCCATCCGGCAGCCGCCAGTTTTTCCTTTAAACCGCGTGACGTATGAATCCATACCCACATTCTTTTGTAAGCGACTTCGGGTGCACAATCCGGGAAATAAAGGAGAGCGAACTCGGTAACTCCCATTGCGCCTTTCACCTGCATAAGCTCTATTTTTTTGTCATTCATAACTTTTTAGTCTTCTTTGTTTCTATCACTTCACAAATATAATCATTTATTTAATACATTAGTCTGTTTTATCCGATTATTTTCGAAAATAATTCAATGAATTACAAGCTGTTTATATATACATATAAACAGAAAAAAAGCCGGCGAATAAAATCATTCGCCGGCTTGCATAAAAAAGGGTAATAAAGGGATTGTCACTGAATCGGGACGAAGCCTTCGTAGCGGACTGTCCAGCTCCCGTCTTTCGGAAAACCGGGGGCCTCTCCCTCCGAGCCGTCCCAACCGCCGCACATCATGGCGACTGCCGTCAGCAAGGCCCCGTTGGAGGGGAAATAGGGGAAGGGTCCGCCTGTCGCCAGGCCGTGTTCGTCGAACTGGAATCCGGCGGAGGGGTGCATCAGCATGTCGACAGCCAGCGCAGGCTGCCCCGTCCGGGCGGCGGCCATTGCCAACATCGGGAAGTCCCAGCCCCAGATGCGGTCGAACTGCCATTCCTTGCTGACTTTCTCCAACGTGCGCTTGAAGGTCGCGAGGTCTACCCCGTCACCGGGCAGCATGCCGTAGACGCCGGTCAGGGCCGGATGCTCGTAGGTATATTTCGTCCACATGTCGGGGATGCCTTCGTAGGTGGTGTAGACGCCGCCGGCAACGGGAAGGGGCGCCATCTTCGAGAGCACTTCCTTCCATTTCTTCGTCCGTTTTTCGGGCAGGCCCAGGCGTTCCGCCCACTCCAACGCCGTACGCAGGCCGTAGCGGAAATAGCCTAACTCGAAAATCGGGTTGATGGTCTGCAACGGGTCTGTATTCTCGGAAACGACGACGACAGGGGGGCCCAGGACATATTGTTTCGCCTTTTTGTCGTAGAAAAGGTAATCCGCCATATAATCAGCCGTGTTCAGCACGATGTCTTTCCATTTCTCCAATGTTTCGGGAGCGGGTTTCCGGCGGTATTGCATCTCGGCGAAGTAGACCGGGTGGGGTTCGTGCCAGATCAGGTAGGCATGGGCGCTGCCGGGCCATTCGCGGTTGAAGTTCCCGGTGCACTTCGGCCAGCGCGCACCGATGCGGCCTTCGCTCTTGGCGCGTTCGAGGGCTTGCGGCATAAAGTCCTTATAGACGTTCAGGTAGTTGTCGAAACATTCCATCCGGTTCCACAGCCCGTAGTGCACGCCGTGCCACCAGATCATCTCGAAGTGGAAACGTCCGTACCAGCCGTTGTTCACCAGGCCGGATTCCTGGGGCGGGAACAGGCCGCTTTCGTTCGCACGCATCAGGTATTGCGAGAGGACGATGCGGCGTTCCAGTTCCAGCCAGCGGGGGTCTTTGCTGCCGGAGAGGTCGATGGCGGCTCCCGAACGCCAGTATTTCTCCCAAGCGGCGGCGCTCTTCCGTTCGATAGAGGCGACCGGCTCGGTGACATCGGCGACCGGTTCAGGAGAGAAGCAGCAGGTAAAGGAGAAGGTGGAGGTATGCCGGGGCTGGAGGAGGAAGGTATGCGCCTTTTCAGATTCGCGGCTGAAAGTGGCGGGGCCGGTCCAGTCGAGGGTGGCGCAGTAGTGCGTGTCGTCCATCGTGCGGGCGATACGGACCGAGTTCGGGGCTAACTTCTCGAAGGTGGAGGTATGGCCGGAGATCGTGTCGTAGCGTCCTATATAGTGCTTGAAATAGCGTCCGTCGGGATAGGGGAAGTCGAGGCAGATGCTCATATTGCCGTCGTTCAGCAGTTCGGATTCGATGCTGACTCCGATCATATCTTTATCGGGATGGCAGACGGTGCGGACTTTCACCACCTTGCGGTTCAGTTCGAAACGGCTGTAGACGACGCCTGTCCACAGGTCGATCTCCTGGCGGGCGTTGCCCAGGTCGATTTCCTTCGCTTCCGTACCGTCTTCGCGCAGCAGGCGGAAACCGATACGGCCCAGGTTATAGCGGTGGGGGTTCTTGGTCAGCCATTCGGACAGTTCGGGCTGGTCGGGGTTGCGGAGTTCGTAGGCGATCTTTTTGCCGTGTGTCTCGACGACGACCGGACGGTAATCTTCGGCTTTCATCCCTTCGGGGAGGGGGAAACTGTGCCAACTCCAGTCGGACAGGGTGTTGAAGGGGACGAAGGTCTGCAATCCGGTTATATCCATCCCGAAGGCGAATTTCCCGTTCCCTACTTGTGCCGGGCTTTTCAGGAGTGTCCCGGTCGTACACACGCGATGCCGCTTGACAACAGCCTCCCGGTCGATGGGTTCACCCATAACAGACGGAGGCAAAAGTACCGACAGGCAAAAGAGGCTTACTAAACTGATCAGTTTTTTCATGGTGGTTATCCTTTTATATGTTTTCTGTGGATAAAGATAAGGGATTACCCCCAAG
Source organism: Parabacteroides hominis (assembly GCF_014287585.1). Taxonomy (GTDB): domain Bacteria; phylum Bacteroidota; class Bacteroidia; order Bacteroidales; family Tannerellaceae; genus Parabacteroides; species Parabacteroides hominis. Next base: position 41,160 of record NZ_JACOOJ010000012.1, on the reverse strand, counting down.
CCTCAGTTTACAGTTCTGATATTTTTCTTTCGATTTCTGGTAAATAATGGTTTACCGGAGCGTTCCGTATTTGTGATTATATCGACGGAATCTTAGGGCTGTAAGCTCTAAAACAAGCCTTGCCTCATGCCGCAGACTCTCTTTTGCCGTCTGCTTCAGCAGACGGTTTAAAGGGTTTGGAGGCAAAGCCTCTTCTTCTGTGGGCTTTAGCCGGAACAATCATCCATCCGTCTGCTGAAGCAGACGGCAAAAGAGAGCCTGTTGCAAGCGCGGGCATCAGCCATCCCTGGGGACCGGAGAAGATCGGTACTGCTGTATTATATCTTGCTGGTCTTCTTTTTCCAAATCAGGAAGAATGCAAAAACGACGATCGTTATGGCAATGCCGATAATCTGTGAAATGCCGGTTTCCATGCCTAAGCCTTCGGGAGCGACAAAGATGTATGTCGAGCAGACGGCTGTCATGAACAGGGCCGGGATCAGCGTAACGACATAGGGCTTCTTCGAGATCACCAGGTAGACGGTCAACGCCCATAAGGTAAACACGGCGAGCGTCTGGTTGCTCCAGGCGAAATAGCGCCAGATCATATCGAAGCCGTCCTTGTCTTTCTGGCTGTAGAGCAAAAGGGCGATAGCCACCAAGAACAAGGGGATGCAGATCATGAGCCGCTTGGAGATGCTGCGCTGTTCGAGATGCAGGAAGTCCGCCACGATCAGGCGGGCCGAACGGAAGGCCGTATCGCCGGAGGTGATCGGGGCGGCGATCACACCTAAGATGGCCAATATACCGCCTACCGTACCGAGCCATTCTTTCGTAATGCTGTCGACGACAACGGCGGCATTGTTTTCGCCCATACCGTTGTTATGATAGAAATAGGTAGCGGCAGCCGCCCAGATCAGCGCAACGATGCCTTCCGTAATCATGGAGCCGAAGAAGATGGGGCGTCCGTACTTCTCATTCTTGATGCAACGGGCCATCAACGGGCTTTGCGTCGCGTGGAAACCGGAAATAGCACCGCAGGCAATACTGACGAACATGATCGGGAAGATAGGCAGATGACCGGGATAGGTGTTCGGCATCCCGTCCGTGATCTCAGGCAACGGCGGATGATTGACGAACAACATGATCAGAATACCGATCGCCATAAACAGCAAAGCGGCTGCAAACAAAGGATAGATCTTCCCGATAATCTTATCGACCGGCAACAAGGTCGCTAAGATATAATAGAGGAACACGACGATGATCCAGAAAGTGGCATCGAGATGCTCCGGTGTCAGCTTTGCCAACAACCCGGCAGGCCCGGCCACGAACACGGAGCCGACCAGCACCATCAGGATCACCGTAAAACCGCGCATAAACTGCTTGAAGTTCACGCCTAAGTAACGGCCGATAATCTCAGGCAGGCTTTCGCCGTTATGACGCAGGGACAACATACCGGACAGGTAATCGTGTACCGAGCCGGCAAAGATACTTCCCAGCACGATCCACAGGAAAGAGGCGGTTCCGAACTTCGCCCCCATAATGGCGCCGAAGATCGGGCCCAGTCCGGCGATGTTCAGGAACTGGATCATAAAGACTTTCCAGGTAGGCATCGGGATATAGTCCACGCCGTCCTGGTGTGTGTAGGCAGGAGTCTGCCGCTTGGCATCTATGCCGAAAATACGTTCGATGAATTTACCGTAGACGAAATAGCCTACGATGAGTGCAATAAGGCAACAAACAAAAGTAATCATAATGGGCAATTAAAAATCGAGAATTGAAAATTAGATTGATAAGGAGACAAGAGGGAGAAAACGGAAAATTGAAAAGCAAAGCGTCTCTTCTTTATTTTTCAACTTTCCATTTTCAGTTTTCAATTCAGAAGTCTTTTAACGACTTCTGAAATCATGCGGCCTTCGGCTTTTCCGGCTAATGCTTTGGAGGCAACGCCCATCACCTTACCCATGTCTTTCGGACCGGCGGCCCCGACCTGTGCGATGATTGCTTTCAGCTCGACTTCCAGTTCTTCGGCAGACATCTGTTTCGGCAGGTACTTTTCGATAACGGCTACCTGCGCCAGTTCAGCATCGGCCAAGTCCTGACGTCCCTGCTGCACGTAGATAGTGGCGGAATCCTTGCCCTGTTTAACGAGCTTCTGCATGATCTTCAATGCATCGGCATCAGTCAATGTATCGTTGGCTCCCGGAGCGGTCTTCGCTTCAAGGAAGAACTTCTTCACGTTTCTCAGTGTTTCAAGGGCTACTTTATCTTTCGCCTTCATTGCGTTTTTAATGTCTTCGCTGACTCTTTCGAACAAATCCATAGTTTTGTAAATTAAAGAATTAAGAATGAATAATTAAACCTTCAGGTCTCCAACTATCCATCATTAATTTTTCATTATTAATTATTAATCATTAATTAGTCATTAGTCATTAGTCATTACCTAAAACTAATAACCGTGCCGCCTGATTTAGGCTTCTTGCCCTGGTTAGCGGCTGGCGAGCTGAACGACATGCTTTGAGGACGGACAGGTTCTTCCCCTTTCCGGCGCATCTGTTGCACTTCCTTTGCCGTCCGCTTGTATGCCGGTTTATCTTCCATGAAAGCGATCAAGGTATCATCGTCCAGTTCGTCAAGAGTGAGAAGGACGATTTCCGCATTCGGACGCGAATCGATATATTCGCCGTAATACTGCTTCACCCATTTGTCTTCTTCTTCTCTCGCCTTTCTTGCGGCTTCTTCCCGTTCTGCGGCCAGGCGTATTTCCTCTTCGGTGGCAAGCTCTTGCTGCTCGCTTTGAGTCAGGATATCTTCCAAGCCGAAACCGGTCACGAGGATTGTGATCTTGATCTTGTGCCCCAGGCTGTCGTCATAGCCATGCCCCCACTTCACCTCGTATTCGGTCTTGAACTGGGACATGAAGTTGTGTATATCCGTCATCTCGCTGATGCGGAGTTCGTCTTCGTGGCTATAGTAGATGACAAACGCCACACGCTTGGCATTGAAAATATTGTTGACATCGTTCACTAACGTGTTTTCCAACGCCTCGTTGATGGCCTGGTGCAAACGTCCTTCGCCCTCCCCGAAACCGATACTGATCAGGGCGACACCGCTGTTGCGCATCGTCGTGTCGACATCGGCGAAATCGACGTTCTGTTCGAGGTTGGTCGTGACAATCTCGGCAATACTCTTGGCGGCAATCGTCAATGTCTCGTCAGCTTTGCGATTGGCCTGCGGAACCGGCATATCGGCAAAATTCCTCAACCGTTCGTTGTTGATGACAAGCAGGGAGTCTACGTTCTGCGCCATCTTCCTAACGCCTTTCAACGCTTTCACGATCTTCGGGCGTCCTTCAAAGACGAAGGGGATTGTGACGATACCGACGGTAAGGATTCCCATATCTTTGGAAATCTTGGCAACGATCGGGCCTGCCCCCGTACCGGTTCCTCCTCCCATACCCGCCGTGACAAAGGCCATGCGGGTTCCGTCGTCGAGCATATCGTGGATTTCCTTTTCGCTCTCAATCGCCGCGGCTTCTCCCCTTTCAGGAACGTTTCCGGAGCCAAGCCCGTTCGTCGTGTTCCGTCCGATCAGGAGCTTATCGGGCACTTCCGACTTCTGCAACGCCTGATTATCGGTATTGCATAATACGAAAGACACATCCTGGATACCTTCGCGGTACATGTTGCTGACCGCATTACCACCACCGCCACCGACACCGATCACTTTGATGATTGTCTGAGGCGCTCTTGCCATATCGAAATCGTATGTATTATCGTCCATTGTCGTCTGTCTTTTTATTGTTACCGATTATTCCTCATTCAACATATCGTCCACCTTGCCGGCCGCTCTATCCACAGCCTTATCGAAGAGGTCGAAGATCCCCCAGCTCTTGCCTTTCTTCTTCTCTTCCTCTTTCTTGGCCCCGGAATTGCGGTTCTTGGCCGTCGTAGCCGAAGCCGCTACCTGCTTTTCGACACGCGGTTCTTCCTGCTTTTCTTCTATTTCAACGATTACGGGTTCTACCTTCGGCTCGATCTTCGGTTCTGCCACTTTCGGTCTCTCCGGTTCGGGAGCGATATAAAGGGCGCAGTTCTCCGTGCCTTTCAGCAACAGGGCGGCAGCGGTCGTATATTCGGGATTGTTGGCAATCATCTCGCCGTCGGCAATCAGGTCTTTCCGGACGGATGCATAACGGACATCCATATTGAAGCGTTCGCTGAGGGCTTCACGCATATTCTTCAGCGCGGCCCCGTTGCCGGCTATCACGATACTGTAACCGGGTTCTTTCGCCACTCCCGTATCTTGCAGGCGGGCATATATGTTTTCGATGATCTCACGGCTGCGGGCTTCCACCACCATATTGATATCCGAGAGCTTGATCTCGCTCGAATGCTGTCCGTCGGCCAGGTCTACCGTGACCATCTGTTGTTCGTTGTCTTTTTCCCAGATAGCGTTGCCGTACGTGCGTTTGACACGTTCCGCCTCCTTCTCCGGCATGCCTAAGGACATCAGGTCACGGGTGATCAGATGGCTACCCAACGGGATAACATACAGCCCGGCCAGGCTGCCGTCCTTGTACATCGTGACAGAGGTGACGCCTGCGCCGAAATCGATCAGCGCGCAACCTTTCTGTTTCTCCTGTTCCGTCAGGATCAGGTCGGCCAACGCCAGCGGCGCGACAATGGCGCCTGCCACATCGAGTTTGATCTGCTCCGACATATTCGTGGTTACGGCATGGCGGAGAGACGGACGGCCGACGAGCAACTTATAGCGGGCTTCTATACGCGAACAACCCAAACCTACCGGATGGGCTTCCGGCTGGTTGTCGAGATAATAAGCGGGGGCGGCTATGTCCAGCACGTCCAGCATATCGGGACGATACTGCCGGCATTCCTGGTCCAGCTCCTTCAACACCTCTTCGGTCACCGTGCCGCTACCGAGCACTCTCGACACAGCGTGGTTGATCGAACGAAGCGACTGGCCTCCCACCCCGATATATACCTTACCGATGCGGGAACCGCCCAACTTGTTTTCCAGTTTGCGGATCAACCGTACGATCTTGCCGGCTGCATCTTTTATATTATATACACATCCTCTTCGTATACAGGTATCGGAGTTTTCCACTTCGTAGGCAATAATGGAAAGGGTCCCCGCAGGGCCTTTCGTGCCTACCATACCGACCATGTGGGAAGAGCCAAGGTCGATGGCCGCTATAAAGTCTGTGTATGCCATATTCTCTATCTTTTAGTACAAACAATCTGATCCTTATATTTTAAACTGATAATGCTGTATTTCTCCCATCCCACCTTCGGGATCGCTTTCTCGTAGAAGAGCCGGAGATTGTCCAGCTTCTCCTTGAAATCGGCAAAGGAACCCAGCACGATACGGTGGTTACCGACCCGCGGGATCAGCTCCACCTCGTTATCAGGATGAACGTAAATCTGTTCTATCTGATTATTCCAGAAATCATTCTCCTGCAAAAATAATGCAAATTTGTATAAGTCGGTTACCGCCAGCTCTTTTTCCACATATCCGCTCACAACCGGAACGTGTGCCACATAACGGCGGCTGACAGGCATCGTGCTTCCCAAATTATCCACATAATAGTTGCCTCGCGGACTTATCACACGCAAGATAGGGATTTTTTGCTCTACTTCCAATTTAACCATGCCGGAAGGAGTCTTGTAGGCTTCCACACGGGCAATCATTTCGTTTTTCAGCAGTTCGTTTTCAATCCGGTCGGTGTTGACCTCGTCCATCGGCTTCTTGATCGGGTTCAAGTCTGCCTTCTTGAGGATATACACCAGGTCGTTCTCGCTCACAAAATGTTTGTCGAGGCTGTCCACGACCACTACCTGCAGGTCACGGCACAACTCCTTCTGCCTGCTTTCCCGAAAGAAGAAGGAGACAAACACGATGTAACAGAACAACAGTGTTGCAACGATTATGGAGACGATACGGATCACGATTTATTCTTTTTTATCCAATATTTGTTTTACAGGTTCTACCAGCAGTTCAATATTGCCGGCTCCGACCATCAGGACGACTTCGAGCTTGCCGGCTTCGGCTGCCACCACGTCCAACAGTTCTTCCTTGCGGACCAACCGTTTGTCGGCGATGGTCACGGCATCGAAGATGATCTGTGAGGTGACGCCCGGTATCGGTTCCTCGCGTGCCGGGTAGATGTCCAACAGTATCAGTTCATCCAGGAGCGAGAGGCTGGCGGCAAAGTCGGCGGCAAAGTCACGCGTACGGGTGTAGAGATGCGGCTGGAAGATACCGGTCACCTTGCGTCCGGCATAAAGCTCCTTCACGGAAAGGATGCTTGCCTTCAGTTCGGCAGGATGGTGGGCGTAGTCGTCGATCAGGACGATATTTTCTTTCTTGAGATGGAAGTCGAAGCGGCGGCGCGGACCGGCAAAGGTCGCCATACCGTGCTTGATCTCCTCCGGTGTCACACCGTTCAGCCAGGCGAGGGCGATAGCGGCGACTCCGTTCTCGACATTTACTTTCACGGGCACGCCCAACTGTATATCGGGGATGCGGATATCGGGACCGACGAAGTCGAAGAAGATCTCGCCACCTCCGATGCGGACATTCTCGGCATAGAAAGTGGAGAGTTGAGAGTTGAGAGTTGAAAGTTCTTTTGCGTCGAGGGCGCCGGTATAAGTATAAAACTTCACGCCTTCTTGCAGGCGGGGCGTGACGTTGATGCCTTGTTTCATGATCAGGCAACCGTCCGGGCGGATCAGCGAGGTGAAATGTTCGAAACTTTCACGGTAGGCTTCCGGGGTTCCGTAGATATCCAGGTGATCGGGATCGGCTGCCGTAATAACGGCCATATAGGGCTTCAACCAATGGAAGGAACGGTCGAACTCGTCCGCTTCTATCACGGTCAGATCACTCTTATCGGAAAGCATCAGGTTGCTGTCGTAGTTCTTCAGGATACCGCCTAAGAAAGCATTGCAATCCACATGAGACTGTTTCAGCAGGTGGGCGACCATCGAGGAGGTCGTTGTCTTGCCATGCGTACCGGCCACACACAGTCCCCGGTTGCAGCCGGTGATCTCTCCTAATACACGGGCACGCTTCATCACTTCGAAACCATTCCCCCTGAAATAACAAAGTTCCGAATGGTCTTCGGAAACGGCAGGGGTATAGACGACCAGCGTCTTTGCCGGATCGGTAAAGTCGTCGGGGATCAGGTCTACATTGTCTTCATAGTGAATGACGGCTCCTTCATAGTTCAACTGCTCCGTCAGACCGGAAGGGGTCTTGTCGTAACCGGCCACCTGCTTTCCCTTCGAAAGGAAATAGCGGATCAGGGCACTCATCCCGATCCCGCCGGCTCCGACAAAATAGACAGCCGTTATGTTGTTTATATCCATATCTTCTTATTCGTTACTATTCTTTGTTACAAAGATACGATCTTCCCGCCGCATTTGCCATAAAAGAACGGCATCTTCTTCAGAAAAGGCTATAGCTTTTCTTGCAAAAGACTATAACTTTTTTATCAAAAGGCTATAGCTTTTCCGGCAAAAAGTCATAGGTTTTTCTTTTCGATAATCCTGACGATCTCGTCCACGATGCGTTCGGCGCTCTGGTGATGGGCCAGTGTCGCGATGTTACGACTCAAGGTACGGAGGCGTTCGTCGTCGTGGATGATTTCGAGGGCCTTCGGAACCAATTGCTGTTCGGCATCTTTGTCGGCCACCATGATAGCGGCATCTTTACCCGCTAATGCCAGGGCATTCTTCGTCTGATGGTCTTCCGCCACATTGGGGGAAGGGACTAAGATCACCGGTTTCTTCAGCAGGCAGAGTTCGGATATGGAACTGGCGCCTGCACGGGAGATAATCAGATCAGCCGCCGCATAGGCATAGTCCATGCGGGTGATGAAGTCCGAGCACCAGACCGGCATCCCCCTGTAAGCCTTCAGATGTTTCAAGGCTTCTTCATGGTAATAGCGTCCGGTTTGCCAGATCACCTGTACGTCGACATCCGAAGCGAAGAGTTTATCCAGATCGCCCTGTATGCTGCGGTTGATCGTCCGGGCTCCCAAGCTACCGCCGACCACCAGGATCGTCTTCTTATCCGGGGAGAGGCCGAAGAACTTCAAGGCTTCCGCACGCTTATCCAACGCCTCTTCCAGATCTTGGCGAACCGGATTGCCGGTCACGACGATCCGGTCGGAGGGGAAGAACTTCTCCATGCCTTCGTAGGCAACGCATATTTTGCCGGCTTTCTTTGCCAAGAGCTTATTCGTGACACCTGCATAGGAATTCTGCTCCTGTATCAGGGTAGGAATACCTAAGGAGGCAGCCATCCAAAGCGTCGGACCGCTGGCATAACCGCCTACGCCTACGGCAATATCAGGTTTGAACTCGCGTATCGTCTTTTTGGCAAGCCGGAGGCTTTTGAGCAGGCGGCCTGCGACACGGATGTTATTAGCCAGGTGGGCACGGTCGAAACCGCTTACCGGCAACCCCACGATGCGGTAACCGGCAGCGGGCACTTTCTCCATCTCCATCCGGTCATCAGCTCCCACAAACAGTATTTCCGCCTCCGGAAAACGTTTCCTGAAGGTATTGGCAATGGAGATAGCCGGGAAGATATGCCCTCCGGTCCCACCGCCGCTTACGATGATTCGGTACTGTTTCATATTTTAGTTTCTGTTGTTGTTTCTTCTACTGTCCGCACGGCCTCCAACGGGTTCTCTTCACTCACGGGGGCTTCTGCGGTCGCTTCGAGCGGTTTGCCCGAAGTGGTATCGAGGGTTGCATCCGCGATCAGCCCGCCTTCCGGCGGCGTACCGCCCTCGGCAACGGCAACGGCTTCTCCTTCTTCCGGTGTTTCTTCCTCATTTCCCATATTGGCTCCGAAACGGCTTATGCTAAGGATGATGCCGATATAAGCGCACGAGATGACGGTCGACGTGCCACCCCGGCTGACCAACGGCAAAGGTTGTCCGGTCACCGGTATCAGGTCTACCGCCACCGCCATGTTCGTCAAAGCCTGGACGACAAGCAGCAGCCCGCATCCCAAGACCAGGAACTTCGGAAAGAGCTTGTCACATTTACGGGCGATCATCCCCACCCTGACAAGCAGGGCTATATAGAGGAAGAGGACAAAGATCCCGCCTGCAATCCCCATTTCTTCAATGATAATGGCATAGATAAAATCAGAATAGGCCTGCGGCAAGAAGTCGCGTTGCTGGCCGTGACCGGGAAACTTCCCCCAGACGCCGCCACTGGCAAGAGCTATCTTGGCATGGACTACCTGGTAGTCGTCGCCATCGATATGGATCGTCTTTCCCGGTTCTATCTTCACCGGAGGAGCCGGATCAAAGAAACGTTCGATACGGGCTTTCCATGTATGCACACGCTCCGGCATATATTCCATCACGCTATCAGGCATCTTCCACAGCAATAGCAACATCAAGACGACGGCAGCAATCAATATCCCCCAACATTTCGCCAGGCGGACAATCGAAATCTGACCGAAGAACATCATCATCTGCACGATGGAGAAGAGAAGGATAGCCGTCGATCCGTTCGTGAAAAAGATCAGGCCGCAAACAACAGCCGCACCGCCTTGAATCCACCAAAACATCTGCTTGTCCGTAAACCAGTTCCTTTTGCTCATGATGAAAGCGGTATAGCCGACCAGGGCTATCTTGGCTATCTCGGACGGCTGGAAGGTGAACCCCAATATATTCAGCCAACGTTTCTCCCCGTTTATTTCAACCCCGATAAAAAACGTGAGGATCAACAAGAACACCGAGACAGGAAGCGCGACGCTCAGCAACGTGTAAAACCTGCACGGCAGATTGTGCATCAACAATACGAGCACAAAACCGCCCAGCATGAATGTTGCATGCCGCGCAATCGGTTCCCAATGCGTCACGCTCTTATAAGCGATCGTACTGGTCGCACTGAAAACCTCGACCGCCGAAATCAGGCACAGGAACATGAATATAATCCATATCACCCGGTCGCCTTTGAACAGTTTGCTTGCTAAATCCATCTACTTATTCTTTTTCCAATTTATCGTATTTATATGAGGGTAGCCCGCCTTACCGCGTGCACCCCTCGCACCTTACCGCGTGCATGCCTCGCACGGGAACAGGTTCAGAGATTCCGCACACAAGCTTTGAACTGGTCGCCGCGATCCTCATAGCTCTTGAAGAGGTCGAAGCTGGCGCAGCAGGGTGACAACAAGACGGTATCTCCCTTTTCGGCCAGTTTATACGCTTTCGATACGGCTTCTTCCATCGAACGGGCATCTTCGATCGCGGGAACTTTCCCGTCGAAGAAACCGTGCAGCTTGGCATTGTCCACACCGAGGAATACGAGGGCGTGCACCTTTTTCTTCACCAGCTCTTCGATTTCGGAATAATCATTTCCCTTATCCGTTCCGCCGAGTATCAGGACCAGCGGAGTGGTCATGCTCTGCAAGGCGTACCAGCAGGAGTTTACATTCGTTGCTTTCGAGTCGTTGATGTAATCGACTCCGCGCACACGTGCCACTTTCTCAAGGCGGTGTTCCACCCCGGTAAAGTCGCTCAGCGAAGCTCGTAAATTCTCGTCGTGGATATCCACCAGTTTGGATGCGATACCAGAAGCCAGCGAATTATACAGATTATGCGTTCCCGATAATGCCAATAAATCTTGTTCCATTGTAAACGTTCCGTTTGAGGTTTCAATTATTATCTTTTTGTCTTCCGTATAGCCCTTTACGCCGGCTTCGTGAGTTTCGGCGAACGGGTAGAGAGTTGCCTGCGGATGGCGTTTGGCGATTTCGCGGGCAATGATGGGATCGTCGTTCCAGAATATGAAAGCATCTTCGGCCGTCTGGTTCCGGATAATGCGGAATTTGGCATCCACATAGTTCTGCATCTCGTAGTTATAACGATCCAGATGGTCGGGCGTTATATTCAACAAGATAGCGATGTCCGCCTTAAAGTCGTACATGTTGTCGAGCTGGAAACTACTCAGTTCGATCACGTAGACGGCGTGAGGATCTTCAGCCACCTGAAGGGCGAGGCTGTTCCCGACGTTCCCGGCAAGCCCTGCGTCCACTCCCGCCTGCCGGAGGATGTGGTAGGTGAGCATGGTCGTCGTCGTCTTGCCGTTGCTTCCGGTGATACAGATCATCTTGGCGTCCGTATACCGTCCGGCAAATTCGATTTCGGAGATGATAGGCGTACCTTTCTCCTTCAGTTTCTTTATGATGGGAGCCTTGTCGGGAATCCCCGGACTCTTGATAATCTCGTCGGCATTCAGGATGTCGGCTTCGGTATGCCGGCCCTCTTCCCAACGGATTCCACGGGCATCCAGCATATCCTTATACTTGGGTTTGACAGACGAGAAATCGGAAACGAATACATCGAATCCTTTCGCCTTCGCCAGCACGGCAGCACCTGCGCCGCTTTCACCGGCCCCTAAGATAACAATCCTCTTCATAAAAACTTTGTTTTATTTATCTCATCTTCAGTGTTACAATCGTAATAACCGCCAGGATGATACCGATCAACCAGAACCGGACCACGATCTTCGATTCGGGGACCACGTTAAAAGGTTTCTGTATCAAAGCCTGTATTCCCGCATTTCCGGCTTTCTGGAAATGATGATGAAGGGGAGCCATCTTGAAGATACGCCGTCCCTCACCGTATTTCTTCTTCGTATATTTGAAATAGAACGTCTGCATAAGGACAGAGAGATTCTCTACTAAGAAGATGCCGCACAGGATCGGGATCAGTAATTCCTTCCGGATAATGATCGCGAACACGGCGATGATGCCGCCCAGCGTCAAGCTCCCCGTATCTCCCATAAACACCTGTGCCGGATAAGCGTTGTACCACAGGAATCCGACCGTCGCCCCGATAAAGGCAGCCGCAAACACCACCAGTTCTTCCGCTCCCGGAATGAACATGATGTTCAGGAAGGAAGCAAACTCGAAGTGCGACGACATATACGCAAGTATTCCGAGCGCCACCCCGATAATCGCCGAGCTTCCCGCCGCCAGACCGTCCAGGCCGTCCGTCAGGTTCGCCCCGTTCGACACCGCCGTTACCACGAAGATCACCATCAGGACGAAGACCAGCCAGGCTGCCTCTTCCTTATATTCGCCTGCCCAGTCGACCAACTGCGCATAATCGAAATTGTTGTTCTTCACAAACGGGATCGTTGTCTTGGTCGACTTCTTTTCGACCGTATGAAAGCGCACTTCCTCGATCACATCGCCATGCCGTACTTCCATGTTCTCCTTGATCACCACATCCGGACTCATAAAAAGCACCAGGCCGACGATCAGCCCCAGACCGATCTGTCCGATAATCTTGAACTTGCCGTGCATGCCTTCCTTGTTCTTCCGGAACACTTTGATATAGTCGTCGGCAAATCCCAACGCCCCTAACCAGATGGTCGTCACCAGCATCAGGATCACATAGATATTGGTCAGCTTCGCGCAGAGCAAGGTCGGCACCACAATCGCAATGATAATGATGATACCTCCCATCGTCGGCGTCCCTTTCTTACTCATCTGCCCTTCCAGGCCGAGGTTACGCACCGTCTCGCCGATCTGCAACATTTGCAGCTTGTCGATGATACGGCGTCCGATAGCCGTCGAGATGAACAAGGACAGGATCAATGCCAGGGCGGAACGGAATGATACATACTTGAACATACCGGCCCCAGGAAAATCGAGCTGATCCAAATAATTAAACAAATAATACAACATAAAAACTTCGTTTTTCAGTTGAAAGTTGAGAGTTGAAAGTTGAAAGTTAAATACTGCTGAATATAACTTTCAACTTTCACCTTTCACCTTTCAACTCTTAAATATTTCTTTTAACTGTTCCCGATCGTCAAAATGGTGCTTCACGCCTTTTACTTCCTGGTAATCTTCATGGCCTTTGCCGGCTACCAGGATCACGTCGCCTTTCTTTGCCAGCATGGTAGCTGTTTTGATCGCCTGCGTACGGTCCGTGATGCAGAGCGTACGTTCCATATCGGCTGCATTCAGGCCGGCAACCATATCTTTAATGATCTCATCCGGTTCCTCGAAACGGGGATTGTCGGAGGTGAGGATCAACTGATCACTCAACTTGGCTGCTTCCTTCGCCATGATCGGACGCTTTCCCTTGTCGCGGTTGCCGCCACAGCCTACGACTGTAATCACACGGCCATTGCCGTCCAGCACCTCATGGATGCTGTTGAGCACGTTCGTCAATGCGTCAGGCGTATGGGCATAGTCCACGATTGCCGTATATCCCGACGGAGACTGGATCGTCTGGAAGCGGCCGGAAACCGAATGCAGATCGCTCAATACGACCAACACTTCTTCCGGATCTTTGCCCAAAGAGACAGCTGCTCCATACACCGCCAACAGGTTATAGGCATTGAAACGACCGACAAAGCGCGTCATCACCTCACGCCCGTTAACCAGCATTTCAGTTCCTTCGAAATGGGATTCCAATATCTTTCCTTTGAAATCAGCCAGCGTACGAAGCGAATAAGTCAGCTTCTTAGCAGCCGTGTTCTGCAACATGACGAGTCCGGCTTTATCGTCTGCATTCGTAAGTGCAAAAGCCGAAGCGGGCAAGTCATCGAAGAATTTCTTCTTGGCTTTCAGGTAATTCTCGACTGTTTTATGATAATCCAGATGGTCGCGCGTCAGGTTGGTAAAGATACCTCCGTTGAACGACAGGCCACTGATACGCTTCTGGTCGATCGAATGCGAACTGACCTCCATAAAGGCATACTCGCAACCGGCCTCCACCATCCGGGCCATCAGGCTATGGAGGGTGACAGGGTCAGGCGTCGTATGGTCGGTCGGGATCGCTTCGCCATCGATATAGTTGCAGACGGTAGAGAGCAGCCCCACTTTATGTCCCATCTTCCGGAACATTTCGTACAGGAGCGTCGCAATCGTTGTCTTTCCGTTTGTTCCGGTCACTCCCACCAGTATCAGGTTATCCGAAGGATTCTCATACCAGGCGGAGAGCAATTTACCTAAAGCATCCGCCGAATCTTTCACCCGGATAAGCACCGGTTTGCCTTCCGATGCCTGTATGTTTTCATCCGAATAGGCAGGGATTTCCTCGCAGACGATAGCGGCAGCACCTTTGTCGATCGCGCTTTGGATATAAGCATGACCGTCTACGGTCGTTCCCCGAACCGCCACAAACAAAAAGCCTTCTTCCACTTTACGGGAATCAGACTGAATGCCTGAGATCTCCACATCTGTGTTCCCGATGACCTCAAGCATTTCCAACGGATGAATAAGTTCTTTTAGTTCCATAGCCTATTTTAATGTTAATGAAACGGTTTGTCCTTTCGAAACCCGTGAACCGGGAGATATGGATTGAGAAGATACACGCCCCATACCATTCAACGAAGCCTGTAATCCGGCGCTTTCCAACAGGAAAACGGCGTCTTTCGCTCCCATGCCGACTACATTCGGCACCAATCCTTCCCGGATAGGGATATCTTTCAGTTTCACATCTTCCCTGCCGTCTTCACGCTTAGCCGTCACCCATTTGGTTTCGATACTGTCGTTATCGGCCTCTATATCGAGTTTGTTCAAAACATATTCAAGTGCATCCCGTTCACCGGCTTTCGGTTGCGGCAACGCTACGGCCAATGAATCTTTCTCCATATCGCGGATATCGAAAGACATGTGGCTGGCATATACCTTCTCGGCTATCGCCTTCACTACGCCGCCGGACATCGTACCACCCGAAGGATAGCCGTTGCGCGGCTGGCGGATCACAACGATACAGGAATATTTCGGTTCGTCGGCAGGGAAATAGCCGCAGAAGGCAACCTGGTGTCCTGCCTGGCGGTAAACGCCTCCCGAAGCGATCTGAGCCGTACCGGTCTTACCGGCAATACGGACAAAGTCGGAATGGACGGCTTTACCGGTTCCTTTCTCCACTACGCCTAACAACATATCCTTAATGATATTCAGCGTGCGTTCCGAACAGATGGATTCCCGGATCACTTCGGTAGAGAAACTCTGCACGGTCTTGCCGTTGTGCATGATTTCTTTTGTAAAGATCGGACGCACCATCTTGCCGTTATTGGCAATCGCATTATAGAAAGCAAGCGTATAGATCGGCGGGATCTGGGTCTCATATCCGAAAGACATCCACGGCAGAGCAGTCTTCGACCAGTAGCGTACCGTATCATCCGGCCGGCGGATTTTAGCACGACCGGCGCCGGGGATCTCCAGATGCAGGTCTTCGTTCAGACCAAGACGGTAAAGCCCTTCCACATATTTAGTCGGATTCTTTTCATATCCTTTCAGGATCGTCTTGGCAACCCCGATATTGGAAGAATACCAAATAGCCTGTTCCACCGAGATGCGACCGTAACCGCCTCTATTATTATTATGGTCCGTCATGCGGGCTCCTTTATACATATAAATACCGTTGCCGACATCGACCGTATCACCGGGTTGGCAGACACCGTCTTCAAGTGCCACCATAATGGATGCGACTTTAAAGGTCGAGCCGGGTTCCGTTTCGTCCGCTACGGCATGGTTGGTGTCCTCGCCGTAAACGCCTTCACGAATACGCCCCATATTGGTAATGGCTTTCACCTCGCCTGTCGCTACTTCCATAACGACAGCCGTACCCGATGCGGCATCGATCTTTTTCAGCATGTCGAGCAACGACTTCTCGGCAATATCCTGGATATTGATATCGATCGTCGTGCGGATATCCATTCCTTCCACCGGATCGATCTCTACGACATTCGTCCATCCCCCACCGAGACGGCGCACGGAATTGAGGCCGGCTACACCGTGAAGCAAAGTGTCGTATTGTAATTCCAGACCGTTCTTTCCTTTGGTCAATCCGGTCTTCGGGTCGATATCGCGGAACGTGTCGCCGATCGTACGGGATGCCAAGGTTCCGAACGGCTTCTGCCGTTCCACCATTTCGCGCGTATAGAAACCGCTCTTGAACCGTCCCAAGCGGAAGAACGGGAATTTCTTTATTTCCTTCAAATCGGAATAGGAAACTTTACCGCTGCAAACAGGGAACTGGCGGCTTTTCTTCTTCAATCCATTCAGCAGGTAATTCTTATATCCGGCAGGTGTCCTGTCTTTCAATTTGCGGGAAAGGTAAAAAGAAAGGGAATCGATCCCGTTATGTTTACTTTTCAGAAGCGTATCCAGGCTGTTCCACTTCTTGGTCGGATGGGTATAACAGTCTGCGTTGAAATCGATATACAGATAAAAACAAGGCACACTGGTCGCCATCAGCTTGCCGTCGGAAGAATAGATATTTCCACGGCTGGGATAGATCAGGCGATTCGGACGCTTCTGGCTTTCGGCCACCTTCATCCAGGTCTCCCTTTCCACAAAAGCCGTATCACAAGCTCGCACCAAGATGCCTATTGCTACCAATCCGAGCAACAACACGATAAAGAAGTAACAGAATAAAATCCGGTTACTCTTAGGAGCTTGTTCTTTTGATTCGATCTCTTCAGCCATCTTTACTTATACAATTCATAAGGCGGGTTCTTTGCCGCTTCCAATTCTATACCCTGTTCTTCTATCAATAGCTCGATCTGCGACTGGCGGCTGTTGCCTGTCAGTTCCGAAGAAATAGACAGTGCCTCGAAACGCACGTCGCGCAGTTGTTGTTGCAAACGGTCGATCTCCCGAAGCCGTTGCATGCAGACGTACCGGTTACCGATAAATATGAATATCAGCATGACAACGAGCACGATCATTTTCGTATGCTTGACAATGAAATCTTCCTTCAGGATTCCACCCCCCAATATGTACAAAAAAGAAAAACGATTCTCCTTCTTCCTTTTCTTTTGTTGTTTTCCTGCATCCATATTTATAGCAACTCCGCAATTCTTAATTTTGCACTCCGGGAACGGGGGTTGCGTTCGATCTCCTCGTCCGACGGGACAATCACCTTATTGTTAACCAAACGGAACGGGGATTTGATGTTTCCAAAGAAATCCTGCTCCGTCTTCCCTTCAAAGTTACCCGTCTTCAGGAAGTTCTTCACCAACCGGTCTTCCAAAGAATGATAGGTGATAACCACCAGGCGACCACCGGGTTTCAGCACTTGCAGCGTCTGCTGCAACATTTCGCGCAAGGCACGCATCTCATCGTTCACCTCGATACGGAGTGCCTGAAATACCTGAGCCAGGAATTTCTTCTCTTTGTCTTTTCCCGTAAAGGGCTTTATCACCTCCAAAAAGTCTCCGATCGTTTCTACCTTTTTTGTCTCCCGGCTACGAACCAGCACGGATGCCAGCTTGCGCGCCACTCTGAGTTCTCCGTAAAGATAGAACAGGTCGGCCAATTGTTCTTCGGTATATGTGTTGACAATATCCGCAGCCGTTTGTCCAGCCCGGGTATTCATTCTCATATCCAACGCTCCGTCGAAACGGAAAGAAAACCCGCGGTCCTTATCATCAAAATGATGGGAAGAAACGCCTAAGTCTGCCAACAAACCATCGACCTCACCCGCTACACCATGATAGCGCATGAAGTTATATAAGTAACGAAAATTACTGCGGACAAATACAAAGCGTGAATCTGCCGGAATGTTTTTCTCTGCATCGGCATCCTGATCAAATCCATAAAGTTTCCCTTCGCTTCCCAAACGATTCAATATCTCCTTCGAATGTCCCCCTCCACCGAAGGTTACATCGACATATACCCCGGAGGATTGAATGTCCAGTCCTTCCAAACTTTCATGAAGCATTACCGGCACATGATAACAGACTTCTTTTTCTTCCATTTCTTCGCTACTTCATGTTAAACTTTTCCTTAAAATAAGGGCCTGTAGTTGGTTGATTAGCACATACATCACCCTATTGGAGGGTAAAAGTACACATTTCCTAATTTAACCGCCAAGAAATATAAGAGAAAAGTAACAAAAAGTTTTCAACAGGTCAGAAAAATACTTATATTATGGCGACCTCAAACCCTGTCAGAATCGTGTATTTGGACAATTATACAGGATCGTTTTCAAATATCGCATTCTCCGGAAGATAAGCCTCCCCGATATCTTTAAATATCCCCAACCATAACACTCATATATATGCACAAAAAGCCTCTCCGATATTTCTACCGGAAAGGCTTGTTTGTTTTCTGCCCTCTTTTCTCACGAGAAGAGGAGCAGTTGAATTATTTAATTATAAATGCATCGAATTATTTAACGATAGCTTTAACAGCTTCTTCGCCTTCAACAGCTACTACAACTACACCCTGAGGAGCAGCGATTACAGCGTCGCTTGAAGTGATAACTGTGTTAGCAACTGTCTGGCCTAAGATGTTAGTGATAACAACTTTCTTGCCTTCAGCGTTAGCGATTCTTACCTGACCTTCACCAGCGATAACAGCAACTTCAGATGTTGCGATTTCTTCGTTGTCTGTAGCATAGTTATCATCAGCACCCTTACGGTCGATATTGAATCTCAATGCAGGGTCACCACCTGTGATAGCATTTGCAAATGTTGATTTTTCATTTGTCAATACCAAGCAACCGTTCTGGTTCTTCAACCAAGCAGCTGTATCAGGAGCGATTTCCTTACCATCGTAATTCATAGATTCGATCAAGAATGAGTTATCAGCACCTTCTTCAGTTGCTTCTGCAGCCTTATCAGGATATACATAACGGAATGACCAAGTTACATTCTTATGGTTATCGTTATCCAATGCGATAATGAACGGCAACTTACCAGCATTAACCAATGCTTCATTTTCTTTTTCCAGAACTGCGAAATCAATTGCGTCGTTAGCAAGAGCTTTGTATTCAGCAGGTAATACATACAAGCTGTCACCCTTCTTAATTGCTTCAACGAAACCTACACGTGTGTAAGCCTTGTCAGCATCCAGATACGGAAGAGCTTTTTCTGCACCCTTACCATATTTTGCAACAGAGTCTGCGAAGCTTACCAGATATTTACCTCTATCGAATGCAGGAATTGCAGCATGAGCATGTTTACAAGCATACGGATCGTTTGTCGGTTTACCATCAGCAGTAATATGGCCAGTTGTTTCATGACAAGGTTCAGCAACTTTACCACCGAAATCACCACGATTTACAGAGATCAAATACTGCGGTTTGATACCATTACCAATACCACGAACAACCCAAGCTGTATCAACTACAAATGCAAGTTTACCATCAGCTTTATCCTTGCTCCAGATACCCAGATAATCAACAGTTTCATTCAAGAAGTTATCGTTTGTTTCATCCATCAGATATTCTTTACGATATCTTTCGAAGAAAATCAAGCTATCAACACCTGTTTCAACTTCGTCGATATTAGCATTGTTGAAACGACGGTAAAGAGGAGTATCATCCAGACTGATTGCAAATGCAGAAGTTCTTTCTGTTGTCAATTCCTGTACACCTACCGGTGAATTTGTGTTGTCATCAGAAACACCTGCTTTAGAATACTTCGGAAGAACCTGACCTGAAGTTTCTTCTACGGCTTTCAATATTGCATAATAATCAGCACCATCATAATGGTTGTTTTCTTTGAAATAGAAGCTATCAGCTACAGCAACACCATTAGCCATTGCATATTTTTTGTTAGTGATAGAATCCATTACAGCAGTACCCTGTGCAATAGTGTAAACAGCTCTCTTCAACTGAACAATACCAATTTTCTTATAAGGATCTGTATTTGCAGTTCCAACAGTAACACCATAGTTACGTGCTACACCAGAAGATTTCAATTCAAATGCACTTGCACCAGCTTTATAGCTCTTAGCATATAACAAAGAGTCTGTTTTTTCACCTACAGACAGGTAACGAGCATTATCATCCAAAGCATACGGATGGAAATATTTAAATTTATATTTATTCACATTATACTGAATAACTGCCTGATCTAAATATTTGTATCCCAAATAAGGATTATTGTATGCTTCTGGATATGTTTCCTTATCAATTTCTACAATTTCCAAGTCTGTACCTTCAAAGCCTGTGCTATTAGCATAAATCTTACCATCTGCATCCTTATACAACTGAACAGAAATTGTATTTCCATCATATTCACGGTTTTCAATAGTGAAACGTGAAGTCTTAGCTAAATCACCAGTAGCATATGACTTCTGAATAATCCATTGATAAGCAGGCATATGTTCTGCAAGTTGAGATTCTTCATCGAATTCAACCCATAAAGGCTGCGCACCGTTTCCATACAAAGGATAAGCGAAGTATTTACCTGTTGCTTTATCTTTAATTGTATACAAACCATTGTTTTCAACAGATACACGGTTTGAAACTACAGCTTCACCACAAGTACCAAAACCTAAACCAATGCGTGTACGGATAGTATCCCAACCTGCTGTTAAAGCCCAAGTTTTATCTGCTTCCAAATCCTGCAGAATAATGTAAGTTGAATCTGCATTAGCTGTTATATGATCAAATGCAGTTTCTCCTACCAACTTATATGTTGCAGAATCAGCTTTGATAAACAAGCTATCACCTTCCGGTGCATAAGTAAAGTGGAACAAATAATTACCGACCTTACCTGCAGCCTGAGAAGCTTCGAAAGAAGCTACGCTTGTTGTATCCGTAAGTGTCAGGAAGCCAGTACCACTTGCATTCTGATAAGCTGTATCTACGCGAATATAAGCACTTTTATCAGCCGTCATCAAGAATACACCTCTAAGTGCTCCAGCACTGAGACTATCTCTTGCAACCAAATCCTGAGCAAAAATATTATTCAGAATTTTTGTCGGGTCTACCTTAGTTTCTTTAGTAGCACCGGTAAGTTTCTTATAAAAATCTAAGTTAATAGCAGCAGAGTCACGAGAACCTAACAGTGTATGCAATGCTTTTGCATCCAGAGAAAGGCGCTTCGGAGCCTGAATTGTAAAAATATAGCCATCAGTAATCATTTTTGGTTTTGCTGCATTATTTGCTGCAAAAGTAAGAGCTGTCATATGACCATCAGTCAAACTGCCCACTCTTGCATCAGGACTTGTTGTAGGTTTATATGCCAAAACTGCCAAAGAATCAGCAGCTCCCGGAATATAAGAATACAATGGCATACCTTCTTCAATTTCCTGATCACCAGCTGTCATAGAGAAAGCCCAACCATCAACTTCTGTTCCAACAGGAAGACCAGTTGTAGAGGAAGCATTTGCAGTCAATTGAAGCACAGATTCAACATCCACTGCTAATTTCTTGCCTGTTGACTTATTCAAAAAGTCGAAAGTGTAAGATTGACCTTGAGCAGCCGGCTTTGTTACAGCTACACACCACAATGTGTTTGACAATTCATTTGCAGGAAGGTCTGTTAAACTCTTTATATACAAAGAGTCGTTGCCATCAGTACGATTAGTCATATAAACAACAGAGTCACCTGTCGTCCCAACCGCAATTTGATACAACTTTTCGTTGTAAGCACCATCTGCCTTCAACTTAACAGCAGAAGCAGAAGTAGTCCCTACAGTTGCCAGCACAAGACCGGCACAAAGTGTAGAAAACAATTTGTTCATAATCCAATAATTTAATATTAATACTAAAGTGTAATAAGTTCAATCAAATAACATGTACGCTTCCAATACTTTATAATCAATCTATATTGCGTACGAATTTCTTTTGGCAAAAATACGCATAACTTTTAAACCGACAATCCTTTTCCTTAATATTTTTTCCTTTTCTATATTCTTTCTTATCAACAACATAAGCTATCTCGTACGAAAACGCATATTTACAAGACGAACTCTGATATTTATAGACGAACGACTCCTAAGCCCTACATATCTAAAACCTAATGTACGTGCGTACATTATATATAAACCAAATCGATCCCTACACGATATAGATGGAAGTATCGCTTTGCACTTCTTATTTTGCCAGCCGACAAAACAAGGAATGATAGATGACGATTCTTGAAACATCGTCCAATGAATTACTGATACACCTAAAAGAGAGGATATAAAAGCTTCCGGAGAGGATAAGAAAAGAGAGAATCTCTTTCATTCCAGTTTTGATCAAAGTCTTGATTTATGGGTGAGCAAACAGACAAGGCAGCGTCTTGTGCCGCCGGTTCTCTTTTGCCGTCTGCTTCAGCAGACGGATAGATGATTGTTCAATAGATGAAAGGGACTGAAGTCCACAGAGGAAGAGGCTTTGCCTCTAAATCTTTTTAATCCGTCTGCTGAAGCAGACGGCAAAAGAGAGCCTACAGTCACGAGACAACCCTCGTTTGTTAGCTCGCTGATAAATCATCATTTACAGGTTCAAATATTCTTTCTAATGAGATAATTTATTTAGCTCAACAGTGATTGGGTGATGCAGTCACTTACTCAACGGAGGTTAGGTTTGAACCAATTTTAGGCACGGATTTCACGGATTACACGGCAAGAAGTTTTTTTCAAAACATATTTAAACCGTGTAATCCGTGAAATCCGTGCCTAAAATATAGGTTCGGTTTTTCTTAGATTATCCTCTAAATACCCCCTGGTTGTTTTATTTAATTAGGGTTCACACTGTTCGGAGGACTCTATAGATCAGCATGTTGCTGTGAACCCTGTGAATGCAAGATAAAAAAAGGCGGGATCGATCGATAGGATTGGATGATCGTAAACAGGTTTCACAGCCTTCACAACAAATTACTGTCCATTAGCCTTTTACCGCCGTGAACCCTGTTTTCTGTTTTTGTCATATAAGGGCTTGGCTTGGCTTGGCTCTTGTCCCATAAAATATAGGTTATAGGCTAAAAAATACAGCCTTTAGCCTATCCGGGAAAAGCCTATAGGGTAGCAGCAAAAAGGTAGGCATCTATCCGGCAACCGATGCCGACCTTTTCGGGAAGCGACAGGCATCTATAGGGACAACTTCACACACGAGGTTTGAGTCTGATAGACGCAGATTAAAATAAATAAACAGGATTTTTCGACGCGGATTTAGCGGATAAGGCAAATTAAACACCTGATACATATTTCTTATCCGTGTTATTCGCGAAATCCGCGTCAAAATTATATTTGCGTCTATCAGACTCATCTTTTAGCAGACTTGAATCATAAATGATGATTTATCTGTTCTAATCTTTTTGTAATATCTTATCTTCCAATAATTATCGGGTGAGCCATTTCTTTCCCAGATAGTGGACAGGATACCAGGCGGCAAGGAAGCCGATGGAGAGAACAGTTATAAAGACAATGAGGATATCGCCGGCTTCGACACGGACCGGATAAGCATCTATAATAAAGGAGCCGGCTGCCTGGCCTAATTTGATTATACCTAATTCCTGTTGCAACAAACAAAGAGCCAAGCCGATAACGATACCGATCAAAGCGCCGAGTCCCGAAATCATCCAACCTTCGAAAAGGAAGATACGACGAATCAGGCGGTCGTCCGCACCCATATTCCGTAAAGTACGGACATCCTCTTTCTTTTCTATCATCAGCATGGAGAGCGAACCGATCACATTAAACAGAGCCAGGATCAGGATAAAACACAGAATCAGAAAGATCATCCATTTCTCTCCCTGCATCATCCGGAAAGAGGCTTCCTGCTGTTCATAGCGGTCCTTGACCGAAAAGTTATCGCCTAAAAGCGATTTTATGCGGTTCTTGACCGAATTGATATCCGCACCGGGGACTAATGACAACTCTATCGCCGAGACTTCCTTCTCATAACTGAACAGGGAGCGGACCATCGGCAAAGGCAGCAGGATGAAATTTTCGTCATACATCTGCTGGTTAGTGGCATATACGCCACCAACAAAGGCATATTCCAAATTCAAAGAGGCAACAGGATTGGCAAGATTGACTTTCTCATTCCTCTTGGGAGCATAAATTTCCAGGGGATCAGCATAATTAGGACGCACCCCCAAAGAGAAAGCCGTTCCGACACCCAGATTGGCATAATTGGCCACTTCATCGGACAAGACAAAGGTATCCTCCCGGCTATCGACTAAAATGCTGTCTATTCGCGTCAGGCTACCGAAAGTATCGTCTACACCTTTAATAGTAGCGGTAATCTGACGATCCCGGTAGCGAACCTGCGCATTATCCTGGAGCACTTCACAAAACAACGCAACCTCAGGCAGCTCCTTCACTTCCCGGACAGCCGGAAGAGTCGGATCAAAAACCTTTCCATGTACAGGCTGAATCTTCAACTCCGGATCGAAGTTGCTGAGCATGGAAGAAACCAGCCCGACAAACCCGTTCAAGACAGACAGCGCACATACCAGGGCCATTGTAGCGACAACCACTCCACAAACAGACACCATCGAAATTATATTGATGGCATTGTGGGATTTCTTCGAAAAAAGGTAACGCCGGGCTATATAAAACGGGAAGTTCAACGCGGTAATCTTTTACTTTTTCAACAGATTATCAATGTTCTCGATATAATCCAGAGAGTCGTCGATAAAGAAAGTCAGTTCGGGAATCTTGCGAACCTGTTTCCGGATGCGCTGTCCGAGGTCAAAGCGGATGGCTTTCGTATTCGCCCGGATATTCTCAAGCATCTCCTTCGACTTTTCAGACGGGAAGATACTCAGGTAAGCACGCGCCACACTCAAGTCCGGGCTTACGCGTACCACACTGACAGAGATCAGGATGCCATGCATAGCCTGTGTCTGTTTCTGAAAGATATCACTCAACTCCTTTTGCAGGAGACGCTCTATTTTACTTAGTCTTGTACTTTCCATAAATTCTTACTTTTTTTATTTTTTCCAGATCATTGTGAGGCCGTCACGCAAAGGTAAGATAACTTTTTCAATACGCGGGTCTTCTTTGATTTTATCATTAAAACTAAGAATACCGAGTGTTTGTTTATCCGTAGGATGCTCTTCTACCACATGACCGTCCCATAAGGTGTTGTCGGCAAGGATCAAGCCACCGGGGCGCACCATCGGGAAAACAAGGTCGAAATATTCCGAATAAAGCCGCTTGTCAGCATCGATAAAGACAAGATCGAAGGTTTCATCCAACGTCGGGATGATTTCGAGGGCATCGCCGAAATGCACCTGTATCTTATCCTGATGGGGCGACTGTTCCAGATATTTCATGATGAAGTCCTCCATCTCGTCGTTGATCTCGATCGTATGGATCAAAGCGCCCTCTTCCAGCCCTTCCGCCATACAAAGAGTCGCATAGCCCGTATACGTCCCGATCTCAAGCACGCGGCGGGGACGAAGCATCCGGCAAAACATCTTCAATATCCGCCCTTGCAGATGCCCCGACAACATACGCGGACGAAGCAGGTTCACATTCGCATCCCGGTTCAGGGCCGAGAGCAGCGTACCTTCTTCGTCACTATGGGAAAGAATATATTCGTCTATCGTCACGTCTTACTCCTTAAACGTCGGTAACTGGTATTTGCTTCCGGCGTCCAGAACCTTCCCTACGTTATTGATTTCAAGGAAGCTCGTACCGCCACCTTCGCCGAAGCTGCCGCTCAGGTAAGCCACCATATCGTTACGGGTGATACGTCCGCTCTTGATCAGCTCGTTCAGCGCATCGTAGAAATAGCCGCGGCGACTGTCGTTATAAGGCTGGTGGACGGCCCAGACACCGTAAGAAAGGGACAGCATACGCATGACACGGGGATTGTAGCAGATGGAAAACACGGTGGAAGTACCGCGGAATGCAGCCAGGTAACGTGCCGTACGTCCGGTATAGCTATCCGTAATAATGGCTTTCACATGCAGCTTGGAAGACGACTTTACAGCCTGTTTTGCCAGGAAAGAGGTCACATCCAGATCATTCCCTTCGATAGGGACGCGGATGTCATTGGCAGAGAGCTTTGTCTTTTCCGCTTCGCGGGCTACCTTCGTCATCGTCTGGACAGCTTCGAGCGGATATTTCCCGTAGGCTGTTTCACCGCTTAACATCAAGGCATCCGTGCGATAATAGATTGCATTGGCGATATCCGTTACTTCGGCACGGGTAGGACGCGGGTTGTTGATCATGGAGTGAAGCATCTGGGTAGCCACGATAACCGGCTTCTTCACTTCGACACACCTGCGGATCAATGTACGCTGGATACCCGGAATCTTTTCCGCCGGCACTTCGATACCTAAGTCGCCGCGGGCAATCATGATACCGTAAGCGACTTCGAGGATATCATCTATATTGTCGACGCCCTCCTGGTTTTCGATCTTGGCGATAATCTTGATCGGGCTGTTATGTTCGTCCAGGATACGCTGGATATCCATTACGTCCTGCTTATTACGAACAAAAGAGTGAGCGATGAAATCCAAATCGTGCTCGATCGCCCACATGATATTTTTACGGTCTTTCTCTGTCAGTGAAGGCAGGTTGATACGCACCCCCGGCACGTTCACGCTCTTGCGGCTTCCCAGAGTTGCGTCGTTCTCCACTTCGCAAACCAGAAAATCGTCTTTCTTATCGATTACTTTCAATTCCAGGTCTCCGTCATCGATCAGGATATCGCTGCCAATACCCAGGTCATTGACAAAATTCCGGTAAGAGACACAAATGCAATCATGCGAAGTCTCCCCTTCCGGGTTTCCCATGATCTTAACAATTTCCCCGGTCTTAAACGGGATAGGAGCCTGTGCAGTAGTTGTACGCACTTCCGGCCCTTTGGTATCCATCAGAATTCCGATGCGATCAGACACTGCACGGACATTATTAACGACTCTGGTCAAACCCTCTTCCGCCATGTGAGCCGTATTGAGGCGCACGACATTCATTCCTGCCTTGTACAACGCGTCGACAAACTCGACCTCGCAACGCTGGTCAGAAACAGTAGCAACAATCTTCGTATGCTTTAACATATAACCCTTTTTTAATTGAGAATCGAAAATTGAGAATTAAAAATTCCCGATAGACAAACTCCCAAACTATAATTAAACATCTTTTTACCTTAACAAATCTTCTTTTCCAAATAACGACAGCTTTATCTCTCCTTTAATTGTCAATTAAATAAGCGCTTCCATCGCCAACCGGTACGAATCCAGTCCGAATCCCAGGATCACCCCTTTGCAAGCGGCGGAAATCATGGAGACATGGCGGAAAGATTCACGGGCATGTACGTTTGAAATATGCACCTCCACTACCGGAGTCGTTACAGCTTTTATTGCATCGTGGAGGGCAATGGATGTATGCGTATAAGCGCCTGCATTCATAATAATCCCGTCGTAATCGAAGCCGACCTCATGGATCTTATTTATCATCTCGCCTTCCACGTTACTCTGAAAATAAGCAATTTCACATTGCGGATACTTCGCGCGCAATTCACTCAGATAGCCTTCAAACGAAGCATTTCCGTAGACTGTCGGTTCGCGCTTGCCTAACAGATTAAGATTGGGGCCGTTAATAATCTGAATCTTCTTCATTTTGCCGTAATTTATTACCTTTGCACTACCCTTGAACGGGCAGAAAATATCCGGCAAAGGTAATGATTTAATTTGACACATACATAATGTATAGACTCCGATGCACCAAGAGAATGACAAAATAGAACGATATAAAATTTATCTCCGTTTAGAGAAAGCGCTCTCTGCCAACTCTATCGACGCTTACCTGACAGATCTCGACAAACTGACAAACTTTGTCGAAAGCGAAGGTAAGAAGTACGCAGATGTCACGTATGACGACCTGCAACAGTTTGTTGCCCGTTTGCGTGATATCGGTATCCATCCACGTTCGCAGGCAAGGATCATTTCAGGGATCAAATCTTTCTATCGATTCCTGTTCTTAGACGATTATATAACAATTGATCCGACCGAATTGTTAGAATCGCCCAAGATCGGATTGAAACTCCCTGAAGTTCTAACTGTCAACGAGATAAACAGCATCTTAGACACGATCGACCTGACGTTGCCGGAGGGACAGCGGAACCGGGCGATGCTCGAAGTCTTGTATAGCTGCGGGCTGCGCGTGTCGGAACTGGTCTCGCTGCGCTTCACGGATGTTTATTTCGACGAAGGTTTTATCAAGGTGGAAGGAAAAGGGAGCAAGCAACGCCTGGTCCCCATCTCGGGGACGGCCATCAAAGAGATCAAAAATTATCTGTATGACCGCAATCATGTTCCGGTAAAAAAGGGATTTGAAGATATCCTGTTCCTGAGCCGGAGGGGAACAGCCCTGTCACGGATCATGGTTTTCCATATCATCAAGCAGCAAACGGAAATGGCAGGTATCAAAAAGAACGTAAGCCCGCACACGTTCCGCCATTCCTTCGCCACCCATCTGCTGGAAGGTGGCGCCAACCTGCTCGCTATCCAGGAGATGTTAGGGCATGAGAAGATCACCACCACCGAAATCTATACACATATCGACCGCCAGTTCCTGCGGAAGGAGATACTGGAACATCATCCACGAAGCAAGCCGCGGGATTAGAGCAGCCGTTCCATGCGTTCGATCAACTCGTCTCCCAAAGCCCTTTTGACAACAATATGTTCTTTGACTGCCGTGACAAAGGGGTTGCTCTCGAATGCTCCGCGCACGCCTTCGAAATCTTCCTGTTTCTCCTTATCCGAGCCGTCCACGCCGAAACCGGTCATGAAGGTAAGGGAGAATTCTTTCTTTGCATCTTTATAAAGCAGGTTATCCAATCCGATCACCGAGTCTTGCCAACGGCGGACAAGGTCGACGATCTGCGCTGCCGATATGGACGACAGGTTCACGCCATAATATTCTTCCAGCATATCGTAGGCCCATGTCCATTCCATATCATAGTAATTGGAGTGCATGGCAGCAAAGAACTCTTCTATCGCGTCAAGCGAAGCGATCTCACCTTCCTCCACTTTCTCAATCAATCCATCCAATTCCTCACGAGGAAGAATCAGTCCGGAAAGATCCAGCCATTCCCCGCGACCAGCCGAAGAGGTCGGCTTCAACTGCGCCCAGACCTCATCCATAGAGCGGAAGTCAGTTCCCTCCAGGCGTTTGATCAGGGAGTTCCCCAGGAATTTATTGATAGCCATGCCATAGAGGTCGAGGGCCGTACGCAAAGAAGAACCTTTGATACGGGTATTCTGGTAATAATAGACTTCAGATGTCTCGCCCACCAACTCCTGCAGGTTCTTCAGGATTCCGACAGCCTTCATCATCTTGTAGATGGTATACGGGCTCAGCAGGTTATAGTTGATCATATCCAGGCGCTCCGGATCAGTACGCTTATCACGCTTCGGCCATTTCTGCGCGTCACGGATCGTGCCGACGCTACGCAGGTTCACGCCGGGGACAAGATACGTCTCATCGTCTTTCTCTATCAGATAAGAAAAAGGCATATCCGATGTATCGCTATGGTGGTGATGGCGTCCCATTACCAGAGAGAAAGCCCCGACACGTGCAGGCCACAGGATATAGGAATCGCTGGTCGTCTTGGAACCTCTCTCCACAATCCCTTGATGGATGGGGCCTAACTTATACATATGGTTGCTCTGGTTCGAACCGCTTCCGGCATTCAGGAACGAATACATACCGGCTATCAGCAGGCTGCTCTTATGCATCGACACCGTAAAAGGCCCTGCAAAGATGGCGCAAGCCTCTCCGTTCTCAAAAGCGCAGTTGCTGAACAAAAGTGAATCATGCGCAGAGAAGTTATGCGTCACATGGCAAGCCTGCCCGATAAAGCAACGGATAATCTTGGCGGCATCGGCAACCACAGCCCCCGAAGAGATGATAAAGTCTTCTGCAATCACACTGTCGCCGATGTACACCGGAGCAGTCTCATTACTGTTAATCGAACCGTTATCGAGACGGGTACAGTTTTCGACCGTCGCATAATCGGCAATCACGGTATTGCGCACAGTTCCGGTATTGATTATTTTCACATGGTTACCGACAAAGCCATAGCTGCCAGTCTGCAGATCGGCAAAATCGGCAATCATAGCCTGCAAACGCAGTATTAAGGCCGGCCGATGACGGTACAAAGCGATGAGATAGGCCAATGATGCGGACAAGTCGTTATAAATAGGCACTTCACGACCTCCCGTCTCATTCAGGACGGACACTTCGACATTGTTTCCGAAAGAGGATCTTCCTTCCACATACATTACATTCACGTTCTGTATGAAGCAATCATCGCCTATGAAATAATTAGAGATATAGTTGTGCACATTTTCAATCAGCGTATTATCGCCGATCTCGCAATTATGCAAAGTCGCATTCCTGATGCCGCTATGTTTCTTCACTCCTCCCGGAAGAGTAAACTCCTTTTCAAAAAGGCCCAATGCCACACTCCCCGAAAAATGGACGTTGCAAACGTGCTCGGCATAAAAAGGAGTGGCGACCTTTACATTATCCCAATTATCGGCAGTACAACCGTTTATCTCCAAATCTACAATTTCTTCCGATTGCAGATTCCTTAAATATCCTTCACTCATTCTTCATCATATTGTTGGAAAAGGAAATCATTATAAGGGAAACGTGTAATATGAATCTGTTTCACCCGCTCGTACAGCAAGGCTTTGAGCGCATCGATATTCGTCCGTTCCTTAGCCGAGATAAAGATGCAATTATCCTGCATCTTGTTCATCCAGGTACGTTTCAGTTCGTCGAGGTCGATATTCTCACGCGTACGCGGAGTCAGATCATCTTCATCTTTCGGCACGAAAGTGAAAGCGTCGATCTTATTGAACACCATGATCATCGGTTTCTCCGTCTTGTCGATTTCGGACAAGGTGCGGTTCACCACCTCGATCTGTTCCTCGAACGTCGGATGAGAGATATCGACGACATGCACCAACAAGTCCGCCTCACGCACCTCATCCAAAGTCGATTTAAAAGATTCGACCAGCTCGGTCGGCAACTTGCGGATAAAGCCGACCGTGTCGGACAGCAGGAAAGGCAGGTTGTCGACAATCACCTTGCGGACGGTCGTGTCGAGCGTCGCAAACAGTTTGTTTTCGGCAAACACTTCGCTTTTACTAAGCTGGTTCATCAACGTGGACTTTCCGACATTGGTATAACCGACCAGGGCCACGCGAACCATCTTTCCGCGGTTCTTCCGTTGCACGCTTTTCTGCTTATCGATCTCGACCAGATCCCGTTTCAGTTTGGATATCTTATCCAGGATAATACGCTTATCCGTTTCCAACTGCGTCTCACCCGGACCGCGCATACCGACACCGCCACGCTGACGCTCCAAGTGTGTCCACAAACGGGTCAGGCGGGGCAACATATATTTATATTGCGCCAGTTCCACCTGCGTCTTTGCATGTGCTGTCTGCGCACGCCGGGCGAAGATATCCAGAATCAGATTCGTACGGTCCAGAATCTTCACCTGCAACTCTTTCTCGATGTTACGCAATTGCTTGGCGGAAAGTTCGTCGTCGAATATCACCAGCCCGATCTCATTTTCCACCACATATTCCTTTATTTCCTGCAACTTGCCGGAACCGACAAAGGTCACAGAATTCGGATAATCCAGTTTCTGATAAAAACGCTTCACAGCCTCGACACCTGCCGTATCGGCCAGGAAAGCCAATTCATCCAGGTATTCCTTCACTTTCTGTTCATTCTGTTCAGGAGTAATCAGCCCTACGAGAACAGCCTTTTCTGTCTGTGCTTCAGATATAATAAATTCTTTCATACGGCAAAGATAGTAAATTCAATTATTTATGTATATTTGTACCCATAATATCAATCCAAAATAGTATTAACTATGAAAAAGAAAGTCATACACTTTGTTCAGTCTGCACTTGTAAAGATTTTATTCTTCGGTGCAAGTTATCAACTCCACGCACAGGTTTCCAATCCATCTTCATGGGAAAGTTTTGTAAACAGCAGTAACAATACGCTTGTTTCTGATACGTTCAGGTTGCAGACGTTCGGGGATTCGGAATGGGATAATTGGGAATATGATATATCAGGCGAAGCTACAGTAGTTGATAAAAATCATACACTCGAATTACCCGTAGGAAGTAGTGCGGCGTTCAGTCCTTATTCCCTTTCCTTATACAACAATGTGGAAATACATACCCACATCAATGCGAACAACCTTACCTCCAAGAAAAAACTTATCTTCCAGACATTCCGATCTGGTAAAATGGAGTCAATCACCGTCCCATTAGATGGTATGCTTCGAGATGGATACCAAGTCAACCACATTACTAAAAACCCATCTCTCTTGACAATTCAGACGGGAGTGCCGGACAATCCGGAAACTTGTTCTTTTATGCTTGATTCTATCTATGCCACCGGGAAAATACCGATCTATTCCCTGTTCACCGGAACCGGTGATTGGAACGACACCATCCGCTGGTCGCATCTTCCTCCACTCCGTCACAGGAATGCGCTTATAAATGGCAATGCAACCATAACGACAAATACTTATTGCAATAATGCCGCGGTCAGTTCTGGCAATCTACAAATAGCTCAGAACATCCGGTTATCACTGAATAACTTAGATTTGTTCGAAACCGATGCTTCCATCCGTTCGGAAGGAGAAATAATCATTTCCGATCATGTCACCTTCCACAAGACGTTTGAGAAAGCCGGTAAATGGTATTTTATATCTTTCCCTTTCGACGTTTACCCATCCGGTATCGATCCCCGTTTTGAGCAAAAGGATGATACGCCTAATGACGGAGGCAACTATTTCTATGTCCAATCCTACAATGGAGATAAGCGGGCATCGACTAACCAATCTACCGGTAACTGGGAAGTTGCAGCTATCAACTCCAACAACACGCCATTATTTGAAAAGAACAAAGGCTACCTGATCGCATTAGATGAGAAAGCAACAGAGCAAACTATAACTTTTTCATCCCGCCCCGATGATATTCTCGTAGACTTCGGCAATACAGGAGCCATAACGATCCCTTTAGACAGCGACATAACGTCCGGTAACGAAGAAAACTACGGCTGGTATTTATGTGGTAATCCGTTACCCGCACCACTCCTATTGTCCGGGATAGAAAAGAACATGGCGCTGGACGGAAATATCTATGTATATGACGGGAGCGGTTATAAAACCTATTCCCTCAACAGCAACTATGCCCTCCCACCTT
Source organism: Parabacteroides hominis (assembly GCF_014287585.1). Classification (GTDB taxonomy): domain Bacteria; phylum Bacteroidota; class Bacteroidia; order Bacteroidales; family Tannerellaceae; genus Parabacteroides; species Parabacteroides hominis. The sequence goes on along the minus strand of NZ_JACOOJ010000012.1, from coordinate 8,233 downwards.
TTGCCGCGTTCTTCATAAAAGCCTCTTCACCGACTGAATTGAAAGTATCATCCAACAGCACATCCACAAAAGCAATGGAGATAATCCAAACAAACTTACCCTTAAACAAAAGCATTGCCGAACCTCATCCCGCCAAGCAAAACACAGCTATCGGGAATCCGCATACAAAGGATTTTCATTTCTTCATAAAAGACAAACAGCTATATCTGAGAAATATTCCGGAAACAGGATATATCAGGCTATTGAATATGATGGGACAATGTTTGCTTCAAAAGGAAATACGGCAAGGTTCGCAGGTGATTCGGATTACCGACAGACCCGGAATGTATATTCTACAAATACACTCCGCAAAATACCAAAAACACCAGAAAGTAATCCTTCTATAAACGATAGAATGAGAAGGTGCGTCAAAATCCCTTTCTCCCTGCGTCAAGCACGGGAAGAGAACGGTTTGGCACACCTTCTCAAAAATTACTAACAGACAGAATCAGATCAGTTGTCCCACTTCCTTCAACCGTTTCCGCAACTGCTGAATATCGACATTGTGGACATCGGGAGACTTCGACTTACAAATCTGGCCGGCAGCGACACCCACCGCTTCGCCGGTAACCAAAGAAGGCGGCATTACACGCAGGCTGCCATGAGCATAGGAATCCGTCGAGATACAACGACCGGCCACCATTACATTCTTCAAATCCACAGGTGTCAGGCAACTGAAAGGAATCCCATGAGATTCACCTTTTTTATAACGGGGATACTTTGTGGCATCCTGCTTATGGACATCTATATAGTAGCTATTACGGCCGATACCATCCTCGAACTCCCGGCGAGCCAGCCAGTCCTCCAACGTAAAGGTATAATCACACTTTATCCGGCGGCTTTCGCGGATTCCCATCAAATTAGCCGTACTTGCCAGAAAAGAAGCTCCAAACGACTTAGGTTCAAACTCGACCAACCCGTCATGCAACTGCCGTACCAGTTTACGTCCCTTCATCATCGCTTCGGTCAAAGAGGCAGGATCCGTACTGTCGACAGTCACATGCCCGGCATTAAAGCCAACAAATCCCGGCCCGATCAACTTATCATTCATGTGCTTGTCCTTTACCAAAGGATATTTAGGATTGCCATAAATAGAATGAACAGGGCCATTCTTCCGGTTGGTATGGACACTTCCTATTAAAGAAAACTCATAAGGATCGACATTGGACAAGGTAAAGCAAAGAGTCCCTTCCTGTACGGAACCATTTTCATCTCCCATCACGAAATCGGCTCCGGCCCAGGCCGCCAGATCTCCGTCACCCGTGCAATCGATAAAGACCTTCGCTTTGTATGTCGATAATCCCGCCTTATTGGCAACAACGATTGCATCCACAACCCCTTTCTTTTTCATCTCCACAGCGGCCATAGTCGAGAAAAAGAGAACGGAAACTCCGGCAGACATGACCAAATCGTCATACACGACCTTCAGATACTCTCCGTTGATAGGGACCCAGTCATTATAACGGACATGAGGGACGCCCTTTTTCGATTCCAGAAAAACCTGTTCCGCAATCCCTTTATAAATGATCTTTTCGCCATCCGTAAAGGGACACCAGGCATTCAACAGACCGGAAGTACCCATTCCGCCTAAAGCGCCGGTTCCTTCTATCAACAAGGTTTTGGCACCTTCGCGTGCCGCAGCCGTAGCCGCAGCACATCCCGAAGGTCCTCCTCCCACAACTATTACATCCCAATCATCATATACCGGTATTTTCGATTTTCCCGGCAAACTACCGATTTCGGGACTTTCTGCAGCGAAAGGTGTCCCCGCCGCCACAGATGCCAAGCCTAAAGAACTTATGTTTCTTATAAAATTTCTTCTTTTCATATTACCATCCCGGATTTTGTTCCAGTAACTTATTCGCATCTAACTCAGTCACAGGTATAGGAAGCAAGTAATGTTTCTCCTCTACCATTGCTCCAATAGTCGGATTCTGCGCCATCATAGCCTCCTTCAACTTATGCGTACGCAACAAGTCAAAACGGCGTTGTCCTTCAAAGGCAAATTCTTTACGACGTTCCAAAAGGATTACATCCAAGAAATCTTCCTTGCTCAAACCTGCCTTAATATCAATGTCCGAAGCCTCGTTCATATTAAGCCCGAAAGCACGGCGGCGTACCGTATTCAAACAATTATATGCCTCCGCATCAGAAGGATTAAGAGCATTCAACGCTTCCGCACGCATCAGATAGACGTCCGAATAACGCAGTATCGGATAGTTATTTTCTCCGCCCTGGGATCTGATTGCCAATGGCGACGGATCCAAAAACTTATTGACATAGCAAGGGAATTCATAATTAGAAGACATATTCGGATATTCTTCTTTTGTATATAAACGTACGTTTACATCCCGGCGCAGGTCGCCTGCCTCATAACATTCATAATGATTACGGGTAACCGGGTCATCTCCGTAACCGACCCAACCGTTTATATTCACAAAAGGAGGACGGTAAAACCCATTAAAGTTACTGCCCATTACTCCCGGCGTATTCCGCTTATATTGGATTTCATAAATAGATTCTTGTCCATTTTCCTTTTCAACATCAAAGTTATCGGCATAGTTATCATAAAGTTTATATCCCATCTGCATCACTTCGGCCGTTTCTTTTACAACGTTCTGATAATCGCCACGGGTTAAATAGACCTTTGCCAGCAAAGCCGTAGCCGCACCTTTCGTCGCACGTCCCAAGTAGCCCTTCGGAAGTTGTCCCACAGACGGAAGGACGGATTTAGCCTCCTGCAGATCCGAGATGATTTGTTCATAACATTCATCCACCGTATTGCGGGAAACTTCCAGCCCTTCGAGCTTCGTAGTCTGTTTCAACACCAAAGGCACGCCTCCATACACGCGGACCAAATTGAAATAGGCAAATGCACGTAAGTATTTAGCTTCTCCGATCAGTCTTTTCTTCACATCATCTTTAATCTGGTCGCTACTCATATTCGCTATATTCTCAATCGAGAAATTGGAACGGTTCACACCTACATAATGCTTGGTCCAAACAGAATAAACCAAATTCGTGTTTCCATCAAACTCAAATTTATCCAAGGCATTTTTATCGAGGTTATTCGTCGTGCGGCCTCCGCCCCATTCGCTGTCATCCGTCCCCTGGCTCTGCAATACTTCCCAGAACTGATTATAAATATCATTATCCATAAAAGCTGCATAAGTGCCATATAAGGCAGCATTCGCATCTTCTTCAGACTTAAAAAAGTTTTCCGGACTCAGGTTGGATTCCGGAACCAGATCCATATCCGTACATGCGCTCAACATAACTGAGCTTAATATCATTAATGCTATTTTTTTCATAACTACTTAGATTGCATTAGAATTTAACATTCAAACCAAACAACACCGATTTTGCAAACGGATAAGAGAAAGCATCATATCCGGCTCCTAAATTATCCTGTCCGTATTTACTTACTTCCGGATTATCACCCGAATAGCTCGTAATCGTGAAGAAGTTCTGCAAAGAAGCATACACGCGCAATCCCGATACATACTTCGTAAAGCCGAGGAATCCGGAAGGGACATTATACCCTAACGTAATATTCTGGAAACGCAGGTAAGAACCGTTTTCCACATACTGGTCGGAAACGCGCATCACGGCTTTCGAACGAAGCGCACGCGGCAGTGGGGCGTTCTGATTCTCCGGAGTCCAGCGGTTCATCGTAGAGGCGAACATATTGGTAGCTCCTTGCATGTCCTCCATCGTCACTCTCGTACCATTATAAATATCATTGCCTAATGTAAAAATCATATTCACATTCAGGTCAAAGTTCTTATACGCGAACGTATTGTTAAAGCCTCCGAAAATTTTAGGCTGTGCGCAACCGATTATGACACGGTCGAGGTCATTGATCATTCCGTCGGGAACTCCATTCGGCCCGCTTATATCCTTAAAACGGACATCTCCCGGTTTAGCTGTCGGCTGGGCAGAAGAAGCGATGTCGTCCGATGTACTGAAAATTCCATCATACGCATATCCGTAAAATGTTCCCAAAGGCTGTCCGACCTGCACGATACGCCCTAAGTGTATTCCTGTTCCATCCTGCCCCGGCTGATCCGGATAAATGAAAGAGACCTCTCCCAAACTCAATACTTTATTTTTATTATAAGTAAGGTTCAAGCTCGTGTTCCAGGTAAAAGAGCCTTCTACCGGAGTCGCATTAATAGCCAATTCAAACCCTTTGTTCTCCACTTCGCCGATATTCTTCAAACCGGAAGAGAAGCCGGAAGATCCCGGAATCTTGACCTTCAACAGCAAATCGCTGGTCTTTTTATAATATCCGTCGATAACCACTGTCAAACGATTATTGAAAAAGCCGAAATCGATACCGGCATCAAACTGGGCAGTCGTTTCCCATTTCAGGTTCGTATTGGCAACCTGGGAAGGATAATAGCCGGTCACCTTTTCGCCGTCAGCCACATATCCGGCAGATTTTAATAGTGCATAGGAAGGATAAGTCCCGATTCCATCCTGGTTGCCTGTAATACCAAAGCTAATACGGGGTTTCAGGTTGCTGAAGATATTCAGGTCTTTGATGAACGGTTCTTCCGAAGCTCTCCAGGCCAGTGCGGCAGAAGGGAAATATCCCCAGCGGTTATCCCTGCCAAAGCGGGAAGAACCGTCGGCACGGATAGAGGCTGTCAATAAATATTTATTATTGACGGTATAGTTGACACGCGCCAGGTAAGAATTAAGCGCCCACTTTGCGACACTTGAACCCGGAGCCGTATAAGTCGTACCCGAACCCAGATTATTCATTTGCAGGTTGTCATTCAAGAAACCGTACGAACCGGCATTGAAGTTGTCGGAAGTAGATGATTGTTGAGTATATCCTACTAATCCGGTAAATGAGTGTACGCCCCATGTATTCGTATAGGTCAGGATATTTTCATTAATCCACGTATAGCTATTATTCGCGATCTTCTTGGCTTCTCCTCCTTTTTGACTACCGGAATAGACCGAACGGGGATTATAGCTCTTGTTTGTCGAATAACCGATATCGATGCCGATTGAAGATTTGAAACTCAGCCCTTTAATAATGTTCCATTCCACAAACGCATTATTCAACGTACGGAAACTTGTATGCCAGTCCACCTTTTCATTGATAACAGCAACCGGGTTATCAAACGTGGTCACGCCATTCTCGTCACTAAACTTATAGTTGCCATTTTCATCCTTAACGGCAATATTCGGCGGCGTAGTCAGACGGGACATAAGGATGGAATTTCCCACCCGGTTATTATCGACCTTCGTCATTGTCAGGGCTATGCCCATATTAATCGTTGAAGATATCTTATGGTCGATATTGGCACGAAAAGCATACTTCTTCATTTCTGTCGCTTTGACAACCCCCTCCTGGTCGAAATAATTGAAAGAAGTCAGGAAAGTCGTCTTGTCGTTGCCACCCGAAACCGTCAACTGATAATTCTGGGTCAACGCATTGTCGTTGGAAGTCAGTCCCTGCCAATCCGTCGTTGCCGGAGTCAGGCTTTCGTCATATATCGCTGCACCTCCTGAATTTACCAATGCCTCATTTGCCAGCTTCTCGAATGAACGGGCATCCAACAGGTCATATTTCTTGTAGATATTCTGGATGCCCCAATAAGCATCGAACGCTACGGATGTTTTTCCGCTTTTCCCCTTCTTGGTCGTGACGATGATAACACCGTTCGCACCACGGGAACCGTAGATGGCTGTCGAGGAAGCATCTTTCAGAACTTCTATCGATTCGATATCCGATGTCGGGATCGAGTTCAGCGGGCTTAATGCCGTCTGGCTTGCATCCGCACTCGGATAAACCGGCATGCCGTCGATGATATACAACGGTTCGTTACCGCCGGAAATAGAGTTGCCGCCACGGATACGGACGGTGGAACTTGCACCCGGCATACCTGAATTCTGCACCATATACAAACCGGAAGTACGTCCCTGCAACATCTGGTCTACAGATTTCACGCTGATACCCTGCACCTTGTCTACCTGGATAGAACCGACAGCACCGGTCAAGTCGCTTTTCTTTACCGAACCGTAACCGATCACGACGACTTCATCCAGATTCTGGGTATCTTCGGATAAGACGATCCTCAGGACGGACTGGTTGCCGACAGGCACTTCCTTCGTCAGGTAGCCGATGTAAGACACGACCAGCGTGGCGGAAGGTTTGTCCAACGCCAGCGTAAATTTACCGTCGACATCCGTTACCGTTCCGACTGATCTCGAACCTTTTTCGATCACATTGGCGCCGATGACCGGTTCGCCGTTGTTGTCCGTAATCACGCCGCTGATTGTTTTACCCTGCTGTGCAGACAAAGGGATAGTAGTGGTCGTTCCACCTGCGGACAGTAGTATATACGAACCATCGACAGAGTATTTCACATCCGTTCCGGCGAACAGATTTGCCAATACTTCCTCCAGAGAGGCTTTTTTCAGGTTAACAGACACTTTTCTGTCTACATTCACAAACTTGTTGTAAATAAACAGATAATCAGTTTGTTTCTCAATATCGTTCAACACATTCTCAAGTTCGGTGTTACTTCTTTTGATCGTAACGTTTACATTCTGAGAATTGGAGTTTTCTGCGTGCATGCAGAAAATGAACACGAATAATAACAAGGTGGTTATTCTCATGATTCTAAAAAATTGTTTACATCGAGGTCTTTTTACAGAATAAGACGCCGACAAAGATTTTTTATTCATATCTTTGGAAATCAAGTTTATTAATACAGTTAAATAATTGTGTTAAGTCTATGCCGGTAAGTGTGGGGACATTTATCGGCATTTTTCATTGAAGGTTAACCTTTCTCGTGTATCATAGGCATTCTGTTTTAAGATTAAACATTACTTTATGTAAACCACCGATTCATCCTTATTCCGCTCGAACGTATATTTGGCATCTTTCTGCAAAATGCTCAACGCCTTGTCTATGCCATCCGATATGCGGAACTTGCCACTACAGACATAATCGGTTAATTTGGGGTTCTCTATAATAATATGTATACCGTAGCATTTTTCAAAACGGGACATCAACTCCTCAAAGTTCATATTCTTAAAACAGATCAATCCTTCTTTCCAGCGGAAAAGGTCGAAGTCTGCAATCGGTTTCGACTGCAAATGCCCGTTGATCAAAGATACCTGTTGATTAGGCGCCAAGACGAGACTCTCCGACGGGTTCTTCCTGTCGGAAACCCGTACCGAGCCTTCCATCAGCGACGTGCAGAAATCTTCCGAGTCGCCATAAGCCTCCACATTGAACTTCGTTCCCAGCACCTCCACATTACATTTTGCGGTCTGGACAACAAAAGGTTTGTCCGCATTGCGAGTCACCTCGAAATAAGCCTCTCCATCCAGGGTTATCTCCCGCTTATCACCTGTAAAAGCTGCGGGATAGCGCATTTCCGAGCGGGCGTTCAGCCAGACGTTCGTGCCGTCCGGCAAAGTCAGGTTTGCACGCTGGCCGGCGGGGACGGTGATCGTATTCATGGCCTCGCCTATCTTCCGGATTTCCGACTTATAGAGATACGTTCCGCAGGCGACGGTAATGGCAAATACGGCGGCGATCTTTATGGCTTCGAACAAGACGGTCCGGTAGAAAGGACGGGATTTCTTTTCCGTCCCGGCTGCCTTCGTGCTGCCCGACAGGATCATCGCATCGAAAAACTCGCGTTCCCTGAAAAGCTCTTGCTCGTTTTCGGGAGAGGATTCCAGCCAGGTACGGACAACTTCTTTTTCCTCGCGGGAAGCTTTTCCGTCAAAGAATTTATAGAGTGTTTCTTTTTCCATTTTTTCCGTTTCTATTAATAAAGCAAATAAGCGGGAAACATCCCTAACGAAAAAGGAAACTTTTTTCGAAGTATCGGGATTTTGCCCAACGGAAACTACCTGTCGACAACCGTCAGCAGGCCTGTCGACAATTGTGAGCAGACTTGTCGACAACTGTGAGCAGGAGGGTGTGTCAAAACCGACACATCCTCTTTTTATATCGTTTCCTCCTTTTCCCGATATAGTATTTTTCTATGCCGCAATTTTCCGAGTTGTATAAGTAATAATTGCCATTTTCGTTCTGTAATGGGTTCTCCGTCGGCTGTATAGGGTATAAATCAGCTTATAAAGGGTTGTATAACCTTCTTTAGCGAGTTTTGCACACATTTTCTTGATGTTAAAGGCTATAGCGAAGAAGGCAAAG
>NZ_JACOOJ010000011.1 GCF_014287585.1 Parabacteroides hominis | reverse complement strand
TCCGGATCGTTTTTATTTGACTTTTTGCCGGCTTTTAGCTGGAATTGGTAACGATTGAAAAAACATCGTAGGCGGAAAATGAAAAAACGATGTCTCTTTGCAATCAGATAGGAGAAAGACCGGATATTCTGGAAAACCTGAACTTCCGGAGAATCGCCTGTAATAAAAAAAGTCGGGACATTCCCCGTATATCCCAAACCGATTCCGGGGCTTTCCCGCCACGACGACCGTCTTCGTTCCCTTTACGACCGTCTTCATCGCCGTCAGGACGGTCGTCATGCTATATACACTGCGCACCTCAGGGCAATTACGACCGTCTTCATGGCTAAAAACTGCGCACCTCAGGCGACAAAGCCCTTTTTGTCCGCAAAAAAGCCGGATTTCAGCCCTATTATTAAAGATTGTATATTGTTGTCAAAGAACAGGTATTATACAATAAGTCTCCCGTTCAGCCACAAATAAAAGGTACGAATATAAGAAGATTTGAACCACGAATAATGATTTATCAGTGAGCTAACAGACAAAGCTGCGCCTTATGCCGCAGGCTCTCTTTTGCCGTCTGCTGAAGCAGACGGTTTAAAAGATTTAGAAGCAAAGCCTCTTCCTCTGTGGACTTCAGTCCCTTTTTCAACTATCATGCAACTATCATAAATCAGCTGTTTAACCATCATTTTAGGCGTTTTACCCGGAATAGACGCACTCCGAAAGTGTTAAAAACGGAATGTTTTCCGGAGAGCATAAGCCTTTTTTGCCGGAACACATTGCTTTTTTAACAAAAAGACATTAGATCTTTTCCTCAAAATGCCCGTATCAGGGCCATTTACGCCTCCATCTGAAGGGTCTTGAGATCCGGGTCTGCAGGTGTCCGACACCCGGGTCTCGACAAAAAGATATACTATATTGCTGAAAATAAGCTATATGCTGCGTGTGAAAAAGCTATTGTATCTATGATGGTATGACAGTTGTTTTGGCAATCCATAATATAAAACTCAACCTCCTCCTTTTTTTTATCCTTCTTTTTCCTTCTTGCGCCTCTCGGAAGTCCTTCGAACAGCACACTGTCCGGACAAACAGCTTGCAGGCGACGGCAACCGTGCATAGCGTGCATGATACATATATATCACAGCTACGTGCGACAGCCTGCAACAATTAGTCTGCTGTGGGCTGCTGTTATTAGCCCTATGCGTGAAACGTAAAAACTAAAATCTATCCGGCAACATTTGCATATTAACAGAATTTGTTTACCTTTGCAAACGCAATGCGGCTGTGGTGTAATTGGTAGCCACGTCAGACTTAGGATCTGATGCTTCACGGCGTGGGGGTTCGAGTCCCTTCAGCCGCACATAACGTAGAGACACACGGCCGTGTGTCTCTACGTTTTTATTTGCCGGAATGTTCCTATCTTTGTATCTTTGTCAAAATAAAAAATGAAATGAGATATACCGGAATATATATCCTATTGACAGCACTGTTGCTACTTACCGCATGTGCCGGAAAGCTGACGGAAGGAAAGGTGGTGACGGTGACGATAGAGCCGCAACGTTTCTTTGCCGAGAAGATCGCAGGAGACAAGTTTACCATCCATTGTGTCGTTCCATCCGGGCAGAGTCCGGAGACGTATGATCCGACTCCGAGGCAAATGGTACAGATCGGACAGAGCGAAGCGTATCTGCAAATCGGTTATATCGGTTTCGAGCAGGTATGGATGCAGAAGATCCGCGAGAACAATCCCGATTTGAAGATATTCGACGTCTCGAAGGGCATGCAGTTTGTAAAGGAGACGGAAGAAGAGGACCACCACCACCATCACCATCATGCAGGCGGTATCGACCCGCATATCTGGACTTCCATCGAAGGGGCGAAGGTCATTGCCTGGAATACGCTGAACGCTTTTATCGAGCTGGATAAGGAGAATACGGAGTATTACTGGAAGAATTACAACGATCTGCTGGCGGAGATCGGCAAGACGGAGGCCGAGATCAAGAGGTTACTCGATCCGCTGACCGACCGTACTTTTATCATTTATCATCCTGCTTTGACCTATTTTGCCGATGAATTCGACCTCGTCCAGCTCTGTATCGAGATGGATGGAAAAGAACCTTCGCCAGCCCAGTTGAAGCAATTGGTGATGACGGCAAAGGAGCACCATACGAAAGTCGTTTTTATCCAGCAGGAGTTCGACCAGAAAAATGCCGGGCTGATTGCGAAGGAAACAGGTTGCCGGCTCGTGAAAATCAACCCGCTGGATTATCATTGGAATACGGAACTGATTCATATAGCGAAAGCATTGGCTAATGGAAAAACTGATTGACATAGAACATGTGACGGCAGCTTACGGTAATAAAACCGTATTGCGGGATATCTCTCTGACGGTCTGGAAAGATGATTTCCTGGGGATTATCGGACCGAACGGGGGAGGAAAAACGACGTTGCTGAAGGTCATGCTCGGCCTGTTGCCGCCTGTCTCCGGTACGATCCGCTTTTATGAGGACGGACGGTCTGTCCCTTCTCTCCGGATCGGCTATCTTCCTCAGTTGAACAATATCGATAAGAAGTTCCCGATCTCCGTGCGCGAGGTGGTCGCTTCGGGGCTGGCTTCGGAAAAGCCGCTTTTCCGTTCCTACAGCGCAAGCCAGAAACAGCGTGTGGAAGAAGTGCTTGGAAAAATGGGGCTGGAAGATTTGGCGGGCCGGGCGATCGGCGAGCTGTCCGGCGGACAGTTGCAGCGTGTGTTGCTGGGACGTTCCATTGTTTCCCGTCCGCAAGTGCTGATCTTGGATGAGCCTAACTCGTATGTGGACAAGCGGTTCGAGTCTCATTTCTATAAGCTCCTGAATGAGATCAATAAGGAGAGCGCGGTCATTTTAGTTTCGCACGATATCGGGACTGTGTTGGCGATGGTGAAAAACATTGCTTGTGTAAACGAAACATTACATTACCATCCCGGAGCGGATGTGTCCGAAGAGTGGCTGGGCGAGAAATATGCCTGCCCGATAGAACTGATCGGACATGGCGATTTGCCGCACCGGGTTTTGAAAAAGCACGAACATGAATAACCTTTGTTTGATAGGCTTGCCGGAGGTCGGATATATCGTCGGTATCGCCGTCCTTATTTTCGGCATTACCGCTGTGAGGCAGAATCCTTTTATCAGTCGCGGACAGAAGATTATTTGGATACTGACTATTATCGTGTTGAACTGGATCGGCTTGTTGCTGTATTACTATACCTATTACATTAAAAAGAGTTGAGAGTTGGGAATTAAGAATTAAAAAATAAGAAACGGATAATTCTTAATTCTTAGTTTTCAACTCCTGATTTTTTAATTTTTAGTTCTTAATTATTAATTATGAAAAGGATCTTGATTACCGGAGCCAGTGGCTTTATTGGCGGTTTCCTGGTGAAGGAGGCGCTTGAACGGGGATATGAAACCTGGGCGGGTGTCCGTTCGACAAGCAGCCGCGCTAATTTGAAGGATGAGCGGATTCGTTTTATCGATCTGAAATATTCCGACCGTGAGTTATTGACCGCCCAACTGAGCGATTTTGTTCGTGAGCATGGTCCCTGGGATTATGTGATCCATAATGCCGGATTGACGAAGGCGCTTGATAAAAGAGACTTTTATCGTATCAATGCCCGGAATACGGCAAACCTGATCGAGGCGCTTGCCGCATCGGGTTGCAAGCCGGAGAAGTTTCTCCTGATGAGTAGCCTGAGCAGCTATGGGCGTGGGGACGAGAAAACGTTCCGCCCTATCTCTTTGGATGATCCTCAATTGCCCGATACAGCCTATGGAAAGAGCAAGCTGGAGGCGGAGAATTATTTGCGGCATCAGTCTTATTTCCCGTATGTGATCCTGCGTCCGACGGGAGTGTATGGACCGGGCGAGAAAGATTACTTCATGGAGATCAAAAGTATAAAATCGGGTTTCGATTTTGCTGTCGGCTTTACGCCCCAGCGCATTACTTTTATATATGTAAAGGATCTGGCCACCGCCGCTTTCCTCGCTTTGGAGAATGAGGCTGTCCGGAACCGCCATTATTTCGTGGCGGACGGCGATGTCTATACGGATGAATCGTTCGCCCGGATGATACAGGAAATCCTGCCGAAGAAACATGTCCTGCATGCCCGTATACCGATGGGGCTGGTACACGTCGCCTGCCAGGTATCCGAGTGGATAGGCAAGCTGCTGAAGAAGAGCATGACATTGAATACGGATAAATATATAATCCTGAAACAGCGTAACTGGATTTGTGATGTCACACCGCTTCAGGATGAATTGGGCTTCGTCCCGGCTTACCCGCTCCGCCGTGGCCTGGAAGAAAGCATCGAATGGTATCGGAAGGAAGGCTGGCTGTAGGTCAGTCTGTTTTTTTTGTCATCACGATCCCTTCCGTCGAAAGGATTGGATTGCCTTTGTAGCTGAGTTTGGCGAATCCGGCAGCTTCCAAGCTCAGAGATTGGCTTGCGTACACTTGGAATGTTCCGAGACCGGCTACTTCACAAGATACATTCCGGGCTTTCAGGTCGTATGCTTTGACTGTTCCTTTTCCGGCAATCTCGATCGAAACTTTTTCGGCCGTGCCTCCCAGTTCGTATGTCCCTGAGCCAGCAACCTTGCTTTGTAAAGTTCCTACATTCAGTGCTTTTCCTTTGATAGAGGAACTTCCGGCTATGCTTGTAGAAAGCCGGTCTACTAAAACCGAGTCGTTCAGATTGATTTTTCCCGATCCGGCTACTGATATATCCAGCTTTTCCGCTGTGAAAAGACCATTCAGGTTGATTTCGGCCTTACCGGCAAGGTCGATCTCCTTCATTTTGGAAGAGCTTGCATGAATTGTAAATTCGGATGGCCAAATGAACTTATCCTTATAGGCGTCTTTGAGCTTGATGACTAATGTCTTGTCAGATACATATATATTCAGCATTTCGTAGACATTGAGGTCTGTAGTGACCGAGAGGGTCGAAGTTTCTTCCGACTGGGTATAATGGATCTTTCCGGTCGGGCAAGCGATGGACAACTCTTCGTACTCTTCGACGGGCACGTCCCTCTCTTCTACTTGTCCGTCTCCTTTGATGATACGGGAACAGCCCGACATCACGACAAGGATGCAGGAGAGTGCTAATAAGGATAATTTCATTTTCATATTTATTTTACTTCTTCAACGGTTCCTTTGCCGATGACTTTCTGTTGTACGGCTGTCGGGCCTTTATAGCGGATATTTCCTTTGCCGACGACTGTCGCTTTCAGGTTGTTGGTCGGATGGATCTGGGCGGAACCTTTCCCTGTGATTTTACAGTTCACTTCGGGCACTGCTACTCCGAAAGCCATGATTTCACCGTCGGTCGTAATGCTGTAGTCCGCTTCTTCGGCGTTTCCTGCTTTCAGGTTGATCGTGCCGGAGCCGTTAATGTTGCATTCCAGCTTGTCGGCTTTTAGTTCATTTACAACCATATTGGCGCTGCCGGACACGTTCAGGTCGAGCTTGCCGACTTCGACTTTCTGCTTCAGCTGGACGAGGCAGTTGGAGTTGGCGTTGATTTTCAACTCGTCGCCTGTCAGCGGGCTGTTAGCCATGAAGTTCGCGTTGCCGGAAGCTTTTACCTCTTTCAGCCATTTGGAGTTGGTCTTGACGATAAATTTGGTGAAATGGTCTATTTTTGCACCTTTGAACCCGACGGTCAGGACACGGTCTTTGATGTCGATGTTCACGTACGGATGCAGGTTCTCGTCTACAGTTATTTCGATATGCGGAGTGGATTCAGACTGCTCGTAGTTGAAGTCGATCACTCCGTCGAATTTGATGGCATTGAAGTCGTCGATCGTTATTTTCTTGGTTGATAGCTTTCCGTTTCCTTTCACATGGTCTGCTGCCTGGGCAGAGAAAAACATTCCTATCAGGAAAGCGATCATTAGTAAACCTTTTGTTTTCATGTCTGTCTTCTTAATGTTATACTTAGGAACGCGTTTGCTGCGCTTTGGTTACAAATGTAGGAAATTTATTTCACTCTTGTGATATCGGCAGCTCCCGAACAGCGTGTATTGGCTTTCGGATTTCCTTTATAACAGATGTCTCCGCTTCCGGAAGCGGAAGCTTCGAGCGTCTCGGTTGCGTATGCCTCAATATCTCCACTGCCGCTCACCTTGCAGCTCAGGTCTTTCACTATGAATCCGTACGCACTAATGTCTCCACTGCCGGATACCTTATATTCTCCCTTTTCGGCTTTCCCTTTCAGATTCAAGTCGCCTGCTCCGGCTACTCCTGCTTTGATATTCCCGCATATCAGGTCTTTAGCTTCCATGTCGCCTGCTCCGCTGACTTTGATTTCACATGCGTTTGCGATACGGACCGGTTTATTCATATATACATCCGCCGCACCGGATACTTCGACCTTCAGGTTTTCACCTGAAAGATTGTTTTGTAAGAAGAAGTCCATCGAACCGGATATTTTTGCTTTTTCCAAGGTATGTGAACTGCTGTTGATAATAAACTTTGTCGGATATAATTCTTGTTTTTCTTTATTTGTCCGGACATACAGGCATCCGTCCGAAACATAGATGTCCAGTAGCGGGAGCAAATTCTCGTCTACTGTAATTTGCAGGTTGGAACTGCCTGATTTCTGCATATAATTAAATGCCGGGCCTTTGTATTCTTTTTTCTTGAATAAAGAACTGTTATTGTTGTAATTGATTTTTACTCTGATATTCAGTTCCGTGTAATCGGTTATCTGGATTTCTTTGGAAATAATATTTCCATTCCCTTTCACTTTTTCGGCGTATCCACTCGTTGTACATATGAACAAGAAAGCTATTAATGCTGTTAATGTCGTTTTCATTTTCTATGGTATTATATAGTTATTAATTCTTTTTGATCGAACCGCCGCCTATGACGCTTTTACTGAGTTCCGGATCGCCTTCGTATCGTATGTGGCCGCCGCCGGCTATACTTGCATCCAATTGTTCGGACGCATGTACTTCAATGTCTCCGCCACCGGCTACACTGCATTCCGCTTTCCGAAGGATACATCCGAAAGCGCTGATGTCTCCGCCGCCGGCTACGCTCAGGTCACCTCTTTCGGCTTCTCCTTTGAGCAGGATGGAGCCGCTGCCTGCCACACTGCAATCCAGGTTGTCTACTTTCAGTTTAGTTGCGTTGATATCTCCTGATCCTGCCACACTAAAATTAATTTTGCGCGCTTCCAGCTGCTTATCGAAGTTTATTGTGCTGCTCCCGGCAATACTGATATCCAATTTATCGACTTTAAGAGGGCTTTTGGCGACAAATTCTCCGCCTCCTACTGCACTTATTTCTTTCAACTCACGGGAGTTGGTCTTTATTTCGCATACGGTCGGTTGGAGGTTGAGCCCATAAGAATTCCCGTTAAAATATTTTCTTTCATCTTTAGGCTGTATGATCAATGTCTTACCCTTTACTTTTATCTCGAAGTGCGGCAGTATATTTTCATCTATTGTTATCTTAAAGAAGGGAGATGCATTGGATTGTTCGTATTCGATGTTCACCTTTCCCACGTACGAGATTTCATCATAATCGGATATGGAGATTTCTTTCGTGATAATGTTCCCGTCTCCTTTTATTGTATTCTGGGCAAATCCGTTCGTTGCCAGCAGCCAGATACAAACCATAAAGAAAAATGCTCTTGTTTTCATGTCTTGTCGTATTTTCGTTTGTTTTCTTTTATAGACGAGCGAAGGCATGTTACGGTTGCATATTTTCTTTACTTTTTCAAGAATTAGTTTTTCTTATATGCTTTACAACACAAATTAGCATTTTAACTATTGACAAATTGGGAAAAGCCCGTATCTTTGCATCGTGGTTTTTTCATAATAGTATTAGATTTAAGGTTAACAAAGTTGGTTAGGGGTTGTCGTGAGACAGCCTTTAATTGTTTATAGGGGTTTCTGCGGTGCAGGAACCTTTTCTATTTCGGTATGAGCCTCTATTTCCTGGTTGGAGAGATAACTTCCGTCTTTTATCAAAATTTGATAGGTGAAAGTGATGGAATCTTCTTTTTTTAGCAGGATTTGAACCTTTTCCGCTTGTTTATCGAAACACCGTCCTCCCAGGTTATTAATTGCAAACAGGCCGTACCCACGTGCATGTGACCAACCCGGATAATTGGGATTTTCAGGATGGTCCATGAGAGCTATCGATATTTTCTCGTCTTTTATTTTCCCGTTCAAAACAACCCAAGCCGAACGTTTTCCCCAAACGTCGTCACCGGTATTCCCTTCTTTATTTTGATAGATTCCGGAAATGTCGGCTTCAAGGTTTCGGTCTAAACGCATACCGAGTAAGCCTTCTTTATTTTCCGTAATGAAAATAGAATCTTTGAGAGCAGTCAGTGTAGTGGTTCGCTGAATGCCTCTTTCGTGTGGCTTACCGGTGAATGCGTAGGTGATTTTTTCTTTTAGTAGAATATATCCATCGTGGTTTGTCCAATTTGCTTCGACTGTAAATTTGTTTTCTTTCTCGTTTATATTCTTGATGCCGGTAAACCGGATAATGCCGTAATGATCCTTTTTATCTTTGGGAATGCGATTAGAATTATTCCAGAAATCCAATCCATCGATATCTCCGAAGCTAAACCATAACCCCATCTGATGAGGATGGTCTGTCCGTTCATTGGCTTTCGGGCGGGCAGGGTAGCCGCGAGTGATTTCAGTACCGGATGCTGTATAGACAGGGTAAAGGACTTGTTTATATAAAGTGTCGGAGTAAAGGAACTCTGTAAAAAGTGCTTGGTCTATGTATATGCTTATCTTTTGTGAGTCGGGTTTCTCTATGAAATGTATATGTGAATGCTGGCCTATTGCGGAACTGCAGCAGGACAGTGAGATGAGAATAAATAGAATCCCTATAACATCTGATTGATAAGGCTTGCTCTTTTGCGGCCCCGCGTCAAGCGCGGGGACAGGGTAGTTTGACATCCTCTTTAAATATTTATAAGATACGTTTATACGACTTCTTTTCCTGTGGTTGGATCGAAGTTAAATCTGCGATTTTTACCGGTTGTCCGGATGCGATGCTGTTACGGGCAGCAATTCCGACCAGGCAGGCCAAAGCACCGTCGCGGGTGTTTGCACACTGTTGGAACGGGTCGTCGATATTGGGCAGGAATATCTGGTCTTTTAGTAACGCATCCCCGCCGCCATGCCCGGATGTTCCGAACGGAATCTGGATATATTGCCGTTTATTGAAATTCTTGAACAAAACGATTTCGTCATAATTGGCATCCGATGTCGGTCTGGATTCTTGAATCCAGGCCTCCATGCGGCCTTTTGTACCGTTGAACGCAATCCGGTAACCTTCGTACGGAGAATAGGTTGTCAACGAATAAGCGACTTGCACGCCATTTTTATACTTGATTGTTGCTGCCATCTTGTCGAAGATGTTAACATCCTTTTTGAACACGCAACCGTCGCGTAAATAACCGTCATATTTTTCATTGGCCACGTACAGTTCCATGTAGTTCTTGTTCTTGGTGATGTCAAAGAAGAACTTGCATTTGTCTGTATGCGGGCATGTACGGCAGTTCTCTGCCCGTATGGTTCCATTCTTCCCATAATGGTTGAGAGCTCCAAGCGCATAAACGCTTTCGGGGTCGCTGTCGATCCACCAGTTCAGGAGGTCGAAATGATGGCTGGCTTTGTGCACCCATAACGAACCGCTGCATTCAACGAGCCTGTGCCAGCGGCGGAAATAGTCGGCCCCGTGTGAAGTGTCCAGATACCAGTGGAAATCGACGGAGGTGATATCACCGATTTCTCCGGCACGAAGCAGTTCCCATATTTTTGCCCGGTGAGGGGAATAACGGTAGTTGAACGTGACCCGGCATGTCTTGCCCGTTCGCTTTTCAGCATCCAGAATCGCCTGGATTTTCTTTTCATCGGTCGTCATCGGCTTTTCCGTGATAATATCGGCTCCCAATTCCATGCCCCGGATAATAAATTGATGGTGTGTGCTGTCCATTGTCGTGACAATCAATACATCCGGTTTTGTCTCGTTCATCATTTTCTCAAAATCGGTATATGTCGGACAGGAAGCGCCAATGATGCGTTTGCCGGTTTCGACACGTCCTTCGTTTTTATCACAAAGGCCTACGAATTCAAGATAATCAGGATAACTTTTCAGAATATCCCTTCCCCACATGGATGTCCCGCGTCCTCCTGTCCCGACAAGTGCGATTCGTAGCTTTTTACCTGTCGGTGCCGCAATACCGGCAGTTTCTGCTTTTATATCAGATAAGGGATTGAGCAAAGCCGTTCCGGCAATCGCCCCTGTTGTTGCAAGAAAATGTCTTCTTGACATTTGGTTTGTCGTGTTATGCATAGTAAATGATATTTTGTATGTTTTTTCGTGGCTTGTTTTTAGATTTTCGATGATTTCATATTCGGTCATACTTGAATTTTCTCGAATAGTTCCTCCGAACATTGCAAATATATGGAATTTTGGGGCATTAACAAAGATCGAATGAATATCTTTGGAGAGGCTATCAATGCCTTTTTTATCGGGAATATTCCGTTATTCGCCGGGATTTAGCCGCTACTGGCCGTTTTTCTATTGTGTAAGTGGTTGTGTGGCGGTAGTTTTGCAACAAATTAAAAATGTACGAGTATGAGAACGAATCAACAAGGGGATTTTGTCAGAGGTGGTTATCCCAGCCACAGTAAACTGAATACAATTGTGACGGCTGTTATATTTATTATAGTCGGTTTGTTGTTTCTTGGGCGGAATTTCGGGATAATCGATTCTTATCTGTTTCACATCCTGGTTTCCTGGCAGATGTTGCTGATTGTGGTCGGTGTTGTCAATTTGATCAAGCGGCATTTCTTCGGGGGAGTGATTACGATTGCCATAGGAGCCTATTTCCTGTTGCCGGAAATAAGCGGGATAGAAGGTGAATGGGCCGGGATGTTCTGGCCGGTTCTGCTTATTTTGGTGGGAATCATGATTCTCTTTAAGCCGAAACGTCACCGCTTTAATAGCCATTGGGATAAGAGAAGGCCGGAGTATGCAAAAGAGATATATAGCTCTGAAGACGGTTTTGTCGTATCGGACAATACTTTCGGATCGGTTCAGCAGATTGTCCTGGACCCGGTGTTCAAAGGGGCACAGATTAAAAATGCGTTTGGCGGAACTGTCCTGGATTTGCGACGGAGCAAGCTGGAAGCTCCCCGGACGTTTATAGATATCGACTGTACTTTTGGAGGTGTCGAGATTTATTTGCCGTCGGACTGGAATTTGCAGACGCAGATAGATGCATTTATCGGCGGATGTGACGATAAACGCTATAATTCGTCTGTGGAGATAGACAAGGAGCACATTTTGGTCGTGAGGGGAAAAGTTTCTTTCGGAGGTATCGAGTTTAAAAGTTGATTTATGCAGACGCATCCATTTATAGAGTCGGTCATAAATCGCGTGGTGGGGATTTCCCTGGCGGTTATGGCTTGGATGATTTATTCATGGCTCCTGTTCTGCTATGGAGGAGAAGAGATGTGGATGGCTTGTCTGGATGGTTTGGTCTCTGTCGGATTATTGGCTGTCGCCGGTTTCCTGTACGGGTATATTGACGGGACTATTCATGCTCTGCAGATCCAGATCGCATTGGCGGTATTGGTTCAGGCGATCAGTCTGGCAGGTGCTTTTGAGCTACAGGTTCTTTTGGAACAGGGAAGTGACGGTGGTTTTATGGATAGTGTTTCCCTTCGACTGGTTTTTGGCGTATTATGCTGGATTATACTGCTGCAATGGTATCGGATGAACCGGACAGATGAGCCGGATTTTGAAGAGATACCCGGAATAGAGGCAAATGAGGAACAAGAAGATGCAGTTCCTGTAGATGAAACTTTTCTGGATCGCGTATCGGTAAAAGACGGTTCCCGCATTCATATCATCCATCTCGAAGAACTGTTATACCTGCAAGCCGGAGGTGATTATGTGACACTTTTTACTCCGGATGGCCAGTATGTGAAGGAACAGACGATGAAATATTTTGAAACACATCTTCCGCCTGCGCTGTTTGTGCGGATTCACCGTTCTTGCATTGTCAATACCGAACAGATTTTGCGAGTGGAACTGTTCGGGAAAGAGAATTACCAGGTTCGTTTGAAAAGCGGAGTTTGTTTGCGGGCAAGCAATGCCGGTTATAAGCTCCTGAAAGAACGTCTTTCTCTTTAAAAAAGAGCGGTTAAAATGTTAATTTTAGCAGAATTTGATTCCATTGTATGAAGTTTTGTCTTTCGTAACACTTTTTATTGCAAAGTTCTTTCTGGCTTAACATATATTGTCTGTAAAAGGCTTGACAAACGGGCTTGACGCATGTATCTTTGCATTGTGGTTTTTTCATAATAGTATTAGATTTAAGGTTAACAAAGTTGGTTAGGGGTTGTCGTGAGACAGCCTTTAATTGTTTATAGGGGTTTCTTTTCCCCTTTTTCTTTTATCTTTCATATGACGAGTCTTGTTATATTTTATGTACACCCTTCGTTTCTTTAAAAAGAACGTGTATCTTTATCTTCAAATTACTGGAATGTGATGGAATTACGAACAGAGAATGTGACGCGCTATATCATGCCTCTTCGGGAAGGCGGATCGTTGCCGGCATTGGCGGAAGCTGATGACGAGTTTAAATATGTCGTGAAGTTTCGCGGGGCAGGCCACGGGACGAAAGCGCTGATAGCCGAACTGATTGGCGGCGAAATAGCCCGTGCACTTGGTTTCCGGGTTCCCGAACTGGTCTTTTTGAACCTGGACGAGGCTTTCGGACGTACCGAAGGTGACGAGGAAATCCAGGATTTGCTGCAAGGTAGCCGGGGATTGAACCTCGGACTGCATTTTCTGTCGGGAGCTCTCACCTTCGATCCGGTAGTGACGAAGGTCGGGTCTGAGTCGGCATCCCGCATCGTGTGGCTGGATGCATTCCTGACCAATGTAGACCGTACATTCCGGAATACCAACATGCTGATGTGGCATAAGGAACTGTGGCTGATCGATCATGGCGCTTCGCTCTATTTCCATTACTCGTGGGTGAACTGGCAAAAACATGCCGTGAGCCCTTTCGTGCAGATCAAAGATCACGTGCTGTTGCCCGAAGCTTCCCGGCTGGAAGAGGCAAATGCAGATATGAAACGTCTGCTGACGGAAGAGAAGATACGGGAGATCGTAGCTCTGATCCCCGACGACTGGTTGCATTGGAGCGAAAGCCCCGGTACGCCGCAAGAAATAAGAGAAATTTATATCCGGTTCTTATGTGAGAGACTGGCACATTCCGAAACATTTATAAAAGAAGCACAGGATGCAAGGAAAGCACTTATATGAATATGCCGTTATCCGTCTGGTCCCCAGAGTAGAACGCGAGGAGTTCTTCAATGTGGGAATTATTCTGTTCTCGAAAAGAGCGAAGTATATCAAGGCGCTTTATAAGGTAGACGAGGACAAGTTGAATCTGTTTTCTTCTGAGTTGGACCGTGAATCGTTGTTTGCCAATCTGCATGTTTTCGACAAAATCTGCTCCGGCGCGAAAGAAGGCGGTCCTATCGCCGCCCTGGATATCCCGGAACGGTTCCGCTGGCTGACAGCCGTTCGGAGTGCTTCTATCCAGACTTCACGTCCGCATCCGGGCTTCTCCGATGACCTGAACCAAACGTTGGAGACACTGTTCAGGGAACTGGTTCTGTAGCGATTGCCTTGTCTGACGGCCATGTCCATGGAACAAAAAATGTGACGGTAGACGGAAAGACATGGTTCTGCCGGAGGCGGGAGAAGGGGAGTGTCAAAAAATTGGACGTCCGGGCGTCCAAAAATTGGACGGTTGGCGGGAATGATTTTTGGAATGCCGTTGATTGTCTGTGTGTTATATTTCTGGCACGCCGTTTGCGCCCTTTCTGTCATGATGAATGCACAAATAACGATTAAACGAGGCTTATCTCTTTTCCTTCTCGTCTTCCTGGCTCCGTCAGGTTGTTTGCAGGCACAGTCCGGTTGGACGGTGGACGACTGCATGCGCTATGCCGTCGAACAGAACTACCGCGTACGGAATAGCCGCCTGGATACACGGATTGCCGGGGAAGACCTTACCGCCGCCTATGGCGATTTCCTGCCTTCGGTGAGCGCCACCGGCGCATTGGGCAAACGTTTGGGGCGTTCGGTCGATCCGAAAACGAACCTCTATACTTCCTCTTCCTTCTTAGAGAGTACGATGGGATTGAATGTCTCGCTTCCGGTGTTCGACGGCTTTACGCGCGTCAACCGGTTGCAGTTCCGCAAACTGAACAAACAAATCGGTGGACTTACGGAGAAAATCGAGGAGAACCGGATTGCCTTTGAGGTGATGGATGCTTTCTTTCGTCTCTGTTTCGACGAGAAGATGTATCAGCTCGCTGTCGAACAGCGGAAGTTGAGCGAACGCTATCATGAGCAGATGCTCGAATATGTGGATCTGGGCATGCGTTCCCCTTCCGATTTGCAGGAGGTGAAAGCGCGCCTGCAATCCGATATTTATCAGGAGACGGTGAAGGCGAACGGTTGCCGTCTCTCCTTGCTTGCCTTGAAAGAATTATTGAATATGCGGGATGCCGATACGCTGGCGATCTCTCCCGGCGGGGAGGGCGAACTTCCCTTGCTCCCTGTCTTAGATTCCAACGAGATCTATGCGGCTTCCGAAACATCCCTGCCTGAATTCCGGGCTATGGAGTTGAGGGAGAAAGCCTCCCGCAAGTCGTTGGCGATGGCGTCCGGTGCTTTTTCTCCTTCCATCAGGGCGGAGTTCAGCCTCTATTCCGGTTACTACGACACGGAACGGAATGACTTGGGTGAGATCGTTCCGATCAAAGACCAGTTGAAGAATAACATGAACAAATATATCGGCGTGAGCGTCTCGCTGCCTTTGTTCAGCGGACTTTCACGCCTGACGGGTGTCCGGAAGGAGCGTTTCCGCCTGCAAAGGATACAGAACGAGAACGAACAACAACGCCTGAGTCTTTATAAGGATATAGACGACGCCTGCCTTTCCCTCCGGGCTGCTGTCGAGGAACACCGGCAGGCGCTCGAACAGCTTCGCACTTCCACCATCACACTGAAAGAGAGCGAGGAGAAATGGGAAGAGGGAATGATCTCCGTCTTCGAACTGATGGAGAAACGGAATCTTTACATCATGGCAAAGGCGGAGTTGACCCGCACGCGGTTGCAGTATGAGTTGAAGAGGAGGTTGGTGGATTTTTATAGAACCGGGGTGTTCGTTACCTTAGGATCAAGGCAAAAGTAACAATAAAATAATAGTAAATAATGATGAATAATAATATGGATACCCGTATCGAGCGGAAGTCCCGGTTTCAGAAGAAACACATTTATGCCGTGGCAGGAGCCGCTGCCGTGTTGTTTTGCCTACTTTGGTTCATCTTTCGCGACACTTCTTCTTCCATGAAGGTGGAGAAAGATCGTATTACGATCGCCACCGTGCAGAAAGGAGAGTTCAACGACTATATCCGTGTCATCGGGCAGGTGTTGCCGGACCGTATCATCTATCTCGATGCCATCGAAGGCGGTCGTGTCGAAGAACGCCTGATCGAGGAAGGAACGCAGGTTCGGGCGGGCGACGTGATCCTGCGTCTCAGCAATCCGCTCCTGAATATCGGCATCCTGCAGAGCGAAGCCGACCTGGCCTATCAGGAGAACGAACTCCGTAACACCCGCCTCAGCATGGAGCAGGAACATCTCCGGCTGAAACAGGACCGCATCGGCCTGGGCAAGGAATTGGTGCAGAAGGAACGCCGTTTCAGGCAGTACGAACGCTTGTACAAGAAGAATCTGTTGTCCCGCGAAGACTATTTGCAGGCACAGGAAGATTATGAAGCCGCCCTCGGACAATTGACTGTGGTGGACGAACGGATCGAGCAGGACGACCTGTTCCGCAGCAGCCAGTTGCAGAGCCTGGACGAGAACATCCGGAATATGAAGAAGAGCCTCGCCCTGGTTCGTGAGCGTCTGGAAAACCTGAAGGTGAAGGCTCCCGTCGACGGGCAGTTGGGTAACTTGGAGGCACAGATCGGCCAGTCCATCGCCCAGGGCGAACGTATCGGCCAGGTGATCACGCCCGAACTGAAGGTGGAAGCCAAGATCGACGAGCATTACGTGGAACGTGTCATGCCCGGCCTTCCAGCGAGCTTCGAACGCGAAGGAAAGAAATACGATATGGAAGTGACGAAGGTCTATCCCGAAGTGCGGGAAGGACAGTTTCGCACCGACCTGCATTTTGTCTCCGGACGCCCGGAGAATATACGTGCCGGACAAACCTACCACCTGAACCTGCAGCTGGGCGATCCCGTGCAGACGGTGATTGTTCCACGTGGAAGCTTCTATCAGGCAAGCGGCGGCGAATACATGTATGTAGTAGATGAAGAAGAAAAGACGGCTCGTCGCCGCCCTGTCCGCATCGGTCGCCAGAACCCGCAGTATTACGAGGTCGTGGAAGGGCTGCAACCGGGGGAGAAGGTGATTATTTCCGGATATGACTTGTTTGGGGATAACGAGAAAC
The DNA here is from genome assembly GCF_014287585.1 of Parabacteroides hominis. GTDB lineage: Bacteria > Bacteroidota > Bacteroidia > Bacteroidales > Tannerellaceae > Parabacteroides > Parabacteroides hominis. The sequence goes on along the minus strand of NZ_JACOOJ010000011.1, from coordinate 100,289 downwards.
TGATACTAAAATAATATATTTGCTTTATGATTAAAACAGAGAATCTGTCTATGGTCTTCACCACCGAAGAGGTGCAGACGAAAGCATTGAACGAGGTGAACCTTGAGATCAAACAAGGTGAATTTGTCGCTATTATGGGACCTTCGGGCTGTGGCAAGTCGACCTTGCTGAATATCTTAGGTACGCTCGACTCGCCGACTTCCGGCAAATACTTCTTTAACGGCAAGGAGGTGGACAAGATGGGAGAGAGCCAGTTGACGGCTTTCCGCAAAGGAAATATCGGCTTCGTCTTCCAGAGCTTCAACCTGATAGACGAGTTGACGGTCTTCGAGAATGTGGAACTGCCCTTGGTTTATCTCGGCGGGCGGAAGTCCGAACGCAGGCAGAAAGTGATGGAGGTCCTCGACCGGATGAACATCGCACATCGTGCCGGGCATTTCCCGCAACAGCTATCTGGCGGACAGCAGCAGCGTGTCGCTATCGCCCGCGCCGTGGTGACGGACTGCCCGCTGATCCTCGCCGACGAACCGACGGGTAACCTGGATTCGACGAACGGGGCGGAGGTGATGGAATTGCTTCGCGAACTGAATAAGCAGGGGACGACGATCGTCATGGTCACCCACTCGGAACGGGATGCCGGTTTCGCGCACCGGATCATCCATCTTTTGGACGGGCGGATCGTTTCTTGAATATTCATCTTTGAAAATCTTTATCACCATGATAGTAACAAACTATTGGAACAGTGCGTGGCGCAGCCTTACCAAAAAGAAAGGATTCAGCGCCATCAATATAGTCGGTCTGGCGATCGGCATGGCGGCTGCCCTGCTGATCCTGACGTACGTGGCTTTCGAATACAGCTATGACGACATGCACAGCCGGCAGGATCGTATTTTCCGTGTCGAAGCCCGCTTCTATGAGAATGGGGAGCTGACGGACGATTGGGCCAGTTCGTCTGCCGGTTATGCCACGGCCATGAAGCAGAATATGAGTGCCGTCGAGGATTACACCCGCGTCGGAAGCCAGTATTTTCCGGAACAGGTCGTGAAATACAACGAACTGCTCTATCGCGAGATCGGCATCGGCTATGCAGAGGCCAACTTCTTCGATTTCTTTGACTTCAAACTGCTGAAAGGAAATAAAGAGAGCTGCCTGGACGGACCGAACAAGGTGGTTATCACCGAACGTATCGCCCGCAAATATTTCAAGGGAGCGGATCCGATCGGAAAAATCCTGATTTTCCGCAGTAATATCGGGGAGGAAGCCTGCGAGGTGACCGGCATCATGGAGGATATGCCGGTCAATACGCATATTCGCTATAATCTACTGATCTCTTACAAGACGCTCCCGAAGTGGATGGACGAGTATTGGTATCGCCACGAAGTCTATTCGTATGTCCTGCTGAAGTCGGCGAATCTGAAAACGCAGGTGGAAGAAGATTTTCCAGCGATGGCTGAGAAGTATAAGACGGAAGAGGCGTTGAAGAATAAAACCTGGGCGATCCAGTTGACGAATCTCCGCGATATCCACCTGAATCCGCAGAAAGCGTATGAGCCGGAGGTGAAGGGGAACCGCTCTTCCATCTGGGTCTTGATCTGTACGGCGCTTGCCATTCTTTGCATTGCCTGGATTAATTATATCAATATGACGGTGGCGCGTTCGATGGAGCGTGCGAAGGAGATCGGGATTCGCCGGGCTTCGGGGGCGAGCCGGAGGCAGGTTGTTTCCCAGTTCCTTTTCGAATCGCTGGTGACGAACAGCATCGCATTTATCCTCGCCGTCGGGCTGATGGAGGCGTTGATGCCTGCATTCAATAACCTGACGGGACGGGATCTGAGTTTTTCCGTTTGGTTTACGACTTCGTTGGGATGGTATCTCCTGCTGATCTTTGCCGCCGGTGTGTTTCTGTCCGGCTTTTATCCGGCAACTGTCTTGTCCGGCATCAAGCCGATCCGGATGCTGAAAGGGAAGTTTACCCATACGCGTGGGGCGACAGTCACCCGTAAGGTTCTGGTGGTGTTGCAATATACGGCTTCTTTGGTGTTGCTTTGCGGGACGTTGATCGTGTATGCGCAGCTTCAATATATGCGTAATGCCTCTTTGGGAGTGCGTGTAGACCAGACGCTGGTTCTTAAATTCCCGGCACAATGCGAGGAGCTGGCGATGAAGTTGCAGGCGTTTAAAAAAGAGGTCGCCTTGCTGCCTGCAGTCAAAGGTGTGACGGTTTCGGGCGCAGTACCGGGAACGGAAGTGACCGACTTCCTGTCCATCGTCCGCGAAAGCGATGTGACGAAGCAGACGCGCCTGTTGGAGATGCTGAACTGCGACGAGTATTTCCTGGGTGCTTACGATCTGAAGTTCGTTGCCGGGCGCGGTTTCTCCGAAGATTACGGGGGAGATGTGTATAAGATCGTCCTGAACGAGTCGGCTGTCCGCACGTTAGGTTTTGAGTCGGCGGATGCTGCTTTGGGGCAACGCCTGTCTGTCGAAACCGTCGACCAGCCGATGCAGATTATCGGGGTGGTGAAAGACTACCACCAGCAGTCGCTTAACAAAGATTATACGCCGATCCTGTTTGCCTTGCATGAGAAGTTGAGTTGGATGAAACAACGTTATATCTCCGTCGTAATGGAAAACGGTAACCCGCGTGACCTTGTGAAGCAGGTAGAAGGGGTGTGGGAACGTTATTTCCCGGATTCCAGCTATGATTATTTCTTTCTCGACCAGTTCTTCGACCAGCAATACCGGCAGGATGAAGTGTTCGGGTTGATTGTTGCGCTCTTTGCGATACTGGCGATCTTTATTTCTTGTATGGGATTGGGTGTCCTGGTTATGTTCTCCTGTTCTACCCGTATTCGGGAGATGGGTATCCGGAAGGTTCTGGGAGCTTCCAGAATACAGCTTTTCTATGAGTTGGGACGCGAGTTTTTCCTCCTGATCGCGATTGCAGTTGTCATCGCCCTTCCGCTTTCGGGTTGGATCATGGGAGACTGGCTAAACCATTATTCGTTCCGCACAGACTGGAAAGCCTGGTTCTTCCTTGTTCCGGTTCTTTTATTGTGTGTGATCTCTTTGCTGACCATCGGCTGGCAAACTGCCAAAACTATCTTCAGCAAACCGGCCCGGTCCTTGCGTTACGAATAAAATACAAATGTACGCTATTTGCTAATCTGACGGCAATAGCGTACATTTGTATCAACATCAAAGAAAGGACATTCATTATGACGCATTTAGAATTACAAGCCCGCAAACTCAATCTGATATAGGATATCATCAACGCGATCGACAGCGACGAATTGATGACCCGCCTGGAAGTTGCTTATAAGCGATTGAAAAAGTCTGCCGTAGTGTCTGTTCGATAGGTTTAGATAAATCATTCTATCGGGGTGAATGGCAGCTCCGTATCTTTTCTGTAGCCTGTTCCGTTGAAGGTGGCGATTAGGTCGCCGGCTTCATTGGTGATCCGTACTTCACAGTTGGCGAGTCTTTTGTGGCTGAAGGCTTCGCGGGCTTCGGCATAAAGAAACCCTTTGCTTTCGGCTTTGAAGAAGTTGATGCTGGATGTGATGGAAAGTGTCAGGCGTGCATGGCTGTTCGTGGCAGCTGCAAAGGCCAGATCGGCTAATGTAAAGATAGCACCGCCCTGGCATACGCCGCCGCCGTTGAGGTGTTCCGGCTTTATTTCCATGCGGGCTTTTGCATACCCGTTGCCTGTCTCCAAAAGTTCGACACCTGCCAATAAGGCGAACTTGTCGCCTTGAAGAAATTCGTTTATTGTCATGATTATAGTATGAAAATATTTGAACCTGTAAATGATAATTTATCGGTGAACTAACAGACAAGGCTGCGCCTTGTACCGCAGGCTCTCTTTTGCCGTCTGCTTCAGCAGACGGTTTAAAAGGCCTGGAGGCTAAGCCTCTTCCTTTGTGGGCTTTAGCCCCTTTATGGGTTGTATTTAAAGGGGTTAAAACCCACAGAAGAACCGGCAAAGCCGGAACAATCATCTATCGGCAAAAGAGAGCCTACGGCACGCCTCCATATTATACACCGGTAAATCATCATTTACCTGATTCAAAACTCCAAATATTGAAGTCTGTTTTATTTGCTCAATTTCCATTCGGCTCCGTCCTTCGTGTCCTTGATCTCGAAGCCGAGGGCAGTCAGTTCGTTACGGATTTTATCGGAAGTAGCCCAGTCTTTGTTTGCTTTTGCCTGCTGGCGGATATTCAACAAAAGGTCCATTGCTTTGCCGAACGCTTCGTAGTTGTTACCGCCGGCCGAGGTAGCTTCATCCTTTATTCCGAGGATGTCGAAGATGAACGTATGGAATACGTCCTGTAGCTCTTTCAGGTCTTCGGCCGAGATCGTAGCCTTGCCATCCTTTACGGAGTTGATCGCACGGGCTGCGTCGAACAGATGGGCGATCACGATTGGCGAGTTCAGGTCGTCGTTCATCGCATCGTAACATTTGCGGCGCAAATCCTTTACATCCACTGTCGAGATGTCGGAGGCTTTCAGTTTCATCAAATGGTTATAAGCATCCATCAAACGTTCCAGCCCCTTTTCGGCTGCTTGCAGGGCTTCGTTGCTGAAATCCACCGTGCTGCGATAATGGGCTTGGAGGATGAAGAAGCGGATGGTCATAGGCGAATAGGCCTGGCTTAACACCTTATTATCACCGGTAAAGAACTCGTCCAGCGTGATGAAGTTGCCCAGCGACTTGCCCATCTTCTGCCCGTTGATGGTAATCATATTGTTGTGCATCCAGTAATGAACCATGTCCTCACCCTGGGAAGCGATAGCCTGCGCGATCTCGCATTCGTGATGCGGGAAGATCAGGTCCATGCCACCGCCGTGGATATCGAAATGTTCGCCCAAGTATTTTTTACCCATCGCCGTGCATTCGCAATGCCATCCGGGGAAACCGTCGCTCCACGGAGAAGGCCAGCGCATGATATGTTCCGGCTGCGCACATTTCCAAAGGGCGAAGTCGATCGGATTATGTTTTTCGTCCTGCCCGTCCAATGCACGGGTCGTATTTAGCATATCGTCGATGTTACGTCCGGAGAGAACGCCGTAGTTATGATCCTTGTTGTATTTCTCCACGTCGAAATAAACGGAACCCTCGCTTTCGTAGGCATAGCCGTTGTCCAGGATCTTCTTCACCAGTTCGATCTGCTCGATGATATGGCCGGAAGCATGAGGCTCGATACTGGGCGGAAGTACGTTGAGCGCTTCCATCGCGTGATGGTAACGGTTCAGGTAATACTGCACCACTTCCATCGGTTCGAGCTGTTCGAGGCGGGCTTTCTTGGCAATCTTGTCTTCGCCGTCGTCGGCATCATGTTCGAGATGGCCTACGTCGGTTATGTTGCGTACATAGCGTACTTTGTATCCTATATGAGTCAGATAACGGAACAGCAGGTCGAAAGTGATAGCCGGTCGTGCATGTCCCAGATGGGCGTCGCCATAAACCGTAGGACCACAAACGTACATACCCACATGCGGTTCGTGCAGCGGGATGAACTGTTCCTTTTTTCTTGTGAGTGTGTTGTAAATGCTTAATGGATGTTCCATATCTATTTGTATTTAAGAGGGGCAAATATAGGCATAATCTCTGCCTTTGCCAACCTGTTTTAAAATGTATTTCATTAATTAATCTGTAATGGAAACGGGGTCGCAGGCGATCGTGAACCGGAATGTACTTCCCTTTCCTTCTTCCGATTCCACCGAGATTTGTCCACCCAGTTTATGCACGATCAGCTGGCAGATGGAAAGTCCCAACCCTGTTCCCGGAACGAAGCTGTCGAATTTTGTGAAGCGTTCGAATACCTGTTCGAGGTTCTCCTTCTTGATCCCTTTCCCGGTATCGGTTACGTAGAACGATAATCCTCCTTCGACGACCTGATATCCCATCGTGATGGAACCTTTGGATGTAAACTTCGCTGCATTGCTTAGCAGGTTGGACACAACTTGTGTCAGCCGGTTTTTTTCGGAATGGATCATGCAGACAGTGTGCGGAATGTCGCAGATGAGCTCGATCCCTTTCTCCAGGCGGGGCATGTAGACTTGTCGAAGATCCGTCAGTACTTCCGATACATTGAAATCAGTGAAGATAAATTTCATTTTCCCGGCTTCTATTTTCGAAAGGTCGAGGATATCGTTGATGACCTGCAACAGCAGGTTGTTATTGTTTTCGATGATGCGGACGAACTCCGCCTGTTCTTCCTTGTCTTCCGTTTGTGCAAGGAGCTGGGAGAAACCGACTATAGCGTTGAGAGGTGTCCGGATCTCGTGGCTCATATTGGCAAGGAAAGCACTTTTCATCCGATTGGATTCTTCCGCTTTTTCCAAGGGAGTCAGGTCTATCTGTAGTCCCGTCAGCTTAGTGACGAACCCGGTCGAGTCCTGTTCGAGCGGGACGGCGAAAGAGTTTACCCATCTGTATTCCGTATCTCCTTCCATCATGACGCGGAAATGAAGCGAGTGAGAACCTCCCTTCCCGCCTGCGCGTAGATCTTCTTCGTGTTTCAGGACGAGGCGGTCTTCCGGATGGAGGGAAAAGTTGAACGGTTTGCGGATAAATAAATCGGGTTGTGTCGGATCGATGAAAAGACGGGTGAATTTCCGTGTTACGACATCGTAGTCCCATTGGATGATATTGGCGGAACGGATCGCCAGCTCGGAACGTTGGAGATATTTGTGGAGAGCCTGTTCGCGTTCGGCTTGTGCGGTGATGTCTTTTTGTGTCCCGATCAGCCGCTTTACTGTTCCGTTTTCATCTTTGACTCCCAATGCGTAGATTTCATACCAGCGGATATTCCCGTCCGGCGTAACGAGCCGGAACGTATCGACTTTCTTGTCGCATTTGCCTTCTACGATGTCCCAAACGAGCCGCCTGTGCTTTTCCTGGTCTTCCGGTACGAGCTGTTTGGTCACGTCATGCAGTTTCATTCCCGGTTGTGGGACGGTACTTTCATCTGCCAGATCGAAACCGTCTTCTTCCGGCAGATACGACCATACGGAAAGCTCGCCTGCCTGTAGCGCAAGCGTGAGTTTGTTTTTCAGATCGATCGTTTCCTGTTGGATTTTCTGCCATTCTTTGATCTCTTCTTGATGCTTATTATTCTTTTTGCATAATAAGAAAATGAATATCGAAAGAAGAATAACAGCAAATGTCGATAATATCAGAATTGAAATTTGTAGCATTGGCTTTATTTTACGTTAATAATCAAAGAATATGACAGCCTGCAAATTTACAAATAAATGGTATATTTGCCTGTATAATTGGAAATATAATCAACTAAAGATGTAAACCATGAAACTAAACTCTGTTTTGACACTTTTATTTATCGCCCTGTTTACGGCTTGTAAAGGCGGCGTGTATGACCTGTCCGGGTATGGATTGAAACCGGATACCGGCGAAAATGCTTCTCCATTGATCGCAAAAGCCCTTCAGGAGATTGCGGTGAAAGCGAACTCCGATACTCTCCGTATCCTGTTGCCGAAGGGACGTTATGATTTCTATCCCGAAGGTGCTTCCGAGCGCGAATATTTCATTTCTAATCACGATCAGGACAATCCGAAACCGGTGGGGCTGGCCTTTGAGAATATGAAGAATGTGATCTTTGACGGACAGGGGGCCGAGTTGATTTTCCACGGTCGGATGCTTCCGGTTTCTTTGGTCGGTTCGGAGAATTGCACGTTGAAGAACTTCAGTATCGACTTTGAGAATCCGCATATCAGCCAGGTGAAGGTGCTGGCGAACGACACGGTCGGCGGGATGATCACATACGAAGTCGCTCCCTGGGTAGAATATGAGATACGCGACAGTAACTTTGTCGCCAAAGGGAAAGGTTGGGAACATGTCTCTTCTTCCGGTATCGCTTTTGAAGGAGATACCAAACGTCTGGTTTACAGAACCAGCGATATTGCGGTTGGGACGAGGAAGGTGCAGGAGATCGCTCCACGCAAGATCGTCGCTCCTTGGAATAACAGGAAGCTGATCCCCGGAACTGTTGTTGCCATGCGCGGACATGGTCGTCCGACTCCGGGTATTTTCATGTATCATGATACGAATACGACACTCGAAAATATACAGGTGCATTATGCGGAAGGAATGGGCTTGTTAGCACAGATGAGCGAGAATATCACGCTGGATAAATTCTCGGTCTGCCTGCGTGGCAAGGATGATCCGCGTTATTTCACGACACAGGCCGATGCAACTCATTTCTCCGGTTGCAAGGGGCTGATCCGTTCGGTGGGCGGTCTATACGAAGGCATGATGGATGATGCCATCAATGTGCATGGAACCTATCTGAAAGTGCAAAAGCGGGTAGACGACAAGACGTTGGTCGGCGAATACATGCACGGCCAGTCATACGGTTTCGAATGGGGCCGTCCGGGCGATGCCGTCCAGTTCATCGATTCCAAAACGATGGAGATTTTAGGGGAACAGAATAAGGTAACAGCGATTGAAGCTGCCGATAAGCCTGACGATCATGGTGCAAAGCAGTTCCGCATTACGTTTGAGAAGCCTGTCGATCCCGCCATCTGTGAAGCCGGCACTTACGGTATCGAGAATTTAGAATGGACGCCGGAGGTTTATTTTGCCGATAACATGATCCGCAATAATCGTGCCCGTGGTTCCCTGTTCAGTACTCCGAAAAAGACAGTGGTCGAGAATAATGTTTTCGATCATACTTCCGGTACGGCAATACTCCTGTGTGGAGACTGTAACGGATGGTTCGAGACGGGCGCCTGCCATGACGTGCTGATCCGGAATAACAAGTTTATCAATGCGTTGACAAATCAGTTCCAGTTTACGAACGCTGTTATCTCCATCTATCCGGAGATACCTGATTTGAAAGATCAGAAGAAATATTTCCATAGCGGAATCGTGATCGAGGACAACGAATTCGAAACTTTCGACATGCCGATCCTGTATGCCAAATCGGTGGATGGTCTTGTCTTCCGTGATAATGTGATTAAACAAAATCATGATTATCCGGCTTTCCATTGGAACAACCATCGTTTCTTCTTCCAGCGCGTTGTTAATGCCGAGATCAAGGATAATCGATTTGAGGGAGGGTTTGATGCGGAGAAAGATATAAGGTCTGAGGAATAAAACGTATAGGCAAGATTAAAAAAAGGATTAAGGGGTGTGTAAGATACGGACATATTTATTTCAATGCAATTTGTATCTGACACACTCCTTTTCAATTATATTTAATGATCCGTCCAATCCCCATTTTCCTTTATCAACTGGACTAATCGTTCTACAGCTTCTTCTTCGGGGATGTTTTTCAGCACGCATTCTTTACCTTTATATAGGCTGATCCGGTTCTTTCCGGCACCGACATAGCCATAATCAGCATCCGCCATTTCGCCGGGGCCGTTCACGATACATCCCATGATGCCGATCTTCAAGCCTTTCAGATGTGCAGTGGCCTCCTTGATACGGGCGATTGTCGTTTGCAGGTCATACAAGGTACGTCCGCAGCTTGGACAGGAGATATATTCTGTCTTGCTGATGCGGGTACGGGTTGCCTGCAGGATGCCGAACATGCAACTGTCCGTCACCATCGCTTCGCAGCCTTCGTTGTGCAGCATGATCCCGTCGCCGAAACCATCTAACAGCAAAGTTCCGAAGTCGGCAGCCGATTTCAGTTGCAACGCCTCGGTATCCGTCTCCCTATAGTCGCGGTGCAAGACAACCGGCACATCACAACCGGTTGCCAACAGGCGATGCATGGCTGCACGCTCGGCGGCGATACCGTTCCGGTGATGTGTACTCAAGACTACGATTACGGAGGTATCTTTTTTCAGGACCTCGATTACGCGGTCGGTCAGATCCCGGTAGGTGAGGCGGATAAATTTCAACGGGACGGAATAATCTTTCAGTTCCTCTATTTCCGATGCGATAAAAAAAGGATAGGCATTCGGACGTTCCTTCCAGAAGTGGGCGTCTACCAAAAGGCGGAAGTGATCCGGCAGGTTATCCGGATCTTCCTTACCGATGTATATATAGTCCGGCTGAGACGCATAATCGAACTCGAAATCACCGTTGCTGCGGTCGGAAATGACGATCGGCGGGAAGTTACCCCCGATTCCTTCCGTTACCCGGCTACGGCGGCGTTCGACAGCAACCGGATCATATCCCGGAGCAGGTACGGCCTCTACCGGCTCGTGCCCTTCACGTTCGAGTATGTAATCGACCAGCTTGCGTGCAACCGGGATTTCAGCCTCCGGATCTTCACTCAGGGAGACGCGGATCGTGTCGCCGATGCCATCGGACAGCAAGGCGCCGATACCGACGGCACTCTTGATGCGTCCGTCTTCGCCGTCGCCGGCTTCCGTCACACCGAGATGCAACGGGTAGTACATGTCTTCGGCTTCCATCGTCCTGACCAGCAGGCGGACGGTTTTCACCATGACAACCGTGTTCGAGGCTTTAATAGAAATCACGACATCGGGAAAGTTCTCATCCCGGCAGATACGTAGAAATTCCATGCAGGAGGCAACCATGCCTTCGGGAGTGTCGCCATACCGGCTCATGATTCGGTCGGACAGCGAGCCGTGGTTCACGCCAATGCGGATGGCGGTTCCGTGTGCTTTGCAGATGTTAAGGAATGGAATGAAGCGGTCACGTATCTTCTGTAACTCTGCGGCATATTCCTCGTCGGTATATTCCAGCAGGTCGAACGTCTTCACCTTGTCCACATAGTTTCCGGGGTTGATGCGCACTTTTTCCACCTCTTCGGCAGCGGCATCGGCTGCACGCGGGTTGAAATGGATGTCGGCGACTAACGGTGTCGTATATCCGGCCTCGTTGAGTTGTTTACGGATTATACCTAAATTGCGGGCTTCACGTTCTCCCTGGGCGGTGAAACGTACATATTCCGCACCGGCCTCGATCATCCGGATCGCCTGGCGGACGGACGTATCGGTATCCATTGTGGAGACGTTTGCCATCGACTGGATGCGAATCGGATTATTGCCTCCTAACGGAGTATTCCCTATGTTGACAACAGACGATTTACGGCGGCGATAGTTAAAAAAATCTTCCATCTTTTTCAGTTGAAAGCTAAAAGTTGACGATTGAAAGTTGAGAGTCAACAATGGTGTCAAGCGGTATTGAATACCTTGCGTTTTTGTTAACTTTCAACTTTCAACTGTCAACTTTCAACTAATTTGTTTTGTATTTGAAAGAAACCTTAGCCAGTTCTTCGTTCGCTTTTACGATTTTCTTTTTAAGGTCTTCCTTATAGGCGGCAAGCTTGTCCTGAAGCTGTTCGTCTCCGACGGCAAGCATCTGGACTGCCAGGATGCCGGCGTTCAGAGCACCGTTGATGCCGACAGTGGCAACCGGGATTCCCGGAGGCATCTGTACGATGGCCAGCAAAGCATCCATACCGTCGAGCGTCGAATTGATAGGCACGCCGATCACGGGGACTGTCGTCATCGAAGCGATTACACCGCACAGGTGTGCAGCCATGCCGGCAGCCGCAATAATCACTTTGATACCGCGTCCTTTGGCTCCTTTGGCGAATGTTTCCACCTCGGCAGGCGTACGATGGGCGGACAAGGCGTGCATTTCGAACGGGATCTCCATCTCGTCGAGCAGTTTGGCCGCTTTTTCCATTACGGGCAGATCCGAAGTACTGCCCATGATGATACTTACTACAGGTGTCATTTCGCAATCATTTGTTCGTATTCGGCAGCAGACATCAGTTCATCCAGTTCTGAAGGATCTGAAATGGATATCTTGATTAACCATCCGTTGCCATACACGTCTTCATTCACCAATTCCGGTTTGTCATCCAATTCGGCATTCGCTTCGATCACTTCACCGCTTACCGGCATGAACAGGTCTGAAACAGTCTTTACTGCCTCGATTGTACCGAAAACTTCTTCTTTGGCAACAGCTTCGCCTTCTGTCGTGATGTCGACGAAAACGATTTCACCCAGTTCACCCTGAGCATAATCAGTAATACCAACGTAGGCTACATTGCCATCTACACGGATCCATTCATGATCTTTTGTGTACTTTAAATCTGCAGGAAAATTCATAATTTTAGTGTTTTTATTAGATAAATAAATATAATTGCAATAACTTATTGAAATGCAGCCTGTTATCCTCATCAATCAATATGTCAAAGAAAATTTTGTTGAAAATATAGGCTAATTCCTGTTCAACATTATAATACTTTTTCAGTTGCAAAGTTAGTTGTAAATATCATATTAACAATACTATGTATGGAAAAGTTGACTTACAAAATTTATATATGATAAATGTAGATAAATCCATTGATAATTATAGTCTGCATACATATTTGTAAACTAAGGCTTAACACTCTTAAACTATTTTATTATAGTTCGTATTTTTCAATCAGCCGTTTCACTTGTTCAGCCCTGAATGCTTTTCCTTTGGCTGTCTGGAAATGTTTTTCATTGAGATATGCTGCTATCTGAGAAAGATTTTTTGTTTCTTGCAATTTCATTCTGATAGCCTCAACTGCGCGAATTGTATTTTCATTGCTCTGAGCTTTCTTTTGGATTGCCTCTAACGCATTGGTGCGCATGATATTAGTGAATGTTGCATTAGGTGCGCCAAGTTTTACGCCTCTTGCTTTCTTTGCCTGCAATGCAGCTTTGGTACGTTGTCCGATCAGTTCCCGTTCGTGTTGGGCTAACGTTGCGTATATACCCAGTGTTAAAGTGTTGAGTTGAGGTAAATCTACGCAATGAATATCTACACCAGAGTTTTTAATATGGAATAAAAATTCTACATTGCGACTAAGCCTGTCCAACTTTGCAATCAACAAAGTATAGTTGTTATCCTTACATAATTGCAACGCTTCATTGAGTTGTGGGCGATCGTCTATTTTACCGCTTTCTATTTCTGTAAAGCTGGCAACAAGTTCACAATTAGGAATCTGGGAAAGACAATTCATAACGGATTTTTGCTGACCTTCCAAGCCTAAACCACTTCTTCCCTGTTTATTTGTTGATACCCTGTAATAAGCCACATATTTCATAACGCATTGTTTTTAATGATTCTGTGGCAAAGATAATAGAAATTTCACATACCACAAACGAACGTATGTGATTTGTGAAATATTTTTATTCGTTACTTAGTACGATTTAATCTGTACACTCGCCATCAATGGCGAACGAACACAGGCGGTGTACATGATGGTGCGCTGATGATGATGTACACCAGATAGGCAACACCAATACCAACAACGCAATGAAAAAAAACGAAAAAAAAACGGGGTGGGTGTACCTTTAGGAACGGATACCATACAAATTGCCGGCCGGATTTTTCAAGTCCGTTTTTAAGTGACTCCAGAAGTGGTTGCAAATCTTTTTGCTTGATGAGGTTTTCCCAGATATGAGGAAAACTCTATTAGGTGCTGATAATCAATTAAGTGAAAAATTCCACCGAACAATAGAGAACTTTTCTTCAGTTTCAATTCAAAAATTTTTCGGGGATCAAGGTTCAAATCTCGTTTTTGCCGGACGGTTATTGCCGGACGGTTAATGGATTGATTTTTAGATTCCACTGATTTTCCAGTTGGATACTGAGCCGGTTTTTCGGCGGAGCACCAAGTAAAAGTCTGACAATTAACCAACTCGCACCCCTATAAAGCCGAATTAAGCGATCAACATCTTATATCTCTATTCTTCAATAAGTAATTACTAAAACCAAAAACACATGGATTACAATGTAAGATATAATATTGACATCAACGAATCAGAAGCAAGCAGATCTCTGTCAAAGTTCGCTAACACAGTACAACGATCAGTCCCGCCAATCATTAAGAAGCTGGAACAGTTACAAAGACAAATCAACACCGTAACAAGAACTTACCAGCAATTCAATAGAACAATAAGCAAGCCTAAGACAGTTCGATTTAACGTTGATAAGGGCATTAATACCCAGCTGAGGAATATACAGAAGCAGATCAATGCTATCAAAGGAAAAACGGTTACCATCAAAACCAATCAAGTCGGAGCAACCAAAGAAAAATTTCCTTTATATAATAGAGGTACGCGAGGGATAGGTCGTAGTACAATATTGGGTTCTACACTGGGAACAATGGGAACACTGGCAGCTGGATATGGTATTGGTTCTATCGTAAAGGATTTTTCCCAGTATGAAAATACAATGGTAACTGTACGAAGCATATTGCAAGCAACTGATAAGGACGCACTAACCTTTGGAGATCGTTTTGCAGAGATGGGCAGGAATGTGCGTAATGTAGGAGTTAACACCAAGTTCACCACTACTGAAGTTGCAGGCGCAACCAAATACTTAGCGATGGCAGGATTAGGTATTAAAGATATAAATAACAGCATCTTACCTATTGCCAACCTTGCAACAATCTCAGATACGCCATTAGATAGAATTGCAGACATTGTTACTAACATTCAAACTGCTTATGGCATTGATTCTGGTAAGATGGGACAAGTAGCTGATATATTAGCAATGGTTACAGCATCCAGCAATACAACTATTCCAGAGATGGGAGAGGCTATGAAATTTGCAGCCCCTATGATGAGCTTAGCAGGCGTTTCATTCAATGAAGCAGCTTCGGCAATTGGATTATTGGCCAATGCCGGTATTAAAGGAACATTGGCCGGTACAAATTTAAGGCGTATGATGATAAGGTTGCTAAATCCCACTGAGAAAGCGTTGAAAGTCCTTAATAAATATAAGATTTCCCTATATGACATTGATAAGACAGGAAAAACGAAAATAAAATCTTTGACTGATATATTTACTCAATTCAAAGGCAAAGACCTCAGCGTACAGGATATACAGGCAGTATTTGACGTAGTAGGCGGAAATGCAGCAAATAATATCCTTTCCTCATTGAAAACATTGCCAGAACTTGCTGAAAGGGCTTTAAATTCAACAGGTTTCGCCTCAATGGTAGCAAAGAAAAAACAAGACGAAACATTATCGGGGCAGTGGGCTAAAGTGACATCTCAGTTCACCGAAACAGGGTTAAAAGCTATAGAACCTTTGCAGCCTGAGATAAAAAGATTTCTGGAAGATATTACCAAAACACTTGCAAAGCCCGAAACGATTGATGCCTTATCCCAGATCGGCAGCAATATATTGTTAATAACCAGATCATTAGGCGAGTTATCGGGTTGGGTGATGGATAATTGGGACTGGATCGGCAACCTTATAATTGGCGGTATTATCTTTAAACAGGTAAATAAGATCAGCGACAGTTTCTCTAATACCGCTGGAAGTACAAGGTCATTAACCAGCGCATTAGGTGGAATGAACGGGAAATTTGGAGCAATCCCTACCTTAATAGATGCAGCTATCGCAGCATTAGTATTATTTGCCGGTAAAACTTATCTCGCAAAGAACGCAACAAATGCAGCGTTGGATGGGATTCAGGAAAAAATGAATGAGTTGCAGCCAGGATTTGCCAAGAAAGATGAGGAAAAAAAAGAAGATGGGAAAAAGAAATCTTATTGGGAATCAATCGGTTTTAATTATCTGGGAAACTTCAACGGTCAAGGTGATGTAGACCAATTAACCCAGTACGCCAAAGTACTAAATAAAAGAGGTGAAGAAGCTGCAACCGTTGATTATACGAACTCTCAGGAGTTTTTTAAAGGTCTGGAAAATTTACCTACATCAACAGCATTAGAAGCGTTAAAGGCAAGACGTACATGGATAGACGCAATGAAACAAACGCCTTTGTACACGCTATCCAACACGATGGACAAACAGTTGCCATTTAACGGTAAGGTGATTACAGGGAAAACACCTGAGCAATTTACGGAAGGAATAGCAGAAAGATCAAATGAGTTCACCAGCAGATACAACAGCCAAATGAATCAATTCAAGACATTAGATAGTCTGAGAATAGGATTCTTTGAAAATGTACTCAACAACAAAGCAATATCCACCGCTGAAGCGTTTAAGCTCTTTCAATTGGAAACCGGTATTGATCCGACATTCAAAGGTGAGTTGCTGACCAACGATCAAAAGAAAGCAAAGGTAACGGAAGGCTTTAATCTACTAAGGAACAAGGGAGTATATGATAACAAGGCTTTAAATTTCTTCCAGAATGCAATGCCTGATTATTTGAAAGAACCGACATACGGTCAACCTATATACCCGAATAAGAACGTAAGAATTGATCCGACAAAGGGAACAGAGCAAGACAGAATAAATTCCAAACCTTATCAAAGTTGGAAAGATAAATATGAAATACCATTTATTAACAAAGATAAATACAAAATCCCATTTACAAACAAAGATAAAGCCGATAGCATTCCTTCAGTCGAACAACAGATGGAAGAAACCAGAAACAAGCAGTTCTCACAGTCTATTCCAACGAACCAATCAAAAGCAATCAATGGAGAATTTTCTACGGATTCATTACCGAAAATACATTGTGACAGCTTGATTAGCATAGGCTCTGTAACAGGTGCAGACCTCAACGATATAGAAAAATTTAAGAATCTCTTATCTCAGGCATTGTTAAGTATTGCCGGAGATCAGGAATTGGTATAAATAACAAATCCCTCACCTGCAACCAACCAGATGAGGGATTTTTTTGTATCTTTTTGATGGCTGAATATGATTAACTTTAAGATTATGTGAGAGCGTGAAAATCAATTGATTCAGCATAATTGTGCATCTTACACATGTAACAAAATAGCTTCTATGTATATCAATATTTATGATATTTAATATATAAAATATCAAATTGATATAAACAATGCGTGTTTTGTATTAAATTGTTATTTTAGATTTTATATAATCTGCTAAGTGTCTGAAAAATAACAAAATAAGGTACGCCAGCCTTTGTTACAAATGTATTATATACATGTAATAATCAATTACTTTTCTGGCAAAAAAAACCGTTATCCCAGTGAAGGAATAACGGCTAAAAGGAATAATATATTAGATTTGCGTACGAATGCCAAGAGATTTGAGGCTGGGGATCGGCGAACCTTTTGGTTTATAGAAAAGTTCAACCTTCTTTTTGAATGCTTTTTTGAACGATTCATAGCCATTTTCAGTTGCAAAATTTCCAACTAATCTGGCAGAAGTAACATTGATGCCGATCTTTTCCATTATTTTTCTCATCTCGGATTCGTGCATGATGCGTTGAAATCCAAGCTCTTCTCTTCTTTCTTTGGGGATATAAAACCGCTGAGATTTTTTCATCAAAGTATTTCCTTCCAAAATTTAATACATAGATAATTCGTGTTCTCTACTTCCATCAAAAAGAAGGAAACGCCGTCGTATTCTATAGTATCAAGTACGGTATTGGCGATATAATATGCTCTCTTAACACTGGAATACTCCAATTCAAAAGGGAGCACAATATCATAGTGTGATAGGTTGGAAGAGCAAAACTCATCCACGTGTACGCCATAAGATGCAAGGCGTGAAATCATTTTTCCGTAAGATTTGTGAGAAAATTTTCTGGCTTTACTTCTTAAATTTTTAATTTCGTTCATTGTTATGCTGTTTTTAGTTGTTGCTTTAAAAAAAAGAACCCCGCAATATCACGTCTGAAGGGGTGAGACATAAGATATTGGCGGGGTTGAAAAATATAAAATGTCTTTCTTTTTCCAAAGAAAAGACTGAAGATGTGAGTTAAGGTTTTGGGTGTAATATGGGCTTTGAGCTTTACCAACTCCCGCAGGGAGTGCAATAAAACCCCTATAATCCCCTTATTAAAAGAAGATTATACCCAATACATTTAATAGTATTGGTGTGGAGTGTACCACTTTATTCGTCTAACTTATCTCCCCTATGCGATTGCGCAACTAATCATTTAGATAAGCTGATATAGACCCAAACACGAATAAGAATCTTTAACGGTGTGCCTACTTCCGTAATAACAGAGGATCATAAGACCTTATTATCTTAAGACACCAAATATTTGTTGTATCAGATAAATACCAATAAATCACCAACAAGTATTAGGGAAACGCAAGCATTGCCTAATATTTTCATGTTGATCTCTTTCAGCAAGTGTTAGATGAACGCAAGCATTGTTCTAACTTCTTCATGCCGATCTTTTTTTTATTCTCTGATTTTATCCCTCTTTTTCCTTAAGAGGTTTTGAATACGAATAAGGTTTTTTTTCATCAAAAGTTTAAAAGCCGAATTAAACCTTTAAAATCAAGCTCTCGCAAAGTCGATCATTCAGGCCAACCAATAACAGACTGGGGTGTTGCTACCTTCCAGAAATCATATAACCCTTATCTGAATCCGTGGCAAGTGTAATAGAAAAAAGGCTACCCCTATTGCTTTTCTCTAATTAAGTACCTATATTTGTACTTAAAATAGTACATAATATGAGAACAGCTAATTATTCCGACCTAAGAGGTAACTTGAAAAGTTACATCGATTCAGTGATTGATGATTCTGAAACAGTGATAATTAATCGTGGTAAAGGTACTGGTGTGGTAATGATCTCACTGGACGAATACAACGCTATAAAGGAAACAGAGTATATAATGTCTTCCCCAGAGCTTGTAAAACGTATCAAAGAAGGTGAGAAAGAAATACACGAAGGTAAAGGCGTAAAGATTGATATTGAAGACTTATGGAAATAATCTTTTCGCCACAAGCACAAGAAGACCGAGCATATTGGAAGAAAAGCGGTAACAAAGCTATAATGGCTAAAATAACTGCTTTGCTTGCCGATATAGCGGCTCACCCTTTCTCAGGTCTCGGTAAGCCTGAAGCATTAAAATACGACCTTGCAGGCTATTGGTCGAGGCGGATTAATTCAGAACACCGGATTATTTACAAAGTTCATGAGGATATGGTAGAGATATATGTATTATCTATGCGTTATCACTACAAAAAATAAAAAATCCTTCCAGCATCCCATACAACAGGATAACTGGAAGGATTTGTTTTTCATAGCCAGACCTTGATTATTGGAATTAAAATCATAAACAAATCAAAGCTCTCTTAGCTCCGATGATTTCTTATCTGCCAATTGATTCAACACTTTCTTTGGCAATCTCCGTTTGGCAGCAACAGCCAAATAGTTATCAGACACAATTACCCCATTACTAAACAACTCGTGCATGCGATCGTGCATATAGATGGAGAAATTGATATCTACATACTCTACAAATGAAAATGCCAAATAAGCATTTAGTAATATATCACCATTGTCACAATTAAATGCCATCTCTTTGGTTTTTAGGCGGTTTTGGTACGTTTTAATGACTTTGCATTCACAGAGGAAATCTTCTACATTCTTATCGCTTTTTCTTCTTCTAAGGAACTCAGAAGCATTGAAAACGCCAACCTTATCAACAGTTCCCATCAATAGGTCGGGGAGTTCTGGATACCATGCTTCAAAATGTATATTATCCAGATTAATGCGCTTACCTGCTCCGCCAAAATGGGGTGCATTATCCAGCGTTCCATCGATACGGCCGAACATTCTTTTCTTTACTTCATGGTATTGGTCGACTACTTTATTCACAGAATCCTGCATTAGTTCTTCCAGTTCCCTATCTGTATATTCGTCAACGGCATTAAGAACTTTATCAATATCACTATTAGAAAACTCACCTTTCTTAGTAGTAGAAAGCATGTGTTGAGCTTGCTTTTTGATAGCATCTTTGTTAGAGGGTTCTTGTACTTTTTCCAGCATGTTGAGCGCAATGCAAGTGGTGATTGCTTCTTTGAAATTTTTCATTTTTTTATTTATTTGTTTTTGATGTAATATAGTTATGTGCATTATATATAGTAGACATAACTATATTACTTGTTATTATATTTATACTTGTAATAACATAGCTGTATACATTGTACATAGCACACATAACTATGTTATTGATTCATTATTTCAGAGTAGTGAACATAACTGCATTACTTGTTCTTTCGCTTACCTTTGTTCTTTCTGGTTTCACGCAAACACTCTACTTTACAAGACTTACGATATGATTCACAATATTCTACCATGTCATTTGTAATAGTGTTATCTTTACTATATGTTATAGGTTCATTATTGGGATTAAATGATTTAATAGATTTAATAACCTTGTTAACTTCATTATATTCTACCATATACAACCAGCTATTGTTATTGCTTCTTTCCTCAATAACTCCAATCAAATTTAATCGTTCCAACTTGCCAATAGTCTTGTAAACACTACTGGCAGGTACATTAGTTAACACCTCTATTGTTTTGTTGGTGAGTTGTACAGGCTTATTGTGATTTTGCACATATCTTTCCCAGATAACAGCCAACAATGCAGCTTCAGCAGGAGACAATAATATATTGAGAACGGTGTCCCAGTTAATTGTATTATTTACACTCATGCTAATTCAAGTTCTAATTGTTTTCTCTGATACTCCATTATCATTTGATTATCCAACTCTTTTTGCTCATCCGTATATCTGAAATACGTTTTTTTTATCATATCTACGGACGTACCCATCATCAAAGCCAATCTAACAGCATCTATTCCAGCATTGATAGCGTGCGTTGCAAAGGCATGGCGAGCACCATAGAAAGAAACAACAGGAAAGCCCAGTTTTTTACACAAGGATTTAATATATAGGCTGGTATTTTGAGTAAAATATACTTCAAAATATTCCTGTTCTTCAACAGTATCGTATTTATCAATGATGGGAAAAACAAAGTCATTTTTCGATATTTTAGAGTATTTTTCTATGATTTTCAACGCTTCAGGCTTTAAGATAACCGTTTGCCTTTGCTCTTTTTTTCCGCCTGACGTTTTCCATCTTTCAGGATTGATTTTACCATTAACTATATCACTTCTTTTCAAATAGATAAGATCAACGGGAGCAACACCGTTACAGAAATAAGAAAAAGCAAAAGCATCTAAATATAGTTGACGCAAGAAAAGATTTGCTTTTTTCCCATTACGAGTTGTTTGGGGGGTATAATTAATGATTTGATACATCTGAAAAACAGACAGAACGATCAAATCTCTGCTTACTTCTTTTGAGGGGGCTGGCAAATTATCCCACAAGTCCAAATTAATACAAGTGTTCCCATTGTTTTTCATTTCCCGAAAAATAGATTTAAATTTTCCTATCAGAACATGAGCCGTTCCTTTGTTTTTCTTTCTCTCATCATGCTTTTTCAGGAACAGAAAAAATTCCTGTAGAATCTTATTATCTAATTGCGCACATGAAAAAGTATTAACGTCGCGGTTGATATATTGGCAAAAACTTATAAATTGATTTTTTAACGTCCCATATATTTTGCTTGTGTTGAATGATGTACGACACCTTCCATTTCTGAACCTCTTTTTATTTACAAGTTCATTTATTTTTTGGTTGATGCCGTTAATTATCAATGATGTTTTGTCAACAGTGCCACCTATTCGCGCGTAATACTCGTCTTTAATGAGTTGCGCGGTGAAATTTATACTTCTTTCCTCTAAGTTTTCAATTACATCCTGGCATTGAGATATGATTGGTTTTATCGTATTTTCCAGTTCTCTTTTGTTTTTCGATTTATTTGAAATCCATTTGCAGCTTTTATCAATATCATGTTGAAAAACATACTTATCTGTTGGTATATCTTTATATACACCCTGATAAGAAATACGGACGTAAAGTCTCCCAGACTTTTGTGTCGGATACAATTTTACTTCTTTCATTTTTTTAAAAAAGAATTATGAAGCCTTGCAACAAAGAAAGATAGAATCTTTCCATTAGCTTTGATAAGTTGATTGATGGTTTTTCAATGAAAAATTGGAGAAAATTTCATTGAAAATTTTCGCGAAAATACTGTTTTTTCATGGCTGCAATATAGTATTTCGCCCAGCTTGTTGCAATTGTCTGGAATGTAGTCGTGATGGCTACTCAGTTGATAATTAGTTAGTTGCAGCACTAACTAAAGTTTTATGGGCTGCAAATATACGAATTATTTTTCGCCAATCCTATCTATTAGATGAATAAATAGATATAACTCAAGAATGAGGCTACAAAGGTACATATAAATCCGAGACAAAACCCGGCATATACCTGCATGGGAGTATGCCTTTTCAGGAAAATACGCGAAGTTCCGACCAGTCCCGCTATTATGATCACGATGATAAAGGCCCAGTAGGGGTTTATCAGGTGGATCCGCGCTACGCCCATAATGCCGCCCAACAATCCGCCTATCCCGATCGCATGGGCGCTGATCTTCCAGAAAAAGTTGATCAGCAGCGCCAGGATTAACGCCACACAAGCGCCTAATAGCAGGGATATGAACCAGAACGGCAACATCATTTTATACATATAGAAAGCGCAGACCATGATCGATGTGATAAAGATCAGATACGGAACCACGCGCTCATGTCGGTCCGACAGCTCCATATCGACTGCCGCGCCGTTTTTTACCATCATAAGGATGAATGCTCCGGGGATAACCGCCGTAGACAGGAATGCTCCGCCTGCGAGCAATAGCTTCATTGCCGGCGGATAGATTGCCAGATACGTGAAGGTGAGAGCCAGCACGACTCCATACGTCACCATCAGCAACGGATGGAACATACCGGATATGATATTTGAAAATAACCTCATAACGCTTCAAATTTATATTTCTTTTCTGAGCCGTGCAACCGGAATACCCAATTGTTCGCGGTATTTGGCTATCGTACGGCGGGCGATGATATAGCCTTTCTCTTTCAGGATGGAGGCCAGTTCTTCGTCGGTAAGCGGTTTGCGCTTGTCTTCGCCGTCGATATGCTCTTTCATAATCTTTTTCACCTCACGGGTGGAAATTTCTTCGCCGCTGTCGGTTTGCATCGATTCGGAGAAAAAATATTTGAGCGGATAGATACCGAAATTCGTCTGTACGTACTTGCTGTTGCTCACACGCGAGATCGTCGAGATGTCATATCCGGCCCGTTCCGCCACATCTTTGAGGATCATAGGCCGCAAGGTCGCTTCGTCGCCGGTGAGGAAGAAATCGCGTTGCAAGAGAATAATCGTTTCCATCGTGCGCTGCAAAGTCTCCTGACGTTGCTTGATGGCATCGATAAACCACTGGGCGGAATCGAGTTTCTGCTTCACAAACTGGACGGCTTCCTTCATCTGGGCTGTCTGGTTCGCCTTGTTACCGGCATAATCCTGAAACATCTCCGCATATTCACGGTTGATGCGCATATCGGGAATTCCCCGGTTGTTCATGCTCAGGATCAGTTCGCCGTTGACCGCTTCCACCACAAAATCGGGAATGATCTGGCTCAAAGCTGTCTCCATAGAACCGCCCCAACTGCTGCAAGGTTTAGGATCGAGGGTCGTTATTTCACGGATAGCTCTTTTCAGGGCGGCTTCGTCGATGTCCAATCCTCTCATGATCTTGTCGTAATGTTTGCGGGTGAACTCTTCGAAAAAAACGGTCAACATCCGGGTAGCCAACTCCGTATCAGGTGTTTTTTCCCGGCGGCCTAATTGGAGCAGCAGGCATTCCTGGAGGTCGCGGGCGCCGACTCCTGCCGGATCAAAGTCCTGTATGATAGAAAGAACTTCCTCTATTTCTTTTTCCGTCACCTCTTGCCCCGCCTGAAACACCAGGTCATCTGCTATGGCAGACAGGTCACGGCGCAAATAGCCGTCATCATCTATATTTCCGATGATATATTCGGCGATCTTCACCTGCTTTTCAGGCAGATCGCGCAATCCGAGTTGTTGGAGGAGGTATTCGTTCAGAGATTCGCTGACCGAGAAAGGGACATCCTCTTTCTTCTCCGCCCGCTCGCTCAGCTCACGAAGTTTGTAATCGGGTATATCGTCCTCACTCATATAGTCACCGAGTGAAAGGTCCGTGTCTGTCTCGCTCCCTCCCTCCATATCGTTAGATGCCGACTCATCACCACTTTCGTCAGTACGGTCAAAGTCATCCGCAATTTCCTTTCCTTCTTCCAAAGCGGGATTGTCTTCCAGCTCATGCTTCACGCGTTCTTCCAACTCTATGGCGGGGAGTTCCAGAAGCCGGATCAACTGAATCTGCTGCGGAGAGAGTTTTTGCTGTAACTTTTGCTGTAACTGTTGCTTCAACATAATCAAATTCAATAATAGAACATGCAAATATAACTTTTTACGCGGAATGACCTCATCATTCAAGGTATAATAGTTCTAAAGGAGGAAGATATTCATTCAATCTTGAAAAAACGAGAACAGGCAAAACAGGGTGTTTATCGGTTAAATTTCTCATTTCATTGATAAAAAAACGATGTTCACATAATAAGTTTGATCCGTACACTACAACCTGATATTTTTGTTCCGCATCAGATTCAAACTGATCTAATCCCATGAACGAGTAACACTTAAGAGCGCTTTATGAAAAAAAATCATTCCAAGCATCCTTAGGTCATTCTCTATAAGTGTAACATTATAAACAAAAAACAATTAGTATGCTAAAAATTGTGAGACCAGTCTGTTTAATGCTGTTGTCCACGGCATTCTGTTCTATCGGATCGACAAATGCGACGGAGCGGACAATTTTGCCGGCAACCGGCATTTCTCAGCAACACAAACAGCTGAAAGGCGTTGTTGAAGATGTGTTCGGCCCGATCACCGGTGCATCCGTAGTCGTAAAGGGGACCACAAACGGTATCGTTACAGACATGGATGGGAACTTTGTTCTGAACGACTTGAAGCAAGGGGATATTGTTGTCGTCTCCTTCATCGGGTATCTGACGCAAGAGATCAAGTACACGGGACAAGCCTCTTTAAAAGTCGAACTTAAGGAAGATACCCAAAAGCTTGAGGAGGTTATAGTCGTAGGCTATGGTACGCAAAAGAAGGTGAATGTGACCGGTTCGGTAGCCAATGTCGATAACAAGCTGTTCGAAAACCGGCCCATCACGAACGTGTCGTCCGGTTTGCAGGGATTGCTTCCGGGTGTGAGTGTCACACAGAGCAGCGGACAGCCGGGTTCCGACACCGGTACGATCCGTGTACGCGGTACCGGAACGTTGAACTCCGCCGATCCGATGGTGATCGTCGATGGCGTGGAGTCGACCATGAACGATATCGATGCGAACGATATCGAATCCATTTCAGTACTGAAAGATGCGGCTTCTTCGGCCATTTATGGCTCAAAAGCCGCGAACGGCGTCATTTTGATTACTACCAAACGGGGAAAATCAGGCAAAGCCACTATCAGCTATTCCGGTAATTTCGGTCTGACGAAGGCTACCAGTATTCCAGAATACTTCACATCAGCCCAAGTAGCCGAATATTGGAATGCCGCCTTGGAATATGAGGGAAGTGATCCGATCTATACGGCGGAAGAAATCCAGAAGTACAAAGATGGCTCCGATCCGGAAAACTATTCGAACACCGATTGGCATGACCTGGTTTACAAGACCGCCTTCCAGCAGACTCATAATATAAATGTAAGCGGTGGTAGCGAAACGGCACGCTATATGGCGTCTGTCGGTTATCAGGGACAGGACGGTATTATCGACAACTTCAACAAGAACCAGTACAATATGCGCCTCAACCTCGATATGAACCCGACGAAAAAGATGGAGACGAACTTCAGCCTGTCTTATACCCAACAGGATATCAACTCTCCTGTAGGAGCCTATTCGGATGGAGGCGTTGCACAAATTCTGCGTTTGCTGAACCGTATCTCGCCGATGGTTGTCGGCAAATACTCTGATGGAACTTACGGATCGGTATCGGATGGAAACCCGCTTGCCTGGATTGAGAACGGCGGTAAGCAAAACCTGAAACGTCACAACTTGCTGGCGATCGGTTCAGCCAAATACAATTTTTTGCCATCTCTTTCCCTGAAAGCGCAGGTTGCTTACAAAATGTATTTGGAAGACAAGGATAAATACACCAAGCGTGTCCAGTATAATTCCACTTATGCACAAGGCACGACTTCCAAAGCTGTCACCAATACATTCTACGACCGTATAACAGCCGATATCACTCCCGAATTCAAGAAATCGTTCGGCAAGCACAACCTGAATGTTCTGGCCGGTTTCCATTCGGAACTCTATAGCTACAAGCAGACTTATGCTTATCGCAAAGGCTATCCCAGCAATTCGTTGACAGACCTGAACGCAGGTTCGGCCTCCACGGCACAGGCTGAAGGATACACCCGCCAACTGGCGATGCTCTCCTGGTTCGGACGTGTCAACTATGATTATGCGGGCAAATACCTGTTTGAAGCCAATATCCGCTACGATGGTTCTTCCCGTTTTGCAGAAGAAAACCGGTGGGGGACATTCCCGTCCGTATCTGCCGGATGGCGTATTTCGGAAGAAGGTTTCTTCGACGGGCTGCGGGAAAAGGTCAACAATCTGAAGTTACGTGCTTCATGGGGTAAACTGGGAAACCAGGAAATCCTCGACAGCGACGGAAATCCGAGCTATTACCCGACAGTCTCGACGATGTCGCTGGGATATGACTATGCGTTGGGCGGTTCGCTGGCTTCCGGCGGTTTAACGTATTATGCAGTTAATCCTGACCTGAAATGGGAGGCGACCACTACATGGGGAGCGGCTGTCGATGTGGCATTGCTGAACAAGATCACTTTCACGGCCGAATATTACAACAAGACGACTTCCGGCATTTTGATGGAGATGAACACGGCTTCCACTTTCGCACTGAGCAGTTATTATGCCAATCTGGCGAAAATACGAAACTCAGGTGTCGAGCTGTCGGTAGACTATAACGACATGTTCGGAAAAGTCGGTTTCAACTTCGGCGGTAATATCGCTTTCAATAAGAACCGGGTGCTGGATATCGGGACTAACGAATACGAATATGTGAACGGTACGGACAACTACAACGCTGTCAACTGGGTAGGCCATGCCATGAACAGCATCTACGCATACGAGACCGCCGGTGTTTTCCAAACCCAGGAAGAACTGGACAGCTGGCCCGAATATGGTTTCACGACGAAGACAAGGCGTCTTGGCGACGTGAAATACGTCGATACGAATGGTGATCGCAAAGTAACGGCAGAAGACCGGACTATTCAGGGTTCGACCGATCCGAAAGTGACATTCGGCTTCAATATAGGCGCCACCTTCCATAACTTCGACTTGATAGCTTTCTTCCAGGGAGCAGCCGGTGTTTCCCGTATCGTGTCCGAAGGCATAGGTGCATTGAGCTCTTCTACGGCAAAGCCTAATTCGTTGTGGCTGGACAGTTGGACGCCGACCAATACGGATGCCCAATATCCGCGTCTGGCTACTCCCAATGCCGACATCAATACCGAATATTCCGATATATGGGTACAAAACTCCTCCTACCTGCGCATGAAAGACTTGCAGATCGGTTATACATTCCCGAAAGCGCTGCTTAATAAAATCGGTATTTCCAAACTGAGAGTTTATTACAGCGGACAGAATTTGCTGACTTTCACCGGCATGTTGAAAGGATGGGATCCTGAAGCTCCCGCCGGACGTGGTAATGCGTTTCCACAGACGGTTGTCAATTCCGTAGGTTTAAATCTTACTTTCTAATCATTTAAAGATGTACAAAATGAAAAAATTTCTGATCAATCTTATACTGGTTCTGCCGATCCTGATGTCGAGCTGTGCCGATTTCCTCGACCGGTATCCGACAGATTCGCTGTCTCCCGCTACATTCTGGCAGACAGAGGACGACGCTTACCTGGCAATGGTGGGCTGCTACAACAAGCTCGAACCGATTTACGGGGGCTACAACATGATGTACTGGGACACGGCTTCCGACAACCTGTTCAACTATTTCAGCTGGGAAGGCTACAAACTCCTTGCCAACGGCAATGCACAGACCAGCGATGTAGGCGTCAATTTCTTTACCTTCCTGGATATTCGCGCCTGCAATGAATATCTTGAGAACGAGGCTAACGTGGAATGGGCTTCTACAGAAACGCAAAACCAGTACAAGGCCGAGGTGCGGGCCATCCGCGCGATGATCTATTTCTGGAAAACGGAGCAATACGGGGATTTCCCATTCTTTACGAACGTGCTGGAAACACCGGAGGAGGCTTTGTTGTCGCGCACCGATGTGGGGACGATCCGCGAATTTATTGTTGCGGAGTTGGAAGACTGCATCCAGTACCTTCCGGACAAGAGCGGGACGGAACAGGGACGTATTAATAAGCAGGCCGTTCAAGCCGTACTTATGCGCTATTACCTGTATCGCGGCGATTACGCCAATGCACTCAGTTACGCTAAAGAGATCAAGGAAAGCGGACAGTTCTCCATGCCGGCGTCGCTCAGCTATGCCGATGTTTTCCTGCTTGCCAACCAGTACAACAGTGAAACGATTCTGAGCCATTCATATCTGGAAAGCACAGCGAATGACTTGTATCTCCCGCCGTTTATGCCGAATATGGTCGGAGGCTGGTCATCTGTCGTGCCCACCGTCAACTTGGTGGAAGCCTACGAGATGAACGATGGACGTACGATCGAGGAAGCGAAAGCCGATGGCGATTACGACGAATCCAACCCGTTTGTTAACCGGGACCCGCGTCTTCGCGCCACCGTTTTATATCCGGGGCAAATTTATGACGATGCCTATAAAACGACTTATAGCGGATGTTACAATCCCTTGCTCCAATATTTTGCCAACGGCGTGAAGAACGACGATTACGGCACTAATGCCGATAACGCCAGCAAGACCGGCCTGCAAGTTAAGAAGTTCCTTCAGAACCTGACGCAGTTCAGCGATGTGAACAGTGCGACCACGCATTTCCCGATCTTCCGCTACGCAGAAGTTCTGCTGACAATAGCCGAATGCGACATCGAGCTGAATCAGAATTTGGATGAGGCTGTCGAGTGTATAAACACCGTACGCAACCGGGCCGGAATGCCGGATGTCAATACGGCGAAGTACAACAGCCAGAGCACGCTGCGCGAATTAGTCCGCCGCGAGCGCCGTGTGGAATTTGCCGGTGAAGGGCTTCGCCGTGCCGACCTGAAACGTTGGGGAATCCTCACCTCGACTCTGAGCGGTTTCGAGATTCTCCGCTACGATGGCGATGTGACGACCACGCTGAATGCCGAAGGCGATTACAACGTGAAAATCACAGGCCGGAACGTTGTGAGCGGTGAAACGTATAAATTCCAGGAGCACAACGAACTATTGCCAATACCTCTAACTCAGATGGAGATCAACTCCAATCTGGTGCAAAATCCTGGATATTAAGTTTAATAATAATAGTTAGATCAGGGCGGAGGTTTGTGAGAGCAAGCCTCCGTTTTGATGCCTTACGCCCGGATTCCGAATATTATTATTCCCAAAACAACTCAAAATCAAAACTATTTCCTATTTTTGCGATCAGATAAAGAATCTGATATGACTCTTAAAACATCGCCATACGATCAGTTGACCCGGGAAGAATTAATACGATTACTGCAAGCCAGAGATAATGAACCTGATAATGCCCAGGTTCGCATATCATCCGAAACGCCAGCCATCAAACGTATTATTTCCGAAGTCCTGGTTATCCTTTTCAACGAAGAAAACAAGCCTATCGAAAAAGCAATGAACCTGTTGCTGGACTATTTCAATGCGGATTGGGGCTACGTCGCCATCTTCGAGGAAGACGGATTGACAGCCCATTTCACATGCGAAGTGATGAGCTCATGGGTAAAAGTCCCGAAAGACAACCGCGACAAGCTGACATACGACACGATCCCGTGGATTATCGACACCGTCAAATCCAAACGCGACATCGTGCTGGGCGACATTGCCGAACTGCCCGCCGAAGCAAATACAGACAAAGTCCTGCTGTCCGCGCAGCAATTGAAATCCATGCTGATCATTCCGCTTACCTTCCATAATAAAGTACAGGGATTCATCGGCTTCGACTCGATCCGGACGCACCGTTTCTGGACGGCTGCAGAGGTAGAAGACATGCATATCACCGCCGGCATCTTCTCCATCATTATCGAACGTTGGCAGACCAATAATAATCTGGAAGAGTCAAGAAAGCGTATCTCCAAGCTGAGCACAAAGTTCCAGCAGTTTTTCAATAACCTGCCGATCGGAGTCGAACTATACGATGCCGAAGGCAACCTGATCGATATAAACGATGCCGACACTAAAATCTTCGGCAGTTCCCGCGAACAGTTGTTAGGAGTCAACCTGTTCAAGAATCCGGCCGTTCCGGAGAAAATTCTTAATCAGATCAAAAGAAAGAAAGCATTCAGCTTTCCCCTCACCTACGATTTCAATTGCATACGCGATTCCCGGTATTACAACACCTGCTTCTCCGGTCAGATCAAATACCTGATGGTGAAAGGGATCGGATTGAACGACCGGGAGTTCGGGCATATCGGTTACTTGCTGATCATATCCGACGAGACGGAAAAACAGGAGAAGGAGGAACAGACACAAAACAATCTGGCGATCCTCAAAGCCGTCCTCTTGTCCGGGCACTCTCTTATTGCCGAATATGATATCGAAAAGAAAGAACTGTTTGTCAATCCGCTCCTGAACGAGACGCCGGAAGACAACAAGTTGTTTAACTACCTGAGAGACAATAAGCACATGACGCTCGAAGGCGTACAACAGATTGTCCGTTCGGCCGACAATGTCAACCAGCTTTTCCAGGTGATAGAAGGCAAGCTGGATCATTGCAGCTTCGAATGCCGCACCGCCATCGAAAACGAAACGATCTGGATCCGCATCAACGCGCAGGCTTATAAGGCGAAAGGAAGCAAGCGGCAGAACAAAATGATCTGCCATGTCACTAATATCACCGAAGAAAAGTTGTTGGAAGAGAAACTGCATCATGCGGAATACGAAACCCGGCAGTCGGAACTGGAGATACAGAAGGTACGCGAGGCGGACAAGTTGAAATCAGCCTTCCTTGCCAATATGAGCCACGAGATCCGGACACCGCTCAACGCCATTATCGGATTTTCCAATATCCTCGCCGAGAGTGACGACAAAGAGGAAAAAGAGGAATTTGTCAGCATCATCAACAAGAACAGCGACCTGCTCTTGCGCTTGATTACCGATATCCTGGACTTTTCCAAAATAGAAGCGGGTATCTTAGATTACTCGCTTGCCGACGCCAGCCTGAAAGATATCTTCCATGAACAGTATCAGGTACACGCGTTGAAAATGCCTGAAAAGGTTTCCCTGATCTGCGACTTCGATGCTTTGCCGGACATCATCGTCCATACCGATCCGAAGCGGGTCACACAGGTGATTTCGAACCTGATCTCGAACGCTGCCAAGTTTACGGAGGAGGGAAGCATAAGGATTGCTTACCGCATCGTGGAAGGGTATGTGTTGATTGAAGTAATCGATACGGGCATCGGAATATCGCTCCAGCATCAACAGACGATCTTCGATCGTTTCGTGAAAGTCAACTCGTTCAAGCAGGGAACGGGCTTAGGCCTGACAATCTGCAAAACCATCATCGAAGCCCTCAACGGGACAATCGGTGTCGATTCGAAGCCGGGAGAAGGCGCACGGTTCTGGTTTACGCTCCCTTACAACGGATAGCCTCTCGCGTTTGCAGCAGGACGGAAAGCAAAATCAATCCCAATCCGGCATAGAAAGCAAGGTTCAACTCTTTCGCCTCGCCGAAAAAGAGCATGGCCAGGATAATGCTATAGACAGGCTCCAGGTTATAACTCAGATTCACGGTGAATGCGGATACCTGTTTCAAGACTTGTATCTGCAAGAGATACAGCCCGATCGTGCAAACCAGCGAAAGCAACAACAGATAGAGGAAATTAGTCATCCCCGGCAAGATCGTCTCCACCGGAAAGAAATGCAAATAAAACGGCAGCAAACAAGTCAGTCCTAAAAAGCCGCCAACCATTTCGTAAAGCAACATCATGCTGGAGGCGTGCCGTACGCCCACTTTCTTGTTCGTGATGGTGAAAAGGGCCGCCAGCGCCGAAGATATCACGCCTATGATGATTCCCGTCCGGTAACGCGTGTCGAACTGGAAGATCAAAACGATGCCGCACACGGTCACCATACTGAACAAAAGCTCTTTTGCCGATACCCGCCGCCCGATAATCAGTGGCTCCAATAAGGCCGTGAAGAAGCCGACCAGCGAAAAGCAAACCACTCCGATCGAGACATTCGCCGCCTTGATGCTTCCATAGAAGAATACCCAGTGAAGCCCTAACAGCAGCCCGGTTCCTGCTATTTTCAGCACTTCGCGAAAGGAAGTCCGCTTCAACTTCCCGCTTCCCCAAAGGATCAGAAAGAGCATAACGGCAGCAAAAAGCATGCGATACCAGACGAGCAATCCCTCATTGAGTGTGATCAACTTCCCGAACAAGCCGGTAAAGCCTGCTAAAAGAATCGAAATATGTAGTTTTATGAATGCTTCTTTCATCTTCCCGCCATTATTCCGCAAAGATACGTTTTTCCCCTGAAAGGCATTCTTCTGACCGTCCATAACCGGGGCAACCGGCCTAAAATATTTCCTTGTATAAAGGCTTATTTATCTGTTACTTTTGGCTTGATCCAAAAGTAACCAAAAGATCAAGATTATTCTGTTACTTTTCTCTTGAAAGAAAAGTAACCAAAAGTTCAAGGCTTAACCGTCCGGTCTACTCCGGGCAAAGGCTCCGCTGTCGCCTGCGAAACTCGCTTCGCTCAGACAGCGCAGGCTCCTGCCGCTTCGCCTTCACCCTCCGCTTGACGCCCGTCCGCTTAGGCCTTTCTCTTGGGATTGCCGATACCGCCTCTTATATAGGTATCAGTATCAGCAATCCCCAAAGCCCCCTCAACCTCTCTTTTGCCGTCTGTTTCAGCAGACGGTTTAAAAGATTTAGAGCAAAGCCTCTTCCTCTGTGGACTTCAGTCCCTTTCATCTATTGTATTAAAAGGGGTTAAAACCCACAGAGGAACCGGCAAAGCCGGAATAATCATCTATCCGTCTGCTGAAGCAGACGGCAAAAGAGAACTTGCGGCACGAGGCTTGCTCACTTGATGCGCAAAGAAACAGGCGGTATCGGCAATCCCCAAAGAGCCATCCGGCTCTATTTCCGGCCTAAGCTGGTGAGCGTTAAGCGGAGAGACCGCAGTGAGCGTCCGGAGCGTCTGCTGTCCCAAGCGAAGCGAGTTTCAGACGCGACAGCGAACGAAGGGAACGAAGTAGCGAAGCAGGTTCGGCCTTGACTTTTTGGTTACTTTTGGGTCAAGCCAAAAGTAACAGATAAATCAGCATTTATGTCTCTGCCAAATTATGGAGCGATTGCCCTGGTCCATAACTATGCCGATCGCGTTTCCTTAGCGGGGAACTACAGTTCCCTCGGCAGGAAACCGGCGTTCCCTCGGCAGGAAACCGGCGTTCCCTCGGCAGGAAACCGGCGTTCCCTCGGCAGGAAACCGGCGTTCCCTCGGCAGGAAACCGGCGTTCCCTCGGCAGGAAACCGGCGTTCCCTCGGCAGGAAACCGGCGTTCCCTCGGCAGGAAACCGGCGTTCCCTCGGCAGGAAACCGGCGTTCCCTCGGCAGGAAACCGGCGTTCCCTCGGCAGGAAACTGCAATATGCTATACAATAAGCGTTTGCAAACATTATCAGTAGCGGAAACTTCCGCCTCCCAAAAACTCGCGTAAAAGGGAAGTGCCAGGAAGCCCGACGTCGGGTATATAATTAAAGTAGCGGAGGAAACGGAGCAAACGGTACGCCTCGGCATTTTCCGGATCGCATTCGCGCACTTCGCCCAGGATAGGTTCGGCAAACTTGCGCAGGGCGGCCAGCTCGTACAACATGGCGCTGTTGAACATCGCGTCCGCATTTTCCTGGTACGGGAATATCCATTTGTCCTCGCCCCGGCGCACGCTGGGCCAGCGGGCGATCGTGTCGCGGGCGGAATATCCGCGGAACCGGTAATCACGGATGATGCGGCGCAAGAGGCGGTTATCGGTCGTCGGAATCCAGTTATGATTGTCAAGCGAGATGGAAGTCAATACAGATACATATATCTGATATTTATAGCGATCCTCGATCATGGAGGTCAGTTCGGGGTTCAGGGCGTGGATGCCTTCTATCACCAGGACGGAGTTTTTCTGCATCTTCAGTTTCTTCCCTTTGAAAACGCGGCGGCCTGTTTCGAAATTAAAGCTCGGCACTTCGATCTCTTCGCCTGAAAGCAGCTTCTGCAATTCGCTGTTGAAATAAGGCAGGTCGAGCGCATACAGCGACTCGAAGTCATATTCGCCGGATTCGTCCTTCGGCGTATCTTCACGGTTCAGGAAGTAATCGTCCAATGAAAGTCCGACCGGATGGATCAGGTTCGTAATCAGCTGAATCTCCAATCGTTTGCAGAAAGTCGTTTTTCCCGAAGAGGACGGTCCGGAAATCAACACGATACGGATGCCGTTGTCGTAGCGGGCGGCAATCTCCTCTGCGATCTTGGCTACCTGCTTTTCCTGCATGGCTTCGGAGACCATGACGACTTCGGACGCCATGTCTTTCTCGATCGCCCGGTTGAGGTCTCCGACGTTATCCAGCCCGACTGTGCGTTGCAAGGTCAGGTGTTCCTTATAGACCTGAAACATTTTATCCTGTCGGATGACCGGTTCCAACTCCGTCGGATTCTTCCTTTGAGGCACGCGCAGCAACACGCCGTCGAAATAGGGAACCAGGTCGAAATCCTGGATATAGCCGGTGGAAGGAGTCAGGCAACCATAGAAATAATTGATGTAGCCGTCCAATTCATAATAAGAGGTATAAGGCATGCCAGCGCTTTCGATCAGGCGCGCCTTGTCGTTCATGCCTCTTTCACGGAACAGGACGGCAGCATCGACCGTGCGGATCGTCTTCAAATGGAAAGGAAGGTCGGCGTCGATGATTTCACGCATCCGCTTCTTGATTTTGCCGATCGTCTCCTCGTCTATGTCTTTGCCGTTGTGGATAACGCAATAGTAGCCTTTCGAGATGGGATGCTCCAGGTTCAGAGTGGCCGAAGGCAACACATCGTTTACCGCTTTCGAGAAAATATGACAGAGCGAACGGACATACGTCCGCATTCCCGAAAGCTCGGAATAGTCGACATATTCAACATCTTTCGGATGCCAGCAGCGGAAGGTCAGCCCTTCTGTTTTATTATTTACCTGCGCATTCATCGGGCGTAACCGGAGCGGTGCGCCAACCAGCGAATAGATCTCCAACAACGAAGAGCCGATCGGCACTTCTCTATAAGTATTGTTATTTTTGCAATAAATTGTAATAGTTTCAGACATGGTATATCAGTTATTATTTATACTTTTGTCCCCTAAAGTTAGGAATATTAATCGGATATACATCCACTTAAACGTATTTTAAATGGACTATTCATTTTTTGATTTTCTACGCCTTATAGGTTCCTTGGGTTTGTTCCTATACGGTATGAAGATCATGAGCGAAGGTTTGCAGAAGTTTGCGGGTGACAGTTTACGCAAGATTCTAACGGCCATGACGACTAACAGGGTTACCGGGGTTTTCACCGGGGTTTTGATTACGGCCCTGATCCAATCATCTTCCGCCACCACAGTCATGGTGGTCAGTTTCGTAAACGCCGGTCTGCTCACTCTTACCCAATCCATCGGAGTCATAATGGGAGCCAATATCGGTACGACTGTTACCGCCTGGTTGATCTCGGCTCTCGGTTTTAAAGTCGACATTGCGGCTTTCGCCCTTCCTCTTCTCGCCTTCGGTATTCCACTTCTTTTTTCCGGGAAAAGCTCCCGCAAATCGATCGGAGAATTCATATTCGGTTTCTCTTTCCTCTTTATGGGGCTTCAAGCCCTGAAAGCCAATGCTCCGGATCTTGGGGCCAACCCGGAGATGCTTGCCTTCGTGCAGAACTATGCCGACATGGGCTTCTTCTCCATCATCCTGTTCCTGTTTATCGGGGCTATCCTGACCATGATCGTGCAGGCTTCGGCTGCAACGATGGCTATCACGTTGATTATGTGTGCCAACGGATGGATCGACTATCAATTGGGTGTGGCACTCGTATTGGGTGAGAATATAGGAACGACGATCACGGCCAACTTGGCGGCTTTGACCGGTAATACGCAAGCCAGGCGGGCGGCTTTGGCGCACCTTGTCTTTAATATATTCGGCGTGATCTGGGTACTGATTCTGTTCTATCCGTTCACCAATGCCGTTTCCTGGTTCGTCACGAACGTGATGCGCATTTCCGATCCGTCGGTGGCAGTCTCTTTCAAGCTGGCTGCTTTCCATACGGCTTTCAATATCAGTAATACATTTATAATGATCTGGTTTGTCGGCCTGATCGAGAAAACGGTTCGGTTCCTTATCAAAGGCAAGAAGGAGGAAGACGAAGAGTATCGTTTGCGTTATATTACGGGGGGTATGCTGTCGACTGCCGAACTTTCGATCTTGCAGGCGCATAAGGAGATCACGTTGTTTGCCGAGCGTACCGGCCGTATGCTGGATATGGTGAAAGAGCTGTTCTACGAGAAGAACGAGGATGCATTCCTGAAAACCTACAGCCGTGTCGAGAAATACGAAAGCATCAGCGACCGGATGGAGATCGAGATCGCCAACTATCTGACTTGCGTGGCTGAAGGCCGCTTGAGTTCGGAAGGTAAGGAAGAAATCCGCATCATGCTGCGTGCCGTATCGGAGATCGAAAGCATTGCTGACTCCTGCAATAATATGGCGCGGAGCATCAAACGCCGCAACGAGTTTAAATCGATATTCACAGACGAACAGAACCACAATGTGGACCAGATGTTGGCGCTTACGGAGAAAGCTTTGCATCGCATGATCGAGATCCTGAAGAAGACGGAACTTGTACGCGACGATGTCAACCCGTCTTACAACATCGAAAACGAAATAAACAATTACCGCAACCAGTTGAAGATCCACAATGTGGAAGACATCAACAACAAGAAATACCAGTACCAGGACGGTGTCTACTACATGGATATCATTGGCGAAGCCGAAAAGTTAGGCGACTATGTGCTGAATGTGGTACAGGCGGTTATCGAGAAGAAGATTTAATTTTGCCAGGGGATTAATCCCCCGGCAAATGAATCACAGCGTCACACCGGATTTGAAGATTGCAATCTCCCTGTAGCCATTCTTTTCATTGTTAGTCGGGCTGCCGCTTGCTACATCGATGATAAACCGGATAAAACATTCACAAAGTTCCTCCATGCTTTTACCCTCCAAGAGGGAGCCGGCATTGAAGTCGATCCAGTTCGGTTTGCGGGCATATAGATTGCTGTTGGTCGAAACTTTGACCGTCGGGACAAACGTTCCGAACGGAGTTCCTCTGCCGGTCGTGAACAAAACCAGATGGCAACCGGAACTGGCAAGGGCCGTACTGGCAACCAGGTCGTTTCCGGGAGCACTCAACAAATTCAGCCCCTTTGTCTTTAGCCGTTCGCCATAAAGCATGACATCCCGCACAACCGAAGTGCCCGCTTTTTGCGTACAACCCAGTGATTTTTCTTCCAGGGTGGAAATGCCTCCCGCTTTATTACCCGGAGAAGGATTCTCGTAAATCGGCTGCTTGTTCTCTATGAAATAGGATTTGAAGTCGTTAATCAGATGAACGGTCTTCTCAAAGACAGCTTTCGATTCGCTCCGGTTCATCAGGATCGTCTCGGCGCCGAACATCTCCGGGACTTCGGTCAGAACCGTCGTTCCTCCCTGTGCCACTAAAAAGTCGGAAAAGACACCCAGCAGCGGATTGGCCGTAATGCCGGAAAAGCCGTCCGATCCTCCGCATTTCAATCCTACACGCAATTCACTTAAAGGAATTTCCGTCCGCCTGTCCTGCGAAGCAATCGCATAGAGTTCACGCAATAGTTCCATTCCCGTTTCCAGTTCATCGTCCACCTTCTGTGTTTCCATAAAGCGGATGCGTTCCGTATCGTAATCGCCAAGCATTTCCCGGAAAGCGCCGACCTGGTTGTTTTCGCAGCCTAACCCGACAACAAAGACAGCGCCGGCATTCGGATGCAGAACCATATCCCGTAAAATCTTCCGGGTATTCTCATGGTCGTCTCCCAGTTGGGAACAGCCATAATTATGAGGGAATGCGACGATCGCATCGACCCCGGCGGCTTGTGTTTCCTGCCGCAATTTGTCTGCCAGCCGATGCGTGATACCGTTGACGCAACCGACAGTCGGAATCACCCATATCTCGTTCCGGATTCCCACTTCTCCATTCTTGCGGCGATATCCTTTAAAGGAAAGCGACCTTGCGGATGGCTGTTCCGGAATAGGCTGCGGATTGAATTCATATTCCCGTAACCCTTCCAGATTGGTCTTGATATTCTTTTCGTTCACCCAACTTCCGGCAGTTATCGCTTCACGGGCATGTCCGATGGGAGCGCCATATTTAATGATAGGGTCTCCTTCTCTAAAGTCCTGTAAGGCTACTTTGTGTCCTGCAGGGATATCCTGCAGGATAACAATTGTTTTGCCGTTGATATCCAAAGATGCACCGGCCTGTAAATCCTTTACGGCGACGACGACATTGTCCGCCGGATTTATTTGTATATAAGTCCGCATCAGCAAATTTCTTTAACGACATTAAGCATTCCTTTTTCTTCAATGGCATCCAGGAAACCTTTTACCATACCGGTCAATCCCGGAATACGGTTCAGGTCTTCTCCCCAAATGGAAGTCGCCGCCAATACGCCTTCGGCGACCTGCTTTGTCGAACCGGTAGCCCAAAGGTTCTGTAACAGTTGAAGGATTTCGGCGGAATCATTCGGTTCGGATTTCGTTCCATCGGTACGCACATATCCTTTATAATAGGTAATAATGGCAGCCAGCCCTAATACCAGCCCTTTTGGCAACTCGCCTTTCCGTTCCAGATAGACTTTCAAGCCCGGCAGGTCGCGTGTTTCATACTTGGGGAATGAGTTCAGCATGATGGAAACGACCGAATGGTCGACGAACGGGTTGTTAAAACGCTCCATGACGTCATTGCCGAACTGCACCAGTTCTTCTTTCGGCAGATTCAGCGTTTCCAGCAATTCCCCGAACATCACCTTGTGGATATATTTTCCCAGTACCTCGTGCTGGCAGGCATCCCGCACGATATTCACCCCGGAAAGCCAGGAAACGGGAGCCAAAACCGTATGAGGGCCGTTCAAAAGGGTCACCTTCCGCTGGTGGTAAGGCTCCTCGCTCGGAACAAACAGCACATTCAAGCCTGCCTTGTCTGCCGGAAACTCTTTGGCAACTGATTCGGGCGCTTCGATTACCCATAAATGGAATATCTCCGCCTGCACGACCAGATTGTCGTTATATTGCAGTTTCTCTTTGATCGAATCGATCTCTTTACGCGGGAATCCCGGAACAATACGGTCGACCAGCGTCGCATATACACCGCAGCAGTCCATAAACCAGGCTTTGAAACCATCTCCTAATTGCCATAAATCGATATACTGGAAAATGATTTCTTTCAGTTTATGCCCGTTCAGGAAGATCAATTCGCACGGAAAGATAATCAAGCCTTTGTCTTTGTCTCCGTTAAATGTCTTGTAGCGGTGATAAAGCAATTGTGTCAGCTTGCCCGGATAGGAAGAGGCAGGCGCGTCTTCCAGCTTGCAGGCCGGATCGAAGGCGATCCCTGCTTCCGTCGTATTTGAAATGACGAAACGCATCTCCGGCTGTTCCGCCAGTTTCATGAAAGCGGAAAAGTCCGCATAAGGATTCAACGCACGGCTTATCACATCGATCCGGGTAAGGCTGTCAACCTTCTCGCCTTTGTCCAACCCCTGAAGATTGACATGGTACAAGCAATCCTGTGCGTTCAACATGTCGACCATTCCCCGGTCGATGGGCTGGACCACCACGACACTGCTGTTAAAACCAACCTTCTCATTCATTTTCTGGATAATCCAATCCACAAACGCACGAAGGAAATTACCTTCACCGAACTGGATGATCCGTTCCGGATACAGCACTTTGCCGGCAGTTTTTTCATTCAACTCTCTCATTTTAATCTTAATTTAAAATCTGTTCATTAATG
The DNA here is from genome assembly GCF_014287585.1 of Parabacteroides hominis. Taxonomy (GTDB): domain Bacteria; phylum Bacteroidota; class Bacteroidia; order Bacteroidales; family Tannerellaceae; genus Parabacteroides; species Parabacteroides hominis. The sequence continues at coordinate 60,357 of NZ_JACOOJ010000011.1, read as the reverse complement.
GCAATTAGAGCCGATTATATAAATTCGGGCTCTAATTTAAAGGAAATCTCGGATTTATTTAGTATGTTTGCATAAAACTTATCCATAACTGGCAAGAACAGGCTTTATTTATACCATGAAACATTTTCTTATTAACACATCTGTTTTACTATCTATTTTAATTATGACGACATCCTGCTTACCTAAAGTCGAAATGATTCCAGCAGAGTTGGCTTATCAGGCTGAAGCGACTACTGGAGAAGGCTCTATCTGGCATCCCGAACGTCACACCTTATTCTGGGTGGACATTGAAGGACAAACATTATACGAATATCATCCCGATACAAAAGAATGCAGTTCCTGGAAATTCGACCGTATGGTATCGACGGTGGTTCCTGAAACGGACAGCACGGTTATCATAGCCTTGCAAAACGAAATTGTACGGGTGAACCTGCATGACGGGCATACCACTTCCATCGCTCCGATACCTGATGAAAACGGTAAAGTGCGTTGTAACGACGGCAAATGCGATCCTGCCGGACATTTGTGGATCGGGACGATGGGGTTCGGGGCGCCTAAAGATGCCGGGGCCTTATATACTGTTTCGCCCGCCGGGACCGTTACCACGAAATTGAAAAAGGTCACGATCTCGAACGGGATCGTCTGGTCGTCCAATAAGAAGTTCATGTACTACAACGATACGCCGACCGGCAAGATAGCCCGCTACCGCTACGATGCCGACAACGGGGATATCCTGTTCGACGGCATAGCCGTTACCTTGCCCGATGGAACAGGAGCGCCTGATGGTATGGCAATCGATAGCGACGACCACCTCTGGGTTGCCCAGTGGGGAGGTTATGGTGTTTACTGCTACAATCCTTACACAGGAGAGTTGCTGGCAAAAGTGGAAGTTCCGGCTCCTAATGTCGCTTCCTGCGCTTTCGGAGGTAATAAAATGGATACGCTTTATATAACAACGGCTCGTGCCGGCTTGTCCGAAGAGCAACTCCGGAAATACCCGCTAAGCGGCAGTGTGTTTTGCTGCAAGCCGGGTGTTAAAGGAATAAGGGTCAACAGTTTCGGAGAATAAAATCTCCCGAAGATTATTTATCACAAATGTAAACAGCTTCTCAAAATTTATTGTTTACTTTGTAAAACATTGAAAAAGAAATATGACTAAGAATAAATCTGAAAAGAAAAGTAATAAACCGGGGAAGAAGAAAAACACTTCCAGAGGCGAAAACAAACGGATGAAAAAAGAGGCTATGATCAATGCCATCATCGACGTTTTCAAGTCTTCTCCCAAAGAACCTTTTAACTATCGACAAATCAGCAGTATGATAGGAGTAACCAATCAGGTGCAGAAGTTGCAGGTGGTGGATATCCTGTATGATCTCTCTTCCGACAACTTCATTTCCGAGATAGACCGGGGACGCTACCGCTATAACGATTGGGGAACAACTGCTGTCGGGACCTTTATGCGCCGTCAGAATGGCAAGAACTCTTTTATTCCCGAAGATGGCGGGACGCCGATCTTCGTGGCAGAGCGAAACTCGGCACATGCGCTTAACGGCGATAAGGTAAAAATACAGCTTCATGCCAAGAGAAAAGGAGCAGACCCGGAAGGCGAAGTTATTGAAATACTGGAAAGCCAGCGACGCTCGATCACCGGAAAGCTACAGGTGACCAAAGGTTTCGCGTTCCTTATTACGGAAGACAAGACGCTTGCAAACGACATCTTTATTCCGAAAGACAAACTGAAAGGCGGCAAGACTGGCGACAAAGCGATCGTCCATATCACCGAATGGCCGGAAGAAGCCAAGAATCCGTTAGGTGAGGTGATCGATATCTTAGGTACTGCCGGTGACAACAATGCGGAGATGAACGCTATCCTGGCTGAGTTCAACCTACCGTATAAATATCCGGCCAACGTCGAGAAGGCCGCGGAAAAAATATCGGAAGCAATCCCTGAAGAGGAAATTGCCAAGCGTGAAGATTACCGTGGCATCACGACTTTCACGATCGACCCGAAAGATGCCAAGGATTTCGATGATGCCCTTTCCGCCCGTAAACTGGACAATGGCAATTGGGAAATTGGCGTTCATATCGCCGATGTGACCCACTACGTTAAGCCGGAAAGCCTGATTGACCGGGAGGCTTTCAGTCGTGCGACATCTGTTTATCTCGTGGACCGCACCATCCCGATGTTGCCGGAACGCTTGTGCAATCAGATCTGTTCGCTCCGGCCGGATGAAGAGAAACTCTGTTTTTCCGCAATTTTCGAGTTGAATAAGGAGGCCGAAGTCCAAGAGTCCCATATCACCCGTACCATTATCAAGAGCGACCGCCGCTTCACTTACGAAGAAGCTCAGGCTGTCATCGAAACAGGGGAAGGTGATTATAAAGAAGAAATCCTGGCGCTTAACAGCCTGGCACAAAAACTGCGCGACCGGCGTTTCAAAGACGGGGCAATCGCTTTCGACCGTTACGAAGTCAAATTCGACATAGACGAGAGCGGTAAACCGTTGGGAACTTATATCAAAGAATCGAAGGAAGCCAATAAACTGATCGAAGAATTCATGCTATTGGCAAACCGTACGGTAGCCGAGTTCGTCGGAAAGGGTAAGAATAAGACAAAGAAAACATTCGTCTATCGTATTCATGAACAGCCGGATCCTGAGAAACTAAGAGTCTTCTCCGCATTCATCAGCCGCTTCGGTTACAAGATGCGTACGGAAGGGACGAAAACGGATATCTCTAAAGGCATCAACAAACTGTTGGGCAGCGTACAGGGTAAACCGGAAGAAAACCTGGTGGAGACTCTGGCTATCCGCTCCATGCAGAAAGCCCACTATACGACGGATAATATCGGTCACTATGGGTTGGCAATGGACTATTATACCCACTTCACTTCTCCCATCCGCCGTTATCCGGATATGATGGTGCACCGTTTGCTGGAACGCTATCTGGCAGGTGGCCGTAGTGTGATAAAGAAGAAGTATGAGGAGTATTGTGTGCATTGCTCCGAGATGGAAATGGTGGCCGCAAATGCTGAACGTTCTTCCATCAAGTACAAGCAGGTCGAGTTTATGAAAGATAAATTGGGACAGGTATTCGACGGTACTGTATCCGGTGTCGCCGAATGGGGATTGTACGTGGAGCTGAATGATAACAAATGTGAAGGGCTTGTTCCGATCCGCGACCTCGATGATGACTACTACGAGTTTGACGACAAGAACTACTGCCTGCTCGGTCGCAAGACGAAGCGTATTTACCGGTTAGGGGATGCCATCACGGTAAAAGTGGCACAAGCTAACCTGGAAAGGAAGCAGCTGGACTTTGCACTTGTGTAACGAACTGAATATTGAGGATTGAAAATTATCCGGATTATATAAAACGGCTGGTAGCCGGATAATTTTCAATTCTCAATTCCAAAAGATAAGTCCTGTCACTCCGCAGGCAATCAATCCCAATCCTAAAAGGGCATAGAAGATACGGGCGCCTTTACGTCCCAGCCATCTGACAAAGGTCATGGCTCCGCTGGTCTGGAAATACCAGTCGAGATTCAGGATCGCAGCAATAATGGAGAATATCCCTAATGCGATAAAGAGTATCAGGATAAAATATTCGGTAGGTTCCATCTTATTTCACTTCTACGGTGCGGGAACCGTCCGGGTTCTCTGTAATGGCAACTTCCACAACGTCACCCGGCAATAATTCTTCGATCTTTTCCGGCCATTCGATAAAGCAGAGAGCGCCGCTATAGAAGTAGTCTTCCGTGCCTATATCTTCCGCTTCACTTAGTTTGTTGATGCGGTAAAAGTCAAAATGATAGATCAGTTCACCGGTCTCGTCGCTACGATATTCGTTGATAATGGCGAACGTTGGGCTGTTAATGACATCCTCCACGCCTAACTCTTCGCAGATAGCCTTGATAAAAGTAGTCTTCCCGGCTCCCATATTGCCCCGGAAAGCGAAAACGGTACGGTCGTCCATCCCGGCAATAAACTCTTTTGCGGCTTGGCGGATCGTATCTAAACTTTCGATTTTAATTGTATTCATAATTGTTTAATAAATTGACAATTGAAGTTCCGGTTGCAAAGTTAAAACAATTGTCAATTGTCAATTGTCAATTATCAATTATTTTACTGTCATCGTGATAAAAGGAATCAGCATTTCCTCCATCGAAATGCCACCGTGCTGGAATGTGTTCTTATAATAGGAAACGTAATAATTGTAGTTGTTCGGATAAGCAAAGAAATCGTTGTTCATCGCAAAGATATATTTGCTGCTCAGGTTCGGGGATGGTAACCCCGCTTTGTCGGGAAAACGGATGTCAAACACGTCTTTCGGATTATAATTCAAGTTCTTGCCTACCTTATAGCGCAGGTTGGTGTTTGTATTCTTATCGCCTATCACCTTCTGCGGGTTATCGACGCGGATCGTACCGTGGTCGGTCGTGACGATCACTTTATACCCTTTTCCGGCAATGCGCTTGAAAAGTTCCAGCGTACCCGAATGTTGGAACCAGGAGCGTGTCAGGCTGCGATATGCCGCTTCGCTCTGTGCCAGTTCGCGGATCATCTTGTTTTCGGTACGGGCATGGGACAGCATATCGACAAAGTTCAGTACCACCACATTCAACTGGTTATGAAGCAGGGAAGGAACGATATTCAGCAATTTGTCGTTATATTGCGAATCATGTACCTTATGATAGGAGAAAGTATATTTCTTGCGGAACCGTTCGATCTGCGTCTGGATAAGCGGCGCTTCGTTCAGGTTTTTGCCCTCCTCGCTGTCCTCGTCTACCCAAAGTTCCGGAAACATCTTTTCGATCTGCAAGGGCATCAGCCCGGAGAAGATCGAGTTGCGGGCATACTGTGTGGCGGTCGGAAGGATGCTGTAGTACAGGCTTTCGTCGAACGTATAATATTCGGCAAGCAAATCTTTTACTTCGCGCCATTGGTCGAGGCGGAAATTGTCGATCAGGATGAAAAAGACCTTTTCTCCATTGTCGAGCATCGGGAATACTTTCTTTTTAAACAAATCCGGGCTCATCAACGGGCGGATTTCGGGATTCTGAATCCAGTCCACATAATTCTTTTTGACAAATTTACCGAATGCATTGTTTGCCTCCTGTTTCTGCATGCGGAGCATGTCGGTCATCGGAACCTGGCTGTTTTCCAGTTCGATTTCCCAATAGACGAGCTTCTTGTACACCTCCATCCAGTCGTCGGTCGTCAGCGAATCGTTGATCTGCATGCCGATACGCCCGAACTCCTGCTGATAGCCGACTGTCGTCGTCTCGGATATGATTACATTCTTATGGACATTCTTCTTGATAGACAAAAGCAACTGGTTCGGATTGACCGGTTTGATCAGGTAATCGGCGATCTTGTTGCCGATAGCCTGGTTCATGATGCTCTCCTCCTCGCTTTTGGTAACCATGACGACAGGGACATCGGGATTGATCGCCTTGATCTGCGCCAATGTTTCCAATCCGGTCAGCCCCGGCATATTTTCGTCCAGGAAAATAATGTCGAACGACTCTTCCTTACAGCATTCGATGGCATCCTGCCCGCTGATTACCGGAATCACCTCATATCCCTTGTCCTGCAGGAAAAGGATGTGCGGCTTTAACAAATCTATCTCATCGTCTGCCCAAAGCACTCTGTCTTTCTTTGCTGCCATAGTTTTATCTTTCTTTTTTGAAAATGAACAAACCGGGTTCATCCCTACAAATGTATGATATTATAACGATATACCCCTTTATTTTGTATGTTCTTCCCTCATTTTTTAGGCTCTTTTGTATTACCTTTGTATAATATAAACGAGTTAACTATACACGTATGAGACTATCCGTATTTGCCCTGATCTGCCTGCTTCTTACTGCATGTGCCACACAGGAAAAAGGCCGTGAGAGAATATCTTTCAACAAGGAATGGCGCTTTGCTCTGACTGAAAAACAAGCCAATGCCTCCGCACCCGGTACGGATGACAGCGATTGGCGGGTCCTGAACCTGCCTCACGACTGGAGCATCGAGGCGGATTTCTCCCTCGATAACCCGGCGACTCCCGGCGGCGGTGCGCTGCCGGGTGGAACGGGGTGGTACCGGAAACATTTCAAACTGCCTGAAAGCGACAAGGGAAAAGTGATCTATATTGATTTCGACGGCGTTTACCGGAACAGTAAAGTCTGGCTGAACGGACATTTGTTAGGTTTCCGCCCCAACGGGTATGTTTCGTTCCGTTATGACCTGACACCGTATCTGAATTATGGTAAGGAGGAGAATGTTTTGGTTGTCCAGGCCGATAACAGCGAGCAGCCTAATTCCCGTTGGTATTCGGGTTCCGGCATTTACCGGAATGTATGGTTGGTGAAAACCGGACAAGTCCATGTGGATAATTGGGGGACAAACATCACAACTCCGGTCATTAATGCGGACAAGAGCACGGTCGAAATTGAAACGACCTTGAAAAACGATGCATCGGATGTGACCGTGGAAGTTTCTACCCTGATACAAGACAAGGAAGGAAAGACCCTCTACCGGATATCTTCCCCGGCCGAGATAGCCGCAGGAGGAAAGAAAATCGTTACACACACGATAGAAATGTTCTATCCGGAACTATGGAGCGTCCGGAATCCTTATCTGTACACCGCCATAACCGAGGTGAAAGTCGACAATAAAGTGACGGACCGCTATCAAACCACATTCGGCATACGCAAATTCGATTGGGACGAGCATACGGGATTCTCCCTGAACGGGGAACCGACCAAAATATTAGGTGTCTGCCTGCATCATGACCTGGGATGCCTCGGTAGCGCGATCAATCCGAGGGCGCTCGAACGTCAACTGCAAATGATGAAAGACATGGGGGCCAATGCCGTCCGCACCAGCCATAACCCGCCGGCACCCGAGCTGCTCGACATCTGTGACCGGATCGGATTGCTGGTACAGGACGAGGCTTTCGACATGTGGCGGAAACGGAAATCACCGTACGACTATGCCCAATATTTTGACGAATGGCATGAAAAGGACTTGACAGACCAGATCCTGCGCGACCGTAACCATCCGTCCGTCTTTATGTGGAGCATCGGAAACGAAGTGCTGGAGCAATGGCAACATGCCGATGCCGACACACTCAGCCTTGAAGCCGCCAACCTGATCCTCAATGCAGGCCATCCGGTGGATGACAAGATCTTGTCTGATACCGCCATGAGCGTACAGGGATTGATCGCCCATTCGCTGGCGGCAATCGTCAAGCGCCTGGATAAGACGCGCCCTGTCACTGCTGCCAATAATGAAGCGACACCTGGTAACCTGATCTTCCGTTCGAATGCGTTGGATGTATTGGGATTCAACTATCACGAAAAGAATTACGAGCCGTTCCCGCAGAACTTTCCGGGCAAGACGTTAATCGTCAGTGAGTCTACTTCCGCCCTGATGACACGCGGTTACTACCAGATGCCATCCGATTCGATGTATGTCTGGCCGAACACCTGGCGGGAACGCTTCGATCGTCCCGAACACCTTTGCTCGGCTTATGACAACTGCCATGTACCTTGGGGTTCGACCCACGAGGTGACTTGGCGGGAGGTCAAGCGGCTGCCTTATGTTTCAGGTCTGTTTATCTGGACGGGCTTCGATTATCTGGGCGAACCGACACCTTACTGGTGGCCGAGCCGTAGCAGTTTCTTCGGTATTGTCGACTTGGCAGGTATTCCGAAAGATGTCTATTATATGTACCAGAGCGAATGGACCGACACGCCGGTTCTTCACCTTTTCCCGCACTGGAACTGGAAAAAGGGAGAGACTGTCGATATCTGGGCCTACTATAACCAGGCGGATGAAGTGGAGCTTTTCCTGAACGGCGAGAGCCTGGGTGTCAAAAGCAAGCCGGACGATGCTTTCCATGTCTGCTGGCGTGTTCCTTTTACACCGGGTACGTTGAAAGCCGTTTCCCGTAAGGACGGCAAGGAAGTGCTTGCACGTGAAATCCGTACAGCCGGCGAGCCTGCCCGGATCATGCTGATTCCCGATCGTTCCGCCTTGCACGCCGATGGCACGGATCTTTCATTCGTGACCGTGGAAATACAGGATAAAGACGGAAACTTAGTGCCGGATGCCGACAACCTGCTTCGTTTTACGGTTGAGGGGGATGGCTTTATTGCCGGAACAGATAACGGAGATCAGAATGATCCCGTCAGCCTCAAGAAACCGGAACGTCACGCTTTCTACGGAAAAGCAATGGCGGTCGTACAAAACACGGGCAAGGCAGGAACCATCCGGTTGAAAGCTACGGCGGAAGGCCTGCCGGATGCAATCGTGGAAATAAAGGTAGGAGAATAAGAGGAAAACAGGGATTGGTTACATACCCTGTTATTGCGGAATCCTCTGTCACTCTATCACACTTTACCATGTGAGCTTTGATAATTATAGTGCGTAGGAGTGATAGATGCCATATTTGTCTATCACTTATGTATCACCGGTTTTCTGAAAGTCATAGTCTTTGTTTTGCAATATAAGCATATATTAATCAATTAGTTGGTATGTTTTGTTTCCGGACACCCGGATGTCCGGAGCAGAAACATCCGGGTGTATGGGGAGGCTACACCCGGATGTTGAAAGGTGCAAGATGGGGATGTTTGCGAGCATTTCCGCTTGTTTTCCGTACTTTTCTTGCTTGTTTTAAAGAAAAAGTACCTTAAGGGGACCAAAGTACTCCGGTGTAGATGCATGTAGGCGTGCTTAGTATAATTTAAAGAATAATGGAACTGCCAGTAGATGGTAATCAGGGATATTTGTGTAAATTTGCCCGGAAATAAAAGAGTTTATGGAAGTAAAGATCATCAATAAGTCACACCATCCGCTGCCGGGATACGCGACTCCGCTGTCGGCAGGAATGGACATTCGTGCAAATCTGGCGGAACCGGTAGTGTTGAAACCCCTTGAACGGAAACTGATTCCGACCGGATTATATATCGCGCTGCCGGAAGGTTATGAGGCACAGATGCGCCCCCGTAGCGGCCTGGCATTGAAACATGGCATCACATTACTGAACACGCCGGGCACTATCGATGCGGACTATCGCGGCGAGATCGGCATAATCCTGATAAATCTCTCATCCGAACCGTTTACCGTCAACGACGGGGAACGTATTTGCCAGATGGTGATCACGACTCACAGCCAGGTCGTTTGGCAACCGGTGGAAGGTCTTGACGACACCGAACGGGGAGCCGGCGGCTTCGGTCACACGGGGAAATAATTAAAAATTAAGAATTAAGAATTAAAAAATATGGGAGGGATGCTAAAGTCTCTGATCTCGATATCTTTTCTATTATTCCTGATCGGGAGTTCGCAATCGTTGAGGGCGCAGGATCAGGATGCGAAGGTGGGAATGTCGCCGAAGCCGAATAAAGTGAGTGCCGGGGATCAGCGGAAGTTCGATTACTTCTTCTACGAAGGGCTGAACCTGAAGACAGCCGGAAAATTCGATGCCGCTTATGATGCCTTTAACCATTGTCTGACGATCGACTCGACTGCGTCGGCTGTCTTATACGAACTTTCTTCGTTTTATGCCCAACTGAACCGTCCGGAAAAGTCGCTGGAGATGTTGCGGCGTGCGGTGGCTTACAGTTCCGATAATTTTACCTACCGGCTGGCGTTGGCGACAATGAGCCGTAACCTCGGTATGTTCGGCGAAGCGGCGGAAGAGTATGAGAAGCTGGTAAAAGATTATCCCGGAAAACCGGAGTTGAACTATTACCTGGCGGATGCGCTTACGCAGGAAGGTGAAATCGGGAAGGCGATCGATGCTTATGACGCCCTCGAATCGTCTATCGGCATGAGTGAAGCGCTTTCGATGCAGAAATATAAATTGTATAACGCGTTGGAGCAGACCGATAACGCCTTCAAAGAAGTGGAAAAGCTTGCTGCCAAGTTCCCGATGGAATCCCGCTACCAGATCATTTTGGGTGATCTCCACCTGGAAAAGAACGATACGGTCAAAGCCCTGAAATATTATCAGAAGGCGCACGAAATCGATCCGGAAAGTCCCTATTACATTGTCTCGATGGCGAACTATTATGAAGCCGTCGGAAATAAGGACGCGGCCGAGACGCAGATACGCAATGCATTGGTGAATGAAAAACTGGATGTCGATACGAAAGTCGGTATCCTGTCCCGCTATATTCTCAAACTACAGCAGACGAAGAAGGGGACCGAGAGCGCGAATGCCCTTTTTCAGACATTACTGGAACAACATCCGGAAGATATCGATCTGAAACAGATGTACGGTAGCCTGCTGATTACGCAGGGAAAGACTGACGAGGCCCGTTTCCAGTTTCAGTTGATTACCGAGATGGAACCTTCGGATGCGGCTGCCTGGCAACAACTCCTGAACCTGGCGTTGAAGTCGGAAGACATTCCCGAAGTGATCCGTATCTGTACCCGTTGCCAGGAGCTTTTCCCCGATGCGCCGGAGTATTATTTTTATCTTGGAATCGCTTATTTCCAGCAGGAAAAGTACCAGGATGCACTGGATACCTACAAGGCAGGCCTGGAGATTATCCCGGAGACGAACGTAGGGTTGAAGTCCGATTTTTACGGGCAGATAGGTGATATCTACTATCAGATCAAGAATATGCCGGAAGCCTACAAAGCGTATGACGAAGCCCTGAAATACAATGACAAGAATGTGGTCGTCCTCAATAATTACGCCTATTTCCTCTCGCTGGAAAAGAAAGACCTGAAAAAGGCGGAGCGGATGAGCGCGTTGGCGGTCAAACTGGAACCGAACAATTCGACTTACCTCGATACCTATGCCTGGATATTCTTTGTGCAGGGAAACTATACGCTTGCCAAGATATACATAGAGAGCGCGCTTGCCAACGATACGACCAAAAGCTCCGAGCTGGTGGACCATTACGGCGATATCCTCTTTATGAGCGGGGAGAAGGAAAAGGCGCTTGAACAGTGGAAGAAAGCGAAGGAGATGGGGAAAGAAAGCGATGTGCTGGATCGTAAGATCGCAGAGGGAACCTATATAGAAGAGGAGGTCAAGAATGAATAAGATAAGCCTTGCCTTTGCGCTGGCCTTTTTTATCGCCCTGTCGTTCACGGGTTGTAAATCGACCAAGAAAGTCGGTACGGTCGAAGCGGGCGGAGCGAAAACGCATAACGAGTTCTTTGCGCTTATGCAGGAGCAGGCGTTCAAGTACGAAACCCTGACCGCACGCCTGAACGTGGACCTGAACCTGCCGGGCAACAATATGAGTTCGCGTGTGGATCTGAAGATGGTAAAAGACAGTGCTTTCCAGTTGTCCGTACAACCTTTTTTAGGTATCGAGGTTTTCCGTGCCGAGATCAGTGTGGACAGCGTAAAGGTGATCGACCGCATGAACAAGCGTTATGTAGCCGATAATTACGCCAACCTGAAAGGGCAGACGCCGATCGAGTTCAATTTCTATAATCTGCAGGCTCTTTTCACCAATCATCTGTTCCTTCCCGGGCAGCAGGGGATCAGCCCGAAGCAGTACAACCGCTTTAAGCTGAAGCAGGACGGGCCCGCAGCCGAAATACAGGTGGAGGATGTGATGGGGCTGCTGTACACCTTTATGGCGGACGGAGAGGAGAAGATTCTCTCAACCTGTATCACCGAACCTTCGGATCGTTACGCCCTGCAATGGGACTATGCCGATTTTCGCCTGGCAGACGGGCAGCCGTTCCCGATGAAGATGGATGTGCTGGTGATGAAGGATGGTGCTTCGCAAGGGGGAATTACGTTGCATTTCTCCCGTATGCAGACGGATGTCCCGGTGAAAATGGATTTTTCCATTCCTTCCAAATATAAACGTATCACATTATCTCAGATCATCAAATCTTTGAGTAGTAATAAAATGTAAGATGAGATACTTCTGGTTCGTCATATTCGTACTGTCGATAGGTTCTGTTTCCGCGCAGAACTCGGCAAGAGTACGCGAACTCGAAAAGCAGCGTAAAGCCGCACTTGCCGAGATCGAGATGACCAGCCAGCTATTGGACGAGACACGGCAGACGGCGCGTAACTCGCTGAACCGGCTGAACCTGCTCTCCAAACAGATCCTTTCCCGTAAACAGGTCATCAGCCTCCTGAACCAGGAGATCGGGGAAATAGACAAACAAATAGCCGCTTCCCGACGGAACATCTCCCAACTGGAAAAAGAGTTGGGGAATAAACGGCAGAATTACGGGAAATCGGTTCAAAGCATGTACAAGCGGCGCAGTTCGCAGGATAAGTTGCTGTTTATCCTTTCCGCCGACAATTTCGCCCAGTCCTTTCGCCGTATGCGTTACCTTCGCGAGTATGCCGACTGGCAGAAGATGCAGGCTTCCGAAATCATCGATAAGCAGAAGGAGATTGCCGACAAGCAGAAAGAACTGGAAAAGACGCGTGCCGAGAAGAACGCCTTATTGGGTGCGCGCGAGGATGAAAGCCGCAAGCTCCAGACCGAGGAATCGAGCCAGAAAGAGGAGGTGCAGCAGTTAAACAAGAAACAAAAGCAGTTGCAGGCCGACCTGAAAAAGAAGAAGAAGCAGGCTGATGCCCTGAACCGCCAGATCGAAAAGCAGATAGCCGAAGAAATCGCCCGTGCCGAAGCCGAGGCCAAAGCCGCCCGAGAACGGGCAGCCCGCGCAGAACGCGATCGCTTGGCACGTGAAAAGGCGGCTGCCTCAGGAAAGAAAGTCCCTGAAACAAAGCCGGAGACGGAGCCGGTCCGCGAAGAACGTGTCGCCGACACCAAAGGCGGATATGCCATGACAAAAGCCGAGAAGCGCTTGTCCGATGATTTTGCAGGCAATAAGGGTCGTTTGCCTTATCCTGTGTCCGGTCGCCATACGATTGTCGCTACCTTTGGCGAACAGCAGCATCAGGAACTGAAGTATGTCCGTACGAATAACAGTGGTATCGATATCCAAACCGCTCCGGGTGCGGATGCCCGTGCCGTGTTCAATGGCGAGGTGACGCGCGTGTTCGTTGTTCCGGGATATAACAACTCGGTCATTGTCCGTCACGGTAACTATCTGACGGTCTACAGTAACCTGAGCCAGGTCTATGTGAAGGCAGGCGATAAAGTGAGCACCCGCCAGGCGATCGGAAAGATTTTCACCGATACCGAGGACGGCAATGCTACGATCCTTCATTTCCAGCTTTGGAAAGAAAAGACGAAATTGAACCCGGCGCCGTGGCTGGATTGACGCAGGTGTTGCGTCAGGGTTGACTCCCGTCATGCGTCAACCGGAGTTTCCGGAGTGCGAACCTTACATCCTCTTTATTAATCAGAAATTCCCTCGGTCGGGCTCCTGTTTTCCAACAGAAGATAATCATGGAGAATGCCAGCATGGTGCTGAATGCGATACTGGAACTGATGGCCGATCCGACCACTCCGTAAGACGGAATTAGCAGATAGCCCGAAACAAGCAGGCTTATCAAACCGACAAAAGAACTTCCCGCGCTGTAGCGTATTTTTCCGCTCCCGATAAAATATTGGCTTAGTATACTGTTACAGGCCAGTGCAATGATTCCGGCTGACAGTCCTGTTATGACGTTGCGCATCCCTGCAAACTCGGCACTGAACAGATAATCTGTGTACACCCATTCCGGTATCAGGAGAATACAACCGGTCGCAAGCGTGACGGCGCAAAAAGTAAGCTTGAAGAACCGGAGCGTGATCTGTTTTTGCTCGCCGGGATTATGTGTCCGGGCAACGCGGCTGTACTCGATAAAGCCGATGCTGCGGTTGATATGCCAGACGCTTTCGGAAATCTTGGTCCCCGCGTCCAATAGCCCGACACTTCCCAATCCTGCGAATCGTTTGATCAGGAAATAGTTGAGGCGGGTGGTCAGGATTTCGGCGATATTGTCTGCACTTCCCCAAAGCCCGTAGGCAAACATCTCCTGTAGGAGCGCGTACCCCGAACGTCCTTTCCGCGGGTCTGCCTCTTTCTTGCGCAGGAAAGGCAAGAGCAGAAACAGGCTGACAAGGAATGCGACCCCGTTTGTGAGATACATTCCCCACAGATAGGCGGTTACATCCTGTTTCTCCAATCCGTAATAAAGGAATAGCAATACAAAGAACAATAATCCCCCTTGCAGGACAAAGGTCAGGTTGAACCCGAAGATCCGATTCTTTCCCAGCAGGAAACGGGAGTTGGCAGCAACGAGAGAGGTCAGGATGGAAAGGATATAAATATCAAGGGCATACCCTTCGGGAAGCAGTCCGAGAATGGCCATGCAACCGCAAGCAATACCCGCTCCGACCGGTGTCCAGCAGTAAGAAGGCAAAAACACGGCTTGCATGGAATAGCGGTTCATGAAATAAACAATTGTATTTCCCGCCAATATTCCGCAGAACATGGTTGCGATTCCTATTGCCGCCAGGATCAGTCCGACCAGCCCGACTCCTTCGACACCTAATGCTTTGGCATTGATAAAGATCAGTGCCAGGTTCAGGATGGCAATCAGATAGCGGGTGCTGATGGTTCCGAAGAGATCTCTCATATTAATTGAAAGTTGAAAGTTGAAAATTGAAAGTTTGAAGAAAGAGAAGATGCGGTAGAGTGATCTTTCTCATTTTCAACTTTCAATTGTTAATTGGTCGAGCAGCTTGATATACAAATCGATCGCTTCCCGTATTTCCATCAAGCCGATATATTCGTCGGCGGCATGGGAACGGGCGGAGTTTCCCGGCCCGATCTTCACGGAAGGGAAGTGCATCAAGGCCTGATCGCTTAAAGTAGGCGAGCCGAAAGGTTCTTTTCCCATCATAACGGCACGGCGTACGAACGGATGTTGCAAATTCGTACGGGTGGAGTTGAGGCGGAAGCTGCGGGCTTTTATTTCGCAGCCGACCTGCGGCTTGATCAGTTCGAACAGCTTTTCGTTGGGATAAAATTCGTTTGTCCGGATATCGACGGTGAATTCGCAGCGGTCCGGAACGACATTATGCTGTGTCCCGGCATGGATAATCGTGACGCTCATCTTTACCGGTCCGAGGAAATCGCTTTTTTCCGGGAACTGATACGTGTTGAACCACTCGATATCTTTCATGGCAAGCGTGATCGCATTGATCCCCTCGTTCCGGGCGGCATGTCCGGCTTTACCGGTGCTGACGCAGTCCAGTACCATCAGCCCCTTTTCGGCTACGGCAGGTTGCATGCCGGTCGGTTCGCCGACAACGGCGAATGCGATAGGGGGAAGGTCGGCAAGAACGCTTTCCAGCCCGTTCTTGCCGGAAACTTCTTCTTCACATGAAGCCAGGAAGATCAGGTTGTAAGGTTGTTCCTTCCCTGACAACACCCTGAATGCTTCATAAAGAGAAACCACGCTCGCGCCTGCATCATTGCTGCCAAGGCCGTACAGACGCTCGTCTTCCGTCTCCTCCGGATTGAACGGATCTTTGGTCCACCCCGAAGCCGGCTTGACAGTGTCGATATGGGAGTTAAGCAGCAGGGTCGGTTTGTCCGGATTAAAATCCGGAGCAATCAGCCACAGATTATTCCCCTTGCGGTTCACCTTATACCCGGCCTTTTCCCAGCTCTGTCCGAGAAAATCCGCCACTTCTCCCTCTTCCCTGCTGAAAGAAGGACGTGAAATCATCCCTTTTAATAGGTCTATTGCGTCGTAGTACATGATATGTTTTTATTCCGTTAATATCTTATCCACCGTCTCCCTGTCTTTTTTCAGTTGCTCGATCAGTTGGTCGAGGGTGTTGAATTTGATGTCGCCTCGTACGTGTTGTATGAACGCGACTGTTATTTCGTTATTGTAGATGTCGCCGGTGAAGTTGAGGATGTTTACTTCCAGTGTGATGTTGTCACCGTTATCCAGAGTCGGGCGGTTGCCGATGTACAGCATTCCCTTGTAACGCTGTCCGTTCAGATACACCCGAACGGCATATACGCCGATGCCCGGAATAATCTTGAAAGGCTCGTCCACCTGGATATTGGCGGTCGGGAAACCTAATTTCCGGCCTACCTTATAACCGCTGACGATGCTTCCTTTCAGCCCGTAGGGATAAGTCAGCAGATGATCCGCCTCCTCCACCCGGCATTCCGAAAGAAGCCTCCGTATTTCGGAAGAACTGACAGCCGCCTCTCCTTCGCTGTATTGCGAAGCCTTGATAACCCGTATGCCGCAAGCCTCGCCATACGTTACATACTGCTCGAAGCCATCCTCGCGGTTATGCCCGAAACGGTGGTCGTAGCCGATCAGCAACGTGTCCACATGCAACCGGTCTGCCAATATGGTAGTGATGAACTCTTTTGCCGTCAGGCGGGATAGTTCGAGCGTGAAATCCAGCACGATGCAATAGTCGATCCCCGTGGAAGCCAAATGTTTCAACTTTTCTTCGAACGAATTGAGCAACTTCGGCTGATAGTCGGCATGCAGGACAGCACGGGGATGTTCGGGAAACGTGATAACGGCGGAAGGCAACCCGGCGGCTTCGGCCACCTGCTTCAGTTCGTGAATCAGAAAACGGTGTCCCAGATGAACTCCATCGAAAAAGCCGATAGTGGCTACCAGCCTTTTCCCTTTCAATCTCTCCGTGTCTCTAACAACTATCATCTTTTCAGTCTTAGGTACTTATAATTATATCTACAAAAGTACATAAAAACTATGAGTAATAATAATACGGAAATAAATCGTACATTTGGAAAGTGATTTGAACGAAAAACATTTGTATTAAGTTTATATGAAAAAAACATGTATCTCCCTATGCCTGATCGTCTTTGCAGTACTTCAGGCATACGCATCCTCTTCTTGGAAAGAGACAAGAACGGTTGTCTTTACTCCCGCAGGAGGTCAAAAAACACATCTGCTTCAACCCGATCAGAGTATCTCCGAAACCGTTACGTTCGGACAGTCCGGAATCCCGACGCGGAAATTTCTGCGCGTAATCGGAGGAGTGAAGATGCCTGCCCCTTTCCAGAACAGAGGTGAAGAAATGTTCCGCCGGTCCGAGTTTTATATTGACGACAACCTGGACTCGGTGATCCGTAAAAAAGACCGTTATTCGCTTTATTTCAAAGGCGAAGACAATAATTTCGAACGCCACGCCTATTACCGCATTTCCGGTAAGTTGCTGAAAGCGGGTGAACTGACGGTTACATTGCCGGTCGTGAAGAAACAGGATTTGGCTGTTTCCGGGAATGGCGATTTCGGGGTCGGGATCGAGCTGTTCTACCGGAAACCGGGACGGGCGGCAGACGATATCTATGACAAACCGGATTCCGTGCTCTACATGCCGGTTCCGGAAGGTACGGGAAAATACCAGGCGGTGTCTGAGACATTCGCGTTGCCGGAAGATGTGGCTTGTGCCTTCCTGCGTGTCGGCGGGACGCATTTCAGCGGCGAATGCTGGGTGGAAGCTCCGCGCCTGACACAGAACAAGAAAGCGGTTTGCTCCATACCATTCACCAAGTTTGCCCAAAAACCGGACAACTACAACTACTGGATCGGCTGTAACCTCGCAACCCGCAGTTGGCCGATGTGGAAGCTCGAATTTAACGGGGAGACGCTCTTTGAGGGAAACATCTTCGACCGCGCTTCCGATGTGGCGGACTTCTATATCCCGCTTCCGTCTTCCCTGCAAGGGAGTGGCGAGATGAAGCTGACACTCCGGAAAGAGCCGCATCGCGCCGCTTATCCGTATGAACTGCGCGGCCTGGAGATCATCGAAGAGACCGCACGCGATTTCGAAGTCGTTTCCGTCCCCGAATATGTTGCCAAAAACGCCTCTTTCGGTATATTGGTAGAAACGAACAAGCCGAATGTCAGCCTCAAAGTGAAGGCAAACGGCGCTGCCACGCCCGCCGAGCAGGAGTGCCTGTTTGAAACCCCCGGTCTGCATGTCGTGGAAATGCGTGCAGGCGAGGCCGGCCACGCCGTCCCGCTGGTGTTTGACGACGGCAGCCGTACGGAACAGGCGCAAATCCGCCAGGTGATCGACAAGGAAGCGGAGCAGATTTACCTTTCGTCCGGTGACGAAATCTATATTGACAAGCAATATACGCCGTATGATTATTTCTTCAAATGGTATATCTCCAACCGGATCGGTAACTGGTATCAGTTCCGCCCATCCTACCAGTGGAGCGGTTTCCGCGTTGCCGATCCTGCCATAATCGGCCATTACACCCAGTTGCTGGATCAACTGAAAATCCCGTATGCCTGGCAAGTCGAAGGACGTACGCTGGCAGGAAGCCGTATCAATCCCTCTTTGGAAACATTGGCCTCCCCGATGTTCCGCGGCAAGCAGGCGCATGAGAATGACGGCGGCTACTATTACTGGCAGCATTTCCTGTACCAGGGAGTTTTCTCCGATATGGCGGCACGCAACCGTCCTTATGGCGGAATCTTTGCCAAACATCGTCCGATTTATACTGACCACGGCGTCTTTATCCATTATGATCCGGAAGGGGTGACGGACATGGCCGACGGCGCCCGCAAGCTCGTTGCCAACTTCCGCTATTCCAAAGGCCCGAGTACGCGCCATACGGGACCGTCCACGCTGTTCCGCTATCTGTATCAAGCCGGTTACGACTGGCTGGGAGCCGAACAGATGTACGGGCCGGAAGAAATCATACTTTCCTCCCTGCGTGGTGCATCCCGCGCCTACAGCCGTCCGCTTTACGGGACGCTTCATGCCATGCAATGGGGCTCAGGGCCGTTTGCCGATCCGAAACACTCCCTGCGTCTGTATATGTCGCTGGCTGTTGCCTATATGCACGGCTCTTCCCATATGAATACGGAAGAAGCCTTGTGGACGGACGAATATATGAACGACCGCTATTCCGTTTCCGGCAAGGAACACTTGTTTGCCCAGCATCAGATGCTCGATTTCGTGGAAACACATTCCCGCCGCGGCGACCTGAGAAGCAATATTGCCGTGATCCAGGGACGTAACGACGCCTGGAAATCGTTCGGCCGCGGCAGCCTGTGGTCGCAGAAGGGCGATAAATGGAAGTTCGACAAGGCATGCGAAAGTTTCGATCTGCTGAAAGTCTTCTATCCGGACAATATCGTGGATGGCTGCGGGCCGGAAGGTTGGTTTACTTCCACCCCTTACGGTACGGTCGATCTGCTGCCTGTCGAAGCGCCGCAAGACGTGATGGGCCGGTATAAGGCGATGATCTTCCTCGGATGGAACAGTTACGACGCGAATGACTTCCTGCGTATCCGCGATTTTGTATTCAAGGGCGGAACGCTTTTGCTCACGGCAGCCCATCTGAATGAAGAGTTGCAGCCCGACCAGCCGGTCCGTTTCCCTGCCGACGATGCGGTTATCCGTGAGATGTTGGGAGAGAACTACCAGCAGTTGGCAACAAAGACGGAGATTGCCTTCGGTTTGGGAAAAATCATCTATTTCCCCCGGAAAGCCTATCCTGCCGAAACAACGTTGAAAGCCGATTACGTGGCAGCCATGAAAGAGATTGCTGCCAAGACTGCCGGCGAGGAAGCCTGCAAAGGCTGGATGGAGGCGGCTCCTTCCGTCGGTTTCACGGTTTGGGACCACTCGGACCGTCGTACGATCTATCTGTTGAATGCCGATTGGGCGAGCGATCAGGATCAGCGCCCGGCCACCTTTATCTATAAAGGTAAAAAGTTCCCGGTAGCTGTTCGCCGCTATCATGTCGAGACCATCCATTGTGCTGACGGATTAGCTGTTATGCCGGCTTCCAATACGACGGATATCCTGTCTGTCTGCAAGAAAGAAAACGGTTGGGCGGTCAAGGTCCAGACTACCGGAAACGATGTTGTCCAGTGTATGAATGCTATTACCGGAAAGGTCGAACCTGTAAAATTCGATAAGCCGGGTGTACATGAAGTGTTTGTTAATGAATAATTAGATTTTTTTTCTACATTTGCAAATATGGGGAATACATCTTTGGACATAGATCAATATCAGCATATTTATACGGAGTATGCCCCGATGTTGATGCGTTTTGCGGAGAAGTTCGTTTCCGGCTTCTTTGCAGAAGATATTGTTCACGATGTATTCCTGAAACTGTGGGACAAGCAGGTATTCCGCCTCCCGGAGAATGACCTGAAAAGGGTGCTTTATGTCTCCGTCCGGAATGCCTGCCTGGATTGCCTCCGCCGCATGAATATGGAACAGGAGATCATCGACCACCGTGCTCTTCAGTTAAAATTGGATGAACTTGACTTTTTTGAGGCTTCCGACGAACTTTTCATGCGAAAAGACCTCCTCGATCTGTTGATGAAAAAGGTTGCCGAGCTGCCTGAAAGAAGCCGGGAAGTCTTCCGCCTGTCCTATCTCGAAGGCCTGAAAGCGGCCGAAATAGCAGAACGCTTGAATCTCTCCGTCCGCACGGTCGAGAACTTGCTCTATCGCTCCCTCCTTTATCTGCGTAAGAACTGTTCGAATCTGTTCCTGCTTATCTTCCTTTTATAGAGAGATTGTAAGTTTCTTTTTCGCTTTGTCCTTCCCTGAAAGTCGGCATCGAACCGCTTGCCGATAATTGTCAGCAGGCCTGTCGACAATTGTGAGCAGACTTGTCGACATCTGTCAGCAGGCTTGCCGACAATTGTCGGCAGGCAACTGGTTGCAAGGAAAAAATTGGGTTGTTGCAGGTTGTCAAGGGGATCGATAGGCATTTGAACCTTGTCAAGTATTTACAAAAAATGACAATAAGGGGGAGCCGGCGCGGGGACAGGGGAATATTGACACACCAACTTAGAGCCTGTTTGAATTTTCCTGAAATCATTATGATGAAAATATTTTATAAAAAAATCATTTTTCTTGTGAGTACTTTTTCTTTCCCGTTCGTTGTGTATATGTAAGAGCCAAGTTAACCATGCGTCGACTTTGTCTTTACATCTAATAAATAAGTGAAAATGGAAAACGAACATTCAGAATTAATCATCGGGTATTTGCAAGGACGGCTGCAAGGTCGTTCCCTGGACGATTTTTATGCCTGGGTGAATGAAAGCGCGGAGAATAAAAAATTGTTTTTCGAGACGAAAGCGCTTTATGAAGCCTGTGCCCCATCCCGCGATGCTTCTGAAATACAAGATAGCTGGCTACGCCTTCTCGATAAGAGAAAGTCTCGCCAGCGTAAAAGATTCCCCCTATTAACCCGCATAAGTACTTATGCGGCTGTGGCAATGTTTGCCGCAGCCGTTACTTCTACTGTGTTTATCTTTTCTTCAAAAGAACACGATGGCCTGATCACCCGCTATGTCGGTGGAGATGGGCTTGAAGCGGATGTGGTAGTCTTGCCGGACGGAACCCGCGTCAGCCTTGGGAGCAGAACTTCTTTCTCCTATGATTCCCGTTATGGTAAATCCAAGCGTGTCGTGTATCTGGAAGGGGAAGCCTATTTTGAAGTCGCCAAGGAAAAAGACAAACCTTTTATTGTCGAAACAAAGGAACAGTCTATCGAAGCGCTCGGAACAAAATTTAATGTGGCAGCCTATCCGACCGATTCGCTTCTGACGACAACCTTGCTGGATGGTTCCGTGTTGCTGACAACCCGGAATCTTTCACGCCCTACGATTTTGAAGCCAAACGAACAGTTCATATATAATAGAAATACGCAATCCGCCCTCCTTCAACAGGTCGACGCCAACCGGTTCGTTTCGTGGACTACCGGATATTATTATTTCCCCGAACAGAGTCTTGAGGCCATTTTGTACCGGTTGAGCCATGTTTACGGCGTGCAGTTTACTGTCAAGTCGGAAGCACTGAACCACCGGACATTTACGGGAACTTTCTATCGCGGACAAAGCATTAAGGACATCATGGAAATTATCCATTTGTCGATCCCGATCCGGTATGCGATCGACGATCATCACGTAACAATATCAGAAATTTGAATAAAAACAATTGCTAATCTTAGAAAAGAAATGAATACCAGTTAGTCTTAAACAAAAAAAGAAGAGAAAATCTTGCCGGATCTTCTCTTCTAAAGTGTGAACAATTAAACTCCCATTGCCGTGGGATCGTGTTTAATCTTAAAAACATTCAAAAATATGAATAATCAACGTATAGTTGTTTCTCTTAACCTGAAAAGAACTATAAAAATCATGAAATTAACCGTGTTAATGTTGGCTGTTTGTCTGTCAAGCGTGGTTGCTTCCACCTATGCACAAACTGCCACTCTAAATGTTTCTGCGAAGAATGAGACTTTAGAAAAAGTGTTGAAACAGATCGAAAAGCAGTCTGAATTCCTGTTTTTCTATAATCTGGAAGAGATCAACAAGAATGAAAAGATCTCTATTAGTGAAAAGAATGCTAACATTCAGACCGTATTGGACGCCATTGCCGCTAAAACCGGTTTGAAGTACACGATCAAAGACCGCCACATCGTCCTGACTTCCGAAACGGCTCCGGCTTCTTCTGCTGCTGCACAGCAGAATCGCAAGGTGACCGGTACTGTAAGCGATGCTTTCGGCCCAGTTGCCGGTGCAAACGTTATCCAGAAAGGTACGACTAACGGTACGACTACCGATATGGACGGTAACTTCTCGATCGAAGTTCCGGCTAATGCCACTTTGCAGGTTTCGTTTATCGGATATATTTCTCAGGATATCGCTGTAAAGAACCAGAGCGTAGTCAATGTTCTGTTGAAAGAAGACTCTCAAGCGTTGGAGGAAGTGGTAGTTGTCGGTTATGGTACGATGAAAAAGAAAGACTTGACAGGTGCGGTTGCTTCTGTTAAGATGGATGATACTCCTGTCGGTACGGTTTCTTCTATCAGCCACGCTTTGGCCGGTAAAGCTGCCGGTTTGCAGGTAAGTACAATCAGTGCGCAGCCGGGTGGTCAGTCTACCTTCCGTGTGCGTGGTGCTGCTTCTTCAGATAAGGCCGGTAACGATCCGTTGATCATTATCGACGGTTTCCCTGTAAGTACGCCAGGTTCTTTGGATAGTGGTAACCAGTATAAGGATGGTAACACCGATAATATCCTGGGTTCTATCAACCCGAACGATATCGAATCTATTGAGGTGCTAAAGGATGCAAGTTCTACCGCTATTTATGGTGCGCGTGCTGGTAACGGTGTGATCATTGTAACGACAAAACGTGGTAAGAGTGGTGCTGCTAAAGTTCAGTATTCAGGTTCTGCTTCCGTTCAACAGATTGCCAAATCGTATGAAATGCTGGATGCTTCCGGTTTCATGCAGGCAACAAACAATTATAACCGTGAGTTGTGGTTGCGTACGAATGGTGTGGGAATTTATGGAGGTAAATCGGAATCAGATGTTGCGACTCCGTATGTGCCTAAATATACTGAATCAGAAATTGCCAATCCGGCAAATAATACGAACTGGTTCGACGAAATTTCACGTTTGGGCTTCCAGACTTCCCATAACCTGTCTGTAACCGGTGGTAACGATAATACGAAATATTTGGTTTCTGGTAACTATTTCAAACAGGACGGTGTGATTAAGAATAACGCAATGGAACGTTATTCCGCCCGTGTTAATCTGGATCAGAAATTGAGTAAGTATGTGAAGATGGGTATAAACCTGAATGTTTCCCGCAATGAATATGATAATGTGCCGTTAGGTGATGGACAGAATGAAAATGCAGGTATTTTGGTTTCTGCCGCTCAGTTCAATCCGGCATTACCGATTCGTGATGAGAATGGAGATTATTCTATGAACTCTGATGCCTCTTTCTTGCCGAACCCTGTGTCTTTGTTGGATATCACAGACAAGACAACAAAAGAACGCCTGTTAGGAAGCGTATTCTTTGAAGTGCGTCCGATTCAGGATTTGCTGTTGAAAGCAAACTTCGGTATCGACCGTAACTATCAGAAACGTAAACAGTATATGCCGACTACGACTCTTTACGGAGCCAGAGAAAACGGTTCTGCTTATGTGGCTCAGGCTGATAACTCTGATTACTTAATGGAATTGACGGCAAGCTACACGAAACAGATCGGTGAGCATAACTTCGGGGTATTGGCAGGTCATTCTTACCAGTTGTTTACATATGAAATGTTGTCGGGTAAGAATAATGACTTTATTACGGATGGCTTCTTATTCAATAACTTAGGAGCCGGTAATGCAAAACGTCCGACTGTCGGTTCAAGTGCTACGAAATCTCGTATGGCTTCATTCTTTGGTCGTGTGAACTATTCATTCAAGGATCGTTACCTGTTAACTGCTACTATTCGTACGGACGGTTCTTCAAACTTTGCTGAAGGTAATCGGTGGGGTGTTTTTCCGTCAGTTGCTGCCGGATGGAGATTCCTGGAAGAAGATTTCATGTCTCCGTTGAAAAGTGTGTTATCTAACGGTAAATTGCGTTTGAGCTATGGTGAAACCGGTAACTCTAATGTCGGTGATGTGGCTTACAGCTATTATAAGGTCGGAAATCGTAATAATATTTTCGGAGGTTCTATGGTCAATGGCGTTTATCTGGATCAACTGGGTAACGGTAATGTGACTTGGGAAACAACACGCGAGTGGAATGTTGGTTTGGATTTAGGATTCCTGAATGGACGTATCAATGTAACAGCTGAATATTACCATAAAATTATCTCGGATCTGTTGAATGAGCGTACATTGCTTTCTTATAACGAAGTAAACAAGCTTATTGCAAACGTTGGTAAAACACAGAGCCAGGGTTTTGAGTTGACAATCAATACAACGAATATCCGCAATAAAGATTTCGAATGGACTTCCGACTTGACATTCTCTTTGTATCGTGACAAGTGGAAAGAACGTGATCCGAACTGGAAACCGAGTGCTTATAGCGAATATAACGGATATATCCGTACGTTTGCAGGTTATTTGTCGGATGGTCTGGTTCAGCCAGGAGAAACAATCGACCACATGCCGGGTGCACTGCCCGGACAGGTAAAAATTAAAGATATTGATGGTTATGTATACGAAGCAGACGGCTCCATTAAGGTAGACGGACATGGTATTCCAATGAAGACCGGTAAGCCTGACGGTAAGCTGGATGATGCCGATAAAGTGATTTACGGAAGTAAAGATCCAGGATATTTATTAGGCTTCAACAATACATTGCGATATAAAAATTTTGATTTCAATATCTATTTCTATGGACAGTTTAACAAATTGTCTGCTGGTAGCTATAAGAAAACATGGATCAGTAATAACGTAAATGACTTGCGTCGTGGTTATAATCAGCCGACTTCTATCAGCGATCTTTGGAGTTCTTCTAATCCGAACGGAACATTACCGGGTTATTTCCAAACAGAGAGCGCATATGGAACCGGTGATTACTATTACGAAAAGACGTGGTTTATTCGTTGTCGTAACATTACGTTAGGTTATAATATTCCGATTAAGACCAGCAAACATATTTTGTCAAACGTACGTGTATACTTTGATGTAAACAATCCATTTATCATTACTCCGTATACAGGTCTTGACCCTGAAACTGATGTTTCAAGTGATAAGACCGATGCTTCACAGTTGCAATGGGCTTACCCGAACGTTCGTACATACAGCTTCGGTTTAGATATTACATTCTAATAGTATAAACAGATAAAAATATAAAGATAAAGTCATGAAAAAATTATTATATACAGTAATGTGCTGTTGCGCATTAGCCTCATGTACTAATTTGGATTCGGAGAGATACGACGCGATCAATCCGGATTTCTTCCCGACAAATGAAAAAGATGCAGAAGCCCTTGTCGTAGGGGGTGTTTATGCTCCTTTCCGTAGTGCGGAATATAGCGGTGTGTTCAGTACGGCTCACAGCTTCCAGGTTATCGGAGATATGTCAACCGATATTGCTGTTTGTTGTTGGGTAAATGATAGCTGGATTCCGTTAACGACTCACAACTGGACCCCGAACCATTATTATACGACTCTCAATTATACGGACTATGCCAAATATCTGGGTACAATGACATTGACATTAGATCGTATTTCAAAAGTAGAAATGAGCGATGAGAAAAAAACTTTGCTGGTAGCTGAAACTCGTTTCGGACGTGGATGGTTGGCTTTCATGTTGTATGATTTCTATGGTCCTATTCCAATTCCGACTTTGGAAGATTTGCTAAACCCGTTGGACGAAATCATCGAACCGCGTGCGACTCAGGAAGAAATGACAAACTTCATTGAAACAGAATTAACAGAATCTCTGAAAGGTCTGCCGACCCGTACGACACAATTCGGACGTTTCGACAAAGGCTTGGCATATACGGTTCTGATGAAGTATTACATGCACGAAAAGAATTGGGCAAAAGCAGAAGAATGCGGTCGTGAATTAATGAAAGCTGAATATGGTTATGGATTGATGGACAGATATTCAGATATCTTTACACTCGAAAATGAAGGTAACAAAGAAATTATCTTTGCTTGTACGCAAGAAAGAGGAACTGCTCTGCAATTGTGGCATGACCATGCACTGCCGGGCAACTATCCAACTCAGAATACTGCTATTCAGAAATGGGATGGTTATAAAGTTCCCTGGCCTTTCTACCGTACCTTTGAGGAAGGAGATGACCGCCTGTCTGTATTGGTTGGCGAATATGTAGGTACTGATGGTGTTCTGTTCAATGAAGAGTCCGATATTGCCAAGCATGGTAACCTTTATTCAGGAGCTGTCCCTGTAAAATATGGTGAAGACCCAGAATCTACAGGTGACGGTAGCCAGATCGACCTGGTTGTTTACCGTTATGCAGACGTCCTGACTTTGCTTTCTGAAGCAATCGTACGTAAAGGGAATGCTGTTACTTCCGAGGCATTGGATCTGTTGAATCAGGTTCGTGTACGTGCCAAACTGAATCCGTATACAATGAGTGATGTAAAAGGTGTAGATGACTTCTTGCAGAAAGTATTGGATGAAAGAGGACACGAACTTTGGTTCGAAGGTGTCCGCCGTTCCGACCTGATCCGTCACGGACAGTTTATCCAGAATGCAAGAGATCGCGGTTGTACGACTACCAAAGATGAATTTGTCTTATTCCCGTTGCCTCAAGCTGTAATCAACGAAGGCAAGGGTAAGATCATTCAGAACCCAGGCTATTAATCCGATTCTTTTAGAGTCTATATTTAATTGAGAAAGGGCCGCTTCATTTGCGGCCTTTTTTCTCTCCGTAAACAAGTAAATATAATGAGTAATAAACATCTATTAAGTACACTTCTTGTCTGTTCCCTTTTGTCGGTCAACTTACAAAATATACAGGCGCAGGATTATCCCGCCAGCCCGTTGGAAAAAGATGGTTATCGTTTGATCTTTCACGATGAGTTCGATGGGAAAGAGATCGACCGGACGAAATGGATTCCTGAGTATCTGCCATCCTGGCCGAAAGACCGGACTGTCTGTACACCGACATACGAGATGAAAGACGGAGTGGTCCGTCTGACGATCGACCGGGATTCAAAAAATGAGTTTGATAAGGGTATGTATATATCGGGTTTTATGAGTGCCAGCCGTACCGGTATGCACCACTATGATCCGAAAAGGAAAGCCCTTCACCCGATTAAAACGGAAGCTACGCAAATAAACCAGTACGGCTACTACGAAATGCGTGCCAAGATGCAAGCTGGGGGCGGTGTGCATTGTGCCTGGTGGTTGATCGGGTTTGAAGATGATCCGAACCAGAGTTGCGAGATCGACATCTTCGAAATATTGGGGACTGATGTCGACCGTATCTGGTCTACCGTGCATAGCTGGAAAGACTCGACGATCCAGTATCACACGGAACATCCCTGGTTTGCCAATAAGAAATTGGCGGAAGAGTTTCATGTATATGGCTTTGACTGGACACCGGAAGGTGTAACTGTATATGTGGACGGCATACAGGTGATGACGCATAAGGCGGCGATCACTTATCCGCTGATCCAGATTATCTCTTTCTATGACAACCGGAAAGCGAAGAACGGCTGGACAGGGACTTACGATCCTTCCGTCCCGTATCCGAAGAGTTTCGATATCGACTATATCCGCATGTACAAGAAGATACCCGAAGGCTGTCAGGCCGTACCGGAAAATGAGTTGCGCATCACTTCTATCGAACCGGCGCGCTTGCAGGTCTCCGAAGGAAAAGCTACCTTGCGCGATATTGACGGGCATGTGACGCGCGAGTTGTTATACACGCCTTCGTTTGTGAACGTGCATTATAACGACGGAACGGTAACACAACAGTTTGTGGAATGGGAACCGTTGAGCGATAAAACCTTCCGCCTGGTTCAGGATGCCGGAACGGTTATCGTGAACGGCAAGATTACCGGCCTGCCGGAGGCTTTGCTGAAAGGGCAGGAGGCTACATTAATTATAACAACAACTAAAAACGATTGATATGAAAAATATAGCGACCCAGATGCTGGCCGCCGCATTGACGCTTGTTTTTTTCACCTCTTGCGGTTCCGGTGTGTATCATCGTACTTTCCGGGGCATTTATGCGGATGATCCGGCAGGTATGGAAGGACTGTATAACCCTGAAAGAGGATTCCGCCTTGAAGTGGCACTGGATGTAACGGAAAAGAACTATGTCTGGGCTCCCGTGGAATATCCTGATATCACCTCCTATCTGGAAGAACAGTCCGAACTCTATGCATCCGACAGTGTTTCCCTGGTCCAGACCTATTTCTATCTGACGGGAGCAGTCGGAAAAGAGTTGACAGGAGAGGAATTCGAGACAATGGGTATTTTCTTTGACAAATTGCGGGCATCAGGCAAGAAAGCAGTTCTCCGCTTTGCTTATGAAACCCAATTTCTGGGGCGGGCGGCTACCGGTCCTACATTGGAAGACATCATTCGCCATACGGAACAACTCAAACCTTTCCTCGAAAAGAATAAAGATGTGATCCAGGTCGTTCAGGCTGGTATGATCGGTGCTTGGGGAGAATGGCACAGTTCTTTTCATGGCCTTGAAAAGTCGGACGACACGAAACGGACTGTTTTGCAACACATCTGCCGGATGACACCGGAAGGGCGGGCTGTCCAGATACGGGTTCCCGAATATAAGAACTTGCTGGATGCGGCTTCTGACGATTATAAACGGGTTTCTTTCCATGACGACTTTATTGTCATCAAAAAACATCAGTGGGATGGCGGAATGTCAGAAGGCACGCCTGCTTATGAACAGATTGTGCGTGAGTCACCTTCTCTTCCGGTTGACGGAGAATTGCCTTGGGGAACCTGGAGTATGAACGAGGATCCCGATAATCCCGAAGCCGGGTGGATCATTGACGGATTACAGACGGCACGCCGACTGTTCCTGCAACATTTCACTTCTCTTAGCGTGATTCATAACTATAAGGAAAAGAATACGAAAGATAAGTATTCGATGATGTACTGGAAGGAAACTCCTGTTTCCGCAGAATTCCTGCGGGAAAACAAGATGCCGGTATCGGATGGATATTTCACCAGGAAAGATGGCTCTGTAGCGGAACGGAATGTATTCGATTATATCCGGGACCACCTCGGTTACCGTATCGAGTTGCAGGAAATGACGGCTCCGGCGGCTTTGCTTGCCGGGCAGGTTAATCTGGTCGAAATATCTTTGATAAACCGGGGTTTCTCGACTTTGTTCAATGAGCATCCGGTCTATTTGGTCCTGATCGACGAGTCTGGTAAGGTTTGCCATGTCGTCTTGACGGATGCGAATGTGAATGACTGGCAACCGTATGAACCGGGCGATAGTGCCTGCATTCCGCTGCTGCATACGATTTCAGCCGACCTGCAGATTCCGGCCGGCCTGGCAAAGGGAACGTACCGCCTCGGCCTCTGGATTCCCGACGGTTCCGCCCGTTTGCAGTATGACAATCGTTTTGCGATCCGTTGTGCAAACGGCGATATGCAGTGGTGGGTGTCGCCTGACGGAAAGTATGGTGTCAATATCTTAATGAATAAAATCTCTATCAAATGAAAATCATCCATATCCTCGGCATGCTGCTGGTTGTGCTTGCCGTAAAAGCGGCTTCCCCTATTGAAGGGTTGCTGGAACGTATCGACAAAGGTGCGTCGCGTAAATTTGTGATTGAGCAGGTGAAATCTCCTGCCGACTTCTTCGAACTCGACCAGAAAGGCGACAAGGTCGTGATCCGGGGTAATAATTATGTGAGTATCGCGACCGGGCTGAACTGGTATCTGAAATATCATGCAGGGATTCATCTTTCCTGGAACGGCATGCAGGCCGAATTGCCGGAGGTCCTGCCGGTCGTGAAGCAGAAGGAACGTCATGAGACGGATATGAAGTACCGCTATGATTTCAACTATTGTACCTTCTCCTATACGATGGCTTTTTGGGATTGGGCGCGCTGGGAGAAAGAGATCGACTGGATGGCGTTGCACGGTATCAACCTGCCGTTGGCGATGGTCGGGACGGATGGCGTCTGGTATAATGTGTTGAGCAAGTTAGGCTATACGAAGGAAGAAATCAATGAGTTTGTGGCCGGTCCCGGTTTCCAGGCCTGGTGGCTGATGAACAACCTGGAAGGTTGGGGTGGCCCGAATCCGGATAGCTGGTATAAGCAGCAGATCGCTTTGCAGAAGCAGATCGTGAAGCGGATGCGTGAATACGGCATCGAACCGGTATTTCCCGGATATTCCGGCATGGTTCCCCATAACGCAAAAGAAAAGTTAGGTTTGAATGTCTCTGATCCGGGATTATGGAACGGATATCGCCGTCCGGCATTTTTGCAACCGACAGATCCGCGTTTCGAGGAGATCGCTTCCTTATATTATAAGGAGATGAACAAGCTGTACGGCAAAGCGGACTATTACAGCATGGACCCGTTCCACGAAGGCGGAAGTGTGGCCGGTGTGGATCTGGATGCCGCCGGGAAGGCCATTATGCAGGCGATGAAGAAGAATAATCCGAAAGCCGTCTGGGTGGCCCAGGCATGGCAGGCGAACCCGCGTCCGCAGATGATCGGGAATTTGGAGGCGGGGGATCTGATCGCACTGGACCTATTCGCGGAAAGCCGTCCGCAGTGGGGAGATCCTGAATCTACCTGGTATCGGAAGGACGGGTTCGGGCAGCATGACTGGATTTATTGTATGTTGCTGAACTATGGTGGAAACATCGGGCTGCATGGGAAGATGGAGCATGTGATCGACGAGTTCTATAAGGCGAAGGAAAGCCCCTTCGGCAAAACCCTGAAAGGAGTCGGCATGACGATGGAGGGAAGCGAAAACAACCCGGTGATGTTCGAACTGCTGACGGAACTGCCCTGGCGCCCGCAGCGTTTCGACAAGGACCAGTGGTTGAGAGCGTACACGGTCGCCCGTTACGGAAAGAGCAATCCCACTGTGCAGGAAGCCTGGATCCTGCTGAGCAATTCCATCTATAACTGCCCGGACGCGAATACGCAGCAGGGAACCCATGAGTCCGTTTTCTGTGCCCGTCCTACCGAACATCCGTATCAGGTTTCGAGCTGGTCGGAGATGAAAGACTATTATGATCCGAACGATGTGATCCGTGCTGCCGCCATGATGGTGTCTGTAGCCGATGAGTTCAAGGGAAACAATAATTTCGAGTTTGACCTGGTCGATATCGTCCGCCAGGCAATCGCCGAGAGAGGACGCCTGACGGAGAAGGTTGTTGAGGCGGCTTTTGCCGCCGACGACAAAAAGCTGTATAAGGACGCTTCCGACCGTTTCCTGCGTTTGATCCTGTTGCAGGACGAATTGCTGGCAACGCGTCCTGAATTTAAGGTCGGAACCTGGATCGCCCGTGCCCGCAGCCTCGGAAATACCCCTGAAGAAAAGAACCTGTACGAATGGAACGCCCGTGTGCAGATTACGACTTGGGGCAACCGGTTGGCCGCCGACGAAGGGGGCTTGCGTGATTATGCCCATCGCGAATGGAACGGCATCCTGAAGGATTTCTATTATATGCGCTGGAAAACCTGGTTCGACTATCAGGCGCATCTTTTGGATGGCAAAAAACCGGCGGCGATCGACTTTTATGCCATCGAGGAACCCTGGACGAAAGCAACAAATGTCTATCCGAGCGAACCGGAAGGCGATTGTATTCCGACAGTAAAACGTATATTTGCGGTTACTTTTGGATCAAGCCAAAAGTAACAAGTCATTTAGAAGAAATAACGTAATAGCATTGATGTATCATGAATCGTAAAACAATTTGTCTTCTTTTGCTGGCTCTTCTGGCATTGCCCTGCTTTGCCGCGAGCAAGTACGAATCGAAAATAACCTCTCTCGAAGGAGAGAAGTGGTGGGGCGGTGCAGTAGGCTTGGGATCGAAGATGCCTTTTGAAGGCGACCTGCGTTTGTTCGACCTTTCCGCCGAGAACCTGAACAACCAGAACGTGCCGCTTCTGCTCTCTTCGGAAGGACGGTACGTCTGGAGTGACAAGCCGTTTTCTTTTCAGGTCGAGAATGGAGAGCTGCGTCTGTATTCCGATTATGAGAAGATGGAGCCGGTATTGGCGGGCCGCACGTTGAAAGATGCCTATATGGCTGCTTCGGCCAAGCATTTCCCGCCTTCCGGTGATTTGCCGGACCCGCTGTTCTTCTCCATGCCGCAGTACAATACCTGGATTGAACTGATGTATAACCAGAACCAGGAGGATATCCTGAAATATGCGGACCATGTATTGGAGAATGACTTTCCGGTCGGCGTGTTCATGGTGGATGACAACTGGCAGAAATACTATGGCAATTTCGACTTTAAGCCCGAACGCTTTCCCGATCCGAAAGGGATGATCGACCGCCTGCACGGGCAGGGATTCAAGATCATGTTCTGGATTTGCCCCTTCGTCAGCCCGGACAGCCCGGAGTTTCGTGAGCTTCAGCAGAAAGGGTATCTGATCAAGAAGAAAGGGACGAATGAAGCGGCCATCATCCCGTGGTGGAACGGCTATAGTGCCTGCTATGACCTGAGCAATCCGGCTGCTGCCGAACATCTGAAACAACAGTTGCGCGGCATGCAGGAGAAATACGGCGCGGATGGCTTCAAGTTCGATGCCGGTGACATCGGCCATTATAACGACCCGGAACTGGAGTTTTACGATAAGTCGGCTACTTCGGTTGATATGTGCCGGTATTGGGCGAAGATCGGGCTGGATTTCCCGTTCAACGAGTATCGTGCCGGATGGAAGATGGGCGGCGAGGCGCTGGTTCAGCGTCTGGGCGACAAGGATTATTCGTGGAACGCGGTCGGCCTGCTGATCCCCGACATGATTGCCGCCGGTCTGTTAGGATATGCCTACGCCTGCCCGGATATGATCGGCGGAGGCCAGTTCGGCTCTTTCCTGGGAGTAGACCAGACGAAGCTCGACCAGGAGCTGATTGTCCGTTCCTGCCAGGTGCACGCCTTGATGCCGATGATGCAGTTCTCGGTGGCCCCGTGGCGTATCCTCGATGAAAAGCATCTGGCGATTTGCCGCGATTATGCCCGTCTGCACGAGAAGATGGGTGCATACATCCTGGAGCAGGCACATCATGCCGCAAAGACCGGTGAGCCGATCATCCGTCACATGGAATATGCGTTCCCGCACCAGGGATTCGTCGATTGCAGGGACCAGTTCATGTTGGGCGACAAATATCTGGTTGCCCCCGTACTGACAAAAGAGCACGCGCGCAAAGTGATGCTCCCCAAAGGCGTATGGGTGGACGAGGCAGGCAAAAAGTTCAAAGGACCGAAAACGATCGAAGTAACGGCTCCTTTAGAACGCCTTCCCTGGTTTGAAAAAATAAAATAAATGCGCAGAAA
Organism: Parabacteroides hominis; assembly: GCF_014287585.1. Lineage (GTDB taxonomy): Bacteria > Bacteroidota > Bacteroidia > Bacteroidales > Tannerellaceae > Parabacteroides > Parabacteroides hominis. Next base: position 26,701 of record NZ_JACOOJ010000011.1, on the reverse strand, counting down.
CATTGTTTCTGGTTCCGTTCGGAATAGAAAGTAGCTAAAAACAGTGTTTCCTGGTCCTTTTTCAAAAAAACAGCCCGGAAACAGTGTCTCTTGTTACTTTCCGATTGGGAACATGCCGGAAACACTGTTTCTTTTTACTTCCCGGTTGGAAATAGTCCGGAAACACCGTTTCTTGTTACTTTCTATTCCGAACGGAACCGGAAACATTGTTTCTTCCTGTTTTTCTCCTGAATAGGCTCAGAAACATTGTTTCCAGCTATATATTGTTCCGCTTATGCCTGTAAACATTGTTTCCGCGGCCATCCCGAAAAGAAATACATAGGAAACACTGTTTCCGGAAACTTTTTGTTAGGAAAATTTATACTATCTTTATCCGCGAAAAGAGATATCATGGAAACAGCCTCGGAGATAAAAGCTTTTAATAAATTGTTTGCCGAATATCACGGATTGTTTGTGCGTTTTGCCAACACGTACCTGCAAGATGAAGCGGCAGCGGAAGATATTGCTGTCGAGGGGATCATGTATTATTGGGAAAACCGCCATTCTCTTTCTTCCGATTCGAATATTCCGGCCTATATCTTAGAGGCGATCAAACATAAATGCCTGAATTACCTTCGTCATCTTCGTGTCCGCGAAGATGTGGAACAACGCATCCAGGAACATCAGCAACGGGTGAACAGCCTGAGGATCGCCACCCTCGAAGCCTGCGACCCCCAGGAAATCTTCAGCTCGGAAGCCGGGCGGCTCGTCGATGAGGCGTTGGCGATGATGCCCGACAAGACCCGCCGGATCTTTATCATGAGCCGCTATGAAAATAAGACATACCCGGAGATCGCCGCCCATTTCTCGCTTTCCGTCAAGAGCGTGGAGTTCCATATATCCAAGGCATTGAAGATATTGAAAGTGAAGTTGAAGGACTATATGACGATTGTTTTGTTCATGTGAAATGAAAGTGTTTCAGGAAAAATGATATTTTTTTTAGGGGATATCCTTTTTGAGGTGCTTATTATAAAGGAAACTTGAAAAACACATTATCAATTAAGTAACATGAGAAAACAGATTTATTGCCTTTTATCTCTTTTATGGATTAGCTGCCTCTCCGTATCGGCAGCCGATCGCTGGGTTATTAATCCTGCCGGCGGTATTACCTGGCAGATAGACGGGCGGGTTCCGCATGAGGACCATATTGAAATGAGCGGGTTGAAAGTCTCGACCGTGCTCCGCTACGGAGTCGATGCGGACGGCGCCTTTATGCTGAACAGAAGTATGGTATGGCCGATGCTCCGCACGATTCCGAATAATACGCATGCCAGCTTGATGCGTCGTTTTGCCTGGGACGTGACGGATATGGTCGAGGTAAACGGACAGTCTTTGCTGAACGAGAAAGTAAAAGAGGTCACGTTGAATGGCACGATGGTCGTGCAGAGCGAATACGCGCTTCCCCGTAAGGGAAAACTCAGCCTGACGCGTATCCTGTTCCCTTCCGCCAAGAATCCGGCTTTCTGTGAAAAATATATTTTACGGAATACAGGCGAATCCGCGATATCGGTGGAAATCCCTTCTTCACGCTCGGTTGTCGAGACGGATGCTGCGAAAGGGGTGGATGGCAGCTATAAGTTAGTTTCGACTATCAACGGACAGGCGGCCCGCCAGTTGCAACCGGGCGAGGAGTTGACGTTCAGCGCGACTTTTGCCGGATATAAAAAGGATGAGAGCGAGCTATCGTTCGATATTGACCGGGAATTACAGGCCCGGCAGGATTTGATTGCCGGATTCTGGGATAACCTGGTCCTGGATACGCCCGATCCTGTCATCAACACCATGTTCGCTTTTGCAAAAATCCGTGGAGCGGAAAGCATTTACGACACGAAAGGCGGCCTGATGCATGGTCCCGGCGGCGAATCCTACTATGCTGCTATCTGGGCGAACGACCAGGCGGAATATATCAACCCCTTCTTCCCTTACTTGGGATATGAGGTCGGAAACCGTTCCGCACTGTGCTCGTATGAACATTTTGCCCGTTTCATGAATCCGGAATACAAGCCGTTGCCCAGCTCGATCATAGCGGAAGGCCTCGACGTCTGGGCGGGAGCCGGTGATCGTGGCGATGCGGCGATGGTCGCTTATGGCGCTTCCCGCTATGCCTTGTCCCGCGGAGATAAGGCGGAAGCCGAAAAGTTATGGCCGTTGATCGAATGGTGTCTGGAATATTGCCGGCGCAATTTGAACGAGGGCGGGGTCGTGGCTTCCGATGCGGATGAACTGGAAAACCGTTTCCCTGCCGGGAAAGCAAACCTTTGTACTTCTTCCTTATATTATGATGCCTTGATCTCAGCCGGTTATTTAGGCAAAGATTTAGGTAAGCCGGTTGCTGCTTATGCCCGCCAGGCAACGGCCCTGAAGAAAAACATCGACCGCTATTTCGGCGGGACTGTAGAGGGATTTGATACCTATAAATATTATGAAGGAAACGATGTCCTGCGTTCCTGGATCTGCATTCCGCTCACGGTTGGAATCCAGGACCGGAAGGATGCGACCATACAGGCTTTGTTCTCCCCGCGCTTGTGGACGGAAAACGGCCTCTTGACACAGGCGGGAAGCGAAACGTTCTGGGATCGTTCCACCTTGTATGCTTTGCGTGGTGTGTATGCCTGCGGCGAAACGGAGAAAGCCACCGATTACCTGAAGTTCTACTCGAACCAGCGTCTGTTGGGTGAGCATGTCCCTTATGCCATCGAGGCATGGCCGGAAGGCAGCCAGCGCCATCTGTCAGCCGAAAGCGGTTTGTATTGCCGCATCATCACGGAAGGCATGTTCGGCATTCGTCCGACCGGCCTGCATTCGTTTGTCTTTACTCCCCGGCTCCCGCAGGAGTGGGATCACATGAACTTGCGAAAGATTTGCGCGTTCGATACCGTTTTCGATATTGAAGTGAAGCGTCTTGGCGATAAATTGCAAGTCGCCGTTATCGCTGATGGAAAAACGATCAGCAACCGGAAAATAAAAGAAGGCGAAAATATTCGGATAAAATTTTAGGGGGTTGCTTTCGTTAGGTGCTTATATAGTATATGGACAGAAAAGTATTACATCGGTTTTTTGCAGGAACAGCCTCTTTTGAAGAGGAAGAGGCTGTTTGCGACTGGGTGGATGCTTCTGATAAGAATCGGGAAGAGCTGATAAGGGAGCGGAAATATTTTGATGTGCTATTGTTGCATAAAGCGAAAAATAGCAGTATGGCACAATCCGGTCGCCGTTTCAGCCTGCCTTTTGTTATCGGAGAATCGCTGAAGATCGCTGCTGCAATTTCCGTATTGGTAGTGTCTGCCTTGTACATATATAATAACATGGCGAAACCGGCTCCTGTATTGGCGATGAATAAGATAGTCGTTCCTCCGGGCCAGCGGGCGAACCTTACCCTGTCCGACGGGACGAATGTCTGGCTGAACGCTTGTAGCGAATTGGCCTATCCGGCCTCTTTTACGGAGGAATCCCGTAGCGTCTCGTTGAAAGGGGAAGCTTATTTCGATGTCTCTAAAGATGCGGAACATCCCTTTATCGTGCAAACGAATCAATGCGACATAAAAGTTTTAGGGACGAAGTTTAATGTACAGGCGGATGAGTCGGATTGCGAATTTTCAGCCGCCCTGCTGGAAGGTTCCATCGAGCTGACAAATAAAATGAATCCCGGTCCCTCCATCCTGCTCGCCCCGATGCAGAAAGCGGAATGGACGGGCGGTAAAATGGTGGTCGATTCGATCCGTAACCTGGATAATTATCGTTGGAAAGAGGGGTTGATCTGCTTTGAAGATATCCGTTTTGCCGATTTGATGAAACGTTTTGAAAAAACGTATGACATCCGTATCGTGATCCGTAACAAAAGCCTGCATGACTATAAATGCAGCGGTAAATGCCGTGTTTCGGACGGTGTGGATTTCATCTTGCAGGTGTTGCAACGCAGTACGCGTTTTACTTTTTCCCGCAATGACGATAATACGATTATCTATATAAAGTAAGTGTGTAACCTTAAATTAAAAACGAGAAATGCCTATGGGATGAAATAGAATACGGAAAACAATGTAAAAAGGCGATGAATGTGCGAGATTCACCGCCTTGCAACTAACACATGTCTAACACAAGTATTAATCTTTAAATATCACAAAGTTATGAATAAAATACCTTTGTCGGGGTTTTATGATGTATCAAAATCACGGCATAAACATTTATTTAGGATTATGAGAATAACCTATATGTTATTATTTGCAGCCATTTTCTGCTTACATGCGGAAAATGCGATATCGCAAAAGATCACCCTACAGGGTGATAATCTTTCACTGAAAGATTACTTGAATACTATTGAAAAGCAGACGGATTACCTTTTCATCTATGATGCCGGCGTAAATGTAAATAAAAAGATATCTGTTAATATGGTCGGCAGATCCATCAAGGAAGTCTTGGATAACCTCTCTACCCAGTTGGGATTGAATTATTCCCAGAAGGGTTCTTATATTGTATTGTCAAGCTATAAAGCAAAAGATGTGTCAGCTCCGGTCGTAACCCAGCAGAAGAAAACAATCACTGGTGTCGTTACGGATGATATGGGTGAACCGATTATTGGCGCCAATGTGATCGAAAAAGGGACTACAAATGGTATTATCACCGATATCGATGGCAAGTTTACACTGGAAGTCGCTCCGGGTGCGGTCGTACAGGTTTCATATATCGGTTATAATACACAAGAGGTGAAAGTAGGTAACCAGTCGACATTGGCTATCCAGTTGGTTGAAGATACCCAGGCATTGAGCGAGGTCGTTGTTGTCGGTTACGGTATTCAGCGTAAAGTGACGACTACCGGCGCCGTTACCAAACTGGAAGGGGATGAAATCAATAAGATGACCGTCGTGAATGCCACAAAAGCTTTACAGGGATTGAGTCCCGGTATCACGGTAGTCGACCGTGGAGGTGCTCCGGGTAGTGACGATCCTGAAATCTACTTACGCGGTGTCGGTACGACCGGCAATGCCAAACCGTTGGTATTGGTGGACGGTATCGAAATGTCTTTGAGCCAGATTCCTTCTTCCGAAATCGAGAATATCTCCGTTTTGAAAGATGCCGCATCTGCTTCTATCTACGGTTCACGTGCTGCTCACGGTGTAATCTTAGTAACAACCAAACGTGGTAAGGAAGGGAAAGTGAAATTATCGTACGACGGTACGATCGGTTTCCAGGACCGGGCGGTAAGAGCCGAACAAGTTTCCGCACGCGAGTATATGACGATGACGAATGAGGCGCTTGTGAATGCCGGAGGTTCGATCAAATATTCGGAAGATGATATTCTGGCAACGGAAAGAGGAGATGATCCGTATAACCACTCTTATATCAATTGGGCGAATGAAGTCTATAAACCGACTTATATCACACAGCACACCTTAAACCTGACCGGGGGTAGCGAAGTCGGACGCTATCTGGTTTCTTTCGATTACCTGGATCAGCCGGGTCTGGTTAAAAATACGGAATATCAGCGTTATAGCTATCGTGTCAATACGGATTTGAACATTGGCAAGATGCTGAAAGTAAGTAGTGACGTGACATATCGCCACATCGACCGTTTGTGGCCGGAAGCGTTGGGCAGTGTGCAATCTGATGTATGGAGCATGCAACCGACTTCTCCGGTAAGATATGAAAATGGCGATTACCGTTTGGACAAACAGAACCGGAATGCTATTTCGCTTATGGATATGGATGTGGTTGGAGAAGACCGCTATAACAAAGATATTATTTACGGACAGGTAAAAGCCGACTTCGAGCCTATAAAAGATTTGGTCTTTACGGGTATGGCTTCTTTGAACGGTTCATGGGACAGAAGGAAGATCCATTATAAGAATTATAAGTATTATAATGAAGGCGGCGAGCTGGTTACACAACGTAATAATCCGAATAGCGTAAAAGATTCACGTAACAACAGCTACCAGATGACATTGCGTTTCCTGGCCAATTACAAGAAGCGTTTCGGTGACGACCATGATTTGGCATTGCTCTACGGTATGGAACAGATCTCTTATCGCAACTACTATTCGATGGCTCAGCGTAAGGACTTGATTTCGGATGCATTGCCTGATATCTCTTTAGGTTCGGCCGGTAGCCAGTTTGCAGAAGGATATCCGACAAAATGGGGTATCAATTCTTTCTTCGGACGTGTAAACTACGGTTTCAAGGATAAGTATTTATTTGAAGCGAATATCCGTACCGACGGTTCTTCCCGTTTTGCCAAAGGGCATAAATGGGGCGTTTTCCCGTCTTTCTCTGCCGCATGGCGTATTTCGGAAGAAGGATTTATGAAGAATTTAGGATTTGTGGATAATCTGAAACTGAGAGCTTCCTGGGGACAGACCGGTAACGAACGTATCGATGCCTTCATGTATCTGCCTCAGTATAACACCTCGAATGTGGTCATGAACGGTAGCCTTGTTTCTGCGGTTTACCAGAAGAAGATGGCAAATCCGGATGTGACTTGGGAAACGGTGGAACAGACCAATATCGGTTTGGACTTCGGTTTTCTGAATAATATGATTTATGGTGAATTGGACTGGTACTCAAAAGATACGAAAGATATTTTGTTAGCATTGGGTATCCCTCATTTCATCGGTTTGGATGCTCCCGAACAGAACGCCGGAGTGGTTCGTAACTCAGGTATAGAAGCCATGGTCGGTTTCCGTAAGACGTTCGGAGAGTTTACGTTCAACACCTCTTTCAACCTGGCTTATAACAAGAACGAATGGATCGACCGCGGCGGCGATGACAAGAATATCAGCGGTTATAATATCCAGACGATCGGTTCGCCATTGAACGCTTTCTATATTTATCAGGCAGACGGTTTGATCGCTAACGAACAGGAGTTGGAAGAGTACCGTGCCAAATATAAATCGGACCCGCGCGGTATGTCCGATCTTCATGCCGGCGATGTGAAGCTGGTCGATACGAATAACGACGGAACGATCGATCCGGACGACCGTCAGATCTTTGCCTCCAATATCCCTAAGTTCACATATGGATGGAATATCAGTGGCGAATATAAAGGTTTCGATTTGAGTTTGTTGTTCCAGGGATCGAGCGGCGCGAACCGTATGATGTACGGCGAATGGATCGAAGGACCGAGCTATGAGGCCTTCACCGGCGTACATTTCCGCGACAGATGGACGGAAGAGAACCAGAATGGAAATGCCGAAATGCCTCGTTTGGAAGCGGCCAATAACCGGAATGCCTCTACCTACAACTCGTTCTTCCTGAAAAAGACAAACTATCTTCGTCTGAAGAACGCCCAGTTGGGTTATACCTTCCCGAAGGGTATCACGGACAAACTGAGAATCACGAAGCTGAGATTGTATGTTTCAGGTTCGAACCTGCTTACATTCAGTAGCTTGTATCAAGGTCTGGACCCGGAAGGAAAGAGCGATAGACTCAATGATTTCCCTCCGTTGAAAATCGTGAACTTCGGTGTAAACATTATCTTTTAATCTAAACTAATAAATAGAGCATTATGAAAATATATAAGAAATCGTTGCTGTATGGGGCATTGGCATTTGCACTTTGTATGGCAGGCGGTTGTAACAGTAATATAGATCTGGAGCCGGAAGGTATTATTACGGCAGACGGTTATTTCAAATCGGCAGAAGACTATGAAAAGGCGTTGACCGCTTTGTATGAGAGGTTGAATGTCGAAAGTTATGATTTATGGATGGATGGCGTGACGGATAATGGTTTGGTTACGCATAGCTGGAACAGGGGATATGATTTGGGACGAGGCATCGGAAGTACGGCATCCTCTTTCCCGGCCGACAAATGGGATAAAGGATATATTTCCGTCCAGCGTGCGAATAATGTGATCAACAATATCGATAAGTACCAGTGGCCCGGCGGGGAAAGCGATGCTAACCGGAACCAGGTTTTGGGTGAAGCTCGTACATTGCGTGCCTATTTCTACCTGGATTTGGTTTCCATCTTCGGACATATCATGTTTTATACGGAAAATCCGGCTACGGTAGCGGAGAGTGAAAACGTTAAGCAAGTACAGGACCCGAAAGAAGTGTTCGATTTTATCCTGGATGATCTGGATAAGGCAATTGCCGGATTACCGGACAAGCCAAGCAATAAATCGAAGATCGGGAAACCGGCGGCCCGTTTGCTTCGTGCGCGTGCTGCTGCCTATGCCGCCGGCTACCTGAATGATAAGTCTTATTTCCAGGTTACGTTGGATGAAACGGCCCAATTGGTTGCCTCCGCTCCGCAACTGGCCGACTTTGACAAGCTGTTCGTAACCGGTTGTGAAGACCTGGATGAGGTGATCCTGGTCAGACGCTATTCGTTGGATGCGACGAACAGTTGGGGAAACTGGTATAACCAGTCTATCGGCGGATATTGCGTGACGACTCCGGTGAAGGCTTTGGCGGATGCTTTCGAATATGTGGGCGAGAGGAACGAGGTTAGGCCGTATCTGAATAAAGATCCCCGTTTTTACCAGACTATCTATGCTCCGGGTATGGAAATGCGTGGCAAATATTTTAATACGATCCCGAACAATGTGGTTGAAAAGGATGGCAAAACCTATTTTGATCCCAATAAGGATTACGGGGCTTTGCAGGACAAGGAAGTCAGCGTAGGTGATGTATTGGCGGAAGGTGGCGGTGGCGAATGGAACAAGACGCCTACCGGCTTGTCCTGGAAGAAATATTGCCAGGAAGAAGAAACATGGACAACTTACAACTCGTTTATTATTTTCCGCTATGCGGAAGCCTACCTGTTGAGGGCGGAAGCATTGGTGGAGACCGGCGGAAGTACGGACGAGGCCAAGTCTCTGATAAAAGTGATCCGTGACCGTGCCGGCAATACGAACGATATCGACAAGATGGTAGCCGAACGTTATAACGGCAGCCTCCGGGATCTGGTCCGCAACGAAAGACGTGTGGAACTTGCACAGGAAGGCCTTCGTTTTGCCGATATCCGTCGTTGGAACATCTTGTTGGATGTAATGAACAAGCCGATCGAAGGTATCGAATATCGCGACTTCTCAAGCGGGACACCTAAACATACCGTTTTGATTCCTGCGGAGAGAGATGCCTATACCGCAAGAGATTTCTGGTGGCCGATCCCGCAAGCAGAGATCGACTTGAACCCAGGTCGTATCGCCCAGAACGAAGGCTGGAAATAATAACCGGTTCTGAATTATAGGGAGAAAGCGCGTCAGGACTATCCGAGGATATTCTGATGCGCTTTTTTGTAATAACATAATGATCGTATAGAAATGAAATTATCATATTTATCTCTTATTCTTGTTTTAAGTTGTGCTTGCGCCCAGCCCGGACAAGAAAAGTATCCCGATATAACGGATGCGGCGCGTACTGCGTTTTGTGTGGCATCCGACGATACGGCCTTGGTGAAGATATTCGATTGGGCCGTAAGTAACTCGAATCAGTATGTCGGAGAGGATTCCGATCCGGTCGGGCCCTGGTATGAAGCGGCTTTGCCGAATCGCCAGGCGTTCTGCATGCGGGATGTCTCTCATCAGTGTATAGGCGAGGAACTGAACGGGCATGGCAGGCAAAATGCGAATATGATGGGTAAGTTTGTCGAGAATATTTCCGAGTCGAAGGATTATTGCACCTATTGGGAGATAGACAAGAATAACTTGCCGGCTCCGGCTGATTATGTTTCCGATCAGGATTTCTGGTATAACCTGAATGCTAACTTCGATGTGATGAATGCTTGTTACCGTTTGTACCTCTGGACAGGAAATGAAGTCTACATCAATAATCCCCGTTTTGAAGAGTTCTTCCGTTTATCGGCAAATGAATATATCGGCAGGTGGCAATTGCAGGCGGATCGGATCATGGAACGTCCGGGTGTGATGCACGAAGATGATTCGCGTGTCGATCCGAAGTTCAAAACCTTCCGTGGGCTCCCTTCTTATGAGGAATCAGTTAGGGGCCTGACGGTAACCGGCGATTTGATCGCTACGATCTACCGGGGTTTGAAATCGTATGCACAGATACAACGGCTGAGAGGAAATGAAGAAGCTGCCCGCCACTATGAGTTGAAGGCGGAAGAGTATGCCCGCCTCTATAATACCGCTTGGTGGAATGAAGAGACTCAAAACTATTATGCCTATAAGTTGGAGAATGAGAATCTGAAAGAAGGCGGATGCAATGTCTTTCCCCTCTGGTTCGGCATCGTAGACAAGCCGGAACGTATCAACCGTCTATTGACGATCTTGTCTGAGAAGGAGACAAACGTGGAAAGCATGTCTTATTATCCGGTGATCTTTTATAAATATGGCAGGCAGGATATGGGCTATCATTTCTTGAAGGAACTTTATGCAAATGAACGCAGGGATTATCCCGAAGTAGCCAGCGGTGTGATCGAGGGGATTGTGCGTGGGCTTGCCGGCGTAGATGCCGATGTCACGGCAAACCGTATTGCCACCCTTCCGCGCTTTACGGATGCGACTCGTTGGGTTTCAATTGAAAATATTCCTGTATTTTCAGGAAAAATATCTATCTTGCATCAATCTGCCGGAAGTAGTACCCTTGTGAATAAGTCCGGGAAAGAATTGATTTGGAGAGCCATGTTTCCGGGTGATGTCGCCATGATTAACGGGATAGATGCCGAGCATACGAACGATGAGCTGGGTAATCCGTTCAGTTATCTCGATATTGTTTGTAAACCGGGTGAAACGAATACCGCTGAAGTACATAAATATAAACTTGAAGAAGATGAAAAATTCGATTAAACTTGTTGCCTTGTTGTTAACCGCCGGATTTTATTCCGCTTGTACCCAACAATTGCCTACCGATACCCGGAATCGCATCCCTCTGGAGGGCAATTGGGGATTGCAACTGGATACTACAGGGACTGGCATCACCCCGGAGTTATTGACAAAGCCTTGCACCGACTCTCTTTTCCTGCCCGGCACGACCGATATAGGAAAGAAAGGAGTTTATAATGAGGATATGACACTGACTACAGCCCTTTCCAGGGAATATCTCTTCGAAGGGAAAGCGTTGTACACGAAGCAGGTCGATATACCGGAAGAATGGGACGGAACATCCGTCCGCCTGGTGATGGAGCGCACGAAACCCACGACGATCTGGATAGATGGAAAAGAAGCAGGGTCGAATTGTGATATCTCTACGGCTCAACAATATGACCTGTCTTCCTATCTGTCTCCGGGCCTCCATACCCTTGCCATTTTAGTCGATAACGGAAAGGAGGCCGTCCCGGAAAAGGTCTACGGTTCTTCACATGCCTATTCCGCTTCCACACAAACGAACTGGAACGGAATCATCGGTGATTTCTATCTGGAAAGCGCACCTCTTTGCGGGATCGATGATATCCAGCTTTATCCGGATGTCGCGAAAAAATCGGTAACCGCCAGAGTAACCCTCCGTACGAGCGGTTCGCCTACCGTCCCAACAGGGACACTGTCCTTCTATGCCGAAGCCTGGAATACGGATAAACAACATAAAACACCGGTACAGACGATTGAAGTGGACTGGACGAAACCGGAACAGGAGTTCGAACTTGCGCTGGGCGATGAGGCGTTGCTATGGAGCGAATTTACTCCGGCCCTTTATCGTTTCTCTGTCTCATTAAAAACGGATCAATCCGTCGATACCCAGCAGGCAACTTTCGGCTTGCGCGATTTCAAGACGAAAGGCCGCCAGTTTACCATGAATGGCAAGGTCACGTTCCTACGCGGAAAACATGACGCCTGCGTTTTCCCCCTGATTGCCCATACCGCAATGGATGTGGAGACTTGGCGGCACTATTTCCGGGTAGCGAAACAATACGGCATCAATCATTACCGTTTCCATTCCTGGTGTCCTCCCGAAGCCTGCTTCGAGGCGGCCGATATCGAAGGCATTTACCTGCAACCGGAACTACCTGTTTGGGGGAACATCGATATCAACGACCGGGAATTATGCGATTATCTGTTGAAAGAAGGGCGGAACCTGCATCAGGCGTATAGTAACCATGCCTCTTTCGTCATGTTCGGATTAGGGAATGAGATGTCCGGTGAAGAGGGGCTTGCGATGTTACTCCGAACCTTCAAGAAGGAAGACAACCGCCATCTCTATGCTTCCGGTTCGAACAATTATTTAGGCTTTAAAGGGAAACAGGCCGATGAAGATTATTTCACCACCTGCCGCGTCGGGCGTGAAGACGAGAAGCAGTTCAACACGCATGCCCGCGCCTCTTTCTCGTTTGCCGATGCTTATGACGGCGGGTATCTGAACCACACATACCCGAATTCGGAGATGAATTTCTCATCCGCCAATGATTTGTGCGATATTCCGATTATCAGCCACGAGACGGGACAGTTCCAGGTATATCCGGATTACGAAGAGATAAAGAAATATACAGGTGTATTGAAGCCCCGCAATTTCGAAATCTTCAGGAAACGCTTGGAAGAGGCCGGCATGATCGGCCAGGCTCATGACTTTATGATGGCTTCCGGCAAATGGTCGGCCCTGTTGTACCGGGCGGATATCGAGATGAACCTGCGTACACCGGAATGGGGCGGTTTCCAGTTGCTCGATTTGCAGGATTATCCGGGGCAGGGATCGGCTTATGTCGGAATCTTGGATGCTTTTATGGAAAGTAAAGGGTTGATCGCGCCGGAAGAATGGCGGCAATTCTGTTCGGAAGTAGTCCCTCTGTTCTGCACGGAAAAATTCTGTTGGACCAACGATGAAGCATTGACCGGAGAGGTGGAGATTGCCAATTATTCCGAAAACGATTTGAATGGCAAGCAATTATCCTGGACATTGACCACTCCTACAGAGGTCTTGGATAAAGGCGTTTTACCTTTGCATGTTAAACAGGGAGAGTTGGCAAAGGCAGGCATTTTGAAGCCGGCGATCGCTTCTGTACGGAAGGCGGAAAAGGTCACGCTTACCTTGTCGATAGACGGCACTCCCTACCGGAATGATTATTCCCTTTGGATTTATCCGGCTGACAAGGAGGTTAAACCGGCTGGAGACATTTGCGTGACGGATAATCTGGACGCTTATCTGAAATACCTGACGGAAGGCGGCAAAGTCCTTTGGTTCCCTTCAAAAGACAAGCATAAGGACCAGACGGTTGGCGGACTTTTCCAGACGGATTATTGGAATTACCGTATGTTCCGGACTATTTGCGAGAACTTAGGCCGCCCTGTCTCTCCCGGTACATTGGGGATCTTGACCGATCCCGGACACCCTGCATTGGCTGCTTTTCCGACAGAGTTCCATACCGACTGGCAATGGTTCCCGATCATCAAACAGAGCTACCCCATGATCCTGGACCGTCTTTCCGATGATTACCGCCCGATAGTACAGGTGATCGACAATGTCGAACGTAACCATAAATTAGGCCTGCTATTCGAATTCAAGGTAGGCGAGGGCAAACTCTTGGTTTGCATGTCCGACCTGAAAGCCGTACAGGACAAACCGGAAGCCCGGCAGTTCTACAGTAGTATTCTGGAATATATGGAAACTCCTGCTTTCGCACCGTCTTACTCTTTATCCGCCAAGGATTTGCAAGACCTGTTTACGGCTAAAGTGAAGGTGGGAGAGATGAAGAAGCTGTTCAATATTTCGTCTTATAAGTAGCCTCTTTTAAAATGGGAATATGCCAAAATCCAAGGCAACCGCATCAAGATTTGGCAGATTTAAATCATCATTTAACAGTTCGAATTTTTTCGGAATTAAGCCCGATGGATGATTAAGGCTTCTTACGCACACGATATTAAAGACTAAATTATTATCTTTGCACTCTGTAAGCGGGAGGTATCTTTAGGTACACTCTCGCACGAACGGAATACAATTAATAAATCGACGATATGATTCTATTCTTTCAATCTCCAACAAAGACGGTGTTAGCAGTGGAGGCTGCACACGCTTTCTCTCCTGAAGATGTAGAAAAATTAGTTTGGGCTTTTAGCGAGGCAAAACCTCTCCAGGCTGAAACATTGGAAGGCTGGTATGTAGGCCCGCGCAGGGAAATGATCACCCCGTGGAGTACGAATGCCGTGGAAATCACCCAGAACATGGGACTCACCGGTATCTCGCGCATCGAGGAATACTTCCCCGTTTCTTCAGGCGAAGCAGAACATGACCCGATGTTGCAGCGTATCTACAACGGTCTGAACCAGGACATCTTCACGATCAGCAAACAACCGGACCCGATTGTTTATATCGAGGATATCGAGGCCTACAACAAGCAGGAAGGACTGGCATTGAGCGATGAAGAAGTATCTTACCTCAACGAAGTGAGCCAGAAGTTGGAACGCCGGCTGACCGACAGCGAAGTGTACGGTTTTGCACAGGTAAACTCGGAACACTGCCGTCACAAAATCTTCGGCGGTACATTTATTATCGACGGAGAAGAGAAAGAAAGTTCTCTTTTTAACCTGATTAAGAAAACATCGGCGGAAAACCCGAACAAGTTAGTTTCCGCTTATAAAGATAATGTGGCTTTCAACGAAGGTCCGGTGATCGAACAGTTTGCTCCGGCAAGCGGTGACAAACCTGACTTCTATGAAGTAAAGGAGATCAAATCGGTTATCTCGCTGAAAGCTGAAACCCACAACTTCCCGACAACTGTCGAACCGTTCAACGGTGCGGCTACCGGATCGGGTGGTGAAATCCGTGACCGTTTAGGCGGTGGCAAGGCTTCTCTGCCGATCGCCGGTACAGCCGTTTACATGACTGCTTATCCGCGTACGGAAGGTGCTCGTGAATGGGAAAAGATTCTCGATCCGCGTCCCTGGTTATACCAGACTCCGGAACAAATCCTGATCAAGGCTTCGAACGGTGCATCCGATTTCGGCAACAAGTTCGGACAGCCGCTGATCTGCGGTTCGGTCCTGACTTTCGAGCACGAAGAGAACAATAAGAAATATGCTTACGACAAAGTAATCATGCTGGCCGGTGGTGTCGGTTACGCCAATATGCGCGACGCGTTGAAGGGTGATCCCGCACCGGGCGAAAAAGTAGTCCTGTTAGGTGGTGACAACTACCGTATCGGTATGGGAGGCGGCGCGGTTTCTTCGGTAAACACAGGGCAGTACACCAGCGGTATCGAGTTGAACGCCGTGCAGCGTGCCAACCCGGAAATGCAGAAACGTGTTTCCAACGTGATCCGTGCGATTGCCGAATCGGACAACAATCCGGTTATCTCGATCCACGACCACGGTGCAGGCGGTCACTTGAACTGTCTCTCCGAATTGGTGGAAGCAACCGGCGGACATATCGATATGAGCCAGCTGCCTGTCGGTGACCCGACACTTTCCGCGAAGGAAATCGTGGGTAACGAAAGCCAGGAACGCATGGGCTTGCTGATGAAGGAAGAAGATGTTGCCCGCGTACGGCGCATTGCCGACCGCGAACGTTCGCCGATGTATGTGGTGGGTGAAACGACCAACGATATGAAGTTTGTTTTCGAACAGGCCGACGGCGTGAAACCGATCGATATCAAGTTGGAATATATGTTCGGTAAACCGCCGAGAACGATCATGAAGGACCATACGGTTGAAGAAACCTATGCTCCGGTCGTTTATAAAGAATCAGAATTGCATCATTACCTCGAAAACGTGCTTCAGCTGGAAGCTGTTGCATGTAAGGACTGGTTGACCAACAAGGTAGACCGCTCGGTGACCGGCAAGATCGCACGCCAGCAGTGCCAGGGCGAATTGCAGTTACCGTTGAGCGACTTAGGTGCTGTTGCATTGGATTACCGTGGAAAAGCGGGTATCGCTACATCTATCGGCCATGCTCCGCAGGTAGCGATGATCGACCCGGCAGCCGGTTCCGTTATGGCGATTGCCGAATCACTGACAAACATTGTATTCGCTCCGTTGGCAGACAAGCTGTCCGGCGTATCACTGAGTGCTAACTGGATGTGGCCGTGTCGCAACGAAGGCGAAGACGCTCGTCTTTACACGGCTGTTCAGGCTGCTTCAGACTTTGCTTGCTCCTTAGGTATCAATATCCCGACAGGCAAGGACTCTCTGTCCATGACGCAGAAGTATGGCGACGACAAGGTGATTGCTCCGGGTACGGTTATTATCTCCGCCGGCGCCGAAGTAAGCGACATCCGCAAGATTGTTTCTCCGGTATTGGCTCACGAAAAGAATTCTTACCTTTATTATATAGACTTCTCGTTCGACACGATGAAGCTGGGTGGTTCCGCTTTCGCACAGGTATTGAACAAGCTCGGCAACGAAGTGCCGACCGTAAAGGACCCGGAATATTTCCAGGATGCGTTCAACGCCGTACAGGATGCGATCGAAAAGGGCCTGATCCTGGCCGGACACGATATTTCTGCCGGCGGTATGATTACGACCCTGTTGGAAATGTGTTTCGCCAATGTGGAAGGCGGTCTGGATGTGAACCTCGACAAGTTGTCGGAACAGGACATCGTCAAGATCCTGTTCTCCGAAAATCCGGGTATCATCGTACAGGTGAAGGACAAGAAAGCATTCGAGAAACTGATGGAAGATGCGGGCGTAGGTTTTGCTGTTATCGCCAAGCCGACCAGCGAACGCCATTTGTTGGTTTCCAAAGACGGTATTCAGTACCACTTCGGCATCGACTATATGCGTGACGTATGGTACGAATCTTCTTATAAACTGGATATCAAGCAGAGCGGTAGCGTATGCGCAGGCAACCGTTTCGAGAACTACAAGATGCAGCCGCTGGAATTCAAATATCCGAAGAACTTCACCGGTAAGTTGTCTTCTTACGGCTTGACTGCCGATCGCAAAGGGAAGAGCGGAATCCGTGCTGCCGTAATCCGTGAAAAGGGTTGCCAGTGCGAACGTGAAACGTCTTATGCACTGTATCTGGCAGGCTTCGATGTGAAAGACGTTCACATGACCGACTTGGCTTCCGGACGCGAGACTTTGGAAGACGTGAACATGATCGTATTCTGTGGCGGTTTCTCCAACTCCGACGTCTTGGGCTCTGCCAAAGGATGGGCCGGCGGTTTCTTATATAACGAGAAAGCCAAGAAGGCACTGGACAACTTCTATGCACGTCCCGACACGTTGAGCTTGGGTATCTGCAACGGTTGCCAGCTGATGGCCGAGTTAGGAGTCGTTTATCCGGAACATGAGAAGAAGCACAAGATGTTGCACAACGATTCGCACAAGCTCGAATCGAACTTCATCTCGGTCGAGATTCCGAAGAACCATTCTGTTATGTTCGGCTCGATGAGCGGCTTGAAGTTAGGTATCTGGATTACGCACGGTGAAGGCAAGTTCTCTTTCCCGTATGAAGAAAAAGAATACCATATCGCACTTAAATACAACTACGAAGGCTATCCTGCCAATCCGAACGGTTCGCCTTGGTCGGTTGCCGGTGTCTGCTCGCACGACGGACGCCATCTGGCTATGATGCCTCACTTGGAACGTGCGATGTTCCCGTGGCAATGCGGTTACTACCCTGAAGATCGTCGTAACAGTGACGAAGTCACTCCGTGGATCGAAGGCTTCGTGAATGCACGGAAGTGGATAGAAGAGCATAAGAAATAATATACGATAGAAAGAAAATTTAGCCGATTTTCGGAATAAAATCCGGCAGACTTTCTTATTGAAACGGATAGGTATCGAAGATTATTCGAATGCTTATCCGTTTTATATTATATCCAACACAATAAATGACCATCTCTTATTATATGTTTCTTCCGCATTAATCCCTATCTTCGCAAAAGAATATAAACCTTTACTAAGATTTACGGCAAATGGAAAAGTTACAAGTCATCCAGAACAAGATTTATGAGATCAGAGGGTACAAAGTCATGCTGGACTTTGATCTGGCAGAAATGTACCAAGTAGAAACCAGAACACTAAACCAAGCAGTGAAACGAAATATCACACGCTTTCCTCCCGACTTTATGTTTCAACTGGCAAACGAGGAATTAGAATATATGTCATCACATTTTGTGATGACATTACCTGCCAAACGTCCGAAGTCTTCTTTACCGTTCGCTTTTACGGAACATGGTGTCGTCATGCAGACAGAATAACCGAACTCCAAAATGAAGTAAAAGAACTCAAAGAATACATAGAAGAGGCTTTCGCCGATTACAACGACATCAACGACGACACGCGAATGCAACTGGAATTGATAAACCAAACGCTTGCCGAGTTGCAAAGTAAAAAATCAATCAGTGACAAACCACGTCCTCGGATTGGCTTTGTGAAATAGAATCTCTATCTTCGTGCTTTAAACAATAAACAAGTTACACTGTTTCATGAAAAAGTTGCAAAGAACTTGAAAAGCATGCGAAAAATGCACGCTATGTCGTGGGCAATTTGTAACACAAATGTAACATATATGTCGTACTTGCGAAACAGTATTTTTATTCCTTTGCAAACAAAATTATAACAATAAATCACCATCCAGAGCCCAAAAAGTTAGGAATGAAATCAGGAAAGATCATCGCGCTCGGTCTGTTGGCGCTGCTTCCGTTTGCTTTGAAAGCGCAGGAAGCTCAGGAAATAGATAAATTGAATGCTCGTGTCGATTCACTTTCGCAGGAGACGACGACTCTGGACAAAATCGTCCGGAAGCTCAGCAAGTTCAAAGTATCGGCCTATATCCAGGGACAATTCCAATATGGACAGGAAGATGCCACCCTGAAAGTCGGCGACAAGAACGAACATGAAGATAAAGGTTTCAACCGTTTCGGTATCCGCCGCGGACGGTTGAAATTCGAATATAACGACGGTATCGGAACCGGCGCCATACAGATCGAGGCAAACGACAAAGGCGTCAGCTTCCGCGACCTATACATCGGCATCAAAGATCCCTGGACAAAACGCAGCCAACTGATGGCAGGTGTTTTCAACCGTCCTTTCGGCCACGAAATCGGTTACTCGACCAGCGGCCTGGAATCTCCCGAACGTGCCACCATCATCCAATACTTCTTCCCGGACGAACGCGATTTAGGCGCGATGCTGACTCTCCGTACCAGAGAAACGAGCCCGCTCAACTTTCTCCGTCTCGACGCCGGACTGTTTGCCGGCAACAGCATCAACCGCGAAACCGACAGCCGCAAAGACTTCATCGGCCGCCTGGGAGCCGAAAAGGAAATAGGCAACTGGGGAAAATGGGGATTAGGCGCCTCTTACTACAATGGCGGAGTCTACAACCCGACTACCACGGCCTACGAACTTCAGGGCAAAAAATTCGTAGCTGTCGACAAAGGAGAAACCGGCACATACATGAAACGTGAATACATCGGCTTGGACGCGCAGTTCTCGTTCAAAAACAGCTGGGGAACGACAACCCTGCGCGGTGAGGGACTGTTAGGTACACAACCGGGAATCGCTACCAGTAGTAAAAGCCCGAACACCGGAACACGTCCGGCAAACGAACCGGAGAACTCCCTGTTCAAACGCCCTTTTATCGGCTATTTCTTCTATCTGGTGCACGACATCGGGACCTCTCCATTCTCAGCCGTCCTGAAATACGACGCTTATGATCCCAATACTAAGTTGAAAGGGAATGAGATCGGCGTTGGAAACAGCCTGACTTCCAAGACCGACCTCGCCCAGAGCACATTCGGCATCGGTGCTTTGTACCGCTTCAACAAACATATCCGCGTGCAAGCCTACTATGAGTTCAATTTTAACGAGAAGAGCGACTTCGTAAAGGGATATGAAAAAGACAGGAAAGACGACGTTTTCACCCTGCGCCTGCAATATAAGTTTTAATACAAACGTAACATCTGTTTCACACTCTTGCAATATCTCTGTATTTACTTTGCATACAGAAAATTAATTCAAAACAGAGTAATGAAAAAGACAATTGTTATGGCCGCAGTAGCCGCCTGTATGTTTGTATCGAATGTGTTTGCACAGAAAATTAAAGGAAGCGACACTTGCCTTCCCTTAAGCCAGACGGAAGCAGAAAACTTCATCAACAAAAATAAATCGGCTAAGATAACAGTGACGGGCGGAGGTTCCGGCGTTGGCATCTCAGCCTTGATGGAAGGGACAACCGATATTGCGATGTCTTCCCGCAAGATGAAATTCGACGAAAAAGTCAAATTGCAGGAAGCAAAGAAAAGCACCAAAGAAGTGGTGATCGCTTACGACGCGCTGGCGGTAGTCGTACACCCGTCCAACAAAGTGTCGAACCTGACGCGCGAACAGCTCGAAGGCATTTTCACCGGAAAGATCAAGAACTGGAAAGAAGTGGGTGGAGCGGATATGAAGATCGTGGCGTATTCGCGCGAAACCTCCTCCGGGACATACGAGTTCTTTAAGGAAAGCGTCCTGAAGAACAAGAACTACATGAACGGCATCCTCAGCATGCCCGCAACAGGAGCCATCATCCAGTCTGTCAGCCAGACTAAAGGAGCCATCGGTTATGTCGGCCTGGCTTACATCAACAAAGAAGTAAAACCGATCCATGTCTCTTACGATGCAGGCAAAACATTCACCGAACCTTCCTTTGAAAATGCAAAAAGCAAGGCATACCCGATCGTCCGTCCGCTATTCTACTATTATGATGTAAAGAATGAGGGAAAAGTCAAATCTTTTATCGATTATATCTTGTCGGCAGAAGGGCAGGCAACGGTAAAACAGGTCGGTTATATCCCGGTCAAATAAATCCTGTTGCACAATTATTATTTATTTGTGCAACAATATTGGTTAATTTTGCACATTCTTTGGTTTATTGTGCTACCTTTGCCGCATATATTTTTTATTTACACATTTTATTTACATGAAGACATTAACAATTGGGGATCTGAAAGCCCGCATTCCAATCATCCAGGGTGGAATGGGCGTAGGAATCTCTCTCTCCGGCTTAGCCTCAGCCGTTGCAAATGAAGGTGGGATTGGCGTTATCTCCGCCGCCGGTCTCGGTCTCTTATATAAGAAACTTTCTCCCAACTACACCGAAGCCGGAAATCTGGGCCTTGCAGCTGAGATCCGGAAAGCCCGCGAAAAGGCCAAAGGCATTATCGGCGTGAACGTGATGGTCGCCCTTTCAGACTTCGCCGAGCTGGTAAAAACCAGTATTGCGGAAAAGGTAGACATCATTTTCAGCGGCGCCGGACTTCCGCTGGACCTGCCCTCTTTCCTGAAGAAAGACAGCGTGACGAAGCTGGTCCCTATCGTATCGAGCGCACGTGCCGCAAAGATCATCTGCGAGAAATGGAAAAACAACTACGACTATCTTCCCGATGCTGTCGTGCTGGAAGGCCCGAAAGCCGGCGGTCACTTAGGATATAAGGAGAACCAGTTGGAAGACGAGCATTTCTCACTGGAAGAACTGCTGCCTCAGGTAGTGGAAGAAGTTTCACACTTCGAAGAAAAATACAACAAGAGAATCCCGGTAATCGCAGCAGGAGGCATTTACACGGGTGAAGATATCAAACGCGTGATGGACCTGGGAGCATCGGGCGTTCAATTAGGAACCCGTTTCGTCACCACTACCGAGTGCGACGCTTCCGACGCTTTCAAAGAAAGCTACATCAAAGCGGAAGAAAAGGATATCGAGATTATCAAGAGTCCTGTCGGCATGCCGGGACGAGCTATCCACTGCAATTTCTTGCAGAAAGTGAAAGACGGCTTGAAGCAACCGAAGGTTTGCCCCTTCAACTGCATCAAGACTTGCGACATCTCGCGAAGCCCCTACTGCATCGTGACCGCCTTGTATAACGCTTTCAAGGGAAACTTTGAGAACGGTTATGCCTTTGCCGGAAGCAATGCCTGGCGGACAACCCGCATCATGTCGGTAAAAGAAACGATCAGCGAGCTGATCAACGAGTGGAAACGTTCCGACCAACCGGCTCTTTCCTCCCGATAAATAAAAAGTTTCATCGGCATGGAACTTTTGTTTCCCGCCGATGAAACTTTTGTTTCTTGCCGGTGAAAATTTATTTTCACTTAGGAGAAAATAAATTTTCACCCTGAGAAAAAAGTGAAAACTTTATCATTTATCCTCTTTTTTCTTCATATTCGTCTCGATAACGAATGCGACAATCAACCCCAAACCTCCAAACAAAAGGACGGATGCGCCATAAGCAGTGCTCATCACCTGATATTCGTTGTAGAAATCAAACTCGCGTCTGCTTGCAGCCAACATCAAACTCAGGAAGAAGGCGACCATCAATCCCACACCGACTCCCATCAGCAGACAGCCGGCCTTCAATGAATTGAATGAAAAACGAGGTATCCCATAAGAAGGAAGGCTCAATTTCCCATCAAAGGCAGAATTATTCAAGTTTTCTCCGATCTTCTCAATAATCGCCATACGCTCTTTTCTACGTACGAAAAGTTCAAACAACGCATAAATGGCAGCAAATACAATTCCGGTAGTCAACGGAACAATAACAAAATCCATCATAACTGTACTGTTTTAAATGATTAATTAATTTCTTTGCTACTTTTGACGCACCTCTTTCCGAAAGGTTACAGATCGGGAAGAAAAAATATTTATTATTTTTGTTGATGCAAGTTGTAACCTATTCGCCCGGCTTGCGTCCATTATAATACGATGGAATTGTATACCGATACATATTACATACAAAGGATACAAGCGGGAGATACGGCATGCTTTGCCTGCCTTCTCGATAAATACAGCCGACCTGTTCATTCGTTAATCTTAAAGGTGGTCAGAAACCGGGAAGATGCGGAGGAACTGGCGCAGGATGTGTTTATGAAGGTGTTCAAGAACCTGTCGTCGTTCAAAGGGGAATGCAGTTTCTCCACCTGGATCTACCGGATTGCCTACAATACGGCCATCTCGGAAACACGGAAAAAGAAACACGAGTTTCTGGCGATCGAGGAATCGGTTATTAATAATGTATCGGAACAAGAGGTGGCGGAGGCGTTTGGCAGGACTGACAGCACCGAACAGATACAGATGCTCGATGCTGCACTCGCCCAATTGCCGCCCGACGAGCGCGCCGTCATCCTGCTCTTTTATATGAAAGAGAAAACGATCGACGAAGTGGCGACCATCACCGGGCTGACCTCTTCTAATATAAAAGTGAAATTGCACCGCATACGAAAGAAACTGTTTGTTGTATTAAAAGGAATGGAGGAACAATAAAATGACCGAGAAGAATGACATATTGAAAGACCTGTTTAGCCGGATGCCCGAAGAGGAGCTTCCCGCTTCGTTCCGTGCCAACGTGATGAGGCAGATCATGGCCGAAGCCGAACGGATACGCAAGCGTAACGAACGCTGGGGATGGATTGCCGTCATCGCCGCTTCGCTGCTTATGATCGGCGTCGCGATTGCCTCGTTCCTCTATATGGGCATCCCCAAAATATCCGTGCCGATACCCGATCTGGACGCACTCCCTTTCTATGTCTATATCGGGATGCTTACCCTAATCCTGTTGGGAGCCGATTACAAGCTCAGGCAAATATTCAAAAGGAGGCAGATGTCTCACAAAGAAAAGATGTAAGTGGCGGTATTACAAGCCAAAAAGATTGTTTTTCCATATAAAAACTCTTGTAAGTCAGAAAAAAGCATTACCTTTGCCCCGATTTTTGAGAGATGACAACATAATGTCTAACTTACTAATTAAAACAAACTTAAGTATTAACAATTAGAGAATGGAAAATTTAAAGAACATTCAGCCCATTGAAGATTTCAACTGGGATGCTCTTGAAGAGGGCGATTCTTACGGTCAGGTAAGCAAGGACGATCTTGTAAAAACGTATGACGAAACTTTGAACACCGTAAAGGACAAAGAAGTCGTTATGGGAACTGTAACTGCAATGAACAAACGTGAAGTTGTAGTGAACATCGGTTTCAAATCAGATGGCGTTGTATCTATGGCGGAATTCCGTTACAACCCGGATCTGAAAATTGGTGACGAAGTAGAAGTCTACATCGAAAACCAGGAAGACAAAAAAGGACAGTTGATCCTGTCTCACAAGAAAGCACGCGCTACACGTTCTTGGGATCGTGTTAACGAAGCTCTTGAAAAAGACGAAATCATCAAAGGTTACATTAAATGTCGTACGAAGGGCGGTATGATCGTTGACGTATTCGGTATCGAAGCATTCTTGCCGGGTTCTCAGATCGATGTCAAGCCGATCCGCGATTACGATGTATTTGTAGGTAAGACAATGGAATTCAAGATCGTGAAGATCAACCAGGAATTCAAGAACGTTGTTGTATCTCATAAAGCTCTTATCGAAGCTGAACTCGAACAGCAGAAGAAAGACATCATCTCCAAACTTGAAAAAGGCCAGGTACTGGAAGGTACGGTCAAGAATATTACTTCTTACGGTGTATTCATCGACCTGGGTGGCGTAGACGGTTTGATCCACATCACAGACCTGTCTTGGGGCCGCGTTTCTCATCCGGAAGAAATCGTTCAGCTGGATCAGAAGATCAACGTGGTTATCCTTGACTTCGATGATGAAAAGAAACGTATCGCTCTCGGCTTGAAGCAGCTGACTCCGCATCCTTGGGATGCTCTGGATCCGAACTTGAAAGTCGGCGACAAAGTAAAAGGCAAAGTTGTCGTTATGGCTGACTACGGTGCATTCATCGAAATCGCTCCGGGCGTAGAAGGCCTGATCCACGTTTCTGAAATGTCTTGGACACAGCACTTGCGTTCTGCTCAGGACTTCATGAAGGTAGGTGACGAAATCGAAGCTGTTATCCTGACACTGGATCGCGACGAACGTAAGATGTCTCTGGGTATCAAACAGCTGAAAGCTGACCCGTGGGAAGATATCGAATCTCGCTTCCCGGTAGGTTCTCGCCATGCGGCTAAAGTTCGCAACTTCACTAACTTCGGTGTATTCGTAGAAATCGAAGAAGGCGTAGACGGCTTGATCCACATCTCTGACCTGTCTTGGACAAAGAAAATCAAACACCCGTCGGAATTTACCCAGATCGGTGCTGAAATCGAAGTTCAGGTTCTGGAAATCGACAAAGAAAACCGCCGTTTGAGCTTAGGCCACAAACAGCTGGAAGAAAATCCTTGGGATGTATTCGAAACAATCTTCACGGTTGGTTCTATCCACGAAGGAACAATCATCGAAGTGCTGGATAAGGGTGCTGTAATCTCTCTGCCTTACGGCGTAGAAGGTTTCGCAACTCCGAAACACCTGGTAAAAGAAGACGGTTCTCAGGCTGCTGTAGACGAAAAACTGCAGTTCAAGGTAATCGAATTCAACAAGGAAGCTAAGAGAATCATCCTTTCTCACAGCCGTATCTTCGAAGATGAACAGAAAGGCGCTAAGAAAGAATCTGGCGAAAAGAAATCATCTGCTAAACGCGGTGGCAAGAAAGAAGAAGAATCTGCAATGGTAACTGGTCCGGTTGAAAAGACTACACTGGGTGACATTGAAGAACTCGCTGCTCTGAAAGAAAAATTGGCTGGTAAATAATTACCGCCTTTTCAGATAAAATAAAAGGAGATGTCCACCCGGATATCTCCTTTTTTATTGCTTGAAAAAAAGAATAGAGAAAGCTCCCTTAGTCTACCTCCTTGATCACTTCCTCTACTTGTTCCTGTTCACCATAATATTGGCAACTTTCGCCGATGCCTAACAAAGCATTTATTTCATGACGCTTGTCCAAGTCTGTAAAATAGGCATCCACTACCTTATAAATATCGAATCCGCCTGTAGAACCGGCAGCCAGATTCAATGATTCTACCAATTTACCTGTAGCCTTGCGAATTTCAGCTTTATTGATCAAATGAAACTCATTGTTGTGAATTAATTGACTCTTTCCCATGATGTTTGATTTTAAAGTTATACTTGTTCTTCATTAATAACCATTCCCGAAAGCGGTAAGTTTAATCTCCCCGTCTCGTTTAATGCACTAAATATACAAACATCCTCGGATCTTTCAACCTTTCGGACCTTTTATTTTCAATAAACATGAAAAATATATCTAATTCGGTTGCGAAATTTACCGATGGGCAATAATAATCGTCCCATTAAACACAGAATAAATTCTATTCTATTTGGTTATGTAAAAATTAATTCTGAAATTTGTTCACAGATAATATAAAAACTATGGGCACGAACGAAGACAACTACAACGTAACGATTCTGATCGCAGAAGATGAGGAAAGCAATTTCCTATTATTAAAAACCATTTTGAAAAGACACTGTAATGTTCTGCAGGCCAGGACAGGTTTGGAGCTATTGAAAGTCTTTGAAGAAAAAGGGGCCGACCTGATTTTGCTGGATATCAAAATGCCGGAGATGAATGGAATCGACGCCTTGAAGGAGATTAGAAAGAAAGATACGCAGATACCCGTTATCATGCAGTCTGCTTATGCTTTCGAGAACGATATGGAAGCCGCTCGTGCCGCAGGTAGTAACGGCTTTATCACCAAGCCCATAAATATTGTCGAATTGAAAAACACAATTTCTAAATTTTTACCGCAGATTACCTGGTAGAAAGCTTAGTTTCTGTATATTATAAAAAACTGTAATAGTTATAACCCTTGTTATCGCTATTACAGTTTTGTTTTATCCGAATCCTTAATCTCCATAAAAGCACAATGCGCTCCCGGCTTGCCGGGGCAAATGAACAAATAAAAAGGAGGGTGTGTCAAAACCGACACATCCTCTTTTTATATCGTTTCCTCCTTTTCCCGATATAGTATTTTTCTATGCCGCAATTTTCCGAGTTGTATAAGTAATAATTGCCATTTTCGTTCT
>NZ_JACOOJ010000010.1 GCF_014287585.1 Parabacteroides hominis | reverse complement strand
GTGCGCCGGTCGCCGGCAGGTATTGCTACCCCCGCTGCCCCTCGACTTGCATGTGTTAAGCCTGTCGCTAGCGTTCATCCTGAGCCAGGATCAAACTCTTCGTTGTTAAATTGTTTTTTGCCTTTTGCCCAGAATCTCGTTGTTTATTGTAGTTATTGACGGTATGTTTTAGTATTCCTACTACGTCTCTTGTACTACTTGTTGATATGTAAATCTTTCAAAGAACTTTTTCGCTTTCTTTCGATTGCGGCTGCAAAGGTAAGGACTTTTTTTAAACTGCCAAATTTTTTAGAGAAAAAAATCGAGAAGTTTTTTCGAAAGCCGCCGGGCGGTTGGATATTCGCTTAGCTCCGCTAACCTCATCCTACTATCACCGGGTTACCCCCTTTTCATCATGTTGACGCTAATGCCGTTCTCTCTCGAATGCGGGTGCAAAATTAGAGGTTTTATTTATTACATCCAAATATTTCGAGAAGTTTTTTTTCATTTTTTCCAGAGAGATATAATTGTTATTATAAGGTACGCATGAAAGAGAGTTAGATAAACTCCGTCTTTCTCGCGGCAGATGACTTTTACCTGGTCGAAATTGACCATATAGATACATTCTGCCGTCCGGCAACCTCTTCCATGCTTTCCTTCGACAAGAGCAGTTGCCACTCCTTCTCCTTATAAGAAAAAAGGAGAATGCATCCACAAGGGCGCATCCTCCTTCTTTCTTATAAACTATATACTCTCTATTTCAATTATTCAAGAACGATCACTTTATATTTCGGAACCAAAATCTTCATGATCACCCAGCCGATCAAATAAGCGACAGCACATACGCAGAAGATAACGAAATAGCCGGCTGGCTTACCCGTGAAGCCCATAAACGTCATTTGAGTAGCATCTGCATAAACAAACAGATTCCCGGCCACTTTCTGCAAGATCATCGAACCGACACCACCGGCCATGCCTCCGATACCCGTAACGGTTGCAATAGCCGATTTCGGGAACATATCACCGACAGTCGAGAAAATATTGGCAGACCATGACTGATGGGCTGCGCCACCGATACCGATCATGATAACCGGGAACCACGGGGAAATCGTACCCAACGGCTGCGCCAACAGAACCAACAACGGGAAGAAAGCAAAAATCAACATCGCTTTCATACGGGCGGCATAGGGGTTCATTCCACTCCGGTTAATAAAGATCGTCGGCAGCTTACCTCCGTAAATAGACAACATCGTAATGGCATACAGGGTAAAGATCAACCCCATACCCAGCGGATCGGAAGTCTTGATGCCGAACTGCGTATTCAGATAAGAAGGAGTCCAGAAAAGGAAGAACCACCAAACCCCGTCTGTCATGAATTTACCGACAATGAAAGCCCAAGTCTGTTTGAACGTGAAACATTGCATGAAACCGATCTTCTTCTCGTGTTCTTCTTCGACAATGACAACGTCTTTTTCATTCTTATCCTGTTCGATATACTCCAACTCGGCTTTATTCACATGTTTGCTCTTGTCCGGGGTCGTGTACATGAATACCCACAAGCCCATCCAAACAAAACCAAGCGCACCGATCACGATAAAGGCCATTTCCCAACCCCAGGCTTTTGCCAACAAAGGAATAGAAATAGGAGCGACCAAAGCGCCGATAGAAGCGCCGGCATTGAAAATAGAAGTTGCATAGGCACGGTCTTTCTTCGGGAAGTATTCTGCCGTAACCTTGATGGCTGCGGGAAAGTTACCTGCTTCACCCAACGCCAGAATACAACGGGCGGCCAGGAAGAAATACATACTCACGGTTGCCAATACCACAACAACATCTCCTGTTGCCGCAATCAGCTCCGCTGCACTGTTCATACCGACATAATGTTCGGTTGCAATACCGCAACCGGCATGGAGACAGGCTCCGAACGACCAAACACCGATAGCCCAAAGATATCCTTTCTTCGTGCCCATCCAGTCGATAAAACGACCGGCAAACAGCATACAGATTGCATATACAATTGAGAAAACTGATGTTATCGTACCGTAATGGGATTCGTCCCAATGGAACTCCGGTTTGATAAATTCATCCCAGGTCAACGAAAGGACCTGGCGATCGAGGTAATTCACTGTTGTTGCAAAAAATAACATCGCGCAGATTGTCCATCTGTAATTTGTCATTTTCTCACTTGCTTTTTGAAATGTGTTCATGATATTAATATTCGTTTTTCATAATACGGGGGCAAATATAAGGCATTTTTTTTGTTATACGCAAGTTTGTGTGTGCGAATACACGAAGTATTTTATTTCTTTCACATCCAAGCCCGGATTATTAGAGGTTTGACTTGCATAAAATAAGCATTTTATGTACGTTTGCCTCTCCAATGTAAACTCTATAAATACCATGATTATTATGAAAAAGATTATTTATCCGGTACTTCTGTCCCTGATAATCAGCCTGGCCGCCCAGGCCCAAGCTGAAAAAAGCGTATGGAACGGATGCGACCGTTACGATTTCACCTTCAAGGACCGCCAGGCAACCGTTGTCGTACCCCAAAAAGCGGCCAAAGGAAATCCGTGGATCTGGCGTCCGGCCTTTTTCGATGCATTTCCAAGCGTGGACAAAGCGCTACTGGAAAAGGGATTCCACGTTGTTTACTATGACGTCACCCATTTGTACGGAAGCCCAAGAGCGGTCTCTTTAGGCACGGAATTCTATGAGAACGTAACAAACCTCTACGGACTATCCGATAAAGTAACGCTGGAAGGATTCAGCCGCGGCGGTTTGTTTGTATTCAACTGGGCAGCCCAGAATACGGAGAAAGTGGCTTGTATATATGTAGACGCTCCTGTTTGCGACGTGTTTAGCTGGCCGGGAAGAAAAAACGCGGCTTTATGGAATGACCTCTTGAAAGAATGGAACCTGACAGATGCCGGGATGGAGCATTTCAAAGGGAACCCGATCGACAACCTCTCCCCTATCGCAGCCGCAGGCATACCGATCATCAGCGTATGCGGCGATAGTGACCAGACCGTCCCTTACAAGGAAAACATGGATGTCGTACGTTCGCGCTATCTTGCGGCAGGAGGTCCGGTGGAAGTTATCCTAAAGAAAGGATGCGACCATCATCCGCACAGTCTGGACAATCCGGAACCGGTAGTAGACTTCATCCTTCGCCAGCAGCCGGAATATGAAAAGTACTTACATTATACGATACGTGGCAGCTTGCAAAACTCGTTCCGTAAGTTCGAGAAAGAACGCCGGGCGCGGGTCGCCTTCCTGGGAGGTTCCATCACGGAAATGGACGGATGGCGCAATATGGTAGAGCGACAACTACAGCAACGTTTCCCTTATACACAATTCGAATGGGTAAAAGCAGGCATCGGTTCGACCGGGACGACTCCGGGTTCCTTCCGCCTGCAACATGACATCCTTTCGAAAGGGAAAGTCGACCTTCTTTTCGTCGAAGCCGCCGTAAACGACGACACGAACGGATTCAGCGCCCTCGAACAGGTACGCGGCATGGAAGGGGAAGTGCGCCATGCTTTGGAAAGCAACCCGGAAATGGATATCGTCATGTTGCATTTCATCTACGACCCGTTTATCCCGATGATCGCCCGCCGCCAGATGCCGGATGTTATCCTGAATCACGAACGGGTGGCGAATCACTATCTTATTCCTTCGATCAATCTCTGCCAGGAGATCGGCGAACGGATGCAAAACGGCGAATTTACCTGGGACGAGTTCGGCGGCACTCATCCGAAACCTTTCGGCCATAAGTTTTATGCTGCCGCTATCGGCCATCTTTTCGACGAGATGTGGAAAGGAGTTTCGCCGGAAGGGACAATTGCGGCACACGACATTCCGGCCAAGCCGCTGGATGCCTACAGTTATTATAATGGAGATTTCATCGCTCTCGAAAAAGCACGTTTAGACAAAGGCTGGAAGTTTGTCGACAACTGGCATCCAGACAACAAGGCCGGCAAGCGGAACGGCTTTGTCGATGTCCCGATGTTGGAGGCTACTCGTCCGGGCGACCGGCTGACGTTGGATTTCCAAGGGAAAGCGATCGGCATTTTCTGCGTCAGCGGACCTTCTGCCGGAATTTTGGAATATAGTGTCGACGGCGCCCCGTTCAAAGAACTGGATACTTTCACTGAATGGAGCCACAATCTTTATATTCCCTGGGTCTACATGCTGGAAACGGAACTGAAAGATACGAACCACAAGCTGGTTCTCCGCATATCGAAAAAGAAAAACCCCGCTTCACAGGGAACGGAATGCCAGATACGAAATTTCGTAGTGAACGGTAGATGATTACGAAAACAACTGTCATACTATCATGCTTTGTTATTTAAATCATAAATGAAAAACCAGGTTCGCGGATGACAGATCGGGCGGATCTTAAATGTTTCCACGACAACTGTCTTCACGGCGATGAAGACGGTCGTCGTGGAAAAGTTCTGCGCACCTCACGCGGACCTACTTTTCTTTCAGCAACTTCTCCAATAGCGCGTTTTTCTCTTTCTCTATGGTAAGCATCCGTTCGTAAAGAGAGGCTTGTTCCTTGTTTAAGGCCATTAGTTGATCGACAGGATGATTCACTATATTGTCCCTCTGATTTTCCACCACCCCGACATTGCTGCTTCCCGTTTGAAACGTATTATTCTCGATCACGATCGAGGTCGGATTTTCTTCCAGATTCCGGATAATATCAGGAGCGACATGCAGGATATTCGCAACCTTGAACAACGTATCTTCTTCGAGCACCCTCTTCTGTTCCAAGCGGGACACGCTTTGCTGGTTCATCCCCAGCATCTCGCCAAAGGTCGTCTGCTTCATGCCGACTAACTGGCGTAACTTCCTGACATTAGCACCCTGGTGCACATTTTTTGTTTTGATATTTTCGGTTTCCATATTCTTCTGTGTTTACAATGTGTGAAACAAATATAAGAACTTTTATCTCATTCTGAATCAATTCTAAAGAAATAACAAAACGACAATATGAACAAGACAGGAAAAAGAGCTTGTAAAAAACCCACTTCTCGTTGTATTTTACAAGGATTGGGAATATACGCCCCTTTAGCAGTTCTGCCTTTCTTTGCAAAAAAACATTCCATGAAAAAAATCCATACACTAACGTGCATCTTTCTGTTTTTCGCACTGATACCGGCCATAAACTCTTACAGGCAAAAAAGGGAGGAACCATGCTGCATCACCTATCAGGTATCCACACATGACCCGTACCCGCACAAACTGTTGATTTCCTATCAAACGGAAAACTCGTTAGAGGCTTTCTTCTGCTATGAAAGGAAATGGGAAAAACAGGTTTATTTATCATCAAAAGAAAAGGCTTCGATCTTTGTCCAAGACATTTTCGAACCGGAGAACGGCTTCATCTACCTCGAAAACGAAAGAGACTCTTCCTCCCGCGAATGGGACATCGCCCCGATCTCCGTCCGCATTCTCCACAAAGCCCAAATCAAACTGACTTCGGGAAGCAAGTTTCTCCGGTTGCAACTCTGAACAAGGATTCATGGTCAAAACAAAAGCTACAACCGGATTCCTTCTTTAATCATTTAGAATTCATCACCAATATCCAGTCGTTCCCAATACCCGAACTTATTGGTTTAGCCCTATAATTTCCTTTTGCCGAAACCTCTCCTATCAAAGTATATTGTCCGGTACGGGGATTATACCATTGTAATGTCAAGGTTGTAGCCTCCGGCAATGTTTCTAAAAAAATATCCACAGGATTACCGTTCGGCAAATAAACGAATGCATATCCCTTACCTTGTACAGCAACTGCCATATCTCCGATCACTTGCTGTTCTGTCAAAATTATCTCAGGAGCAGGACGACGGCTGAAGTAGTCATACTTTTCAAATAGTCTACGAGCATGTATCATATTTCCAGCACCCGGCAAATCCAAGTCATCATACCAGTTATTGAGCACATTGCCCGTCGGCTCATAAACAGGTGACATACATTGCCAAATCGGATGACAACCATACGTATGTCCCGCTGCTCCTGAAAAAAGGCTCCAATATAAGGCTTGCCGGGTATTTGTATCGTCGAACCAAGTGGTAGAGGTGCAGATGTCACCCCTGACAGGATGGTCTTCATAACAAGGCTCCATATTGATACACGGTTTTACTGGAAGTTTGTTATAATCTCCGACAATCAGATTTTCAAATATATCGAAACTGCAATTGGCATGTCCGGTTTGGCTGCTGTTAAAATCAAGCCAGTCAGCATTGTGAAACCATTGGCTGGAAGTGTGGCGTCCATAAGGATGAAATGTCATCAGATGATTCTTGTCTATCGACTTGATCGCATTTGCCAGCGCATTCCAGACAGGCATATTGGCATCGCCTCCATTCCGGTCACCCCCGATTATCCAAATGATATTGGGATAATCTTTATAGCGGTTTGCCAAAAAACGGCCATAACCGGCAATATTCCGTTCATTAAAGATAACGGGGCCGATTCCCCATTGTTTATCAACTTTATCACCCCAGGTCGGCAACAATCCCATATATAACCCTTTCGCCGCAGCCTTATTTATGATCCGATCCACCCAGTTAAAATAGGCTTCATCAGGCTGAGCCGGATCATTATTCACCAATGGCCGGTTACCATTCCGATCCGGTGTATTCAAGCCATCCAATTCTGCTAAAATCACCGCTTGTATGACATTGAACCCCTTTTCCCGCCGGTTTTCCAGATACCGGTCTATCTCTTCTTCTGTCAAACGATGAAATAATTCCCAGGCAGTGTCGCCCATATAAAAAAACGGAGTTCCATCCGCATGAACCAAAAACCGTTTATTCTCAGAAACAACAAGAGGCCCATGTGAAAAGTCTACAGATTTGCCAACCCAAGGGAGATACGAATAATCAGTAATGTTTTTCCCTAACATCAAATCCGTTATCTTCCCGGCTAACTCCTTAACATTCACCTCCGGCCTAAACCGTACGATAAATTGATTTCCTTTCTTACCGGGTATCCACCGATTACTACCGTCCGCTTCAAGCAAACAAGAGCCGGCATTATCCAATTCTAAATAATGGGAAGCCTCATCAGCCAACAAAAAAGCAGTAACCTGGTCCCAACTGGCGCGCCCTTTAAAGTCGTTATATAATTCATAAGCCCTGTACATGGGATTTTCAGGGTTTAGCTCTGCTTTCAATGCCAGATCGCCCGTAATAATCCGTTCACCAATCTCCCATCCACAAAATACGACTTCTTTTGTCCAGTTAGCCAAACAAAATACTGTTGACCCCGGATCAGGTCGTGAAAAGTTAGCTTCTTTTCCTTCCGGAAACAATCCCCCCATACAATACCATCTCTTAACCTTCGCCTCGACTAATTGTTTCCCGTTAAGATGAGAATACTGGTCTGCCGGTGATTGAAGTAGCCTCTGCAAACTGCTCAAATGACCAATTGTCAAAATTACAACAGAATGATCAGGGCTTCCGGCCAATAATTTTCGATAGGTATTAGTAGCTGTTTCCGCATCTTTCCAAGAAGGAAGGTCGTGCGGAAACTCTTCCGAAATCTGCCGGGTGTAACGAGAATGGTTTTTCAAAAAAGATTGTCCTTCCAGAAAGCCCAACGATAAGTCACCCATTCCATAATACGCATTGAAAGCACTCACACAAGTTACAGCAAAAGGATCATCGCTTGTCACTATAGTCCCCAGCAGATTTATCTTGTGTTGCTTATGCAAGGTATAAAGCATTGCCAATGTCCCGGCATCATCCACATCCGAATCGATATCGGTATCCACAATAACCCTTTGCCGAGCCACAACTAACAATGGCAACAATAACATCACAAATACAGAAATCAATCGTTTTTTCATATTTTATTCAATGTTTATCAGGTGGTATTACCATTAAATCTTCCAGAATCCGTCCCAATCGTCCACGATCCATCTTTTGTTTGATATATCGTTGATTTCCTTCCGAATGATCCTTCCACACAAAACTACAATTATTTTTAATATCTATATATCCACATTCGCTTAAATTCCAATAATTTAATATGCCCCTTACCGCCAGTAAAACTGCAGTCGGGTCAGCCGTATGATGATTCCAATGTTCGGCCTTCGCTCTTTCCCTGTGCAGTTGATAAGCACGCCGAACCGGATTATCAATAGACGTATTTTTTAAACGATCTCCCACAAATATCGTATGTCCTATTTCTCTACCTGCAAAAACTATTTTTCCAGGCCAATGAGCAATTGCATACACTGCGGATTCAGGATCACGTGTAAAGTTCACATTATCAGACGCATCATCAACGGGAAAATTACCTCCCATACAAATCCAAACTTTCACTTTCTTCCGTATCAGTTCCATCCCGTTTAGCGCAGAATAACAATCAGGAGCACTTTTTAAAAGAGACGCCAGATTAGACATGTAACCGACTGTCAAAATAACCACTGATGAATCTTCCTGTTCACTTAAAATCCTCCGGTATAAAGCCACGGCATCAAGAGCTTCTGAATTAGAATCCAACCGATGTGGAAATTCAGCCGCAACCGAATCCAAAAAGGATGAATTATCCCGATAAACCCCGTAACCTTTTTTCGGGACCCCGATCGGAATATCCGGCCTATTATAATATGTATTTATAACATCTACCACCGGTGCAGACATAGGGTAAGAAGAAGTTACCATCGTAGCCAATATTTCAGCCTCTCCGGCGTCGGCCAATTTATGCAGGATTCCCAAAGCAGCCGCATCATCACAGTCGGTCAACATATCTGTATCAAAAATGATTTTTACACAAGCATTCTTTCTTTCCAATGCGAAAACAGAATACATATTCAACACTAAAAAGAGAAGTATCCAGGCATAAACGCCTGGGTACTTCATTTTTCTATTATCAATTACCATAACCTTCATTCTGTGGAAAATCTTCCGGATTTGAAATACGGGCCAACTGATCTCTCGGAATCGGGCGAAGAACATGATATTCCAGAAATTTACCGGCTACGATCTCATTCATGTTCGGATTATTCATACGCTCATACAATTTACCTGTCCGTTTCAAGTCATACCAACGGCAAAATTCACCTGCCATCTCACGCGCTCTTTCATCCAAAATGAAATCAATATTGATCTGGTCTGCTGTTATCTCCATCTCTTTTTCCTTACCCGGTATAGCCGCACGCTTACGAATTACATTAATATATTCAGCTGCTTTTTCATTATCTCCCAACAAATGGCACGCCTCTGCAGCCAGCAAATAGGTTTCTCCTAAACGGAAGACCACAATATCGCGGACTCCTTTCATCTCATTTGCACTCGGACGTAATGGATCTTGCAGCTTTATCAAAGTCGTATACATCGTTCCACTCTGGAATTTCGTATTGGAAGGCCACTCGCCATTCGGATTTGTCTCCGACTGAACCTTATCCTGCAGTTCCTCTCTCATCTCATCCGGCATCCACACCCAAACCGGCCATACAGCCTTCACTTGTTCTTTCGTCCAAGGATGTTTCGGAATAATCATGACAGAATCTCCTTTTCTCCATACAATCTCTTCCGATTTCTTCGAATAAGGACTGAAAACCATATCGGTTGCCTCTTCTTTATTTACACGCCAGAAAGTACGGTAACAATCTTCCCAACGGGCATCTTTTGTCTCATCATATAATTCCTGCAAATAATAAGTAGGACGAATACGGCTCCAAGGACGTCCATAAGTCAAATCACGCTCCAATACTTTCGGATAGTGATCCGAATAGGAAGCTGTAAACATAACATGAAGTTGCTGTCCTTCCCCGTTTAACTCCGTATTTGTAGTAAAAAGAACAGGAAGTAGGACTTCCGGATTACGCATATTGTCAGTATTCCACAACTCTTCATGAGAACTCATCAAAGAATGAGAAGAAGCAATAACCTCCTCAGCTAACCGTTTCGCTTCTTTAATATCCTCATCATTACGTTTAACGGTCAGATAGACACGTGCTAAATTATGTTTTACCGCTTCTTTGGTAATACGGCCATAGACATTCTGATCATCCGGAAGATTTTCCAGGCAATATTTCATTTCGTCTATAATAAAATTCCAGATTTCAGCTTCGGGTGTCTTATAAGCTTCCGTAACTAATGTCTCGGTAGGTTCTGTTTTCAATTCGACATCTCCATATTGCTGTACTAAATGGTAATAATGATGTGCACGGATAAATTTAGCTTCACTGATATATTGTAACTTCTTTTCTTCACTTAAATCCGGAATATCGTTATTTGTCAATGCTTTAAGAACAGCATTTGCTTGATTAATCGTTACATAGCAATTAGTCCAAAGTTTTGTTACATTACTGGATGTAGCATCAATAGTCCAATTCTGAAATTCTATATCCATTGATTTGGCACTTTTCCATATATCAGTCGGAGCCTCGCACATATATAAAATATATCCGGACCCATACAAATCCCGCATACGGGAATACAAACCATTTACTCCCTGTTCCGCCTCTTTGGCAGTCGTATAAAAATTACCAGCCGTAATTTTGTTATAAGGCGTCTCATCCAGAAAAGAGGAACAAGACTGTAGCAAACATGCAACAAATAAAAGACTATAAATATATAATGTTTTCATACTATCGTTCTATTTTAAAATGAAACATTCAGCCCAAAAACAAAAGAAGTCAAAGGCCTATGGCTATCATAAGCATAACAGTTCTCAGGATCAAGCCCTTCAAAATTGTTAAAAGTCCAAACAAATGGATTATCAACAGCTAAATAAACTCTCAAACGATTTGCTTTAATTTTTTCAATCATTTGTGCAGGGAAAGTATATCCCAGATTGATATTCTTCAAACGCAGGAAGGACAAATTACGATAAGCATAATCGCTCTGTTCCAGAAGCGGTTGAGTATTGGATCCTACCGGCTTAGGGAATGTATTCGACGGATTATCCGGTGTCCAGAAATCAACATCAAGGTGGTTCATACGTGAAGAACCTGCCTCATAGGTCAACAATCCTATTTTTTGTCCATAACCGATACGACTATATAAATACAAGTTCAAATCTAAATTCTTATACTTAAGTGTCGTATTCAGACCTCCGGTAAACTTCGGAATTTTATTATAAATAAACTGATCTTCCTGATCGTACTTCCCATTTTGGTTGACATCTTTTACTTTTGGATTACCGGGCACATATCCATATTTTTTAGCTTCTTCAGCCTCTTCCGTTTGCCAAACTCCGTCATATTTGTACAGAAGTTCGACTTGAAGAGGTTCACCTACAAACCATTTATTACCTCTATCTTGTGTCAAACCATCATATAATTCCACAATCTCATTTTTATTATAAGCAAAAGTCAAGCCGACTGTCCATTCCCAATTTTTATTCACAAAAGGAACCGTATTCAAGGCAACTTCCACACCGGTATTTCTTGTTTTTCCAATATTTTGCCAAGTTTCATTATATCCGGTAGTAATCGGTAACAAGCGTTTCATCAACAGATCATGAGTATCACGACGATATAAATCCACAGTACCCTCGATACGGTTCCGGAAGAAACCAAAATCAAAACCTATATTATACTCTTCTGTACGTTCCCAGCCTAAACTTGGATTAGACAGTTCTTTAGGCAAATAACCCATTGCAGATTCTTCTCCGACTCCCATGACATACGGATATTTAGAAAATGCACCTAAAGTAGAATAACTATTTATTGCTGTATTGCCTGTATTACCCCAACTCAATCTCATTTTCAGATTAGAAATTACATCAACATTCTGCATAAAAGGTTCGGAATTAATACGCCATGCCAAAGCTACTGAAGGGAAAAAATCCCATTTATTGCCCTTAGCCAAACGGGATGACCCATCATAGCGTCCAGTCAAAGTAAGCAAATACTTATCCTTCAACGTATAGTTGATACGTCCCATAAATGAAAGCAATGACCACTTGTTGTAAGATGATTTACGTTCGAAAATATCCGGTGCTTCATTCACATTGTACCACTTACCATAATAAGGGACATCAGAACCTGTCAATTGCAGATAATCCGTAGTATATGTTTGCATATCGTGTACCGCCGATACACTCAGATTATGAATACCGATCTGTTTGTCATACTTCAATATATTCGTAAAAGTCAAAGATTTTTCTGTTGTCTTTTTGTATGATAATGAATTATATGACATCAAGTTCATATACGGACTGTTGTAATTACCATCTTCTATAAACTGGAAGTCCGGAGTCAAGCTTGTACGGAAACTCAATCCGTCGATGATATCCAACTCTGCAGAGAAATTAAAGAAAGCGCGATCCCTAAATGATTGATTTTCCAAATATTCATCACTCACGTAATACTTCGGATTTATCTGCATGAAACTTTCACAATAAGGGCTCGGATAGTATTGTAGTGCACCTTCATCATCGTATATCCGAGTGACAGGGTTCAAGGTCGTACCATTTAAGAATACGCTATTATTCCCATTATCGGTCTTACGGTGGGAATACATAGCTGA
This sequence comes from Parabacteroides hominis, assembly GCF_014287585.1. GTDB lineage: Bacteria > Bacteroidota > Bacteroidia > Bacteroidales > Tannerellaceae > Parabacteroides > Parabacteroides hominis. The sequence continues at coordinate 123,576 of NZ_JACOOJ010000010.1, read as the reverse complement.
ATATCCTAATTTCAACCGATCAAAAAGCCTGACATCCCCATTCAAGCGCATACTGAAACGTTCGCTTGACATGTTGTCGATTATACTCTGGTTTTTATTATATCCTAATACGATCAAATTCGACATATTGTCTTTACCAACATTCACCGTAACATTATTATCTGTTTGAAAACCGGTTCCGGAAAACATTTCTTCTTGCCAATCTACAAAGTTCCGACTTTCAAGAATATCCGTAACACCCACAAACAATTCTGCATCGGTTTTTCCCGGATTGGCAGCTCTCAAATAATTTGCCCATTTATCACCGGACATCATATTGTAATCTTTAAACGATTTGGATATACCGACAAATCCATCATAGGATACAGACACCTTTCCGTCCATTTTTCCCCTTTTTGTCGTAATGATGATAACCCCGTTAGAGCCTCTTGAACCATAAATAGCTGTTGAAGAAGCATCCTTCAACACGTCTATCGCTTCGATTTCCGCCGGATTTATATCAGATATCTTCCCTCCAAAGGGAGCCCCATCCAGAACGATCAACGGATCGTTACCTGCATTCAAGGAATTATAACCACGGATAATGGGCGTAGATGTATCACCCGGTTTATTACCGACTGTGATATCCAGACCTGCGACCTTCCCCTGCAATCCTTGTACCGGATCACGAAGAACAGCTTGGTTCTCAAGGACAGTAGAACGAACTTGAGAAACGGAACCTGTCAAATCGCTCTTTCTAACAGAACCATAGCCAATAACCACTACTTCATCGATCAATTGGTTATCTTCTTTTAATTTCACATTGATAACAGAGCGACTACCCACTATAATATTCTGAGATACATAGCCGATAAAAGAAAAGACCAATACCGACTTTGTTGTCGGCACACTGATTGTATATTTTCCATCTATATCGGTAATTGCCCCGACAGTCGAACCTTTCAAACTTACACTCGCACCTGATATCGGTTCACCATTCTCATCTGTAACCAATCCCACGATCTGTATAGAAGCATCAGATCTTGCCAATAAGTTACTTACATCTTCTTTCTTTGAAGTTATGACAATATAGCGATCGATCAATTTATAACCGATATCTGTTCCCTCAAAAAGCTGGTCCAGGACTGCAGTAATACTCTTCTCTCCTGTTTTCACATTTTGTTTCTTCACTGCATTCAAAACCGTGTTATTAAAGAAAAAGCGGTAATCCGACTGTTTCTCTATTTCTCTGAAAACGTCCGTCAAGGACACATTCTCTAAATTCAGGTTAACAGTTGCATTTTGAGAATACGTGTTATTGGCCTGCAAGCAGAATGTAACAAGGAATAAAAAGATTGTTATCAGCTTCATTTTTAGCCATATTTTTTGTGGTATCAAAAGTTTGACACCTTTGATTAAATATTCTTTTTTCATATCTTTGTTGTACGATTAGATATTAGACAATAATTTTGTTGTTTGATATTAGAGCCGGGATAAGGTGGCACTTATCCCGGTTTTTTATCTGTTTCTCTCTTTCTTCTATACCATAGGCAATTCCTCCATATCAGATTTAATGTTAACGACTCATTATTTAATGTACACAGTATCCTTTTCTATCCGGTATTTCACAGGAGTACTTGTACTGATCACTCTCATAATGGTTTCCAGCGATTCATATTTACGAAATGAACCTCCGAAAGATTCTTTCTTGATCTTCTGATTCTCAAATTTAAATTTTACATTGAAATTACGTTCCAACCGACGAGTCAAATCTTCGAAAGTCATTTTATCAAAAAACATCTCTCCATAGCGCCAGGCTGTATATGAACTGGAAATAAGCTTTCTATGACTAATTTTCGCTTGTGTTTTATCATAAACCAAAACTTCCCCTGGACGAAGTTTCTCCATATAAGAACCTTTTTCGGCAGTTACAGATCCTTCTATCAATGCAAGACTTATTTCATCTTCTTCATCAAAAGCATATACATTAAAAGAAGTTCCAGTAACGCGGAAAGTAAAAGGTTCTGCATGAACGAGGAATGGTTTGGACTGATCCTTCTCTACGTCAAAAAAAGCTTCTCCCCTCATTCGAATTGTACGATTCTCTTTCCCGAAAGATTCATCATAACTAATCGAGCTACAGGCATTCACCCAAACAATCGAACCATCCGGCAAACTCACCTTTGAACGTTCACCGACCCCGGTTTCTACTTTGGTCACTTTCGAATAAGTTTCCTTGTCACCAATAAAATAAGAAATCAATTGCATACAAATAAGACCGAAAGCAAAAACAGCGGCATAACGAAGTAATATATGACCTATTCTCAACCAACTATTTGTATTATACACAGGAAAAACTTTATCGAGAAATTTATGCCATTGCCGATCAACTTGGCTGTCACGTATATCAGACTCTATCCGTCCCAGATCATAAACATCCTTGATTGAACGGAAATAGAATCGGTTTTCTTCACTCAACTCAAGCCAAGCCAATAACTCTTTTTGCTGGTCATTGGTAGCCTCTCCTTTCAGATAAGAAACAATTAATATATCGGTTGATTCTTCCATAACTCATGCTCTTTGTAAGAATGACGCACAAGTCAGGATTACTACTTAGAAAAAAGTATACTTTTTTTTTATTTTGCAAAAAAATGGGGGAACAGCAGCATCAGTATCGGCAAATAATCTTTCAATTTTATCTTTAATATTTTCAAAGCATTATATATCTGAGCATCTACAGTACGGACACTAATACCCAGAGTATCGGCTATTTCCTGGTTTTTCATATTCTGATAGCGGCTCATCATGAAAATCAAGCGACATTTTTCAGGGAGCTTGGAAACGCTCTCCTTGAGTAAAGTATTGACCTCTTTCACATAAAGTTCAGTCAGGGGATAAGGCAATTCAGGGTGTATTTCAAGTTCTTTAATCCTCATCTTTACAGAACTTGCATATTCCGTATGAATGCGTTCTGAACGAAAATAAGACAAACAACGATTATGTACAGCCTTAAATAAATAAAACTCATAAGAAATTTGTACACTCTCATAATTTTCCCACAAATTGATGAAACACTCCTGCACAATATCCCTTGCGAGCTCGTTATCTTCAACATATTTACAACAATAGGCATAAAGCCGGGGTTGTAGTTGATGGAATAACTGCTCGAAATCTTTTAAGTCTTTTTTATCTACAGAAGCTCTCGACATCCTTTACATTTCTGTTTATTATAATCTAATCAAACACAAATATAAGGATTTATTCTACTTTTCTATTTATTCCTTCATCTTTCCCACAATAAACACCCCCGACACTTGCGGCATCGAGAGTTTGATGTTTGTCACATAACCGCCATCCGGTTGTTTGGCGAATTCGAAATTTCGAATGGGCTCGATTTTGCCGGTGTGCGGGTTCCAGGATTCAAGATTGTCGAATTTGCCACGCAGAGAGACGGTCGTGTGAACCGTATTTCCGGTCGTATTGGTGATGTAATAAAAATCGCGGCCTTTCTTCTGTTTATGAATATAATTCAGGAAACCGATCTGAGCAGGCGGTATAGTCGATTCATCGAAAGCAATATCTGCACGAAGCTCCCAGCGCGTAAACAAATCTGCAAGGGTTTCGGGAGTCGGATTATGCAGAAATGCCAAGCGACCTTTGTTTGCATTGGAATTGAACTTGTCCGAATAGCTTTCCTGAGACGGGTCGATACCGAACATTTCGGTAACCAGACGAACAACTTCCTCATCTCTCCCAAATTCAGCGGCACGCTTCGGAAGGGAAGAGGTGGCAACCACTTTTCCCCCATTATCATAGTATTGCTTGATCGCTTTCATCGTTTCGGCCGAAATCACATCGCCGCCCGGCATTAAAAGAACTTTGTAATGCTGGATATTCGTTTCATTATTCAAGACCAGTTCACTGCCGGTAGCCGTAATCTTGCCGTTGCACAAATCTTCCGGATGGACAAAGGTGAAATCACGACGAAGTTTATTGGTCAACAGGTCGCTCAGTACATGATGATTGACGTGCTCCGGCAACCAGTTTGCCACCGGAAGGCCGGAATTGGCATCCCGGTTTATATACGTTTCAGCCTGAATTGCAGTGATCGGCCATAGCAAAGCGATGTCCGAAACCCGGCGGCCCCCTTGGAGGATGAGGCAGGAACGGCCCACACAGGCACTATAATTCGGCAACGCATCCCGCAGCAACGGATTTTCAGGAGCAATCAACGGCGGGATGCGAATCTTGTCCGCATCCGTCGTATACCACATTCCATGAGGCACGACAAAACTGACACCCCGCACCATCGCTTCAAGAGCCACACGGTATAAAGTCAGCGAATCCATATCCGCAGGAAAAGCGCCGCACAACTCGGCTCCCACAACCGGCTTATCTCCCCGGTCGGCAGCCGAACTGATTTGTTTAAAGCCATTCAGGCCACGGCCATAGAAAAAGATAGCATCCAACAACGGTATCTGCACATGCCGGTAATACTTCAAGATATCCCCGTTCGCCACCACCGAGTTAGGGCTGTAGTTTTCAGGCGGATGCCCCATGCTGCTCAAGCGCCGTTTGCCCGACCATTCCGATACTTGTTTCACATACCCTTCAGCCATCAGTTCGGAGCGGATATCGAAGAAAGCGACACGCGCCGCACCCGTCTCCGGTCCGATGTCGTAGAACAAAGCCGGATAATACAACGCCGGGTTCTTTCCGTATTTCTCCTTAAAAATGCCGGTAATGGCAGGCGTCCATGCATTCTCCTGATGGACAAAGCCCACATCGTCAAAGAAAGTCTTCGTAATCACATTGCCGAAATAGCGATTGAAACGCTTATCATATTCGCCATAGGTCATTTCCAATAATTGGGAGACTGCTTCGGGCTGCATATAATCCACCAGGTTCCCGTGATAAGAATCCATGCTGACGCCACAGTTGAAAAACATCACGCGCCATTCTCCGGCAGGAGCTTTCCACGTCAAGGTGTTACCATTCATATAAGGCCCCAGGTCCAGCACCTCGCGCGTCTGCTCATTCAAAGCGGAAACGGCAGCCAGGACAGATGCCGTATCTTTACGTTGACGGCTGACCGGTTGGTTTCCTTTCACCGTAAATTCTTCTTTCGACAGGTATTTACGGACGTACTGCGGGTATTCCTTGCGTAACCGTCCGCCAGCCGAACCGCTTGGGAAATCAATATCGTCGTAGAGGATAACCTGCGTGCCCTGTTTTTCGGAAATATCAAGAATATCGGCATAGCGTTCGAAATATTCGTCACTCAAATAAGCGGGTTCGGTTCCCGGACAAGGTTTACCTGTCCCCCATTGCGTACCGGGGCTGACAGGCAAAACCGTCACCCCTCCGAAGCCGGAAAGGCTTTTCGCTTCTCCCACTTCTTTCTCGATGCCCGCACGGGTCATGTGCCCGTTGATATGCCAGAACGGCATCGGGCGATATTCTTCCGGTGGATTCTCAAAGTCTGTCCTCAATTCATCCTGCTTGGAGGAACAGGATGCAAATCCAAGAACAAGTATTACAGCAGTCCATAGTTTATTCATATCGTGATAGATTTAATATCATGTATTCGGTTGGATATCATCCCAATCTGCACCGCCATTCGCCCCGATAATCCAGTTAAAGGCATAATGCCGTTCCATAACAACGCCCCCATTTAGTGAAGCCGGAGCTTCTTTTCCATGAATTCGCGCTTCCACACAAGCCCAATCATACCGAAGTGTAATATCGGCAGCATCCAATATTTCGGACTGCGGACGGGGAAAACCTTTCGAAAGCAGTTCACCGATGCCTTTATGTTGCCAGAAAATGGCGGCGATGACAGGAACATCGACAATCTCGGACGGATAAGGCAAATCATCCACAACACCTGCCGCCCAAAGCAGGACACCAACACATTCGTAACGCCATCCGAACTGGATACATTCCTGTTCTTCCGGGTTCGGATTATCGATATACGCCTTTTCGCCGGGCGTCATAAAGGATTCTACCTCGTATAACTGTTCCATCTTATTAAAATAGAACAGAGCTTCTTCCCGTCCTGAACCTTCCGAGAGCATGACTTCCGAATAGAGAGCTACGGCAAACAATGCAGCAGCCCGTTGTACCATATCCTTCCGGCTTCTTAGACGAGCTTCGCTTTCCAATGCTTCACTACGCAAATATTCCATATAAGGGATATGCTTCTCTTCGAGCAGCGCGATCGAGCGCAAACGCCTTTCCACATCGGCCTGAGCTTCTTCCGGCCGGTTTCCATCCAGTAAATCGGCATTCCCTACCGGGATAAACTCGGTCAACTGGCTTTCACCTTTGACAGAGAAAAGGAGTTTTCCTTCACCGGTAAAGATCTGCATGCTCGGATAGAGCAGAAAGCCTGTCACGTCTCCGGCAATCTCGAACAAACGGTTCAGGATATAGTTCGTCCGGTCTTCATTGTCGTCCAGATCGAAAGTGATGCCCGTCACACAGTTGAACACGCGTATCTGGCGCAAGACATTTTCTTTCAGTTCAGCCAGCGGTGTCTCCACCTGAGAAAAATAATTGGCCATACCGGACGTATGCGAAGCAATAAAATCCGGCTTGCTCTGCCGATGCTTGATCGAGAAGATGACATGCGTTCCATCCGGCAAAGTCAGGTCGACCGTTTCATCCTCACAAACAAGTTCTTCAGTCATCTCCTTAAAACGTTCCTGAATTGCTTTCACGACACGGCCAGGATCTCCGATGAGCGTATACAAAGTAACATTCGCTTTTGCCATTTTCTTACTTTTTTATATCCGAGCCACCGGATGGTTATAGCATTCCACAAAAATAGCAAAATATAAACATCCTCAAAGAAAAATATACAAGATGATGCAACCCTTTTTCCTTCCCATTCATCATATTATTAGAAACAAACACCAGATATCAGTATGAACAAGTTACTTTCGACTATTTCATCCGCCATCCTGTTGATGGCCGGATTGTGTCTATCTTCCTGCAGTGATAATGACGGCATCGAGCTGACAGGCATAGACGGGCGGCCCAGTGCCCTTCTTTCAAACGGGCAGGTTACCGCTTCTTTCGTTTACTCCGGCAATCGGTTCGACCGGATTCAATATCCGGACGGACATGCAGCTCATTTCAATTATGAGGACGGAGAATTTTCCGGCATATCCTACACGCCTCCCAAAGATGTCGCCGACGGACATGCCTGGGTGCATTTTGACAAGACCGGAGACAAGACCTACGAAGTCAGCAGAGGCGGCGAACCGGCAGGAGACTTCGGTTACAGGGAAGAGATCGAACTCGACACGAACGGATTGCCGTTCAAAGTAACCTTCGCCGGTATTTACCAACAAACGGCAGACGGAGAAAAGCAGATAAAGGAAGGCGACCGGTATGCTCTCCTGACCTTCGATCCTGCCACCCGGCAACTGCTCAAGCAGGAAGTGTTCGACAACGAATCAAACTTGCTGGTAAAATATACCTACGAATATGATAACGCTTCCGGCAGTATCAGCCATCTGGAATTCCCCATGTGCTTTTTAGGCTGGTGGTACTATCAATATGTCAACTCGAATGACTTTGAGAATATCCAGTTCCTGAACCGCCGGAATAATATAACCAAGATAACATCCGAAAACAGAGAAGGAAATATCTCCACCGTAACCTATACCTATAAGTATAATGAAAACAATTTCCCTGTTTCCGTATTCTGTGACAAATGGGAAGGTGAAGAAGTGGGAATCCGGTATTGAAAAGCGACCGATAATAACCAAAGAAACGGATATTTTAGACAATCGTACTTGCCCGTTTGAACGTACCTTTGCATGTTTTATCAGACAAAAAAGAAAAAAGATGATTGACATACAAAGTAAAAATGGGAATTCCAAGCTTTTTCTCCTTACCCTGTTAGGGATGTTGACGGCATTCGGGCCGTTTGTCACGGACATGTACCTCCCCAGTCTGCCTTTGATGGGGGAATATTTCAGGACTACACCCTCGTTGGTACAATTGGGCTTAACAGCCAGTATGATCGGGCTGGCGGCTGGACAGATCTTTTTCGGCCCGCTAAGTGATAAGTACGGACGCCGCCCGCCATTGCTGGCAGCCATGTATCTTTTTATCATTTCTACGATAGGTTGCATCTTTGCCCCCACTATCGAGATGTTTGTAATGCTGCGCTTGCTACAAGGGGTTGCAGGCGCCGGCGGTATCGTAATCTCCCGTTCTGTCGCGACAGATATGTTCACAGGAAAGGAATTAGCAAAGACGCTTGCGATAATCGGGGCTATCAACGGAGTCGCTCCCGTAGCCGCCCCGATCATCGGAGGGGGCTTGACGGAAGGGATCGGCTGGAAAGGTATCTTCTGGGTGCTGCTGGCATTAGGAATCATCCTGTTACTGGGAAGCCGGCTATTCCGGGAATCGCTACCAAAAGAACAACGCAGGGCAACCAAGTGGCGCAACGTGTTTGCCAGTTTCGGTCGGGTATTACGAAACCGGCGTTATATGGCATACGTCCTTCAATTCGGATTTGCACAGGGCGTGTTGTTCACCTATATTGCCTCTTCTCCTTTCATTGTGCAGGAGCATTACGGGTTTTCCGCTTTCGGATTCAGTATCTGTTTCGCGGCCAATGCGGTTGCGATCGGGTTAGCCGCCGGCTTATCCGTTAAATTCCGCCAGCCGGAAAACAGTACGCTCGTCAGCAGTATAGGCATGCTTGTCCTTTCCGTTATCGTATGTATAACCATGAATCAGAATTGCAATTTCTGGATATACGAGGGATTGCTGATCGCCTTGCTTTTCATGATGGGCTTTTCTTTCACCTCGACTACCGCCCTGGCAATGGAATGCGAACGCGAGCATGCCGGCACGGCTTCGGCTTTATTAGGTACGATCGGCTTCGGGTTCGGTGGATTGGTGTCTCCTTTAGTCGGGCTGGGCAATACGATGGTTACGACGGGGATTGTCTTTATGGCATGCGCAGCTTGCTCTTTGGGTTGTACACTTTGGGTGAGAAGAATCTAATACTGATACATTTTACATAAAACATCAGCTATCTCCATAGCTTCAGCTTCGGATATTTTACCAATGAAAGACACACATCTTTGTTTATCAATCGTTTTAAGTTGATCTAAAGCAGCAAAGCTATCAGCTTTTAATCCTGATGCCAAAGCAGATGCTATCTTCACCCTTGAAGGTATATTCCTTTCCTTCGAGGTCAAGGGGACTACTTGAACGGTCAAAAGGTGCGCATTCATCTCATCAGGAGAAACAATTACGCACGGTCTTGTTTTCTTTATTTCGGTCCCAATCGTCGGATCAAGATTCACAGTATAAATTTCAGACCTGTTCATAGACATTTTTTTAATTAGATATAATTTATTGTAGTAACATACCCGCAAAAGATTACAAAAGCATATCAGCTTCAGAGTCGAGAACATCAGGCAGAAATTGTTTGTCTTCGCCTTCCTTTGCATATTGCGCAAACGCTTCATCCCAACCTTCTCGAACTGAGTCCTTCTTCTTAATTATCAGTTCACCTTTTTTTAGTTCAATTTCTATTTTGGAGCCATATTTCAAATCACACTCCTTTACCATAAGTCCAGGAATGATTAGTCCTAATGATGTACCCACTTTAATGATTTTACTTTCCATCTTTCAAACCTCCGTGTGTTAGTTTATTATTACATTTATCATATCACTTTTTACAGGGATATGGTATTACACCGCAAATATACGACTAACTCCGGGAAGAACATAATAATAACATTATAATATTATTATTTTATTATAATGTTCCTACATAAGAGCCTTGGCGTTTTCCCCCTTTTGATAAATCCGATAAGTCGCCATCTTCTTACCTACATTTATGCTAATTACCTACATCCACAACCAATAATTCGTTAAAACACTTATTCCGGAGAACAACATAAACAACTGAACATCTGCAAAATAAAAAAAGGAGACCGCCTGCTATAGGCAATCTCCTTTTGTAAACCATTATTAAAAGTGGTCCCACTTGGGCTTGAACCAAGGACTCCCTGATTATGAGTCAGGTGCTCTAACCAACTGAGCTATAGGACCTGTTCAGAGCGTGGCTCTGAAATCGGGTGCAATATTACGATTTATAATCGAGATATGCAAATGTTAATGTAGAAAACTTACTTTTCAGCAGATTCCTCTGCACCGAACTCCATCAGGTAAGCCTTGATGAAATCATCGATTTTACCATCCATCACACCGTTGACGTCGGATGTCTGATAGTTCGTCCGATGATCTTTCACACGGCGGTCGTCGAACACGTAGCTACGGATCTGGGAACCCCATTCGATCTTCTTCTTCCCGGCTTCCACCTTCGCCTGTTCTTCCATACGATGTTGCAATTCCTTATCGTACAAGATCGAGCGCAACTGTCGCATCGCGTTCTCGCGGTTCTTGGGTTGGTCGCGGGTTTCCGTATTCTCGATCAGGATTTCTTCTTCCTCGCCCGTGTAAGGATCTTTAAACTGATAGCGCAGACGTACGCCGGATTCCACCTTGTTCACATTCTGCCCACCGGCCCCTCCCGAACGGAACGTATCCCAGGAGATGGCAGCCTGATCGATCTTCACCTCGATCGTATCGTCGACCAGCGGGGTTACAAAGACAGAAGCAAATGAAGTCATTCGCTTGCCTTGTGCATTATAAGGAGAGACACGAACCAGACGATGCACGCCGTTTTCGCCCTTCAAATACCCGTAAGCATAGTCGCCCTCGATGTTGAGAGTCGCCGTCTTAATACCGGCCTCATCTCCTTCCTGGTAGTTGGCGACGGAAATCTTATATCCGTTCGACTCCGCCCAACGCGTATACATACGGAGCAACATGGAAGCCCAGTCCTGGCTTTCCGTACCGCCGGCACCGGAGTTGATCTTCAGCACACAACTCATCTGGTCGGCTTCCTGGCGCAACATATTGCGGAATTCCAGGCTTTCCACCAACTGGATGGCTTTGCCATAAGCCTCATCAACTTCTTCTTCGCTGACGATCCCTTCTTTTACATAATCATAAGCCAACTGCAATTCTTCCGCTGCAGCATGAACCTCGTTGTAAAGTTCGATCCACTTTTTCAGTTCTTTTACTTTCTTCATCTGGACTTCTGCCCGTTTGGCATCTTCCCAGAAACCGGGATCATGAGTGCGCAACTCTTCTTCTTCTAACTGGATGGTCTTACCATCTATGTCAAAGATACCCCCTCAGCGCTTGCTCGCGCTCCAACACATTGTGTAGTTGGTCTGATGTGATCATAAAAATTCTTGTTTTTAAATTTGTCCGGCAAAGATACTCAATTTTCCTGACTATCAAAATGTCACTACTACCCCATCTAAATCGGATTTCTACCGCATGTATTCGGAATCAGCCGCAATAGTAATATTTTTTAACGTTTCTATTTGCTCACAAGACTCCTCTTTTTTCTACCGAAATGACAAAAGCCCGACGGGGAGTTTATTTCCCGTCGGGCTTTTGTTATCGCCACGCTTCCCAAGGATGATCAGGAAGGAGTCGAAACTTCTTCATACATCTTTTCGATTGAATCCGCGTATTTCTTCAAAATAACAGAACGGCGGAGCTTGAGCGTATCCGTCAGTTCGCACCCCATCGCAAAAGGTTCAGGCAACAAGGTGAAACGCTTGATCTTCTCATAAGAAGCCAGGTTCTTCTGGTTTTCCTCTATATGTGTCTCGATCAGGCGAAGGATTTCCTTATTCCGGACAAGCTCTTCCCGGCTACCGGCAGATAGTCCCTTTTCTTCGGCATATTTTTCCAGTAACGGATAAGCGGGAACGATCAACGCACTGACAAACTTACGCTGGTCACCGATAACAGCAATCTGTTCGATATATTGGTCACCGCTCATAACCATTTCAATCGCTTGCGGAGCGATGTATTTGCCATTCGACGTTTTATACAAGTCTTTGATACGTTCGGTAAAGAACAACGTGTTCCCTTCCATACGCCCGGCATCTCCCGTGCGGAAGTAGCCGTCTTCTGTAAACGCCTTCTCATTCTCAGCCGGTTTATTATAGTAACCGGACATCACAGTCTTGCCTTTTACCAGGATCTCGCTATTCTCCGGATCGATCCGTACCTGTACATCCGGCATGACTTCCCCGATCGAACCGAACTGAAATCCGATTTCAGGATAGAAACAGACGGTCGCCGTCGTCTCGCTCAAACCGTAACCATACACAATAGGGATATTGACAGACTGCAAAAACTCATTGACCGTATCCGAAAGCGGCGCACCGGCCACCGGGAAAAAACGGCCGCGTTCGATCCCTAACACCCGTTTCAGCAAATTGAAAACGGTCTTATTATACATTCCGAACTTCAGCTTCAACCCGCAAGGAGCCGGGATGCCTTTATTCTTATATTCCAGGTTATACTTGCGTCCGGTTTCGATAGCATCCAAAAATATTTTCTTCATGGCGGGAGACGACGAGTTGATCTTTTCGTGCACACCGGAATATACCTTCTCCCAGAAACGAGGGACGTTGCACATCAATGTAGGATGTACCTCCGGCAATGTCTTCTGGATCATTTTAGGATCTTGATTGATCGCAATCACCACTCCCTTATGCAGGCAATAGTAAGACCACGCCTTTTCAAAAATATGAGTCAGCGGCAGGAAGCACATGGAAAGGTCCTTATCCGTTACCATCGGGAGACGGATGTCATGGATACGCATGGCTTCCAGATAACTGGAATGAGGGAGCATCACCCCTTTCGACTCGCCGGTCGTCCCGGAAGTATATATAATGGTAGCCAGGTCTTCCGGGACCGCTTCGTTCATGCGGATCTTTACCGTTGTCTCGGCATGCGCATTATCGCCCAGCCGCAGGAAATCGTCAAAATAAATCGAAGCCTTGTCTTCCGGGTTCAACTTGACAGCCGGATCAAACACAACCAGGCGCTTCAGGTATTGAGAATCTTTCTGCACCTTGAATGCATTATTATACTGCAACTGTTCGCCGACAAACAAAGTATGTATATGGGCATCATTGATTATATACTCGATCTGTCCCGGAGAATTTGTCGCGTACATCGGAATAGAAACCACACGGTTCGCGTATGCTCCGAAATCCGTATAAAAGCATTGTGGCATATTCTGCGAATAAACCCCGATATTCTCCTGTACTCCTATCCCGAATTCGGCCATTGCCTTAGCCGTAAGCATCACTTTTTCAGAGAATTCCTTCCAAGATATTTTTAACCATTTCCCGGTTGCATTATCACGATGTTTCAATGCAGTACGGGAACCATATTTTTCTGCCTGTCGATGAACCAATTCGGCATAATGGTAGTAAATCATAATTCTTTGTTTTGAATTGATGGTGCAAAAGTACAGTTTTCTATTCTATTTGTCATGAGATTAGCCTATTTTTTACACAAAAACGTCCGATTTGTGCAATATTAATGTTAATTTAGGATAAACATAGTAGTATGTATTGCATAGTACATAGGCAATACATATATTTGTAGCGTAAAACAAAATAAAATGAATGCAGAGAACGTAAAATCACAAATGAGAAAGGGGACATTGGAATATTGTATCCTATTGCTCCTCAAAAAAGAGCCGGCGTATACCTCTGACATTATCCAGAAGTTACAGGAAGCTAAATTGATCGTAGTGGAAGGGACCCTATATCCTCTGTTGACAAGATTAAAGAACAGCGAACTGTTAAGTTACCAGTGGATAGAATCTACTCAAGGACCGCCTCGCAAGTATTACCAGCTCACCCCGAAGGGAGAAGAATTCCTTGGGGAACTGGAAACATCCTGGCAGGAACTGAACGATACAATAAACCACATCAGAAACAATTAAAATCAGAAAACAATGAAGAAGACACTGACAGTTAATTTGGGAGGAACGGTTTTCCACATTGACGAAGATGCATATCAACTGCTCGATAAATATCTGGCAAACCTCCGCATCCACTTCCGCAAAGAAGAGGGTTCGGAAGAAATTATGAACGATTTTGAAATGCGTATCTCCGAACTGTTCAACGAACGGGTTCGGCTGGGCCATGAAGTGATCACGATCGAGCATGTCGAAGAAGTGATCAAGCGCATGGGCAAGCCGGAAGAATTGTTCGAAGGTGAAGAAGAAAAAGAATATAAGGAAGAAGCCAAAACGCACGCCTTCCAGGAAGAAGAAATCCCCAGAGGTCCGAAAAAGCTGATGCGCGATCCGGATAACCGGGTATTGGGAGGTGTAGCCGGCGGTATCGCCGCTTATATGGGATGGGATGTGACGGCCGTACGCCTTGCCATGATTATCCTGCTTTTCATTCCTTATGCACCGATCATCATCCTGTACCTTATATTATGGCTGGTAATGCCATTGGCACGGACCGCAGCCGACAAGCTGATGATGCGCGGACAAAGTGTCACCCTCGAAAACATAGGCAAAACGGTTACGGACGGTTTCGAGAAGGTTAGCAATAATGTAAATGATTATATGAGTTCCGACAAGCCGAGAAGCTTTCTGCAAAAATTAGCAGACTTGTTTGTCGGCGTGGTAGGTTTCATCCTCAAATTCCTGGCCATACTGATCGGGATCATTCTGCTGCCGCCATTATTGCTTGTTGCCTTTATATTGGTTGTCGTCACCTTTGCCCTTATTGCCGGAGGTACAGGCTTCCTATATCAATTGTCGCCATTCGGAGCCGATCTGATAGCGGGAGCGCCTATTCCATTGGCCATCATGGGATGTATCGGTTTCATCCTGCTGATCGGCATCCCTATCTTTGCCCTGGTATATGCAATCTGCATGCAGTTGTTCAAAGCAAAGCCATTGCCCAACACGGCAAAATGGACGCTGCTGATCTTATGGTTAGTATCCGTGGTACTATGCATCATCTACTTCTATCAGACCGGAATAAACGGATGGAGCACATTGCCCTGGTATAATTTTTTCAATATATAATCCATTAAACAGTACGATTATGAAACAGTCATATTCATTTATACTGGCATTCACGCTCATGGCAGGGCTTTTATGCTCCTGCCATATAAACAAAGTTTCCGGAGACGGCAATGTCGTAAGCAAGGAAATCCCGATAGGGGATTACGATGAGATACAAATCGAGGGAGAAAACATCGACCTCAAGTATATGCAATCGGACGACGCCCCCTATTTGAAAGTTGAAACAGACCAGAATATCATGGATATCCTGGAAATCAATTCCAATAGCAAAGAATTGGTCGTTCGCCCCAAAAACAGGCATACCGGCATCAACCCTACCCGCCTTATTGTGACAACCAACTCGACCGCCCTGAAAAAGTTTAAAATGGCAGGCGGAGGCAATTGCGACTTAGGCAAAGGTATCACCGGCGACAAACTGGAAATTAAATTTGCAGGAGGAGGAACCATAAGAGCCGATTCTATCACTATCACTCGCTTAGATTGCGAAATTGCTGGTAGCGGAACGGTCTATCTAAGCGGTAAAACAGAAAATATGAACATGAAAAATGCCGGTAGCTGCAAAATCAAAGCGTTCGACCTGGAAACCGAAAAACTTAATTGCAAGGCCGCCGGCAGTACCCATATCGAGATTACCGTAAATAAAGCAATATCCACCAAAATGGCCGGAAGCGGAACTATCCGGTACAAAGGGAATCCGGAGATAAAGGAAAAGAGCATTGTCGGGAGCGGTTCCATAACCAAAGTAGATTAAGAAATTGCGTATAACGATGATTGTGTGTTTAAAAAAGAAGGCCGTCCTTTCACAAGGAGGGCCTTTCTTCTAAGGTTAACAAATTTATGAGTAAAAACCACTAATGAATCTTTACCAAAAAACCGCTTCTTCCCTCTCAATATTGTCATACAGAGGAAGAAGCGGTTACAAATATACATAAAGTTTTTATATCAAAAAGACTTTACATCATTTATTTAAAGGCATTTCTTATCCGTGCAGCGGTGTCTGCGAGCACGTCCTGGGTAACCTCCATTTTTTTTCCGCCAAAATACATATCCGACTCCTTCCGGATCGGAATTAAATGAATATGCGCATGAGGGACTTCCAGACCCATTACAGCCAAACCGACCCGTTTGCAGGGAATAGCAGCTTCCTGTGCACGAGCCACCCGTTTGGCAAATGCCATCATACGTCCGAGCATAGGATCATCTATGTCGAAAATATAGTCGACCTCTTTTTTCGGTATCACCAGCGTATGGCCGGCAGCTACCGGGTTGATGTCCAGAAAAGCGAAGAACTCTTCGTCTTCCGCAACTTTATGGCAAGGGATCTCACCCGCCACAATCCTACTGAATATAGATGCCATAACGTTATATTATTAAATCGATATATCCATAATTTCAAAGCTCATCATACCGGATGGGACTTTGATTTCCACAATATCGCCTACCTTTTTCCCCATCAGCCCCTGCGCAATCGGAGTGCTGACCGCAATCTTGCCTTCTTTCAGGTTTGCTTCCGAATCTGAGACCAAAGTGTACGTCATGACTGCATTATTCTTGGTGTTCTTGATCTTCACCTTGTTAAGGATCTGAACTTCGTCTGTTTGAACACGAGTTTCGTCTATCAGGCGGGCATTAGAGATCAAGCCCTTCAACTGGGCAAGCTTTGCTTCCATAATACCTTGTGCTTCCTTTGCTGCGTCATACTCAGCATTTTCAGACAAATCTCCTTTGTCACGGGCCTCTGCAATCTGGGCAGATATTTCCGGACGTTTCACGGTTTCCAGATAATTGATTTCAGCTAAAATCTTATCATAACCATCTTTCGTCATATAGCTCACTGCCATACTAAATCCTCCTATTTATTTAAAATGTTATTATTGATTATTGCATAATAAAAAAAGAATCCCGACCAACTGCTTGGCCGGAACTCCTTTTTTCTGTATTTTCAGACTTTGCAAAGATAAACGATCTTTTTAAAACCAGCAACCTTTTCAAAGTGCTTTACAACATATAAATCTGAATGTTAGCAACAGGACATTAAAGTACCTTTTTCACATCCGATTCCAGTTTCTTCACGTCTTCGACACGCTTAACCAGGTTTCCCTTACGGTCAAGGATGAAAATAGCAGGCAGTTGTTTCACATTATACAAACCTGCCACCTGCGAATAAACAGACTGCGGGTCGCGGACAGTAATCCACGGCAAATGGGACGCCCCGTTTCTCCAGAAATGAAAATCACTATCCAGCGATACCTGATAAATCTCAAGTCCCTGGTCATGGTACTTCGTGTACAATTCACCCAATGCCATATTCAAAGCCGGCGACCATTCTGTCTGATAAGCCGTAAAGTTTATCAAAACAGCCTTGCCGGGAGCAACCGTAGACAGTTTTACCACTTCGCCCCGAACATCCGGCAATTCGATATCAAGGAATGAAATCTCCTTTGTCTCCACATTGCTGTAATCGACAGGACGTTGAGCGCGCAAGACCTTCATGGATTGCAGTGTCAGGTTGTACAAATGTTTCGAACGCGGGCTTTCCGGATAAGTATGATCGTAGCTGGTTGCAACCGCCCCGTATGCTTTGACATCATTCCTATCGTACAAATCAAAGAACAACAAACCGTCGATCTGCTGGAACAAAGCAAAATAGGCTGCCGTGGACATCGGCGCCGAATAAATATATTTCCGCGCGACTTCTTTATAAGCGTCGGCAGCAGCCAAAACCTTCGTACGATAGGTCGTATCTGAAATCATCTTATCTTCATACTCCTTTCGCAGGCGGCTGATAGCCTGATTCGCATCCAATTGCGCCAAGGTGATCGTCTTTATCGCTTTTGAGTTTTCAGACCCTTCCACAGAATAGGAAGTTGCGAAAGTACCGGCGTCAGCGACGAAGGAAATAGTTTCGGTCGAATCGACAGCGAAGTTTATCAACTGGTTATTCAGACGCAACCGGTAAAAGTCCGGATACTCAGGACGTTTTTCCGTAAACTTGAACTTCCCGCCGGGAGCCAACTTGATGGAATCGAGTGTCACCACATTCGAGATTCCGACATTTTCTAAATACATAAGCTGACCGTCAGCCCCTGTCACGACTCCCTTCACTGTAAATTCGGAGGAGTTGTTACAAGCTGAGAATAAGAACATACACAGTCCTAAAGCAGTCAACAGTCGTGTGGATATTTGTTTCATCATATCTTTACTTCTTGTTTTAATCCGCTGCAAATATACATTAATTTACAATTGTGGCACTATTATTCGCTAAATCTTCCCGCTATTTTTATAAAAAAGAGCATTTCTCATGTTTTTTATTTTCATTTTCACACGTTTACAGATAAACTTTCATTACATTTGCACCAATTTTTACAGATAGAAAAATAAGAAAAAGATTATGCTTAATCCAATTAACAAGACGATCGAATTGGCTGATGGAAGAACCATCACCATCGAAACCGGGAAATTGGCAAAACAGGCGGACGGTTCAGTTACCGTGCGTATGGGCAACACCGTGTTGCTGGCAACTGTTTGCGCCGCTAAAGATGCAAACCCGGGTGTTGACTTCATGCCGTTACAAGTAGAGTACAAAGAAAAATTCTCGGCATTTGGCCGTTTTCCGGGTGGTTTTACAAAAAGAGAAGGTAAAGCTTCAGACTACGAAATCCTGACTTCCCGTTTGGTTGACCGCGCCCTCCGTCCTCTTTTCCCGGATAATTATCACGCCGAAGTATATGTGAATGTTATATTATTCTCCGCTGACGGTGAAGATATGCCGGATGCGCTGGCCGGATTAGCGGCTTCCGCTGCATTGGCCGTATCGGATATTCCTTTCAACGGACCGATCTCCGAATGCCGTGTCGCACGTATCGATGGCAAGTATGTAGTTAACCCCACGTTCTCTGAATTGGAAAAAGCAGATATTGATATTATGGTGGGTGCTACGCTTGACAACATCATGATGGTGGAAGGCGAAATGGACGAAGTCCAGGAATCGGAAATGCTGGAAGCTATCAAAGTTGCACACGAAGCAATCAAAGTACAGTGCAAGGCCCAGCTCGAACTGTCTGAAGCTTGCGGCAAACTGGTTAAACGCGAATACTGCCACGAAGTAAACGACGACGAATTGCGCAAGGACGTACACGAAAAATGTTATGCCAAGGCCTATGCCGTTGCAACATCCGGCACAGACAAACATCAGCGTGCCGAAGCATTCGAAGCAATCGTTGAAGAATATAAAGCCCAGTTCTCCGAAGAAGAGCTGACGGACGAAAAAGCCGAAATGATCGGCCGCTATTACCACGATGTAGAAAAAGAAGCGATGCGCCGTGCTATCCTGGATGAAGGAAAGCGTCTGGATGGCCGTAAGACTACTGAAATCCGTCCGATCTGGATCGAAACAGACTGTCTGCCCGGTCCTCACGGTTCTGCAATCTTTACACGTGGAGAAACACAGTCACTCTCGACTGTCACTTTAGGTACAAAATCCGATGAAAAGATGATCGACGATGTACTGAACCACGGAAAAGAACGTTTCCTGTTACATTACAACTTCCCTCCGTTCTCTACAGGCGAAGCAAAAGCTTCCCGCGGTGTAGGACGTCGCGAAGTCGGTCACGGAAACCTGGCTCACCGTGCATTGAAACGGATGATCCCGACAGACTATCCTTACGTGGTACGCGTGATCTCCGATATCTTAGAGTCTAACGGTTCCTCTTCAATGGCAACCGTATGTGCCGGCACGCTGGCGTTGAGAGATGCAGGCGTCCCGATGAAGAAGCCGGTATCCGGTATCGCAATGGGTCTGATCTCTGAAAACAAAGGCCAGAACTACGCTATCCTGTCCGATATCTTAGGCGATGAAGACCACTTGGGCGATATGGACTTCAAGGTAACAGGCACAAAAGACGGTATCACTGCCACCCAGATGGACATCAAGGTAGACGGTCTGTCATACGAAATTCTTGAAAACGCATTGGCACAGGCAAAAGAAGGCCGCATGCACATCTTGGGCAAGATCACAGAAGCCCAGCCGGAAGTTCGTTCGGATCTGAAACCTCACGCTCCGAGAATCGAAACAATGACGATCGGTAAAGAATTTATCGGCGCCGTAATCGGTCCGGGCGGTAAGATCATCCAGGGCATCCAGGAAAAAACAGGCGCCGTTATTGCTATCGAGGAAGAAGACGGAGTTGGTAAAATCGAAATCTCCGGAACAAATAAAGCAACAATCGATGCTGCTATCCGCGCCATCAAAGGCATTGTTGCGGTTCCTGAAATCGGCGAAGTTTACGAAGGAAAGATTTCATCTGTCATGCCTTACGGTGCGTTCGTTGAATTTATGCCGGGCAAAGACGGTCTGCTGCATATTTCCGAAATCGACTGGAAACGTCTGGAAACAGTTGAACAGGCCGGTTTGAAAGAAGGTGATACTATCAGCGTCAAGTTGGTAGACATCGACGCCAAGACAGGCAAATTCAAATTATCCCACAAAGTCCTGCTGCCGAAACCGGAAGGTTACGAAGAACGTCCGCCGAGACCCGAACGCGGTCCGAGACCGGAACGTGGAGATCGTGGCCCCCGTCAGGATCGCGGAGACCGTGGTCCTCGCCGCGAACGCCAGGATTAAGAATCAGTAAAAACACATACGTGTATAATTTCCAAACGGCTCCCGCCCCCTATTTTTTGGGACGGGAGCCGTTTTTTTCGGACGGGAGGCAAAAAGGGGTGGACGTGGTGGACGTTATTTTGCGTTTTCAATACTTTATACACAATGGTAATGGTTTTATTCTACCTAATACCAATGACCATTACATATAAAGTTACAAAAGTGCATTTTAACGTCCACCACGTCCACCCCCATAACTCGTAGCACAATGATAACAAAGTCATTAACCTCCGCCGATATTTCTATCCATGCTCCCTCCTGCTGTCCAAAAGTTTGCTCAACTACGCAAAAAAGAGGCTTTTTCCATCGTTTCTTCAGTTCAAATCCCTCCTTTTTTCTGCTATTTCCGACATCATTCACGTCCATTTCGACCACCAATGACCATCGTTGAGACAAATTTCGGCCATTATTTCGCTACTTGACAGAATTTCTATGCGCTTATATGAATGAATGAGATGGAAAAACGAAGCCCCGAAGATGTCGATCACCTCCGGGGCTTGTTTTCTGTATGCTTTCGTCCTTCACAGGGCTACAGGCTACATTGAACTTTTAATTTCAATATACTTTAGTATTATTAATATTAAATCTGACCGCTTGTTCGCCTGTCGCAGGGTAATTGCCGTTTTCACGGTACGCGGCCAAACACTTTAGAATTATTTGATTATAAAATATCTTCCTTTTGCCAGGGGATCAATCCCCCGGCAAGGGAAATTTGTGTGTTTCTTTTATTTTACAATTGCTTTGACAGCTTCTTCGCCTTCGACAGCTACTACGACTACACCCTGGGGAGCAGCGATTACAGCGTTGTCGGAAGTAAGAACCGTGTTAGCTACTACCTGGCCTAAGATGTTGCTTACAACAACCTTCTTGCCGGCAGCGTTAGCGATGGTTACCTGGCCTTCGCCTGCGATAACCGCTACTTCAGATACTTCTACGCCTTCGTTTGCGGTAGGAGCTTCTGTTGCAGCCATATTGAACTGAGCAGCTTCATTGATGCTCGGAACCATTACCAATACATCATTACGAACGGCAACGAATTTGTTTGATTTCTGGTTTTCCAGAGAGATGGAACCGTTTTCGTTAGCAGTGAATGCCCAGTTGGCAATGTTTACATGATTCTTCTTGATAACTACAGTGTCTTTATCAGCAATAGCATGTCCGTTGAACAATGTGATTGTATCGGCTTCAACAACACCTTCCAGGAATCCGACGCGAGGAAGAGTCTCACTTGTGTAACCGTCAATCTTTACAGAATCTTCGAAAGATACCAGATAGTTCATTTCACCCTTAGCCTTGCAGTCGTCAGAGATATTCTGGCCTGTAGCAATGTAGTACAACGGTTTGTTTACATCAGCCATCGTTGCTGTGTCGATATACATCTTCAGGTTATCGATCGTGTAATCAGCTTTCAGTTCCTGGCCTACGCGTTTCAGGGCGGCAAAGTTGTCTGATGTGATTGTCAGAGCCATTGCATTGTCTGTTGACAGCGTGATAGTCTGGTGAGCCGGTTTCTGGATTGTCTTGTCGTAATCAGGAGTACCGTCTTCGATCATAAATACAGTGTTGGATGCTACGTTGTCGTATTCAGTCTGACTAACAGCGCCGTCGGTGATGTTTACAGATACTTTCTGGTCATACAAACCGCTCTGCGTACGAACACCGGCTTCTGTATTTTGAGCAATAGTAAACTTTGTGCCATAAGCACCATCGATAGTAATACCAGAACCTGCAGTCACTTTTGCAGTCGGCGTATAGATCTTTTCCATAACCAAAGAATATTTGTCTTTGCCTACAGCCTGGAAGTAAACAAAAGCAGTATCCGTTTTAGAAGTAGCCAGCACTGCTGTTGCATCTGTTGCATTCGCATTTTCCCATGCTACAGAAGTCATCTTATAAGATTTCAATGCCTTGTCATAAGCCAGATAAGATTTCTTGTCGGCACTCAACAACATATAAGAAGTACGTTTCAAAGAATCATTTTCAGCATCACCAAACTTCATTTCTTTATTCGGTTTCAGGCGGAACATTACTTTCTTGTCTGCATCAACAGTTGCAACGATAGCAGAGTCTTTTGTCGTCAGATAGACAGGATCATTGCTCAAAGCCTGAACCTGAATAGCAAATGTCAGATTGTCAACCTGGGAAGCAGAGAATTTCTTATAACCGACATAGTTGCCTGTAGCTTCCGGGCATTTAACCAAAGTAACAGTCTTAGAACCGATCATATACACTCCATTGGCAGCATCAACATCATAAGCTGTCCCATTAGCACCAGACAGTTCTTTTCCACTTTCGCGGTTAACCAACTTGTAAGAAGTGCCACCATTAGAAACCAAATTCCACTGTGTTGAAGGAACATAAGCAGAAGCAGCAGCAGATTTAGCGTCACCGGCAACCCAATAGTTACCTGTAGCCTTGTTATCTTCATCCATTTCTTTTACGAAATAAGCAACCTTCGTATCAAGGTTCTTAACTGCGGTAGAAGAACCGAAAGTGATGGACATGTTCTTGTAGGCTTCCAATGCTTCAACTGTAGCTTTTGCATCCAAAGTCAGTGCTTTAGCATCTTTCAATACGTTGATGAATGCCAGGTAACCATCTGTGGCAGCCGTTACATCCAAAGCAGTGTTTTCTGCACTAATAGTAGCGGCATAAGTACCTTTCTTTTCAACATCGCCCCAATATTCATTATCTCCAGGAGCTGTAGGTACAACAAGAGGATAGATATCTACATTGCCTTTAGAATAGTTGTAAGAAACCGAGAACATATAAGAAGCCAAGTCACGTCCTTCAGCCGGAACCAAACTCTTTCCATCTGTAGAAATACCGATTGTATCTTCTGTAAATGCGAATTGAGTTGTACCTGCGATATAAGCAGTATCGACAACTGCAAAATACTTAACAGTTTGTTTAGCCCCGTTTGTTACAGTCTTGCCTGTAGCTAAAAAGACAATCTTGTTTGTTGCATCTGTTCCATCAAAAGCGATATCAGCGGATGTGGCTGCAATAGTCAAATTGGCTGTTTTTTCATTATTATCATTGTCTCTTGCATAAGACACACTTGTTCCCGTAACAGACAACGCCTGCAAAGTCTTTCCAGAGAAAATATTATCGTCTGAATTCGGAGTGAATGTCAAATCGAAACCTTTTGCGTTTTTCTTTGCATTCAGGTCTTTTGCAGTCAGATCAACAGGATCGTTGTCGTCAACAAGTTTCAATTGTAATACTGTAGCACCTGTTTCAGCAGCGACAGTTGCACCACTTCCGTTTAATTGTGCAACAGCAACGACTGCACTTGTTACCGCACCACCCCAAAGGTTTTTAACCGTAACCAAACCGTACTCTTTACCATCTTTATAAGCCGTAAATTTTCCCGCGCTTCCCCAAGCAGCAGCAGAACTGTTTACCCATTGATTCAAAACACCATTCGCTTTGATAAGGGCTGCAGCAACATTTCCGGTTTTGCCTGTTTCAGTTGTTCTACCTGGGATAGCCAAAGATAAGACAGCTTTTGTTTCCTTATTTACCAATTTGTAAACATCAGTCGCTGTAGCTGTATTTTCTTTTGTAATTGTCCAAAAGAAACGATCGTCTAATGAAGTTCCTTTTGCAGCTAAAACTAAACTATCGGTTTTCAGAGCATCAACACCTAAAACGTTAGACGACCCATCTTCCAAACGATAATATTTGTCCTTGTCCGGTGTTGTATCAGCTGCCATCACCGTCGAAGACAAACCACCGGCTACCAGAGCGGCAGCCAAAAGAGTAGAAAATCTCTTGTTCATAATCATTAAAAATTAATTGTTAATAAAATAGTGTATAAAAATCCAACAACTAATTTTACGAAGGAGAAAAACAACTCCCCGCGAGGATTATGAACGGGCATAAAAAAAACGCGGGTCAATTGTCTATTATTTATTCGAAGGCATCTGGAAAAGCCCGCTTAGTAATAATAGAACAATAGCCCGCGCCTTATACGACATAATACAATCCCTCCATCTAAGATGGGGAGACACGTTATATACGTAACCAGCGCAAGCATTTACTGTCCATTATTCCACTAAGCTAAAAAATTTTCCAGATTTTTTCGAACAGGAATAATCTTCGTAAAATGCTTACAATATGTAATTGATCCCGCGCTCCGTGGGCCGCTGCCCACTACGGAATCGTTGCAAAGGTAAATAGGTTTTCCGAATCAACAAGAAAAAACACGCATAATTTTCCAAAACATGTGGGTTACAGGACAAAACAAGGTCGTTTATACAACATTCCCCTTAGGTTTTGGGGATAAAAAGGATTTACTACAAAGATCCGTGTTCAATTGGAAAAATCAAATAAGAGACATCGTCCTTCAACAAAAAAGAGGGAATGAATTTTTCCACTCCCTCTCTTTAATTATATGAACGTAAAGTAGGTCTTACTTGCTGCAAGTGCAACGCGGTTTGATCTGTTTGAAGAAATCGTTACCCTTGTTGTCTACCAGGATGAATGCGGGGAAGTCTTCCACTTCGATCTTCCAGATAGCTTCCATGCCCAATTCGGGATATTCGACACATTCGATGCTCTTGATGTTGTTCTGCGCTAAGATAGCAGCCGGGCCACCGATACTTCCTAAATAGAAACCGCCATATTTCTGGCAAGCATCCGTCACCTGCTGGCTACGGTTACCTTTCGCCAACATAACCATGCTGCCGCCGTGGCTCTGGAACAGGCCGACATACGAGTCCATACGACCGGCAGTCGTCGGGCCCATAGAACCGCAAGCCATACCAGCCGGAGTCTTGGCCGGGCCGGCATAATAGATAGGATGATCCTTGATATACTGAGGCAGGTCTTCACCGCGGTCCAGGCGTTCTTTCAGCTTGGCGTGAGCGATGTCGCGGCCTACGATGATCGTACCGTTCAGAGACAGGCGTGTTGCCACCGGATATTTATCCAATTCTTTCAGGATATCGGCCATCGGCTGGTTCAGGTTGATCTTGACAGCATCGCCTTCGCCAGCTTGGCGCAGTTCAGCCGGGATCAGTTCGCCCGGATGGCTGTCCAATTTCTCGATCCAGATACCGTCTTTGTTGATCTTGCATTTCACGTTACGGTCAGCCGAGCAGCTAACGCCCAAACCGACCGGACAGGAAGCGCCGTGGCGCGGCAGGCGGATGATCCGGATATCATGTGCCAGATACTTGCCGCCGAACTGTGCGCCCAAACCGATATTGTGAACTTCAGCCAGCACTTCTTTTTCCAGTTCGATATCCCGGAAAGCACGGCCATACTCGTTACCGGTCGTAGGCAATTCGTCATAATAATGAGTAGAAGCCAGCTTCACCGTCAGCAGGTTCTTCTCGGCAGAAGTACCGCCGATAACCACTGCGATATGATAAGGAGGGCAAGCAGCCGTACCCAATGTCTTGATCTTTTCGATGATGAAGGGGACCAAAGTGCCCGGATTCAGGATCGCCTTTGTTTCCTGGTACAGGTAAGTCTTGTTAGCGGAACCGCCGCCCTTTGTCACGCACAGGAATTTATATTCCATGCCTTCCGTAGCTTCGATGTCGATCTGGGCCGGCAGGTTGCACTTGGTGTTCACTTCGTCGTACATGTTCAGGGGAGCGTTCTGCGAATAGCGCAGGTTTTCTTCCGTATAGGTTTTATAAACACCCAACGAAAGCGCTTCTTCGTCGCAGTAGCCTGTCCACACCTGCTGTCCCTTTTCGCCGTGGATGATAGCCGTACCGGTATCCTGGCAGAAAGGAAGTACACCCTTAGCAGCAACTTCTGCGTTACGCAGGAAAGTCAAGGCTACATATTTATCGTTATCACTTGCTTCCGGATCGCTCAGGATCTTAGCCACCTGTTCGTTGTGCGAACGGCGAAGCATAAAGGAAACATCACGGAAAGCGGCATTAGCCATTGCCGTAAGACCTTCTTTCGCTACTTTCAGAACCGGGGTTCCTTCGAACTCGGAAACCGAAACATAATCTTTTGTAAGCAGATAATACTCTGTCGTATCCGGGCCCAATGGGAACGGAGCCTGATACTTGAAAGGAGTTGTTGCCATAGCGTTTGTATTTTAATTTATAATATTGGTTTTAGAATCGTATCCTTGAACGGACTGGCAAACTTAATTAAAAATCATGAGATTCGACAGTTGTTTGCCTTTTTAAAATGATCATTTCAAGTTTATTTTAAATTCGCTTCGTATCTTTGGATACAGATAAGGCGATATTTATGAAGATTTTAATAGTAGAAGACGAACCTTCGCTCAGGGAACTGATGCAGAAAACACTGGTTAAAGAGCGATATGTAGTGGAGACGGCGGCCACCTTCCGCGAAGCGAGCCTGAAAATAGCAGACTACAGCTACGACTGCATCCTGCTCGACATCATGCTGCCGGACGGGAACGGCTTGAAGCTGTTGGAGATGCTCAAGGAGCAGCAGAAGCGGGAGAGCGTCATCATCATCTCCGCCCGCGACTCCATCGAGGACAAGGTCTTAGGGCTGGAACAGGGAGCGGACGACTACCTCCCGAAGCCCTTCCACCTGGCCGAACTGAACGCCCGGATCAAAAGCGTACTGAGACGACAGCGTGGCGACGGCTCGCGCTCCCTCCGGCTGGGAAACCTGCGGATCGAGCCGGACAGTTTCCGGGTATTCGTCGACGACAAGGAGATGGAACTTCTCAAGAAAGAATACGACATCCTGTTCTATTTCGCCAACCGCCCGAACCATATCATCGACAAAGCCGTACTGGCCGAGGCGGTCTGGGGCGACCATATCGACCAGGCTGACAGTTTCCATTTCGTCTATGCACAGGTCAAGAACCTGCGCCAGCAGCTAAAGAAGGCGGGCGCGACAGTCGAAATCCGCTCCATCTACGGCTTCGGATATAAATTAGTCATCAACGAAGAAGAATAAGGCACGGCAGAGATGAAACTGATTTACCGCATATTGATCCGCCTGTCCCTGGCGTTGCTGGCTGTCCTGACGGTATGGACGGTTTTCTTCTACTTCACCATGATCGACGAGATCAACGACGAGGTAGACGACGCCTTAGAAGATTACTCCGAGACGATCATCATCCGCTCGCTTGCCGGCAAAGAGCTCCCTTCGAAAAACGACGGGACCAACAACAGCTATTCCATCCGTCCCATCAGCCAGGAAGAAGCCGGACAATACCCGGCGATCGAATACTACGACGCCGACATATATATAAAGGAAAAGGAAGAGACCGAACCGGCACGCGTGCTGCGGACCATCTTCACCGACAAGGACGACAATTATTTCCTGTTGGAAGTCTCGACTCCCTCTTTTGAAAAAGAAGATCTACGGGAGGCCGTCGCCAACTGGATCCTCTTTCTCTACATCGTCTTGCTGGTCACCCTGCTTACGGTCTGCATCTGGGTGTTCTACCGGAGCCTGCGCCCGTTGTACGCGCTATTGCACTGGCTGGACAGTTATTTGCCGGGCAAGCAGCACGAACCGGTTCCCAATGACACCACTATCCCGGAATTCCGCAGGCTGAACGAGGCTGCCGCCCAAGCCGTCGAACGTTCGGAACAGCTATTCAAACAGCAGAAACAATTCATCGGCAACGCTTCGCACGAACTCCAGACGCCGCTCGCCGTTTGCAGCAACCGTATCGAATGGCTGCTCGACAACACGGAACTGACGGAGGAACAAATGGAAGAACTGTTCAAGACCAAGCACACGCTGAACTACATCGTCCGGCTGAACAAATCCCTGCTGTTCCTCTCCCGGATCGACAACGGGCAATTCACCGACAGCCGTCCGGTCGAAATCAACAGCATCGCCAAACGGCTGCTGGATGACTACAAAGAGATATTCAGCCACTACGACACGGTAGTTTCGCTTGAAGAGCAAGGCAACCTGACAATCACGATGAACGAGACACTGGCGGAGGCGCTCGTCTCCAACCTGCTGAAAAACGCTTTTATCCATAACAGGGAGAAAGGACACGTCCGCGTCACGATCCAGGCAAACTCGCTGACTATCGCCAACACGGGACAGGCCGGGCCTCTCGACGGCGAGCATATCTTCGAACGTTTCTACCAGGGAAGCAAGAAAAAGGAATCGACCGGACTCGGCCTCGCCATAGCCGAAGCGATCTGCCGCCAGTACGGGTTGCACATCTCCTACCAATACCAAGAGGGTGAACATATCTTCCAGGTCCAATAAAAAGAGGCGTCACAGTGTCACCCTAAACCCAGGTGCTCCAATAGGGTTTCCTACCGAGGAAACTTTCGTTTCTTGCCTTGGAAACTACAGTTTCCTGCCGAGGGAACTTTCGTTTCCTGCCGAGGGAACTACAGTTTCCAAGGCGAGGAAATTTTAAACGGCTATATATAAACACTTTATATACTTGATAAAAAGAAAGAAAAAAGGCTGTCCTAATCGAGAATACATCCCGAAAGGATAGCCTTTCAATCGCGCTTAAACGCTGTTTAATCGATCTTTAAACGGTTTTCTCTACAATATATTCCCCAGAGCATCGATACGGAGGTTGACCTCCCTGTCGCCCGATTCCAATTCGACAAGATACCATTCGCCATCGGGCGTCTCGATGAAATCGGCATCGTCGATCTTATAGGTTGCGTATTGCGAAGCCTTGATAGCAGCCATTACCGCATCCGGCAGTGCGGAAATACGAAGTTCCGTTTTGGTCTGCATCCAAGCGCCTCCATCATTGAACAAGAGTTCGCGGCAAACCGTTCCGTCCAGTATTTCGACCTCCGTCATGCCTTTCTCCCGATCGATATCCAGGATGCGGGCAGAGGGATAATCTTCTTTGATATAAGCCTCTACGGAAGAGGAAGGTTGGGACGGGATGAAATCTTCATAGCCATCGTTGCCATCCGCATCGAGAACGGTTCTCACCAGGATGCCATCCGGGGAATAGTAAAGATCCACCTCGCTATTGCCTTGCTCCACTTCGATCACATAGACAGTCTCGACACCCCGGCGTTCGATCATATCCACATCGTCCACTTTCCAGGTCGAATAATCGCTTTGCCGGAAAGCCGTCTTCACCGCATCGGGAAGCTGTGCAAAAGGGATATCCGTTTCCGTCATATACCAAACTCCGCTGTTGTCGAACCAGGCTTCCTTCTCTACTTTATCCTGTTTGAAATCCACTATCAAATAATCGTTACGAGTCTCCCACTCCACATCCTTCGCCGAAGGATATTTTTCGTCAAAGGCCGCTTTGGTCTCGGCGCTCACATAGCCGGGAACCGGTTCGTTGTCATCATTGTCACAACTCTGGAACAGGCACAGAGACAGTGCCGCAAGCAAAAATACATTCTTCATCATACTGTTTCTATTTAAATCGGTTCTTAATTAATTGTCTATATCTACCAAGTTAAACTTCTTGTCGAACTCCAATTTCATGCCGTTGGCAAGTTTCGCTTCATATCCCCGGTCTTCCTTTTCGATCTTAACGACCTTGTGGCCGGGATAATTTGTCTTTACATAGCGCAGGATGGCTTCGGGGATGACGGCTTCGGGGACGGCTGAATATTTGCAATCCACCTCTTTCCAGGTCCCGTCCTTAAAGAACTCCACCTTGCTGCTGCTGGCAAAAATCACTTCATATTTCTTGTCGAAGAAATCCTTTTCCATCTTTGCCAACGCCACCTTTTCCTGCGGGAAATATTTCTTTACATACGCCTGTGCCTTAGCGGGCAACTGGTCGAAACGAACTGGACGGTCATCGTCCGCACGGACTGCCATACTTACGGTAAGCAGGCAAACTAACAGGGCTAAAATCTTCTTCATTTTATTCTTCTTTTATAGTTCTACTTCTTATCTGTCTAATCTTTCGACAGGACAAATATCAGGAATGATTTTAAAATGAATCTGAAATAGCAGATTATTTCCTTAAAATCGTATATTTGCCGCCACTATGGCAAAACATCTTATCATATACTTCGGATTATGCCTGTTTCTTAGTGTTTCCGTCAAGGCACAAATCAGTCACGGAGGACGACCGTTGCCTCTCACGGCTACCAAAAGCCTGACAGAGGACCTGTTTATCACTATGCCCCCGTTCGACCTGGCGGAGCAGCTCCGGCTCGACTCGCTCGAAGCGACCGGCCTGCGGAGCGGGTTCCGCTTTGCCTACAAGTTCATGACGGACTATACGCCGGAGAACTCCGGTAGCCGTTTCACCCTGCCCGACGGGACAAAGGTCTGGCGGCTCGGAATACGTTCCGAAGGTGCGCTCTCCCTCAATATAATGTTCAGCGAATACCATCTGCCCGAAGGCGCACGCGTGTTCCTTTATAATAGCGACCAATCGGAAGTATTGGGCTCATTCAACCACCTGAACAATTCGGAACGCGGCATTCTGCCCGTCGCCCCGATCCAGGGAGACGAGCTGATCGTCGAATACCAGGAACCAGCGGCAGCCGCTTTTCCCGGCAAACTCGCGGTCGGCGAAGTGAACCACGGCTACAGGGACCTCAGAGTCTCGGAACCGCAGCCCGACTTTACGGCTTTCGAGTGTATGCCGACCGTAGCCTGTTTCCAAGATACGACAACACGTTACGACGAGATCGAACGAAGCGTTGTCCTTTTGATTATCGACGGACAAATCGGCTGTACAGGTACGCTTGTCAACAACACGGCAAACGACGGGAAACCTTATCTCCTTACAGCCTCGCACTGCCTGAACAACCAGTTCCGGATCCAAAACCCGGATTATGAAGAGGTGGCGGGCAAGATCGTCTGTTACTTCAATTACAACAGCCCCCAATGCAGTCCGGTAGAACCCGGACGCACGGACCAGACGGTAGCATCCGCCCATTTCCGGGCCGTGAACGAAAAGACAGACATGGCCTTGCTGGAACTGCTCGATACTCCGCCCACCGACTACCGGGCCTATTATGCCGGCTGGAACGCGCAGGACGCGGGGACAGCTCCTTATACCTGCATCCACCATCCAAGCGGATCGCTGAAACGGATCAGTGTCGCCGAAGGAAATGTAGAGCTTCAGACATACAAAATCACAGCTACAGAGTTTGACGAAAACGCCCACTGGAAGGTAGCCCGCTGGACGACAGGCTGCACAGCCGGAGGTTCGTCCGGTTCTCCCCTTTTAGATGGCGACAACCGGATCATCGGAGGTCTGACAGGCGGTGCTTCCAACTGTGCCAATCCGGTCGAAGACTTCTTTTTCTCCATACAAAAAAGCTGGTCCGAACCGACCGATAGTAGCAGGCAGCTTAAATACTGGCTCGATCCTGTCGGAGTGACTGCTCCCGTCTGCGCCGGAATGGACCCGAACGAAGAAGGAGGAACGGCCAACGAACGCATAGAAGCGGCAACAGACGTCAGCCTGTCCGTCGACAGATACCGGAATACGATCCGCATCGACTTTGCAGTCCCCGTCAGCCGGGCTTCGCTCACCCTGGTATCGCTCACCGGAAAGCCTGTGCGCAGTTATTCCATCGCCGGGCAACAGGCAACCTTGCCGATTGGTTCGCTTCCGGCTGGCGTGTACATCGTGAAGATTGTTTATAATAACAAACTTTATACTCAAAAAGCCCTGTTTTGATTAAAATTTGACAATAAGGGTCAGACGAAATCCGGAAGGATTCACCGGACAAAGGGAGAAATGAAAGGGATATTTGCATAAGACACGCAGAGCAAAAAGTCTAAATCCACTTCATTTCCTATCTGTTTTGAAATCAGACAGGAAAAAATGGAGACAAGATTCATTAATAAGTATTAATTAGAAAGATTTTATCTCTTGTTTGCTCTTCATAACAAAAAAATGCTTTAGTTTTGCACTTTGATGGCTAAGGGATATTTGAAAGTGAATATATAAACATAGTAACATTTTAAACTTACATCAAATTATGAACAAAAAGTATTTAATGCCTTTCCTCGTATTGGCAGCAATTCTGACTTTTTCTTCTTGTTCAAACAAGTTGAAACCGTTAGCTGAAGAGTACATCAAAGCTGAACCGCAGCCGCTTGAGGCCATCGGAGGCAAAGTTCCTGTGACTATTAATGCCACATTCCCTGCAAAATGGTTCAACAAGAAAGCTGTTGTAACCGTAACTCCGGTTCTTCGTTATGCCGGTGGTGAAGCATGGGGAACATCTTACACTTACCAAGGTGAAAAAGTAAAGGGTAACAACCAGGTTATCCCGCAGAAAGATGGTGCTAACGTAACCATGAAATCTGCTTTCACTTACAAACCGGAAATGAAAAAATCTGAATTGTATCTGACTTTCGACGCAAAGATCAAGAACAAGACAGTTAAATTGCCGGACGTAAAAATCGGCGAAGGTGTGATCGCTACATCTGAACTGGCTGACGCAGCTACTGCCAACGCAGCTATCGCAGCAGACAAATTCCAGCGTATCATCAAAGAAGCTCACGATGCTAACATCATGTTCCTTATCCAGCAGGCTAACCTGCGTGCAAAAGAGTTGAACTCCGACGCAATCAAAGAATGGAAAGAACTTGTTAAGAATGCAGACGAAGCTCCTAACCAGAACGTAGCAATCGAAATCTCTGCTTACGCTTCTCCTGACGGTGGTGTTAAGTTGAACACCGGCCTGGCTGAAAATCGTGAAGGCAACACAAGCAAATATCTGGCTAAAGAGTTGAAGAAAATGAAAGTTGACGCTCCGGTTGACGCTCGTTACACAGCTCAGGACTGGGAAGGCTTCAAAGAATTGGTAGCCGCTTCCAACCTGCAGGATAAAGACCTCGTGCTGAGAGTTATCTCTATGTACCAGGATCCTGAAACAAGAGAAAAAGAAATCAAGAACATCTCTGCTGTTTACTCTGACTTGGCTGAAACAATCCTGCCGCAACTTCGTCGTTCCCGTTTGACTGCCAATATCGAAATCATCGGTAAGTCTGACGACGAAATCAGCGCACTGGCTAAGAGCAATCCTTCTGAACTGAACATCGAAGAAATTCTGTACGCTGCAACTCTGACTAACAACGACGCAGAAAAGATGGCTATCTATACAAAGGCTTCTGAACTGTATCCTAACTGCTACCGCACTTGGAACAACATCGGTATGATGGCATTCCGCGCCGGCGACCTGGCTAAGGCAGAACAGATGTTCAACAAATCAAACTCTGTAAAAGCAAATCCGGAAGCTAACATGAACTTAGGTTTGATCGCTTTGACAAAGGGCGACCAGGCTAAGGCTCAGCAGTTGTTCGGTAGCGCAGCAGGCGTTGCTGAATTAGGCGAAGCTCTGGGTGTTCTGTACCTGGAACAGGGCGAATGGGCTAAGGCTGCCAACTCTTTCGGTTCAGTTAAGTCTAACAACGCTGCTCTGGCTCAGATCCTGACTAAGGATTACAGCAAGGCTTCTCAGACTTTGAACGCAGTTGCTAAACCCGACGCTACAACTTCTTACCTGAAAGCTGTCGTAGCTGCTCGCACAAACGACGCTAACGCAGTTATCAGCAACCTGAAAGCTGCTATCGCTGCTGACAAGGCTATGGCTAAAGAAGCTGCTATCGACCTGGAATTTGCTAAATATGCAACTAACAGCGAATTTGCTGCTTTGGTTAAGTAATAACAAACTTATTCCATATATCCGAAAGGCCGTCTCTGTAAAAAGAGACGGCTTTTTTTGTTCTTATCCGAAACAATACGTATCTTTCGTAAGAATTTAAACAGTGATTGCCATGAGAAAACTTATCTATTCCCTAATCATCTGCCTGATGGCCGTAACAGGCAAATCGTCAGCCCAGGAAGGCAAGTCCGAATACCTCTTCAACGACTTCCAGAAAAGCCTTATCTATTACAAGGACGGGAGGGTGTTCAGCGTAAAGGTAAACTACAATCTGGCAAGAAACGCTTTTATGTTCATAGACGAAAACGACAACAACAATATCAAGCTGTTTGCCGAGCCGGACATGGTGCGGACATTGAAGATAGACAATCGTATCTTCCAGTTGAATTCCAAAGGACTGGCGCAAGAGCATCTGAACCAGGAGCCGTATCTGGCTGTCACCTACAGAGGCAAATCGCGTCCGGAAGGGAAACAGGTGGGTTATGGAGGGCGTTCAGAAACAGCCTCTGTCGATTCTTATTCGAGCATCCAGTCGGGAGGGCATTCCTACAATCTGGAAACAGAGAAAATCATTCTTGCCGACGTGGAAAAAAGATATACGATCAAGAAGAACAAGAAACAAAAGCAGTTCCAGTCTTCCAAACAGTTTCTGAAACTATATCCGAAAGAACAGGAAGAAACGATAAAGGCGTATATAAAAAGTAATAAGATCAACTTTGACGAGCCCCAGCAGGTTCTCCAACTGGTCAAATACGCAGAAGCGTTGTAGCTTTCCGCCATTTAGCCAAATATCTAAATAAATCCGACAAAAAATACATTTGCATATTTGCGGCTTTGCTTACCTTTGGACATCCCAGAAAATAAGAAAAACACGCATATGCAAAAACAAATGAAATCACTGATTGTCGCTCTTGCCTGCATAACCATGCCGGTTATGGCGCAAAAGACCGATCTGGTAAACCCGATCATCGGAACAAACGGGATGGGACATACATTTCCCGGCGCCTGCGCCCCGTTCGGCATCGTACAGGTAAGTCCTGACACCGATACCATTCCCCATAACATCGACGGAGTCTATCAACCCCGCGCGTATGAATACTGTGCCGGCTACCAGCATAAGGACAGTTCCATCGTCGGTTTCAGCCATACGCACTTCAGCGGAACGGGGCATTCCGACCTCGGCGATATCCTGCTGATGCCTTTCACCGGGAAATTACAGGTCAACCCCGGTACGGCTGATAATCCGGACAGCGGCTATCGTTCCCGGTTCAGCCATGACACCGAAATATCCCGTCCGGGCTACTACGAAGTGTTGCTGGCCGACGACCAGATCAAAGTGCAACTGACGGCAACCGAACGGACCGGTATTCATAAATACACCTATCCGGCCGATCAGAAGAAACAACTGATACTCGACCTCAACCACGGCATCTACAATTACGACGGCAAGGTGTTGTGGGCAAACCTCCGGGTCGAAAACGACACCCTGGTTACCGGCTACCGCATTACCAACGGATGGAGCCGTGTAAACTACACCTATTTTGCCATCTCGTTCTCCCAGCCGGTCACCCGTTACGGATATACGGACCGGGAGAAAGTCAACTATCCGGGTGGTTTCCGGCGTTTCAATACAGCAGAGAACTTCCCGGAGATCGGCGGACGTAAAGTCGTTTCTTACTTCGAGTTCAAGGAAGGAAGCGCCCCGCTCGAAATCAAAGTGGCTCTTTCGGCTGTCGGAACAGACGGGGCCGTAAAGAACCTGCAAGCGGAGGCTACCGGCAAGTCGTTTGACACGATCCGCCAGGAAACGAACGGGAAATGGGAGAACGCGCTGTCCGTCATCGATGCGGAGGGCAGCAACGACCAGCTATCCATGCTTTATACTTCTTTGTACCATACGATGATCAATCCGTCCGTTTATATGGATGTAGACGGGAAATACCGGGGGATCGACCACAATATCCACCAGGCCGAGGGCTTTACGAACTATACCGTATTTTCTGTCTGGGACACATACCGGGCTTTGCATCCGTTGTTCAACATCATCAAACGGGATGTCAGCACGGACCTTGTGAAATCGATGCTCGCCCATTACAGCCAAAGTGTGCATCACCTGCTGCCGGTCTGGTCGCATATGGGTAACGAGAACTGGTGCATGATCGGCTATCACTCGGTTTCTGTCCTGGCCGATGCCATCACCAAAGGCTTGCCGATCGACAAACAGGAAGCGATCAAAGCGATGGTCAGCAGTTCGAACGTGCCTTATTATGATCATACGGACGAGTATAAACGATTAGGATATGTTCCTTTCGACGATTCACAAACATCGGCATCCATCACATTGGAAAATGCCTATGAGGATTGGACAGTCTATCACACTGCTCTTTTGATGGGAGACAAACAGATTGCCGATACTTACAAGAAGCGCGCACTCTCTTACAAGAACGTGTTCAAACCCGGCCTGGGCTTCGCCTGTCCGCGTTACAAAGACGGTAGCTGGAAAGAGGATATCGACCTGCTCAGCACACACGGACAAGGTTTTATCGAAGGAAACGCCTGGAACTATTCTTTCTATGTTCCGCAGGCTCCGTCCGACCTGATCCGCCTGATGGGTGGCAACCGCAGCTTTATCAACAAGCTGGACTCCTTGTTTACCATGCATCTGCCGGACGAGTTCTTCGCCCAGACCGAAGATGTGACACGGGAAGGCTTGCTCGGCACTTATGTCCACGGTAACGAACCGAGCCACCACATTCCTTATTTATACAGTTGGACTACCGAACCGTGGAAGACGCAATACTGGATTCGCGAGATCATGAACCGCATGTACCGCAACAATATCGACGGCCTGTGCGGCAACGACGATTGCGGCCAGATGTCCGCCTGGTACATCTTCTCGGCCTTGGGCTTCTATCCGGTATGCCCCGGAACCGACCAGTATGTCATCGGAACTCCTTACCTTCCTTACATGCGGGTAAACCTGGAAAACGGAAAAACATTTACGGTCAGAGCGGATAAGGTCAGCGACAAGAACCGTTACATCAAATCCGTCACCCTGAACGGCAAACCTTACGAAAAGGCGTACATCACCCATCAGGATATCATGGACGGAGGCGAACTCGTCTTCCAAATGACTTCGAGTCCCAATAAGAAAAGGCAGTTCACAGCAGAGGAAAAGCCTTATTCATTAGCCGAATAAACACACAACACACCATGAAATCACTTATAATTAACTATTTCTCGATTCTTTTATGTGCACAGGCTTTCTTTGCCTGTGCACCCGATGTAAAAAAGGCTCCCGAACGGACATTCCGGATCATTCATAATAACGACGGTTCCGACCTGTTAGGAAACCGCTGGTTCAAGTATCGTCCGCTTACGCTTGCCGACCTGGATTCCAGTGTCGATATGGTGGCGAACTCACAGGTCACGACCTATATGATGTGCTCCGGCAGCGATTTCTTCTATGTCCGCTCCAAATATGGCCATGTGATGGGAGACGACCTGAACGGAACGTTGGATTGCGGCTGCGACACGGCTCAATATAACTCTTTCCGAAAATACTACCGGAACCATCTGAACCTGGAAAAAGAAGGGACGGACTTGGTCGCCTATACCCTAAAAAGGGCAAAGGAGAAGGGGATGGAAGCCTTCATCACCTACCGGATGAACGACTTGCATTTCAATGATACGACTACCCATTGTCCGATCTGGTACACCGATTTCTGGATTCAGCATCCGGAATACTGGCTGAACGACACGACACAAGGTTATAACAGCGGCGGAGCTTTTGACTTCGCCATAAAGGAAGTCCGCGATCGCAAGCTGGCGATTATTTCCGAGCAATTGGAGAATTATGCCGACATAATCGACGGATACGATCTCGACTTTATGCGCTTTATCGTTTACTTCAAGTCTGGCACAGGGCCGCAGAACGCACCGCTTATGACACAATTAATGAAAGATATCCGTCAGAAGGTGGATGAAATTTCAGCTAAACAA
Source organism: Parabacteroides hominis (assembly GCF_014287585.1). Lineage (GTDB taxonomy): Bacteria > Bacteroidota > Bacteroidia > Bacteroidales > Tannerellaceae > Parabacteroides > Parabacteroides hominis. Next base: position 85,385 of record NZ_JACOOJ010000010.1, on the reverse strand, counting down.
GGCAGAAAGATCCTGCTCTCCGCACGTGTAGCGCCGACGGCCGAGCAAAACATGATGAAAGGGCTGGATATACGCGAATGGCTGCGCCTCGGACTGCTGGACTTTATCAGTACAGGTGTCCATTGGAGAGGCGATCCCGCCATGCCGGTGGCCAAGTTCAGGGAAGAAATGGGGAAAGACCTCAACATCCCGTTCTACAGCTCGATCGACGACGGAGGCTACCGCCCGCGGGAATTCTGGTCACACGGCATGCACAGGGGCATGTGTTCCCATATCCTCTCGCAGGGGGCAGACGGGATCTACCTGTTCAACTACTATTTCGGCGCGTTCAATTCCGAACATGACGGGAAACTATATCTGGAAGACGGCGGCCAGGTTTGCCGGATCATGATGCCGGAGCTGCTCCGGGAATTGGGTTCGTTGGAAACTTTAAAAGGCCGGAATAAGATCTATGCACTGTCTGACGGAGTTGTCCAGTACAATATAAAGCCAGATTCCCCACTCCCGTTAAAAATAGGCAAAGGCGAACGGAAAGAGGCGGATCTCTATATCGGGGATTCGGTAGAAGAAGGATATCCGGAAGAAGCAATCCTATTCATCCGCACCAGTCGGCCGATAGCCTGCCGGTTGACGGTAAACGGGGAAACGGTTGAAAAAGAAATGCCTGCCTACACCCGCCTGTACGACAGGGAACGCGGACTGGAAGGAGAAGAAAAGGAATATGCCTTTATCCTGCCCGGCAAAGTCCTCAAGCAAGGATATAACCGCATCGCTTTCCAGTCCGAAGATGATAATACATTTATCGTCAAACGGGTGGAGATAGCCCTCAAATATGGAGATGTGAAAACGCACGGGTATTTCTAAAGCCGTCTTTATCACGAAAATAATTCATAAAAGGTAGGAAAGGTTTGAAATCTTTTCTACCTTTACTTTCGTATAACTAAACATATTAGCTATGAAAAGAAAACAGAATGTGAATTTTCATTTGCTTCCGATTGTGAAGGAAGAAAGGTGCATTTATTACATTAATAACTAATAAAAAAGACAGACAATGAGTGCAGCAGTTACTTTATATAGTATTATCGGTGGATTAGCTTTAGTCTACTTGATCTTTATTCTGACTCCCGCCGGAAAGCGCTGGTTAAGATCTTTGGATAAATAAACGTAAGTTTTTCATTTGGAAAACGTACATCTTCTTCTGAAAAGATGTACGTTTTTTATGAGTTTCCGCACGTTCCGCATGTTCCGCCTTATACACTTTTCTCATGGAGGAAAGCATTATATAACAGACCATTAAGGCTAATTTATCTATTTTCAGCCTGCGGAAAACAGAAAATATGAAAATAGATATCCATGATCCCTATGGGGAGGGATCAAGAATGACTTTTGCGATGTTTCCCTGATAGACCGGAATAGTTACGGAAACCGCATGTAAAAAAAGTTCCGCACTACATATCTTTAGCTGTAAAACATTATTATACAATTATATAATTATAAATTTCACCAGCAAAAAAGTGTATAAGACGGAACATGCGGAACGTGCGGAAACGCTTTCTATTTTTTAATCTTCGTAGACTTGTAAGCGTGTATCTTTTCCTTCTTTCCGGCAGACGGTTCAACCACTTTGATCTTCGTAAATGCACCGTTGTGCACATCGTCCAAAACAATAGCCGGACGATAGTCTTTCTTCAAAGCAGTCAACTTCACATTCTTGAAAGTGACCCCATCGGCATGACGGACATAAAACCCCCAGGCCGGCAACTCCTTATGCTGAGAGAACTCAGGGTAAGCCTTCGGCATTTCCGGTACTTTGTCCAGTTCGTCCAGGCCCACTTTAGCATACAACGGATTACCACCGCCCGGATAGACGATCTCGACATTCTCGATAGAGACATTCGTAATCTTGTTATCCTGCAAGCCGACAATGCCGGAAGGCGAGACATTGCGCGGATTATCTTCCGTCGGCCCTTCGTAGTCATAACCTGCATCCGGTTTCGTTGCCGGGACCTCGGCATAAACATTCGAGATATGCACGTTGTCCATCCGGCTGCGACGCCCTTCACGGCGTTCTCCCACGACCAAATAGATGGGATTTCCGGTATTGATGGAACGAAGGCTATCCACTACCACATTTTCAACCTGCCCGCCATCAACCGCCTGGATCGTTATGGCCGAACGGAACGTGTCGAATACAGTGTTATTGATAATCTTTATATTCTTGAAGCCACCCGTCGAAGCCGTTCCGAACTTGATACCGCTTGCACTTGAACAGGCCGTGTTGTTGCGTACCTCGATATTCTGGCAAACGGCATCGGCGCTATGGGATTTCAGGCAGATCGCATCGTCTGTCGCATCCACATAACAGTTTTGGATCAACGCGCCGTTACAGTCGACAATATCCATCCCGTCGTTATTCCAGTAAGCACGGCTATGCACCGTGATACCGTCGATCAACAGGTTCTCGCACTGGTCGTAGGTCTGCGTCCAGAAAGCCGGATTCATCATCGTCACATCTTTTATCTCCACATTCTTGCATTCGCGAAGATAGACCAGCTTCGGACGGTTGGCAACACGCCCCAACTGCAACTTATCCTTGATCACCCCTGAATAAACCTGGTTGATGAAGTTATTGGCAAGTTCACGCCCGCGACCGTCGATCACCCCTTTACCGGTAATGCCGATATTATCCTGCTTGTTCGCCAGGATCAAGCCGTACCAGGCATTCAGTTCCATATCATAATCATAAGGATTGGTGGAACCGACCAACACAGCCCCCTCTCCTAAATGGATCGTCACATTCGACTTCAAATGAATACTGCCGGTCAGATAACGTCCGACGGTAAACACCAGACGTCCGCCCCCATTCTCGGAAATAAAGTCGATCGCCTTTTGTATGGAACGGGTATTCATGGTCGTCCCATCCGACCTGATCCCGAACATAGTCATCTGGTAATCTTTCGCCCACACCGGAATCACCATTCCCGCCAGCAAGCACAGGATCATTATTTTTCTAATCACATTCATAGCTCTTCTAAGTCTTAATTTTTAATTCTTAATTTTTAATTCTAAAAACGGTTACCGGTCCGACCAATCCCGCCGGCTGTACAACATCCTGTCTCCTGGTCCATGCCTGGGCAATCTTATTATCCTTCAGCGTCTTCATATAGTTTCCCATAACGGTTACGACATGTACCTCAACCGTATTCTCACCCTGTTTCAATTGGGCTGCAACCGGATGAATACGACGGCCATACCATTTGACACCGCAGCTCTGCCCGTTCACGAATACTTCGGACACACCGTGCACCAATCCGAGGTTAAGCACCGTTCCGGCAGGCGAAGAGACATTGATTTTCTTCCTATAGACAACCGTTCCGCAGAAGTTCACATAGTCCGTATCTTTCAAATCCTGCAATTTGTCGAAATGTGTCTTTTGCACCGTATTCTCACGGCTGTGACGAAATTCGACATCCCAGTCGGCGGACAGGTCTTTCAAGTCCGTACCGGAAGTAGGCAGCGGCTTATAATCATTCCCTCTCTTTTGCTTATCGAACACAATCAGGAGAGAATCAGCCGGGCCGAAGTCGAACAGGAAACTGTTGGCGGCATCCAGCGGCAGCCGGTAACGTTCGCCCGTTTCCAGATCCCACACCCAACCCTGACGGCCTTTTACAATCTCGTTGCTGAAGGAGATACGGGTCTGATGCGAATTATAGCGGTGCGCATAACTGAAGAAGAACATTTCTTCCCTGTTATCGCCCTGATAACGGTTCTGCATCAGGTAAGGATCAGGTTTTTCGATAGTCATATACGGTGTCAATCCATAGTCTTTCTGAACCCCCTGATACCAACCGACAAAGTCTTTTTCCGGTTTATGGAGCAGTATGAAACGCCCGTCCATCTGCTTCATCTTTTCCACCCATTCCTGCACTTCCTTATCGTGCTTGTCATGATCTTTCAGGCCGACCGATTTATGCGGATAAGCCTCGATGCAGAAGATACGCCCGCCTGAGGCCACAAAATCATACAATTTACGCGCGGTAGCCGGTTCCATACTCTCCACCTCGATCAGGAAAAGCGTTTTATATTTGCGGGGACCGTAACACAAGTAACCGTCTTTCATCTCGGCATCCCGGATGATCGATTCGGAAACATAGTCGCAACCGCTACCGTTCTTATTGATTGCTTCCCATACCAATGTCTTATATTTCACATTGGTAGTGGCGGGGAACGGCTCGTTCTGCATCCCCAACGTGCTCCACATATCGGCTATCGGATGCAAGATCGCGATATCCGCATACATGGTTCCATGTTGCAGGGCGGAAGCCATGCGGCCTTTATAAGCGGTATAATATTTGAAATACGGCCACCAGTTGTTATTCTCGTTATAATAAGCCCCGTAACGAATCCATCCGGGGAACGGAGCTTCTTTCGGAGAATAGTTGAAACCGTGGAAGATGGAATGCGTCACACCGGAGATAGCCGTCTGGTCGCCTCCGATCTTCAACAACTCCAATGTCATATTGAACACGGTATAGGTATTTGTCATCTCCTCGCAACTCACCAGGCGCTTTCCCCGCAAGTGGGCGGCAGAAGATACATATTTATTGACCATCGTATAGGCACGGCCCCGGCGATAATCCTCTTCCGACATCTCCTCGCCCAAACGGTGCCGCAACCAGGTCATCGTCCAGGATTCACATTCGGGAATATCATAATCCAAGCTGCTTTCGAGCGGGAAGAAACCACGTCCGTAGGCTTGTGCACGCGATTTGACGTTCAGCCCCTTGCACCAGTCCAGATAAGTCCGTGTAAAACGCTCGCGCAACAGTTCGGCTTTCGTATATTCGAAGTCATAGCGTACACGCTGGATCGTATCGTCCAGTTCGGGTGTGAACTGCACCTTCGGCTCATAGGTCAACACATTCCCCATACTCCCCATCTTAAACAGGATGAAAGGCAGGTACGGCTGCACATCATATCCCCGACGTCTCTTGAACTCTTCCGCCATATCATACGACCAGTTCGAACCTTCCAGTTCCATGCTGTCGGTAAACAGGGAACGGATATTGCCGGACAACGGGCCTAAACGGTTCTGGATCTTGTCCGACATATTATTCAGATATTTCTGTACGGCCGGCTTGTTGAAGTGGTTCAACACCGGTCCCGTAGCACCGGGGGCGCCATTGATCACTTCGAGGAAACCGCGTATCTTGACCAAGGCAAACAAGACATATTTCCCATCGGGCACTTTGAACTTGAACGTCCCGTCCACCTCCTTCCCCATCAGGTCGATAGCCTGATCAAGACTGCCAAACGGTTCGGGGACCAGTTGCAAGGATACTAACTCCATCTTCTTTCCGAGGAAGGGAGAACTGATAGCAGGATCGGCCGCACAGTACAGGCCGTCGCGAGAGACCTCATAATCGATCGGCCCGCTCAGTTTCTCGGAGTAATTCACTACGACATCCGCCCGTTCGTCTCCCGTCAGGAACTCCGCCCCGAACGGCCAGCCGGAACCGACGATCAGGTCGCAGGTCATATCGAGCGACTTCGCCTCGTCAAAAGTCACCCGTAACATGTCGATCCATTCGTCACTCAGCCAGGACAGCGACTTCTTTCCCAGATCGTCCGTGTCATTACCGGGGAATTTGACCGGATTGATCTCTACTCCTCCGATACCTGCATCCTTCAATATGTGCAGTTCGCGTTTCAACTCGTCGGCTTCCACTTTATCCCCGTTCCACCACCAACGGACAAACGGACGGTAAATGGATTGCGGATCGCGAAATAATTTATATAGTTCACCGGAACGCAAGGCTGCTCCCGTCACCTCACCGGTCGCATCGACCGCACCCCACAACGGCATACGGCTACCGACAGCACAACCGGCCGTCCATAAAACACTCTGTTTGATAAAAGATCTCCTCTGCATAGTTTTTTCCTCCTTTTATTGATCGCTTGAGACAGCTTTGCCATCTGGTGTTATACAATTTGTAAATATCAGGTTGCGGGATGTCCCGGCACTCTCCAACGGATTCCCTGTCATATTGAAGTAGCAATCCGTCATCTTCACTCCGTCACAGCCGGAAATCGAGATTGCTTTCCGGTCCGATGCACCTGCATTCACAACGACTTTGTCGACTGTCACATTGCGGCAATCCTTATATATTTCGGCGATGTTTGCTGCATCCTGCAGGGTAACCTGTTCGATTTTCACATCCTCGCAGCCCGCCATACAGATCAAAGCCGGTGCATAACCGGATATATTCCCTTCAATATGGCCTTTCTGCAATTGCTCTTCCACACTTGCCCGCACGGCGATGCTACGGCCATCGATGATGCCTTTTCCACCGATACCGATATTCTTTTGCTTGTCTGCGTAAATAATCGCATTACATTTCTCCACCCCTTTAAAATCATACACAGATGGGACAGCAACCAAGACGGCTCCCTCTTCGATACGGATCGTCACATTCGACTTCAGTTCGATCGAACCGGTCAAATAACGGCCCACATAAAAAATAAGCCGGCCACCTCCCTGTTCACTGATATAATCGACAGCCCGCTGGATGGAACGGGTATTGAGTGTCACCCCGTCCGATTTGATCCCAAACATCGCGACTTGGTAATCCTTAGCCGAAAGCCCCGTCACAAAAACCAGCAGCCCTATCACACTTGCAAATAATTTATTTCTATACATATTCTTATTCTTTATATTTTAATCTTCCGACTTTTTATAGAGGAATATTTGTTCTTTACCCTCGCTTTCCGGCTCTATGAACCGGACATTCTTGAATGTAACCCCCTCCGCATCATCTGTTACGATTGCCGGACGGTAATCTTTTTTCAAAGCCTTAAAAGTCACATTATCAAAAGTGATCCCCTCGGCATGACGGATGTAGAAGCCCCAGGCCGGCAATTCCTTAAACTGCGAAAACTCCGGATAGGAAGTTGCCATTTCAGGGATGCTGTCCAATTCTGCCGGTGTCAGTCCCCGGTAAGCATAGTAGGGATTACCGCCTCCGGGAGAAACGATCTCGATATTCTGAAGCGTCACGTTCTGAATCTTATATTCAGGCAATCCGACAATGCTGGCGGGTGAAATATTACGGGGAAGGTCTTCGATAGGCCCCTCATAATTATATCCGGCATCCGGTTTATCCATCGGGATCTCGGCATAGACATTCTTGATCGTAATATTCTTCATGACCGGTTTCTTCCCTGCACTCCAACGGTCACCGATACGGAGGTAGATCACATTTCCGGTATGGATGGAGCGCACGCCGTCCACCTCAATATTTTCAATCAGAGCACCGTCGACCGCGGCAAACGTTATGGCCGAACGATACGTATCGTATATCTTGATATTTTTCACCTTGAAATTACGAAAACCGCCACGGGAGACTGTTCCGAATTTCAATCCGCTGGCGCTCGAACGGCCTACACAGTTCTCGACCACCACGTTCTGGCACATGCTGTTCGCATCGTGCGATTTGAAGCAAAGAGCATCATCCGCCGCATCGATAAAAGAGTTTTTCAGCACGACGCCGTCGCAGTCCACAATATCTATACCGTCATTATTCCAGTAAGATTTACTATCGACCTGTATGCCGTCGACATACAGATTCTTGCATTGATCGTAGGTCTGGTTCCAGCTTGCCGGGTCCCGCAGGGTGATATCCTTGATCGTCACATTCTCGCATTCACGGAAATAGATATTCTGCGGGCGGTTCGTCTCGTTCGGACGGCCCAGTTTCAGAGGATCTTCGTAGATACCCCGTTGGATATAGTCCACCATATTGTTGGCGGTTTGGAAACCACGCCCATCGATCGTCCCCTTTCCCGTTATACCGATATTCTGCTGTTTGACAGCAAAGATCATAGACATCCAGCGAATATACGGATCTTTTTCGTAATCCCAGGGATTGGTCGAACCGAGCAGGGCCGCCCCTTCCTCAAGATGAAGCGTCACATTCGATTTCAGGTAAATCGTCCCAGTCTGGTAATTGCCCGCAGTAAAGACCAAACGCCCCCCACCCTGCCCGTTCACAAAGTCGATTCCTTTCTGGATGGAGTTCGTATTCAACGTCTTGCCATCCGCTTTCACACCGAAATCCGTGGCATAATAATCCTTGGCCGACAAGTGCAGTCCACACATCATACCAAGGCAAAGAGAGAATAATTTGTATCTGTTCATCATAATACAGTATTTACATTTAATTGATAATGGCATTAGAATCATTCAAGTTACAAATTTATTTATGATTCACAGGGTTAACCCTATGCTTTTGATATTAATAATTAAAATTTTGGCAAAAGAGGATTTATAGAACTAATCAATAAGCTATATTTGTAGAGTAAATATTCTTTAAGAAATGGAGAAAGAGAAATATAACTATATCATCAGATGCTTTTTTTGGGGATCGACAGGCCTTATCTTGTTCTTATTCCTACAATATAAATATGCATTCTATTTTCTTTACATAGAACAATTACAGTTATTCCCGCTAACAAATGATTACTTTATACAAAAACTCTCCACTCCTGGGGGACTTGTCTCCTATTTAGCTGAATTTATAACGCAATTTTACAGCTTGCCTTATGTCGGAGCATCTATGACAACCATACTTTTCCTTTTCGGATGCTTTTGCATGCAAAAAATAACAAACAAATTAGCGCCTGCTTTCGATAGTTTGATAGTAGCTACTGTTCCAATGGTCTGTTTCTGTCTTTTACAGTTAGATATGAACTACCGCCAAGAAGGAACCGTAGCATTCATTCTTGTCCTCGTTTTCTTTTATTTATTTATCTGCTTGCCTCATTTCTATTTACGATTGACAGCATCCGTCATTATACCTGTTATCCTTTTTTGGTTGGCGGGGCCAACTACCACATTATTTATAACGGGTGTCGTGATTTGGACTCTACAAAAGCGACCACTCCGTGAATACTGGAGTTTGCTTTCTATTCCAACATGGCTCATGCTTAGCTGGTTATCATGCTATCAGGCGTGGCAAAGTAATATATGGGAAAGTTTCATTCCCAATATCTATTATACAGATCTTTCACAAGTTTCTAATTTATCTTTTTTATACTGCGCTTGGATATCTTTTCCTGTGTCATTGTTCATAACCGTATCTATCGGAAGAAAGATCCATATAGCACACAAACGGATCATTTTCTTCCGCCTTTTTGAACTCGGAATCATTTTTGCCGGTTTTTGGTTCATATCTGAAAAAAACCAAGACACAACCCTACTTGCCAATATGGAACAAGATTACTATTTAAGAAACAAACGTTGGAAAGATATCATCTCTACTTTCCCTGCGCAGAAAAGCAACTTGCAAACCATTAATATTTTGAATCTTGCATTGTCCAATGAAGGCAAACTGGATCAAGACCTTTTCAAATATCCCCAACGAGGCGGTGAAACATTGTTGTCGAATTGGGATGAACGACTTTCAGGGGCAATCGCACAAGCTGACTTACATTATATGATAGGAAATATTGGAGCAGCTCAAAAATATGCCTATGAAGGATATATACTTTCCCCAAACGGTAATCCCCGGCTTCTAAAACGATTGATCGACACGAATCTGATCTTCGGTTTCTATCCGGTAGCAGAGAAATACATTACGATTCTGGAACAGACATGTTTTTACAAGAAATGGGCTCAGGAACATCGAAAATATCTGAACAACGACAAAATGGTCGAATCAGATAGTGAATACGGCCACAAACGAAAAGCCCTTAAAGAAAATCCAGACGAAACGGTCTGTTTGGATTTCACCCGTGTACTCGAACGCTTGGCAGCAAACAACCCCGACAATCCAATTCCTCTGCTCTACTTGACTACTTTCCATCTGTTGAATAAAGATTTGACCTCTTTCGATCATCTTTATAAAAAATACTATCAAACAAAGATATGGCCGACACTGACTATCCGTCAACAGGAAGCCGTCATAGCCTGGTATGAGGACCAACGCCCAAACTGGCCAGAAAAAGGGATCAGCCCTGAAACAGGACAACGCTATTTAGCACTAAAGGACGCATTACAAAATCACAATTTAGGGAACAAGGCTATAGCCTCATTTGAAGACACTTACTGGTATTATTTACTGTTTAAAAAAGAATGAAGATGAAATCCAAAAACTATATATGGAGTATTTTGCTTATATGGGCATCCTGTTCGCAACCAGATAAAGAGACAAGTATCTTAGTTGGCTCCTGTCCGAATATTTTTCCTGATTATGTCGGAGTAACAATTCCGTACAATATAGCTCCGCTAAACTTTTCAACAGTTGCGCCTGAAGAAGACATAAAGGTCGCATCGTTTGAAACCGAAGGTTTAAGATTTGAAGTAAAAGCGAACAAAGGTTTTATTGATATTCCGATAAAGAAATGGAAAACTCTTCTGGAAAAATCAAAAGGGGATTCAATAGCTGTACAAATCACGAGCAGCAAACAAGGGCAAAGCTATTCCTATCATCCTTTTTATATCTACGTTTCCCAACATCCAGTAGACCGATACATTGCCTATCGGCTCATCGAGCCTTTATATGCATTATGGAATGAGATGGGGCTTTATCAGCGTGACTTGGAATCATTTAAAGAGACTCCTATTTACGAAAACAAATTGACTGCACATAATTGTGTAAATTGTCACTCTTTCTGTTCCCATTCAGCAGGAAAGATGTTATTTCACATGAGAGGAGAATACAACGGGACGGTTTTAATCGATGGTAACAATATCGAATTTATAGATTTTAAAGCGCAAAGCGGCCAAAATATGGTTTATCCATCCTGGCATCCTTCCGGAAGATTTATTGCATTCTCAACCAACGACACCTATCAAGGGCTGCATCCAAGCCAGCGTATAGAAGTATATGACCGTAGTTCAGACATCGTCATTTGCGATCTCAAAACCCGGAAAATATTATCACCCTCCATACTTTCATCTCCCAACTATTTGGAAACTTTCCCTTCATTTTCACCTGACGGGACAACCCTTTATTACTGTTCAGCTTCAACTCAAACAGTACCTGATTCCATATCCAAACTCCGGTATAGCCTATGCAGTATATCGTTCGACCTTGACAACGGTTCTTTGGGGCAAACCGACACGTTATACAATGCCGATATACAAGGTGGCAGTATTTCTTTTCCCCGCATATCGCCTGATGGAAACTTTTTAATGTATACACAATCTCAATACGCAACTTTCCCTATTTGGCACAACGATGCAGATTTACACCAAATAGACCTTCGGAATAACCAACAGATATCATTATCTGAAATTAATAGTGAGAAATCCGAAAGTTACCATTCGTGGTCTTCGAATAGCCATTGGGTTGTTTTCTCCAGTAGACGCATCGATGGGCTTCATACCCGCCTTTATATTACCCATATCGATAAAAAAGGGAAAGCATCGAAACCATTCTTATTGCCTCAAAAGAAAAAAGATTTTTACAAACTAAGTATGAAGTCTTACAATATTCCCGAATTCGTAAAAGATCGGATTCCTGTTCATCAAGCGGCCAAAATAGCCCAAAAAGCGAAAGAGCATAAATAGACATCCGCAACAATGTTAATGCCATTGCCATAGGGTATCCACTGGGAAAAAGGGCTTCTTCGGATGCTTACAAAAAAAGGCTGCCCATCACGGACAGCCCTTTCACAACTGAGATTAAATATCTGTTATTTTCTATTCACATTTGCCCAATACTGATTCGTCTGAGTTTCCTGTTCCGGGATCTCCCATGTCATGTGGTCAATAGTGACTGCGGTTGTGCTCCAATGATTAGATCCCTCATAAACGGGGGCTTGATTCCAACGTTTACTATTCCAGAAATTCCAACCATTTTCTCCCCAACATTCAATTCGCCATTGCAACTTGCACATGTCAAGTGCAGACATTCCCTGCATAGCCGGATAGTTATCACAAGTCAACGTAGGAGTTCCTGCTTTTGTACGAGCAGCCAGCAACTTATTCAAAGTCGCTTTCGCACCAGATTCATCACCGCTCTGTGCTTGGGCTTCTGCCATCATCAACAATACTTCTGATGTACGATAGATAATCACATCAGAGTTAGAACGATCGTGACGACGGGATGACTCATCAGAAGCAATGGATGCTGCCCATTTCAAACAGGTATAAGCAGGAATGGCAGTAGGATACCAGGCAGTATCTCCATTTTCTATGGCAAAATAGGGGAAAGTTGCAGTTTCTGTTGTAAAACGTTCTTTGCGATAGTCATTATCAGCCATTTTCGACCATAACGCATTATCAATCTGGAAATAGGCCGTATTCACCATATCAGAGCCAGTTTTAAGCACATTATAATAGGTCCAAGTGTAAATGTTAGCATCATTGGCCCAACCAAAAAGGCATTCCGGGTTCTTAGCTACAGACATAAACGCATTGTCATCAGCTTTGATATCATCCGTTTTATTACAAAAACCGGCCATACGGTCATTGGATGCTCCATAAGCAGATTCCGGAATAAATTCCCAACCGTAATTATCCAATACATCTTTACATGCCGCAATGACTGTTTGATAATCTCCCGTCCATAAAGCGGATTTTGCTAAAAAATACTGCGCCAAACCAAGGTCAATATCGACGGCCGTATCATGATCTTTAGCTTTTGTATAACCATAACCGGACTCCTGAAACAGGCGAACAGCATCTTTGAGGTCTGTCAAAATAAAATTCCATGATTCTTCCGCTGAAGAAGGAGCTACAACATCCTGATAACCATAGTTTGTATAAAGAGGCATGCCATAACCTTCTTTTCCACCATGCAAATATGCTTTCGTAAAACGTTCCATCAACTGCAAATATCCCATGCCACGCAGTGTCAATGCCATAGCTTTATATTCTTTCAACAAGGAACTTTCTCCAACCACCTCGTCACTCAGAAACATCAACACCTTATTGGCATTACTAATCGACAAAGAAGGAGAACACCAATAACCATAGCATTCAGAAGTCTGATTGGCAGCCCAATATTTCAGATCCGGACTGTTTCTATAGTATTGGCCCCAACCGGAAGAATGGCGGGCACCATCACCATACACGATATCACCACATTGCAAATTACGGTAAATATTATTATGCACCCATTCGTTATCAATAGACATATTCGTAAAGCCACCACCCATGATAGCGTTGCGTACGACAACATATCCTTTCAAATTGGCTGTCAAACCGCCTAATATCAATTCACGTTCTTCATCCGTACCGTTTTTCAATAAATCTTCAATCTGCTCATCCGAAAAGTTATTTGGATTGTGGACATCCAACTTGGAATCACAAGCAGTCAGCACAGAAACGATAGCCAAAGTGCCACAGAAATATTTAATATATTTTTTCATTTTTCGCTTCATTTTATAATTAAAATTCAAGATTCAAACCCAAAGAGATCGTGCGCATAGTCGGATAGATATACTGGCCAACCTCCAAACCACCAGTCATTGACATAGCAGGATCCACACCTTTCTTTGCTGAAATATAGAACAAGTTATCCGCAGATGCATAAACACGCAATCTACTGATGCCAGCCTTATTCAAGAGAACTTTCGGGATTGTATAGCCCAATGTAATATTCTTCATACGCAAATAAGAAGCAGAAAACAATGACATATCGGTATATTTCCAAGAACCGGTCGTCGAACCATCATAATATATAGTAGAATTATTCGATGCCCAGATCATTGGGAAATAAGCCCCCGTATTATTTTCCGGATCATACGTGCTACCAATCAAATCAGTAGATTGGGGTTGTGCAGAACGAGACAAGAAAGAGGAACGATAAAGGCCATTAGCATATTCGACAGACATAAATTTACCGCCGAACTGATAAGCAAAAATAGCTTGAAGGTCAAAATCTTTATATCGCAAGGAAGTAGTCAAACCTCCAATCCATTTGGGCGTTGCACTCCCCATTTCATACATGGATGCATCCGAAGAAACCGTAGTCTTCACACTTTCACCTTGTTTATAGTTCGCATAACGGCCACCTGAAGCCCCATTATGGACATCATCATATGTCACACGATGCCAATACATTGGCAAACCTGATTCCCGATCGACACCTGCATATTTATACAAATACAAGTTATACCAGTCGCGTCCTTCACCACGCAGGTAAAATACTCCGGATGCATTTCCTGTCCCTGCGCCAGACCAACCGTCGCCGTTTGCAGTCCATGTCCCTTTTGGAAGATCCATTGTTTCATTCCATGCCGGAATTGTCGATGCCGGGACTTCCTTCAAAATCGTTTTATAGTGAGTACCATTAATACCTACGTTCCAAGTCCAATCCTTTGTACGAATAATATCAGCCGACAGATCAATTTCAAAACCACGGTTACGTAGTTTGGCTGAATTCCGTTGCCGCGTCGTATTACCACCATTTGCCAGATAAGAGATCGGCTCGTTATAAAAAGAATTGGTGGTCAAACTGTTATAAAAGTCCAACGAACCCGATACACGGCCTCCCAATACAGAGAAATCCAAACCGACATCAGTTGTATGGACATTTTCCCATGTCAAGTCTTCATTGACCAAACCGCCATAACCTATAGAATAGGTTTTTGCCGTACCTGTACCATTTGAGCTTGTATTCCATGATCCGACGCCATAAGACCAAGTATGGTATCCATAATCGGCAGCACCATTCTGGTTACCGATCACACCATAACTTAAGCGCAACTTGGCATTATCCAACCAGCTTTTCGTCCCTTCCATAAAACTCTCAGAGGTGAAGCGCCAACCAGCACCGACTGAATAGAATACGCCCCATTTGTCTTTAGCAAACTTAGAAGAACCATCAGCACGGACAGATCCCGACAAATAATACTTCTCATCATAATTATAATTAGCACGTGCAAAATAAGATTCCATACGGACAGTACCCAAGCTCCATCCCGGAGTAGCCAAAGTAGATACATTTGTATAACGGCTGACAAAGTTACCCGGAGAGATAAAGCCTGCAATCAATTCATCTGAAGATCCCCAGTTCAATTGGTCATAACTATTATCATTATATTCGTGGCCAACCATAGCATCAACATGATGTTTCGCGATATCTTTGTTATAACTTAACATCTGTTGGGTATTCAGAATCGTTCTTACATATTTTTGAATACCGATACCTCCATTATTAGGAGAACCCAAAGAACTTAAACCACTACGATATTTCATCATACGGTTAGCATGCTGGTCATAAGAGAAATTGACGGTAGCCTTGAAATCTCCAAATACAAAATCAGCATACACACGCGAAGTCCATAAATCAACTTTATTCTGATTGATATTCTGATCAATATCATAAAGAATGTCTCCAGCAACACGGTTGCCTTCTGTTGTCCCAACAGGAGAATAAGTAGCACCGGGATAACCGGCTTCCACTTTATTGCCATGCTCATCCAACACATAATTGCCAAGTGCATCACGTGCCCAAATCGAGACAATTGGGTGAGTAGCATTAGCATACATCATCACATTACCTGAAGCAGCACCGGGGTTACGTCCCCATTTTGTAGACATAGAATTGGTGACCGTATGAGTATATCCTACGTTTGCACCGACTTTCAACCATTTAAATAATTCAGCATCTACGTTAGCACGGCCTGAATAACGTTCAAAATCGGAAGCACGTACAAAAGAAGGTTCATCCAAATAGCCCAATGAAGCATAATATCTTATCTTGTCCGTACCTCCGCTGGCTGAAACATCATATTGCTGACGGAAATTTGTTTGCAACAATTGATCTGCATAAGTATCACCATCCCGATATAAATACGAAGCATTCGGATTTAACCGCCCATCAGTATTAACCAAATAAGCGCCAGTCATGGTTGCAGCAGCCGAAGCTCCCGTTCCTTCCATCGTATAAATAGCCCCCGGAACATTGTATGCCATCCAGTTACCCAAACCATTACGGGTAAAGTTCTGTTCACTATTGGCCGCACCAGCCACATAATTAAACAGGTGTTGGCTTGCAAATTCAGCTGCAGCCTCATGCGTATAGTTCGGATTTTTAACATTCGTGTACGGGACTCCGTTCGAATCTACGCCAGGAAGACCTGTTCCGTTTACACCATAACGATACGAATTGTAAATAGCTTTCCAGTAGTATTCATAATAATCAGAAGCTTTTGTCATGCCTGAAGTATTAAACCGTCCTACTGAGTTCCAACCCCAACGAGCATCAAAGCTGATACGGGTCTGGCCGCTTTTACCTTTTTTGGTTGTCACCAATACCACCCCGTTCGCTCCACGAGATCCATAAAGAGCTGTGGATGCAGCGTCCTTCAAAACCGTAATACTCTCGATATCTGAAGAATTCAAGTTAGACAACGGATTTTCATTCTGGGCTGGAACACCATCAATTACAATCAATGCACTCGCACTACCCCCATTTGCAGAACTGACACCACGTACACGGATCCCCATATCGACCCCCGGCTGACCATCTGTTGCAGCCACCTGCAAACCAGGGACAGATCCCTCCAGCATTTTGGATGCAGAGCCCGAACTCTGAACCACCAACACTTTTGAATCTATGGCGCTCATCGATCCCGTCAAATCTTTTTTCTTCGCTGTACCATAAGCAACGACAACAACCTCTTCCAACTGTTCCGAATCTTCCGACATACGAATATTCAAGAACTTTTGATTACCCACTTTCACTTCTTGAGTCTTATACCCGATAAATGAAAATACCAAAACAGCATTACTTCCTCCAGGAATATTAGGAAGTGTAAAAGTTCCATCAGCCCCTGTCATGGTTCCAATAGCCTGACCTTTTACAGCAATATTGACACCTGGCATTTCTATTCCCAAGTCATCTACCACCTTTCCTGAAATTGAAATCTGAGCAAATGCTTGCAACCCCATACAGAGGGAACATAGCAATAATAGAATTCGATTTCTCATAATTTTACAAACTTTATTAGGTTAAACATGTTTATTTTTGGCAAAAATCTACTTTTATGCTCTTTAATATCATAAAAAAATGATATTTTTATCCTATTTTTTGGCGAATTAGAATATTGTTCAAAATTTCGTATAATCCGGAAAAGTCACAAAATACTGATTTACAATTCAAAAACTAAAAAAGCGAACCGTGCAAGAAGAGTAGTATATCCCTTATCTACAATATGGCAAAAGGCAATCGATCAATGTGAAAAAATCATTTTCTTTTCTATTTTTTCCCAAACCGATTCATAAAATCTTCCGGATAACGCAAATCTTGAACAACTTCTCCACCATAGACACGTATCCATGAACGAAAGCTTTTCGTTCCATCCGTCAATTCAATCACGCGAGCACCATTCGGCTTCAGGTCGTTATAGACCGTATCGCACCCACTAAACCGTCCAAAAATAAAAAACATCCTGTTCCATAAAGTTGCACAATCATTATCATGGTCATGCCCGACAAAAATAGCATCGATATCTTTCATTTCTTTCATTGAGACAAACAGGCCGGAACTAACATTGGCTGAAGCGACAAGTTCACCTTTAATCCCCCGTGTCTCACTATAAACATCATCTTGCATTGCCCTTTTATGTTCCAACAAAGGAATATGAAAAAAAGCAAATGACGGTATCGGTTCACCTCCGTTCATTTTAGCAAAAACCTCACTTTGTTTCCGATACCAAGCTATCTGATCAAATCGAATATGGTCATACCCCTTTATTCCTTCTATTTTAGAATAAGCATTCGAATCAAAGAGATAAAAAACCCGGCTGATTTTACCATTAGCTGATGAAGCAAGCGTTATTACCGCGTTCGTCTCTCCGTGTATGCCTTCTACCTTCGTATTTATGTTATAAGGTATAGACTTGACAATATCCAACATCTGCGCCCGCGTCCGGTCAAATTCCTCGTCATGATTGCCAAATGTGACGGCAAAAGGAATTTTACGTATAGAAATAGGAGCCAAGATTTCACGTATGGACTTCTCTGCTGGTTTCCCAAAAACCACATCTCCGGTATGAATAACCAAATCAGGCTTCTCCAAGTCTAACATTTGGTTGACATTATCCAATGCACGAACAGATTTCGGATCTCCTGCGACATAGTGCGTATCCGTCAACTGTAAGATTTTAAACTTGCCCTCTTTATTAAAAAAGAACTTCCGCGCAGAATCATCCTCTTGTTCAGGAAAATTCTCCCTTGCCAGGACAGCAGTACTTGCAACAGCATCAGCAAAAATCAATCCGCCCATAGCCGAACCTTTTATAAAATTTCTCCGATTCATTCCACCTTTCATTATAGATGATCTATCATCCCTCGTTACAAATATTTTTAATTGAGCGCAATATTAAAAAGCATGAACCTGCTATTCATTATATTTTTGACATAATTTATTAGCTTTTTGACACCGCAATCTATTCTTTATCCATTTTCAGCACCGGAAACAAAATCATCAAATCACTAATTAATAGCACATTAAATCTTTTTTTCAATCAACCATCCTAAATTGGGTTTATCTTTTCCATTTTAAATTGAATAAAAAGAAAAAGAACCTATTATTACTTTTGTCAAGTCATCCAATAACAATAATTCCATATAAAATAAAACATAAAAAAACAATTTATCATGAAACACGAAATCCTACCACTCTTGGTAATCAGTCTGGCAACAGGGATACTCTCTTGCTCGCAACAACCGCCCAAAGAAGCTGACAGCATTCCCCAAACCATAACTATCAGTAAAGAAAAACTATTAGACAAAATCAAAGGCGGTTGGGCAGGGCAAACCATTGGCGTGGCATATGGCGGTCCGACTGAATTCCGTTACCGAAGCGCCATGATTCAAGACTACGTTCCTATCACCTATAATGACGGATGTATCAAAGGCTATTTCGATCATTTTCCAGCATTGTTCGACGACATCTATATGGATCTGACTTTCGTAGAAGTATTCGAACGTTTAGGGATGGATGCGCCGACCGATTCTTTTGCATACGCATTCGCTCACGCCGATTATGGACTTTGGCACGCCAATCAGGCAGCTCGCTACAACATCATAAATGGAATTATGCCTCCCGAATCCGGACACTGGTTAAACAATCCGCATGCAGACGACATCGATTACCAAATTGAAGCTGATTTTGCCGGCTTGATGACACCGGGTATGCCGAATGCTTCATGCGAGATATCCGACAGGATAGGACATATCATGAATTATGGTGACGGATGGTACGGAGGTGTCTATATCGGAGCCATGTATTCACTTGCTTTCATTTCCGACGACATCAACTTTGTTGTCAAAGAAGCCTTGAAGACGATTCCGGAAGATAGCCGCTTCCATAAGTGCATGAGCGACGTGATCCGTTGGCACGAACAATATCCGGATGACTGGAAGCAGACGTGGGCAGAATGTGAAAAAAAATGGAACCAGGATATCGGTTGTCCGGAAGGCACATTACGTCCTTATAATATTGATGCTGTCATCAACTGCGCCTACGTTATAATGGGATTATTGTACGGGCAAGGTGATTTTTATAAAACAATGGATGTTTCGACACGTTGCGGACAAGATTCCGACTGTAACCCCGCATCGGCTGCCGGTATCTTGGCAACAATGCAAGGGTATAGCCGGATATCCGAATACTGGATGAAAAATTTGCGTGAAGTGGAAGACATCAACTTCGCCTATACAAACATGTCTTTAAACCAAGTCTACCAAACCTCTTTCAAACATGCCTTGCAAATGATCGAACGCAATGGAGGCAGCATTAAGGACGACGAAATCACAATTGCCTGCCAAGCGCCCGTCCCGGTTCGTTTTGAACAAGGATTCGAAGGCTTGTTCCCAATCGGACGTCAAGACATAAAAAAAGATTTGAAGGACATAGAAAAATTTGAATTTGAAGGGACAGGAATCGTATTTACCGGTTATCTCCGAGGCGAGAAAAACTATATAGCCCAAGTCGAAATGCATATCGATGGGGAAATGGCCGAAAGAGCCAATCTTCCTATCGGCAAGAATCATCGCGTCGATCTTTTCTGGAAATACCAACTTCCAAAAGGCAAACATATCGTCACCTTCAAATGGATGAATCCGAATTCAAAAACGAAAATTCATTTCAGCGATGCTCTTATCTACTCTGATGGTCCGCTTCCTGTAGCTCATCAATAAAAACACTCAAATTCCAGCCAACAACCGGATAGGCTCTTCGTAACAGGGAGTTGGCTGGTTACAATAAAGGACAGACAAATCAACACGTCAAAAACATGAAATGCAAAAAACAGCAAGTAAATTTGTATTTCAAGAATGACGTTGAATATGAAATCATGAATCTAATGCATAAGTATAGTCACAATATATTGGATATCGATACAAACAAATAGTTAATATATTGAGAAATAAATGATACATTTGTACAAGCAATTATAACACCATAAAGAAACATCAGATGGATTTCGAATACAATAAACACAATGTCATAAAATACTTACCCACAAATAAAGACAAAGACATCTGGGAAATGTCAATCAGTGGTGTAGGATTCCAATCTGTCAAGCCCAAAGACAGCTATCCTCCGAAAGGCCATCCGATCGGATATACCTTTAATCCTGAACGCGGACGGATAATAGACGAATTCACATTAGTATATATTACAAGAGGAGAGGGGAAATTCCAATCCGTCAACTGCCCCGAAGAGAAAATAACAAAGGGGGACGCTTTCCTCCTATTCCCTGGAGAATGGCATACTTACCAACCGACTAAAAACATAGGATGGGATGAATATTTCGTAGCCTTCCGGGGAGAATATTTCGACAAACTACTCAATAAGATCATCCACCATGAGACTCCCATTTTCCATATCGGTATAAATGACCAAATAGTCAAGCATTTCGGCGAAATGCTTGACTGTGCCTGGGCACAGAAGGCCGGATTCCAAGCAGTCCTGTCTGGAATCATGATGCACATGATCGGCTTGATCTACTCGATTAGCAAAAACCAGGATTACGGGTCGGCCTCCATGCAAAAGATCCAGGAAGCATGCGTACTGATGCGGGAAAACATTTACAACAAGTTTACGCCGGAAGACATTGCCGGCTCCATCAACATGAGCTATTCCAACTTCAGAAAGTCGTTCAAGCAATACACCGGGATCGCCCCTCACCAATATATGCTACAACTAAAGCTTAGTAAAGTCAAAGATCTGCTGAGCAGTACGGAAATGTCGATCCAGGACATCGCAATGAAGCTCAATTTCGAATCGGCCGACTATTTCTCTTACTTTTTCAGGAGCAAAACAGGCATAAACCCACTCTCTTACCGCAAAGAAATCGAAAAGCAGCGGGAAAAAGCCAAGAAAAATTCACTGTAAAGGGTTTCTTTCTTTAGAAACCCCGACCGAACTTATGCCAAAGCTGTCCTTCCATTTCCTCCCAACAACGCAAGGTCGAATAGATAAAATCGAACGAATAACGGGTAAGATAGGCTTGAGCTTCGTCTTTCTTGCCTTCCTGGATAAGGGCCGATACCTTGTTTTCTATCAGGGGCATTTCGTCTACTGCCTTCTGCTCGAAAGAGAGAACGGCAGGCTCGATCAGTTTGCGGCCATGCCCCCAACTCACTTGCGCCAGGCGGTTCGTACGCCGGTAAATCCAAAGGGCGGCATCAGGCCGGTAACGCTTATGCCCGCATACCTTAAAACTTTCGGGAACATCCGTCATCCCGGCAAACAACGGAACACGGGGGCTTTCGCCCGGATTATCTTCCGACCACCAGCAAACGCCTCCCACCTCGTCCGGCAACCAGTCACGGCACTGGATCACAAACGAATAAGCACACCAGACAACCGATATCGTCCGCTGTTTCCCTATCTTCTTTTCACCCCGCTGCGCATTCAAGAATTCAAACATGTCGTTCGTCATCCAGTTTTGAGCCAGCGGGCTTTTATAGGTCGTGTCGCGCTCGGTTCCGTCTTTATCCTTGATCTTCTTCGTTACCATCATGTCCTTCGTCATATCCCATTCCGTACCTTCATACGTTTCACGCAGCAAGCGGTTCATATCCGCCAGGGAGACTTTCCGTTCAGGCTTGACCGACAAAGGAAGCTCCTCCATGTCCATCGTCAAGTTCAAAGAAGGAGCCAGCGTTTTCAAAACAAAAAAGTCCCGGACGGTAAAAGGTTTCTTCCCTGTTTCATGGATAACTTTCCAGAACTTGAAAGGCTCTTTCCCATCCCAATACCCTAACTTGCGAGCTTTCTCTTTCAGCCCTTCGCTATACATATAATTATCCTCATCCTTGAAATCGACATCGGAAATACGAGGCGTATTGGCCGAAACCGTCACATGGTCGTCCGGTATGCGCCGGGCGACCCACAAAGCCCCCATATCTTCCGGCCCCGCACCCGTAATCTCGAAAAACCAAAGTTCCTTTTTATCGGCGACCGTCAGGCATTCGCCACCGTCACGATAACCGTATTGTTCCGCCAGGCGTCCCATGAGCAAGACCGCCTCACGTGCCGTGCTGCAACGTTGCAAAACAATTCCCTGCAAATCCTCGATATGGAACAAGCCTTTCGGATTGCGTAGTTCCTTACGCCCGACGATGGTTGTCTCGCCCATCGCCAATTGCTTCTCGTTCATGCAAGGATAACCGGTATTCAGGTAAGCGAATGTATAAGAGACCTGCGGGATAGAACCTTTCAGCTTAACTCCCAACCGGTCGTTTTTGCTTTCCGTGTGACGCAGATCCCAATAGATATCGAGTTTTGCCGTGTCAGGCCAGTTTTGTGCCGGCACTATTTCCATCCAGGTACGCGAGGTCCCGTCACAAGTCTGCGAGGTCATGACCGAACCATCGTCCGTCGCCAGTTTACCGGCTGCGATACTTGTACAACTTTCATCCGGATTTGTCAATTCCACTACACGATCCTGAGCCGAGAGGGATGTCACGGCACAACAAAGGCACGCGATTGCCTTATATATCTTTTCCTTCATCATCTATTTGTAAAGCTTATCATTTCGGGTGGCAAATATAAGACATTCCATATTTCCCGAATCCTTCTTGCCTTTTTATTAATAATAAGAATTATATACGAATCATAAATCTCCGCTTCATCTCAAAAAGCCCTGATAATAGATCAGATATATAAGATTACAAACAGGCTGAACCCATATCTTTGTAAATTTATCTACTTCACTGCGTCCACCCAGTTTCTCATCGGTATGAGAATCTTTTCCCATACCGATGAGAAACTTTTCCCCCGCTGATGAGAAACTTTTCTCATGCTGGTGAGAATAAATTCTCACGCTTTTAAAAAATGCCGAGAAAACCGTACGAAAAAATCGTTCCATAACGGAAGCGAGCGAATCTTTACAATATATTAAAGAAAAAGCCGGGAGTAAATGCTACTCCCGGCTTTTCGATATATTCTTTGTTTCAAAACAACTTCTTATCTTCCCTGACGCTTACGTTCGAGTTCATCAAGAATGATCTTGCGCATACGCATGCTGTTCGGGGTGATTTCCACATATTCATCACCTTTAATATATTCAAGGGCATCTTCCAGGCTGAACACCGTAGGAGGAGCCAGCGAAACTTTATCATCCGAACCGGAAGCACGCATATTCGTCAGCTTCTTCGATTTCGTTACGTTCACAACCAAATCATTATCTTTCGTATGCTCGCCAACTACCTGGCCGGCATATACCTCCTCCTGGGGAGCGATAAAGAAACGTCCGCGGGATTGCAGGTTGTTCAAGGCATAAGCATAGGCAGTGCCTGTTTCCATCGCGATGATAGAACCGTTCGTACGGCGTTCGATCTCACCCTTCCACGGTTGATACTCGAGGAAACGGTGCGCCATGATCGCTTCACCGGCGGATGCAGTCAGGACAGCATTGTTCAAACCGATAATGCCACGGGAAGGAATCGTGAACTCCAGATGCATACGGTCGTTCTTGCTTTCCATCATCGTCATTTCACCCTTGCGTTTGGTTACCATGTCGATGATACGGCTGGAACATTCTTCCGGCAGGTTGACTGTCAACTGTTCGACCGGCTCGCATTTCTCGCCGTTGATTTCCTTGATAATAACCTGCGGCTGACCTACCTGCAACTCGTAACCTTCGCGGCGCATGGTCTCGATCAGGACAGACAAGTGAAGGACGCCGCGTCCATATACCAGCCAGGAGTCGGCAGAGTCTGTCGGAATGACGCGCAAGGCGAGGTTCTTGTCCAGTTCTTTCATCAGACGGTCGTAGATATGGCGGGATGTCACGAACTTGCCATCTTTCCCGAAGAACGGGGAGTTGTTGATCGTGAACAGCATGGACATCGTCGGTTCGTCGATGGCGATCGTCGGCAGCGGTTCCGGATCATTGGCATCGGCAATCGTCTCACCGATTTCAAAACCTTCCACACCGATAATCGCACAAATGTCGCCGGACTGGACAGCCTCTACTTTCGTACGTCCCAGCCCTTCGAACACGTCGATTTCCTTGATCTTCGATTTCACCATCGAGCCGTCACGTTTGCAAAGCATGATGTCCTGCCCTTCACGCAGTTCGCCGCGATGCACACGGCCCACGGCGATACGGCCCACATATTTGGAATAGTCCAGAGAAGTGATCAACATCTGTGAAGAACCTTCCAGCACCTTCGGTTCCGGGATATACTGGATGATGGCATCCAGCAAAGCGGTAATATCTTCCTTCGGCTCTTTCCAGTCTTCCGACATCCAGCCCTGCTTGGCAGAACCATAGATCGTCGGGAAGTCGAGCTGTTCTTCCGTCGCATCGAGACTGAACATCAGGTCGAACACCATTTCCTGCACCTCTTCCGGGCGGCAATTCGGTTTGTCTACCTTATTAATAACCACAATCGGTTTCAGTCCCAACTGGATAGCCTTCTGAAGCACGAAGCGGGTCTGCGGCATCGGACCTTCGAAAGCATCGACCAGCAACAGGCAACCGTCGGCCATGTTCAATACGCGTTCCACTTCACCTCCGAAATCGGCGTGGCCCGGAGTATCGATAATGTTGATTTTATAACCTTTATAATTAATAGAGACATTTTTGGCAAGGATCGTAATCCCTCGTTCGCGTTCCAGGTCGTTATTGTCCAGGAACTGATCCGGCTCTGCCTGTCCTTCACGGAAAAGCTTACCGGCTAATAACATCTTATCCACGAGCGTTGTCTTACCGTGGTCTACGTGCGCGATAATCGCGATGTTTCTAATCTTTTGCATTGAAAACTAATTTATTGGCCGCAAAATTACAATAAATTTGCGAGAAGTATATGACATTGATGCTTCAAAATAAAAAAAGATGCATAAAAAGATTTGTCAATCGAAAAGGAATGTCTACCTTTGTCCCCGCTTAGATAACATAGTATTAATTTATTAAAGTACACAAGAATCATGTTTTTAGATTCAGCAAAGAAAAAAGAGATTTTCGAAAAGTATGGCAAGTCTGCGACCAACACAGGTTCTGCAGAAAGCCAGATCGCATTGTTCACAATCCGTATCGCACATTTGACAGAACACCTGAAGGTTAATCACAAAGACCATAGCTCCGAAAGAGCTCTGAAGATGCTGGTAGGTAAACGTCGTCGTTTACTGGATTATCTGATCAAGGTGGATATCGAAAGATACCGTGCCATCATCAAAGAGCTTGGCATCAGAAAGTAAGAAACAATTTCTTCGCAGGAAGTTACAAAAGGATGGTCTCTACGGGGATCATCCTTTTTTCTTTCACCAAATGCCTTTGTTTAATGAAAATTTAATGTAATTTTGCGCCGTTCTGTTACAAATTAAAAGATTCAATAAACAATAAACATATAATACTCATGGGAAACAACAAAATCATAGGAGCGAAAATCAAAAGCATCCGTGAATCCAAGCAACTTTCTACCCAGGAAGTATCTGAACGCTCAGGTCTGGGTATCGAACAAATAGAACGTATCGAGGGTAATATAGACTTCCCGTCTCTCGCCCCGCTAATCAAGATAGCACGCGTATTAGGCGTACGCTTAGGGACATTCCTGGACGACCAGGCCGAACTGGGTCCTGTCATCTGCCGCAAGAAAGACAGCAATGATATGAACGGCATCGGTTTCAGCAACAACGACAGCAAGGCGCGCAAGCACATGGAATACCATTCGCTGTCACAAGACAAGTCCGGCCGCCATATGGAGCCTTTCCTGATCGACGTCGCCCCGACTGAAGAAGGAGTGGATTTCGTTCTCTCCACACATGAAGGGGAAGAATTCATCTATGTGCTGGAAGGCATCCTCGAAATCAACTACGGCAAGAATACTTATATCCTGGAAGAAGGCGACAGCATCTACTACGATTCCATCGTCGCCCACCATGTACATGCCGCAGCCGACAACACGGCGAAAATACTCGGAGTCATCTACACCCCTTATTAATCGACAGTCCCTATGGAAATACAATTACAAGACAGGACGCTCGGCCAGTGGATGGAACATTGGGCCGAAACAACCCCCGACAAGGAATATCTGGTATATTCCGACCGCGACCTGCGTTTCACCTGGAAAGAATTCAACGAACGTGTGGACCGGATGGCGAAAGGCATGCTTTCGATCGGGATCAAACATGGCACGCATGTCGGTATCTGGGCGACCAACGTCCCGGACTGGCTCACCTTCCTGTATGCCGCCGCCAAGATCGGGGCTGTGGCCGTCACCGTCAATACGAACTACAAGCAGAGCGAACTGGAATTCCTGGTAGAAAATGCCGATATCCATACGATGTGCATCACCGACGGCGTGTTTGACGGCAGTTATGTCGACATGATGTACACCATGCTGCCCGAACTGAAAGAATCGCAACGCGGCTACCTGAAGAGCAAACGTTTCCCGAAACTGAAGAACGTAGTTTACATCGGGCAGGAGAAATACAGAGGGATGTACAACACTCCCGAACTGTTGCTTTTAGGTGAAAACGTAAGCGACGAGACGCTGGTGGAAGCCAAAAAGCTGGTGACCCCGCACGATGTCGTGAACATGCAATATACTTCCGGCACGACCGGTTTCCCCAAAGGGGTCATGCTGACGCACTATAACATTGCCAACAACGGGCTGCTGACGGGCGAACACATGAAGTTCACGGCAGACGACAAACTATGCTGTTGTGTGCCTCTGTTCCACTGCTTCGGCGTCGTGCTCGCTTCCATGAACGTCCTGACACATGGATGCACTCAGGTTATGGTCGAGAAATTCGATCCGCTGGTCGTACTCGCCTCCATCCACAAGGAACGGTGTACGGCTCTCTACGGCGTGCCGACCATGTTCATCGCCGAGCTCAACCACCCGATGTTCAGTATGTTCGACCTGACTTCCCTCCGCACCGGCATCATGGCAGGCTCCCTTTGCCCCGTGGAACTGATGAAACAAGTGGAAGAAAAAATGTTCATGCGTGTGACCAGCGTATACGGATTGACGGAAGCATCGCCCGGCATGACGCATTCGCGCATCGACGATCCGGCGGAAGTCCGTTACAATACGGTGGGGCGTGACTACGAATTTACCGAGGTCCGCGTGATCGATCCGGAAACGGGCGAAGAATGTCCGGCAGGCGTACAAGGTGAAATGTGCAACCGGGGCTACAACACCATGAAGGGCTATTACAACAACCCGGCTGCGACAGCCGAAGTCATCGACAAAGACGGCTTCCTGCACAGCGGCGACCTGGGCGTGAAAGACGAGAACGGCAACTACCGCATCACCGGACGTATCAAGGATATGATTATCCGTGGCGGAGAGAATATCTACCCCCGCGAGTTGGAGGAATTTTTCTATCACCTGGAAGGGGTGAAAGATGTACAGGTTGCCGCCGTTCCATCCAAGAAATACGGAGAGGAAGTCGGAGCCTTTATCATCCTGCACGAGGGCGTTACCATGACGGAAGACATCGTCAAGGATTTCTGCCGCGGAAAGATCGCCCGGCATAAGATCCCGAAGTATATATTCTTTGTCGACACCTTCCCCATGACCGGCAGCGGAAAGATCCAGAAGTTCAAACTGAAGGATTTAGGTTTGAAGTTATTGGCCGACCAGGGAATCACTCCGGTATGATTTTTTTTATTACCTTTGCGGCATTAACATTTTAGTATCAATTTATGTCACAATTATTTCCAACTAATCTGCCTTATAAAGTAGCAGATATGAGTTTGGCTGAATTCGGTCGTAAAGAAATCGAAATCGCCGAACACGAAATGCCGGGACTTATGGCGCTTCGCAAGAAGTACGCCGATCAGAAACCTCTGAAAGGAGCTCGCATCACCGGCTCACTGCACATGACGATTCAGACCGCAGTGTTAATCGAAACATTAGTTGCGTTGGGAGCAGATGTTCGCTGGGCAAGCTGTAACATCTTCTCTACACAGGACCACGCTGCCGCAGCCATCGCTGCCGATGGTGTTCCCGTTTTCGCCTGGAAAGGTGAAACACTGGAAGAATACTGGTGGTGTACCGACATGGCGCTCCGTTTCCCCGACGGCAAAGGTCCGCACATGATTGTGGATGACGGCGGCGACGCTTCCCTGCTGGTTCACATGGGTTACCGTGCAGAGAACGATGCCGAAACGATCAACCGCAAAGGTGGCAATCACGAAGAACAGGTCATCCTGGATACCTTGAACCGCATCCTGGCTGAAGACAATACCCGTTGGCACCGTACGATCGCCGAAATGAAAGGCGTTTCCGAAGAAACGACTACCGGCGTGCACCGTCTGTACCAGATGATGGAAAAAGGCGAACTGCTGGTTCCGGCCATCAATGTCAACGACTCCGTCACAAAATCGAAATTCGACAACCTGTACGGTTGCCGCGAATCACTGGCCGACGGTATCAAGCGCGCAACCGACGTGATGATCGCCGGTAAAGTCGTGGTAGTTGCCGGATACGGCGACGTAGGTAAAGGCTGTGCCCACTCCATGCGCTCTTACGGTGCGCGCGTATTGGTGACGGAAATCGATCCGATCTGCGCTTTGCAGGCTGCAATGGAAGGTTTCGAAGTGACCCCGATGGAAGAAGCTGTCAAGGAAGGTAACATTTTCGTTACGACTACCGGCAACTGCGATATCATCACCATCGAACACATGACGCAGATGAAAGACCAGGCCATCGTTTGCAACATCGGCCATTTCGACAACGAAATCCAGGTCGACAATCTGGTGAACTACCCGAACATCAAGCACACCAACATCAAACCGCAGGTCGACAAATATACATTCCCGACAGGCAACTCCATCTTCCTGCTGGCGGAAGGCCGCCTGGTGAATTTGGGTTGCGCGACCGGCCATCCCTCTTTCGTCATGAGCAACTCCTTCACAAACCAGGTCTTAGCCCAGATGGATTTGTGGACAATGCCTTACGAAGTCGGTGTCTACCGCCTGCCGAAACGCCTGGACGAAGAAGTTGCCCGCCTCCACCTGGAACGCATCGGCGTCAAACTGTCCACTTTGACACAAAAGCAAGCCGATTACATCGGTGTACCGGTTGAAGGGCCTTATAAGGCTGAACATTACAGATATTAATATATCTGAGGGTGTGCCCAAAAGTATAATGGCTTTTGACACACCCTCATTTTTATTTCGTAGATATGCAAAAAAGACACGCTAACAGACAACTATATTTCAACGAACAAAGTATTACGACACAAAAATATGTAATACCTTTCATTGAAAAACATAAACCGGTAACAGCTGATTCCCATATTCTTGAAATTGGTTGTGGAGAAGGAGGAAACATAAAACCCTTTCTGGATCTCGGTTGCCAGGTAACGGGTATCGATATCAACGGAGGCCAGATTGCGATTGCAAAAGAAATCTACAGCACACATCCCAACAACAAAAACCTGACACTGATCTGCGAAGATATCTACAAAGTAACAGAACTGAACAACAAATTCGATATTATCATTATTCGGGATGTGATAGAACACATCCCAAACCAAGAATTATTCTTGCCTTTTATAAAGAGGTTCTTAAGTCCCCACGGCGTTATTTTCGTAGCTTTCCCTCCCTGGCAGAATCCGTTCGGAGGTCACCAACAGATTTGCAACAACAAGTTCCTAAGCCATTTGCCCTGGTTCCACCTGTTGCCCCGCCCCGCATATAAAAAAGTGCTGGAATGGGGGAATGTCAATCCCGGAGGACTTTTGGAAATCAAAGATACCGGCATTTCACTGGAACGTTTTCTCTCGATCGTGCACAAAGAGAAATACCGGATAGCCGAAGAAATCCTCTATTTCATCAACCCGAATTACGAAACGAAATTCAATCTCCATCCTCGAAGACTATGGAGATTCCTGAATATCCCATATATCCGTAATTTCTATACAACCTGCGGATATTACATTTTAACAGACTGACTAAAATCGCAAGTTCTACACATTAGCCACCATAAAGCTATGTTTGAGGATTTGAACCCATAAGGTTCCACTAAAGACAGAGATAGTGGCTTTTGGGAAAACTGTCGGCAGCTTTTCCCAAAAGAATGCTTGTCGTTTTCCCAAAAAGGGTATAGGCTTTGCCCAGACAGGCTATACCCTTTTTACTTGTACCCTATACCTTTTTACCGGATAGCCTATAGGCTGTTTTTTATAGGACGGGAACCAAAAAAATACGGCTCGTGAAGTATTTTTTCAAATAGCCTTCACCTTCACAAGGCCTGAAACCTTTTAATGTACAAACCTTTGCTGTGAACCCTGACGTGAAAGCGGCTTTTTTGCAAAAAGGTAAAGAAGCCTGCCCGAATAGACAAGAGGCAGTCGCTAAACTCCTTGTTCAAGCCAGGTGAAAGGCCGTCTTTTCTACCGAATATTCAGCCTTCACAGCAAGTCGTTACAGGACAAAGGTTTACAAGCGATGTGAATGTGAACCCTAATGCAATTTTTCCTTGATCTTTGGTATAATTATCCAAACAAAATGTTACTTGAACAACACAAAAGAACTATCTTTGTGTACGTAATATATACATCTTATGGTATACCTATTCAAAATCAAACTCAAAGGGATTACCAAACCTCCGGTTTGGCGAAAGGTTTCCGTTCCGGAAAATTTCACATTCCTGCAATTTCACCAAGTGATACAAACAATTTTCGGTTGGTGCGGCTATCATCTTTTCGAGTTCAAAGACAAAGAATACCCTAGTAGCTTCCGTATTGCAATTCCTCGCGAAGACGATTTCGATCTCTTCACTAAAGCATACGATGCCTCAGAGACCAAGCTGTCAAAAATCTTTTCAGAAAATGTAAAGAAGCTTTTGTATGTCTATGACTTCGGCGACGATTGGGTACATGAAATAACATTGGAATCCATTTCCGAGGAAAAACACAAAAACGCTTATTGCATTTCCGGTAAAGGGGCCTGCCCACCGGAAGATTGTGGGGGCATATATGGTTACAAGCATCTGAAACAGGTGTTTCAAACAACGCCTGACAGCGAAGAGACCCAAGAATTAAGAGAGTGGCTGGGACTGGATGATGACGAGGATTGGGACGCGGACTTTTTCTGCGCAGAAGAGAAAGAAGATATAAATTGCGACTTGAAAGACATTTAAATATGACAAACAAAAACTGCAATATCCCGGATCTGTTGATAACCGAAATTGCCCAAGAGATCGACATGGGCATGGTTTGTTTTATCAATCCGGAGACATTAGAATTGGAATCCATATTAGAAAACTCGTACATCTATGAAGATACGGAAGAATTCAACCAGGAGATTTTCGCAAAAGTAAACAAATGGAAGAAATACATACATATTGAGCCATTAGAGTCTCGTGAATCATTCCTAATCATGGAAAAATTCATTAAATGCTGCATACCAGACAAAGACCGTTTCAAAGAGGAGCTATGGAATGCCATATCCCGTCCGAAACCTCTCACGCCTCCGGTAGACCCTGATTTTTAATTTTTCAACTATATCAAATTAATGGAGTATGATATTCCCCCTTTTATCCCTTATCATCCCTGTCTACAACCGTCCCAACGAGGTAGAAGAGTTGTTGGACAGTCTTACGCGGCAGAGTGAAACAAACTTCGAAGTCGTCATCGTCGAAGACGGTTCGAAAGAGACTTGCCAGCATGTGGTCGAGGCTTTCAAGGATAAGTTGACTGTTTCCTATTTCTATATTCCGAACGGTGGTCCGGGCAATGCCCGCAACTACGGGGCGAAGCAGAGCACAGGCGATTACCTGATCGTTCTCGATTCGGATTGCATCCTGCCACCCGATTATATCCGATCGGTAAACAATGAACTAAAGGAGAGCGGAGCGGACGCTTTCGGAGGACCGGACAAAGCCTCTGACAGCTTTACGGATGTGCAGAAGGCCATCAACTACTCCATGACCTCCTTCTTTACGACAGGCGGTATTCGTGGCGGAAAAAAGAAGATGGATAAGTTCTATCCCCGCAGTTTCAACATGGGAATCCGGAAAAGCACATACGAAGCGTTAGGCGGCTTCTCCCCCATGCGTTTCGGGGAAGACATCGATTTCAGCATCCGTCTGTTCAAGAACGGCTACAAAGTATGCCTGTTTTCCTCAGCTTGGGTATATCACAAGAGACGTACGGACTGGCGCAAGTTTTTCCGTCAGGTCTATAACTCCGGCATCGCCCGTATCAACCTGTATAAAAAATATCCCGACTCGCTTAAACCGGTGCATTTATTACCGGCAGCCTTCACTTTAGGAGTAGCTCTTTTCCTGATCGGAAGCCTCTTCTGTGCTTGGAGTTTATTGCCGCTCGGCCTTTTCTGTTTGCTGATCTTTGTGGATTCTTCGATTCAGAATAAAAGTATTAAAATCGGCTTCCTGTCGATTATCGCCTCCTTTATCCAACTGTTAGGATACGGTTGTGGATTTTTAGATGCTGCCTGGAACAGATTGGTTCTGAAGAAAGAAGAGTTTTCAGCATTCCAGAAAACGTTCTATAAATAAAACTAACATAATTCAGGCACGGATTACACGGAAAACACGGAAAGAAAATAAATTTATCCGTGTAAATCCGTGAAATCCGTGCCTGAAAAATTGTGATAAAGGAGTTTTGACACACTCCCCTACGATATTATTCTTTACTCTTTTCCCAATATTTCCATCCTGACCAACCGATCGCAGCAATCAATAATAACAGGATCAGGAACGAGCTGTAGGTAGAGACATAAGCAGCCGTCACATAACCGGACGGACGGAACTCGAACACAATCGTATGTTCGCCAGCCGGCACACGCATACCGCGCAAGATCCAGTCCGCACGGAAGTGGGGCACTTCCGTGCCGTCGATCGTTGCTTTCCAACCCGGTTGGTAATAGACTTCGGAGAAGACAGCCAATTGTTCTTTATCCGCTTTACTCTTATAGGTCAGACGGTTCGGACGGTATTCTTCCAACACAATCGTTGCGGTAGAATCTTTCTGCGGGACAAATCCTTCCAAATCTTTCTGGAAACGTTTGTCCACAACCGCCGTTTCCAACGGGTCGATCGTATTCAAGGCCTCTATCTCGGCATCCGCATTATCCACCATGTCCAGCTTGTCCACAAACCAGGCATTCCCGAATGCATACGGATTCTTCAACGGCTGCTGTTCCGGGTTATAAATGATATAGCGAGTATTCAGCATGTTCAAAGAAGGACAAGCAGCCAGCGCGGACATCACATCCTCGACCGTCTGTGCTTTCTGCAAAGCACCGATAATCCCACGCAACTCACCGTCCAGCCGATGGTCGATCAACTCCTGATAACGGCGCAGCTTGACGGCATGATACCCCCCGATAGAATGATGATAGTAGGAAGTATTCGTTTCCTGCCACGGGTTATTGATGTTCAACACGCGGAAAGTCGAACCCGTATCCTGTAAAATCACTTTATCGGCTACCGTTTCCTTATACATCTCCGCCGGTTGTTGTTTAATAAAATTACTGTCATTCAGATAACGGCGGTCCACCGTCCAAAGATCTGTCAAAATAAGAACTGCCACACCTGCACTCACGAAAGTCGCCACAGTCTTCTTGTCTTTCGCTTTCCAGAACCAGACAAGCAACCCGGCTCCTAACAGGATGAAGACCAAAGAACGCAACGCGTCAGCCGAGGCCAGTGAAGCACGGTCCATCAACAAAGCCGTATAATACCACTCCGGAACCTGGTTTTGGAACTGCGCATCGTATGCAGACCGGAAATCCAACAACAAGGAAGGCATCAGCCAAAGGATAACACAAAGGCCTCCGGTCAGCCCCAAAGCCCAAAGGAATCCTTTTTTCAAACGAGCCTCCTCTACTTTTTCAGCCAAAATTTCCCGTAATCCCCAAATAGCAACGATCGGAAATACCAATCCCGGTATCACCAACGCCATCTCGACCGTACGGAACTTATTGTACAAAGGCAGATAATGGAACATCAGGTCGTTGAAAGAATCGAAATTACGTCCCAACGCAAGGAATGTCAGGAACACCGATCCTGCCAACAGCCACCATTTCATCGGATTCCGGATCACGAACATTCCTAAGACGAACAGGAAGCAGACCAAAGCCCCGAAATAGACCGGCCCGGAAGTGAATATCTTATCTCCCCAATAGGTATAGGTTTGTACTTCTTTCCCCACCTGAGCCCCGTTTTTCTTCAACTCCTTGTATAACTCGGAAGAACTGTCCAACGTTCCCCCCGAACTACCGCCATAGGTATTCGGAACCAAGACGGTCATCAACTCTTTCCAACCGTAACTCCATTGAAAAGCATAATCCTTATCCAAACCGGTAGAAGCCTTTTCCACTTTCCCCGATGCATCCGGTTTCGGCGTCAATTCCGAAGCTCCACGGATGGAATGCTGCCCCAAATCCCAATTGGAATACATTCCTTGTGCGTTAGGCAATACAGCCAATACGACACAAGCCAGCATAATCAGGGAAGTTTTCAGCCATTCACGATACGCTTTCTCCCTGATCTTTTTAATCGCATACCCTAAATAGATCAGTACACAAAGCAGTACCAGGTAATAGGTGATCTGGATATGCCCGTTCGCCAGAGACAAGGCTACCCCTAACAAGAACAAGACGGCTCCCCACAGATA
The DNA here is from genome assembly GCF_014287585.1 of Parabacteroides hominis. Taxonomy (GTDB): domain Bacteria; phylum Bacteroidota; class Bacteroidia; order Bacteroidales; family Tannerellaceae; genus Parabacteroides; species Parabacteroides hominis. The sequence goes on along the minus strand of NZ_JACOOJ010000010.1, from coordinate 50,304 downwards.
GGAGCGCCTGAAAAGCAAAGCCATACCGGCCAACGTCAACGGCATATAACCAATCACATAGGCTTTCACGATATGCCCCGCCTCAATAATAATGATATTATAAGATGCGAATGCAAAAGCGAATGCCCCGGCAATCGCGAGCCACCAGTTTACTCCCATGACGCACATCAGCAGGTAGAAGCAGACCAATCCGACGAATACCATAGCCGCATCGCCATACCCCACCTTTTTCAACCAACCATCCACAATCGAATAAGAAGGCATACTCGGTGCTGCCTGGCCATATCCTGTCACATACGGCATCCCTCCGAACATCGCATCCGACCAGGCACTGAACTCACCCGGCTGTGCCGTCTTGGCATATTGCTCCATCTGGCTATGCCCCATTCCGGTCGCCTTGATATTATCACCTTGCATGATTACTTTCCCATCAAACACCGCCGGTGAAAAATAGACCATCACCAGTCCCAAAAACAAGATCAGGGCAACAACGTGTTTCCCCCACTGCTTTAGCAAATCCTTCATATATGTCTCATTAAAATTCATACTATCAAACCCGCCCCTTCAAGCATTTGGCCGCATAAAAACGGACGGCGAACCACCCATGGAGCAAAACCGTAACAAAAGTACCATAATATTTGCACATAATCGCATATCTCTCTCGCAATGATACCTTTCTTTGCGTCGTACTCGTTCCGCCGTCCAGGAAGTCGGACAGGGTGAGATGCGTATTGCAAAACGAACGTGCCTGCTTCATGCAACGGATACACCAGTCGAAATCGGCAGAATAGCGATACTGCAAATCATATAACGGGGCAACCGTACGCTTTGGTATAAACGACTGGTGGCAAACCAACATCCCCATCCGGAAACTCTTCCACGAGAGCTTCCGCGGAGCCCTGAGACGTCGCAATCCCAACGACCGCCTTTCCTCGTCCACGATATTCGTCTCCCCATAGATGATATCCGGCAAAGCCTTCCTCTTCTGCAGCCTGGAAACGACCGACTGGACCGTATCGGAAGAACAGAGAGAATCGCCGGCATTGATAAACCAGACATAATCTCCCGTCGCCTTTTGAAGCCCCTTGTTCATGGCGTCGTATATCCCTTTGTCCGGTTCGCTCACCCAATAAGCCAGCCCCGATTCATACTGCTTGATTATATCCACCGTCCCGTCCGTCGAACCGCCGTCTATCACGATATATTCGATATTCGGATAGGACTGGCTCAACACGTTCAACAACGTCTGCTCCACCAGACGCACGGCGTTATAGGTAATCGTTATGATTGAAAATGTAGGTTGTAGCATCAAATATTCTTTATTTCTTGTAATTTATCATATCACAAAGATTCAGAAATTCTCTGAAAGAAGAGATATGGTTCGTTTCCTCATTTCTTTTGATTAATTCCGTCAAAAAATGAGCTTCACATATCTCCCCCGGATTCCTTTTTGAATAAGAAATATTTCGTTCTTCAAACATTTCTCGCAAATAAGCGACATGAAACTGTGCCCTTGTCATGCGCTCCTCCAAAGCCGGCATTTCTTCCGGATCCCCTTCCGATACATTATAAAACCGAATATACCGACATAGCTCCGGACTTTGCGGCTGCCTTTTAAATAACTTACGATTTCCTAAAAACCAGGTTTCAAAACAAGGATTCTGGACAACAATCACTAATTCGGCATTTTGCAATATACACTGTTCCCGTTTCAGATATGTATTTATTTCATCGATCCTGGATTGTACTGTTTCTTCTTCCGCATCCAAACACAAGACAAGATACCGGAATTTCGAAATCTCGTTCACCTCATCTATTGCATTCTTTAAATGGGACAATAAAGAAGGATAACCCTCTCCACTAATCAGATAATAGTTGTCATCAGAGACATCTCCTGCTATATTTACTTTTTTCAAATGAGGAGTCAGAATAGACAGCCATGCCGGATAAACTTTCTTTTCCGTACGCTTTCCTTCAACCAGAATATAAACATTCATATCGCCTATTCCACTCCTTCCGTAAACTCGTCCAACTGCAACAATTGTATAAAGGCATCATGCTTGGACTGTCCGATCTTATAATCGCTCGCATTCTTAACAACGACAGTTCCAGCTTTTCGTGTAACGATCTTCCAATTCCGATACGGGATATTATTGATTATATAAGGGTGATGGCTGGTAATAATGAATTGTACATCCCGTTCGGAAGCTACCAGATCTTCCGTCAACTCATCCATACAATTCACGCCCAAACTATTTTCGAACTCATCAATCAAAATAACGGCGCCATCCTCGCAAAGATACAACTCCGCTACCTGCAACAGACTTTTCAACATGCCCGAAGAAATCATCGGCTGTAAAATCCAATCTTTTACTCCTTTTTCTTTCAATTGGATCACCGGATAATCTCCTATGGCATCTGAAGAAATACCGGGCACCACTTCTACTTTTATTTGTTCGACTTGAGGGAATATATTGATAAAACGACTTTGTATTTTTTTGAATTCATTTTTATCTGTGTAATACAACAAACATAATTTTATTTCCGTTCCCAAACCTGAATGGCGGATTTCATCAACAGATTTAAAATGTAATAATAAAGGCTCCAATAAAGACTTTCCCAAAATAGTCAAAGAAACGCTTTTTGTATTAAAAACCAATTCTCCGATTTTAGCAAAGCCATCAAAGACTGGAGACACAACAGGCTCTTCCTTCAACAGCGCAACCACACTCTGCTCCGAAGGCAACTTTACAATCTGATTCCCATTAAAAAAAATCGTCTCAGGAGAGCGATCTATCAACAAATTATCTTCTTTCCACAATTTTTCTTGCAAGAACGCATATTTATCCTTTTTCTCCGATGCTATATCATCCAACTGAATTTCATTCCGACTCCCGAACTCTCCACTCCAAACGTACTCTTCCTCATCTATCGTCTCAAACACGACACTCCATTTAAGACCATTAAAAGACTCTCCTTTTGCAATCCTCTTCAATTTCTTGATCGCATTCAGTATCTGCGTTTTTCCCACACCAGAAGCACCGACTAACAATGTCAGTTTGTCATTAAAACTCAATGAGTCAAAATGCCAGTTCCGGGATTTATCTTCAAAACTTAAAGTCTTTATCCGCATATCCGCTATCGTTTTATTGTACTATACCACCACATCCCTCTCCAACCGCATTGTCACACGTGAGAGGTGGGATTTTTGTTTTGCGAGCAAAGATAACAAAGATATTCGTTCTTCGTATGAAAGACAGAGAGATAAATCGCTCTAAGCATTACGGCGCCTATACCCTTTTGACCGGCCTTTTGGTTGAAGACGAAAAACGGCTTCACATTCACCTATACTCCGGAATATATCTCCAAGATCACCCGCAGCTGGTCAGCCGGACACTTCCCATTACTCCCGAACCCTATACCGACAAGGGAGCAAAAGACAAAAAAATTACAATGGAAAACATGTGCCAATTAACGGGAAGTTTGTGCTATCTTGGAGTCTCTTTATATAAAAGCGGCAAGGGAGTGCCGCCTGTAACAAGCGACACTCCCATTTCCCACCTTTTTTTCATAATTAAAGCTTTGTCATGTTCGTGTTTATCGTAAAAAGAAAACCAAAAAATTTGAATTTGTATCGACAAACCGACATCAGTCTTCCCTTATGATGATTTTCATTGGAAAACATGACAAAGTAACGCACTTATAACCATATATCCTATTTTTGATACCGTTATTATTTAGAAAATGATATGTTTGAGAACATATTTAGACATGCAACATACGTTACGTCTTGTTCCAGTTAAAAGGCAAAAGTATCGAGTTGGGCGTCCTTATCCTTCTCTCCTGCCTGAAAAACAACCGGATACCTCCCCGCATCCCCAAGAAAACCATCCCCCCACCCCTTCCCACGCCAACAAGCCGCTCTCAGCGGACTGGCTGAGACAGATCGCTACTATCAAGAATGAATATAAGAAAGCAAATTATCAAAAACAAGTAACTTTTGTTTTTAAGGATACATTGTTTCCTGAATTATTTCAACCTATTCATGTTATTACAATAGCATGTTTAATTGAATTTTTAGTTAATGTAGAGGGATATACTAACGGATATCGATGCTTTGAAAAAGTCTATCGAGGTTGATTTTACAGTTGGATCTAAGGTTCGTAATAGAGGAAAAGGCCTGGATAATATATTATCGTGTGCTGATGTTGTAAGAATAATTTGTAATAAAGCTCGTTTATTAAAGAAGCATGAAGTAAAATTGATAATATTGATTTTGATTTTAACGGGACGTTGATATATTTCGAATTATATTTAGGAGATTTGAAGGAAGAAGAAATTTTAGACGAGTTTGATTTTTAACTAAATAAAAAGAGGATACTATATGTACAATTAAACTTTATGATGTGATGGAAGGTGTGTCTTCTTTGCCTTCCATGTTTTTGAATGTTTCAATTGGTAAGTTTATCGATGAGTTTGGCTTTGAAACACTTAAAAAGAAGATTTCATTTGCAAAGATAACAAAATTGCAAGCTGAACGACTAACTGATTATATCAGTAGGTATAAAAGATAATTAGCTGTTTTCACCAGTCTTTTTAAAGCTCCCTTCGGGGGGCTTTTTTGTATCCATAAACAGGATGTTATGTAAGCCCCGATAATGCCCCGTAACGTGTACACTCACAATACTTAATTCAAGAACTTCTCAATATTATACCTGGGCCTTTCTTTTACTTCCAAATATATCTTACCGATATATTCACCGACTATCCCGATCGCAATCAAAATTAGACTACCTAAAAACCATACGGATAACATCAGCGAAGCCCATCCTGCCACTGTCTCCCCATTAAAATAGACATATAATGTATAAACAACCGCCACTAAGCTACACAATAAAAACAAAAAACCAAGAGATGCTATTAACCGTAATGGCTTAACCGAAAAAGAAGTAATTCCATCTATTGCAAAATTGAACATTTTACTCAACGGATATTTGGATTCACCGGCAAAGCGTTCACTCCGCCTATAATAAACAGATGTCGTTTCATATCCAATCAATGGGACGATTCCTCTCAGAAACAAATTCCGTTCTTTATAATTTCCCAATTGCTCCACAGCACGCCGACTCATCAAACGATAGTCAGCATGGTTATAAACAGACTTTACTCCCAACCACGACATCAACTTATAAAAAGCCAATGCTGTATTCTTTTTAAAGAAAGTATCCGAATCTCTTGAACTACGTACACCATAAACAATATCGTATCCTTCCTTATATCGATCCACCATCTCTTCAATGACACTGACATCATCTTGCAAATCGGCATCAATTGAAATCAGAACATCCGCATATCCTTTTGCCGTCATCAGACCAGCCATTAACGCATTTTGATGTCCTACATTCCCGGCTAAATTCAATCCTTTCACATAAGAATTCCTATCATGTAAAGACTCTATAATCGTCCAAGTCATATCTCGACTACCATCATTGATGTACAAAATAAAACTGTCAGACGATATTTTCCGCTTTTCGACCAAAGAGTCCAAAACAGCACTCAAACGAACTGTTGTCTCTTGAAGAACAGGTTCTTCGTTATAGCAAGGGACGACGATTGATAATCTCATAATCATTTATTTGGAATAAATTCTATCTCAACAACTTTCACACCCAAATCCGTTGCATAAGGCTTATCGATCAGAAGATAATAATTTCCTAAACGATCTTTGAGTTTAGTTATGGCTGAACCATAGGGTAAATTACTATTAGGATTTAACCTTTTAATATAAGATCGTATCGGTTTTATATACCACGGTATATTTATTGAGTCCATATTAAATTTATAAGAAACGTTCATGGACTCATAATCTTTCGAATCGTTTCTGTTCAATGGCATAACATAAAAATCAGTGCCAGGAATTGTATAAAAATCACCTTCAATAGAAGAAGTCCTATTTTCAGGTCGGCAAAAAGATCCATTCAAATACAACTGTTCATAAGCGATCTGTGGTAAAACAATCAAGCGGTCTTTCCGAATATAATATGGCAAATAGCAGTTTAAATAATAATGCGCATTATGAGTGAAAAAATAAGGATGAACAAAACGATTCATTTCATGAGTAGAAAACCATGTGGAATTACGTTTATAGTCCGTCGGTATCACTCCATCTCCACTATTCCGATATTCCTTAAAAACAGACTGATATAATTCATAATTTTTCATACAAGCGTTTAATGAACATGCATAATCCGGAATGAACAGACACAAAACAGTCAGTAAAAAGTATATTTTATATTTATAGAACAATTCCCCATAATCTACAAAATACTTAACAATCAAAATAATCGAAAATAATTCCACAAAAAAAGTTTGCCTTATAGACTGTAATCCAATAAGGCAACCGAATAGAAACTCAAAGAATGCGATACCTAAAAGTATCGCATTCTTTTTAAGGATTTCCTTAAAAAGATCTCGTTTTCGGATATACAAATATAAAAGGATAAATATTAATATCCAAAACATCTTAATATACAACGCAAAACGAACACGAAGCATTATAAAAGACATCAAATCAAAACTACTCATTCCTCTCATCCAAATACCAGGAGAACTAAATACCAATAAAGTTCCACACCAAAACCCCAAAGTCAAAGGCACTACATTTCCTTGGAATTTCCTCCGATGAAAACAAAAATAAAGAAATAGACATCCGGAAACCCCGACAGTCAATCCTTCATGTACCCATCCGGCAAACACTCCGGCAAAAAACAGGACAGGATATCCCCATGCCGGAATATCCATTGTATCTATCTTGAAAAAGAAATACAAGAATAACAGCACAAAGCAGGAAGCCCATAAATAACAAACACTTCCAGACATCCATAACAATGTTTCCCCCGGTACAGGTAATAAAAACCAAAATAATAAAAACAAAGTCGATACAATATAATGTCGATTTTTCTTTTGACCAATAAACGATGCACTAACCCACAAAAAAAGTAAAAAGATCAACGCATTAAACAGATTAAACGAATCACGTCCAAGCAACCCTGCAAACAACTGTTCTATAAATTGTACAGGAGTCCGTCCATTAGAGACAAAATAATGGTTATATTGCGAAATAACAATATCATACAAATTCATAATTGGAGATGAAATGTTCGCCCCATTTCTATCATACATATAAGCAAATGAAAAATCATCTGCCATTAAAGGAGTATAAACAGATAACAGATAAAAAAGAATACCTATTACTCCATAAGAAAAAGCTAAATAATATTTTCCTGTCTTATAATTTCCCATCATTTTTACACAATATATTTTGATACAATGCCAAATATTTTCCAGCAATCACTTCATCCGTATAATTCTCCTGTACTTTCTTCACACAAGCATCCGAAAGAGCCTGCCGATCTCCATGCTCCAAAACCCATTGGATACCATTAGCAAGGTCGTTGGCATCCTTATAGTTGGTGACATAGCCATTTATCTTGTGGTCGATCATCTCCGGGATACCACCGATTTCAAATCCGACACAAGGAGTTCCACATGCCATCGATTCCATGATTGTGTTCGGGAGATTTTCCTCTAAGGAAGAAGTGATAAATATATCGACAGCATTATACAAAGCTACGATTTTAGATTCATCCGACAAATAGCCCATCGAATGGATCGGCACGGGAAAAAGACCTCGGATATCATCTTTCACTTGGCCGAAAACGACAAGTTCCACATCCTGCTTCTCTATTTTCCTTAAAGCCGCAATCAAATAATCAATCCCCTTACGCTTGTCTGTAACGTTCAGTGCCCCAAATAACAGAAGTTTCTTTCCAGAAGGCAGCCCCAATAACTCACGAGCCGTACCCTGATCCATCGGATGATAAACCTCCGTATCGATAGGATTAGGAATAGACAGAACCGTCTTATCCTGTAGCAGATAACTTTTTTTTGCCCTGCCTGACAGCCATCGACTACAACCGACAAAGGTTATATTGGCATCCTTATATAAAGATAATTTTTTATCAAAGACAGAAGTCGAGAGATCCTTACCTTTCGACTTTAAGAAGAAACAAGACTCACATCCAGTCTGGAACTTTTCACAATCTCTCGCATGATGACAAATGCTTGTACAAGGCCACATATCATGCATAGTCCATACGATAGGCTTGTTCAGTTTCACCAATGCTTCTATATCCTTTAACGAAAGAAAACCCTGATTAATCCAATGAAAATGGATAATATCAGCTTCTTTTACCGAAAGATTCCCGGACAGATCCGTTCCGGTATTGGCGATGGAAACCGCAAATAGATTCTTACGGTTTAAATGGTTACATAAAAAAATAATCAACCGCTCCCAATAGAATCGGAAACGGTTCAACCAGGTATCATCACGTACAAGCTTATTGACCTGTATTCCGGCTTGTTTTAAAGCCTTACCTAAACGTCCGGCGGCTACAGCCGCACCTCCGGTACGTTCGGATGTGTTTAAGATTACAATTTTCATTCTCCAGACTTTACAATCCAATATCCATTCTTACGCGCTCCCAATCTTTCAATAAGACCTTTATCTTTCAATCGTTTTATTATTTTATGGACATATTGTTCCGTCAAATTTAAACGGACGAGCAAATCCGATTGACGAACTTAAAGTTCCAAGCGAATCAAGTCATATATTTTCTGCTCCATTTCTGTAAGCTCATTTATCCGCTCATTTGAGAAGTTCAAATATAAAAAACCATTTTAAATTCATACAACAGGAGCCGGTAAACCCTCTGCCACACACTTATCTATAATTCGTTGCGTTCCCCGTACCCTACTTTCATAATATCAGCAATCATATTATTATATAACCTTGAAATATGATAGCTCTTTCATCATATCATTTACTCGGTATGCCCAAGAAGAAAATTTTAATGCTACAGAATAATTCCTATCTACCATATCCTGATAAATTTCTATATTATTCAATATTCTCAAAAGTTGTTCACCCTCATTACCCCACTCTACTTCTATAACAGGATTATATCCTATCAAATTTATCAATTCAAAAGGTGCTCTGCCAACAATTAGACAACGACTCAACATACACTCCCAATAGCGTTGAGTCAAAGTTTCTATTTTACCTGTCATATTTTGATGTGTATCACATCGTGGAAAACAAATAACAATCTTAGAATTACTTAAACCTGACACCAACGCTGAAAAAGATGGAAAAACATATTGATTATTCCTATTATAAAGAAATTTTATTCCATCCATTTTTATTATTTGATCATGATATAACGAGTTTTTACGACCTAACTCTAACACATCAATTTCTCTATTCATTAAAATATCACCTTTCTGATAAACCCAGGGATTTATTCCTTCAGGTACAAATACAAACTGTGTATTTAACATCTCACGAGATAACTCATTACAAACCAAAGAAGAAGATATAAAACATTTCTCTATATGCAATATTCTCACCATCTGCAAAACATTTTTCCAAGTATTTGGCCAACAATCCCATATATAAGGAATAATATTATACTTATAACAAAATGGGAACACATCATCTAAGCAAGTTCCCCCACCCATTGGAATTATTAAATATTTACTTTTTCTTCTACTCACCTGTAGAAGAAAAAGTAAAATATATTTTACTTTTTCTTCTACTCACCTGTAGAAGAAAAAGTAAAATATATTTTACTTTTCGAGGCAATATAGAAAATACATAATTGATAACATTTCCATTTTTCAATAATAATCTTACCCCTTTATCACCCCATGCATCACTAAACCAATTCATATAATATAAGGCTTCACACTTCATATACTTAAGTACAAATAACTTATCCATCAGTATTTACCTATCATCATTTTTATTTTCTCTTGATATCTGCGAGAAAAAATATTCAAAAACAATCTATAATAGCAATCCAAATTTAAAAAACCCATAGGTAAAGTTCTCGTCCATTCTTGTACTGCTTCAATCTTTCTTCCCGAAGAAACAAGCATTACAAATCGCATTTTGTGCCACAGGAAACAATAACTTTTCAGTCCTTTTACATGTGGATATGACAAACATAATTTTCTCAGTAATTCACATCCTATATCATCATTAGGTGAAGGTAAAGCGTTTTCTTGATACGACCCCGTCTCATAACTTTCCGGCAATCGATTGTAAACAGATAAGGCTTTTCGATAATAAGCAATTTTATATCGACAAGCCAATTGAGCCCAAGTTAAAATATCTTCTCCCATTTTCATTGCCGGAAACCCTCCAATAGAAGAAATTGCCCTCTTACTTACCACAATTGAAGATGTCCACAAAGGAGGTCTTCCTAACATTGACATTACAAAATAATTATCTACAATACCATCTATCGAATCAAAAGTAAATCCTTTTATATCTGCTTCATAAAACTTATCAGGTTCCCTATAAGCATATAACGTTGCGAAAACATCACACATGGGATATTTCACAATCAACTCATTAATACGATATAAAAAATCAGGCATCCACTCATCATCTGCATCCAAAAAGGCAACATATTCACCTTTGGCCTCTTGTATTCCCCTATTTCGAGCCGAAGAAACACCTCCATTAGGCTTATTGATCAACCGAATATTCGGTTGATCAGATAGAGATTCTCTATCTGATATGAATTGAGAAACTATCCCTACACTTCGATCTGTGGATCCATCATTAATCACTACAACCTCAAAATCAGTAAAAGTCTGTTTTGTCACAGATTCTAATGTTTTCAAAACAACTTTTTCTTTATTAAAAAGAGGAATAACCACACTAATCAAAGGTACCTTTTTATTTTCTTCCATAATCTATGCACCCATGTATATTTCAACCATTTCGCCAACAGCCCACCATTAATCTTATCTTGAAACTTTCGATGATTGTGAAGTAGTTCTTCATTATATCCATTAAATGGAATAAACTTTGTCGGTTGATTTCTTGTATCCAACTCAGGTTTTGCCCACCAAACTTCCTTATTACCACAATGTTCACCTGTCCCATCGAATCCCCAATTTTGTGTTTTGGAAACAACAGGAAACACTGAACACATATCGTGTTGGAACATATGATAATAAACACGTAAATCCCCCGCTACAATTTCTTTCCGAGAATCAGCTTGCAAAATACCTTTGATATAAAAACCAATAGAAATGAAAGCTTTATACTTCTTCGAATCTTTTTTCAATTCAGAAAATCGATCAAAATAGTCATGATTTACCGATTCCCAACGGTCTTTCCAAGTAGCAATTCCCCATGGAGAATTACATGGATAAAAATATACATCTCCTTCATAATCTTTTGGCAAAAGAAAAGGAGCTTTAAAACCACAGATTGAGAAAATTCGTTCATCATCTTTATAAAACTCTAACGCACTATTCATATATTGGAGAAAATCAGATGATACAACAATATCATCTTCAAGTGAAATAAAAGAGTCATAAATTTGAAGTATATTTTGATATGCTAAACGGATTGATTTATTTCCCCCCAGATTTTTTTCACGAAATACAGGATAAACCTTTTTAAATCCTGTAATACCATTAATATAGGATCGAACTTCATCAATCAGAGGAATATGTTCCTTCTTATATGCAGCATCCGAAATCACATACAATTCGCTGTAACGAGCCAATTCATTTCTTTGTAAAGACTCAATACATCTTTTTAAATGATCCAGACGATCATAAACACTTATTATAATTGGTGCATATTCCATTATGCTACATTTTATAATTAAAACTTATCCATAATACATTTGATCTCAAATCTCTTTTACCATAAAAAAACGTTCACTCGAATCATTATCTATTATTTTGAATCCACAATTACAATAACTATTAATAGCAGAAATATTACTTTTCAATACTTCAAGTTTCATCAATGTGTATCCGTTTAAAGATACTTTTCGCTCTAAGAAATCATACATCTCCTTAAATAGACCTTGACCTTTATAACCACCAAGCAAACTTACATGAGTAATATAACAAAGAGGAGGTCTATTCATATAAAAAGCTATCATACCAATTAAATTTCCAGATAGAGTTCTACAAGTTATAAAATCTGCCAAATTTGATATTTTTTTCGCTCGACTTTCTAAAAAATGATCATCATTGAAATCAGGAAAATCATTAGTTGTTAAAATGAAGAAATCTAAAACATCTTTCAAATCCAATCGTTCCATTTTGATAATAATTCTATTCATGCTACCCACTCTTTATTTCAAATCTCATAAGTTTTAATATCATTATAAGAGTAATTGGAAGTCAAATATGGCTAATGCATTCAATGGTTTCCTCTGTAAATTTTAAACCTCTTTTACTAATTCACAATACACTACCATTCTTTTTCTCAGCACACACCAAATATCAACCAATCCTGCATTTATGAATTATTCCCCTACAATTACCCGAACAAAATTATCCATATAACGAATCATGTCAAGCATCTGTTCTGTATCATTATATTTGACAATCAAAGTCCCCAATGCATCTTGTGCGTCCCGAAACTTATGAACTTGATCTCCCTTTTTTATATCTGTAACAAATTCTACCAAATTATTCTTCTTAAAACTGTCTTCAAAAACAGTATCTACATATTTACCTGTCTCATTTGCATGAACCATATAATTGGACCAACATCCTTTAGGCAATCTCATATGAAGATCACTACAGTCTTCCCCCATAGCAGCCTTTATAACATAAGTCACTAAATTTACTCCTGTTGTGTATTCTGTAATTTGAGGAATTAGACTTCCTCCACTTCGAGCACCTAATTCCAATATATATATATTATCATTCTTATCAACAATAGCTTCTACATTATATGCCGTAGATTCCATTCCTAAAAGAGATATCAATCTTTGCAAATCAGAATGTAAACGAGAAACTATTGAATCATCCATCAAAAACGGCCAACATTCTCCCAAAGGAGCAAAATCCTTACTTACTTTATTACTATAATATTCATTTCCAAAACAATGAAAAACCAATTTTCCATCAACACTAAAAGCATCCCCAGATATTTGATACCCTTTCTTTTCTATGAACTCCTCAATTAAAAAACGCTTATCGCGAGAATAACTTAATGCATCATCCACAAAGGTTTTCAGCTGGGCTACATCTGCCATTTTATTAATGCCCTTGCTCCCTGAAGAATCAACAGGTTTGACCATAACCGGCAACTTAAATTTATCTACTGCAGACAAAGCCTCTTCATAGGAACAAAAACCTTGTGCTTTAGGAACATTAAAACCATTATCGGCTAAAAACTGTCTAAACAGATCCTTTTTGGATAAGATTTCTACAGATTTATATGGACTTGTCGGTAATCCTAATTTTTCACAAACATAAGCAGCCGTTGGTGCAGCCGGATCAGAGGCATACGCAACAACACCATCCACTTGCAATCTTTTAGCTAATTCTAAAACTGCATTCTTATCAGTCGTACTAACATTATAATATTCATGTGCATATTTATGTCCTGGATTATTCGGCAGATAATCACAAGATATGACATAATATCCTAAACGAACTGCCTCTTTTATTGCATATACTTGATAAAGAGAACCACCAAGCATTAATACTTTTTTCATAAAGACAATTGGTTTATAAAAGTTTGTATTCTTTTTATACCTTCTTGAATTTTATCTTCTCCCAAAGTAAAAGCCATCCGGACATAATTATCACAGCTCCTACCATATGTTATTCCAGGGACAACAGCTACATGAACTGCTTTTAATAAAGCAATCGCAAACTCTTCCGATTTCATTCCTGTCTCAGATATGTCAACCATTAAATAGAAAGTAGCCTCAGGAGCCTCACAAGAAAGTTTTGAAATTTTATTTATACCATCAACAAAAATATTTCTACGTTTGGTAAAAATATTTACCATATCTGCAGAATAATCACTCTCTCCACTTAATGCTTCAATAGCCGCATATTGGGAAGGTAAAGGTGCACAGGCCGCAACATTCTCTTGCAATTTTGTCATGGCGGCAATTACTTCTGCAGGAGCTAAAACGTAACCAATACGCCATCCTGTCATGCAGAATTCTTTTGAAAGACTATTTACTAATATAGTTCTTTCACGCATCCCTTCTATTTCTACAATACTTTTAAATTTAGAATCACCATAAATCAAACATTTGTAAACCTCATCTGAAATGATGACTAAATCATATTGTTTAGCTAAAGCGGCCAATGCTTCAATTTTCCCAACAGGAATTATCTTTCCTGATGGATTAGATGGAGTATTGATAATAATAACTTTAGTTTTATCAGTTATTGCTTCTTCGACATCTTCAACCTTAAACCCTAATTTTTCTCCATCAAGATTATCCACTATAATCGGTTTTGCATGGCACATCTGCACCATTTGCTCATAATTCACATAATAAGGAGCTGGTATTATTACTTCATCTCCTGGGTTTAAAAGAGAAAGCAAAGAAAGATAAAGACCTTCCATCGCTCCCACTGTTACTATTATTTCGCTTAAAGGAAGATAATCAAGACCTTCTTTTCTTTTATAATATTGGCTAATAACCTCACGAAGTTCCAATAATCCCGCATTCTGAGAATAGCGAGTTTTCCCTTCTTGAATAGCTCTACATCCTGCATTTTTTATAGCTTGATGAGGAGGAATATCCGGATCACCTAAAGTAAAATCAATAACATCATCATAGGCTTTTGCCAAATTAAACAGATGTCTTGTCAGAGAAGGTTTTATAGATTGTGCGATATCAGATAGATACATATTTTTCGATTTATTATATTACTCAAATTTCAATCAATAACTGAAGCGAACAATTTATGTCGCATTTGGACGATTGTATAATTAGGGTTAGCGTCCTTTATTATTTGACTTAGGACTTCCGGATCATCCGGTAGATGATATGTACAAACAGCAAGCTTAGGAGCTAAATTCCTTAATGTATTTACAGCACCTTTCAACATTTCTCGTTCTGCCCCTTCTATATCCGCTTTAATAAAATCCAATTTTGCTATGCTATTTTCCTGCACGAAAGAATCAATTGTCTTAACACATATTGTTTCTGACCGGTCAGAAACAACTCTTTTAAAAGAGTTGCCCAATCCACCTGGTTCTACAGAAATAGACATTTGTTCATTTTTTTCACCTAAAGCATAAGGAACAGGCACTATATTAGTATTCAATTTAGCCGTTTCCTTTAAAATATCCAACATATCACAACAAGGTTCAAATGCGTATATCTTTGAAGCATTCTTTCGCGAACAATAAGCACTAAAATCGCCTCCCCATGCTCCAACATCAAAAACAACATCCCCTTCATTGATTCTTACATCAAATGCTCCATCCACATAACCATAGCAACCTTCTACCAAACAAGCATCCAGCTTTTTCATCAAATGAGAATCATATCTGTCATTATAGTAAACATAAGGTACTAATACATCATCAAAACAGTAACGTAAAATACTAACTAAATTTTGATCATACGATACATCAGGAAAAAAAATACCTTTAAAATCAAAATATCTACCTTTTAGCAACCATTTATTTTGAAATCTCTGATTCAATATTTTCGAATAATCTCTAACTTTATAAGTAATACCTATTTTGCTTAATGCTGAAGCCAAGATATACTCTAAACAATAGTAGATAGGCCACCCACAACATTTCCATCTAATATAAGAATTAGACAGCAACAATTCAATATCTTTAAATATATTCCCCATAATTTCACTTTAATATACTAATTAAAACTCTTTCTATATCTGTTTCACCCAAATCATGGTGTATAGGTAGGCAAATCACCTCATCAGCCATTTTATGTGCAATAAGCAAATTCTCTTCTCGAGAAGACTCCAAGCCTTTGTATGTTGAAAATGTACTAATCAATGGATAAAAATATCGTCTACCATATACTCCTACAGATTTCATTTTCTCATATAAAGCATTTCTACTCATTCCATATTCACGTTCAGAAACGAAAATCGGAAAATATGAATAATTATGTTTCACTCCAGAACTATCATCCAAATAACGTATTCCACGAACATCTTTCAATGCTTCCCGATAACGTATAGCGACTTGATGACGCTTCTCTATAGCCTCATCCACATATTTCAAACTCAACAACCCATACGCAGAACGAAGTTCATCCATCTTACCATTAATGCCGGGGGCAACAACCGTTGTTTCATTGGCAAAGCCAAAGTTCTTAATGTAGTCAATACGTTGCTTTGTTTGTGCATCATGGCAAACCAAAGCACCACCTTCTATTGTGTTATAAACTTTAGTCGCATGAAAACTCAATGTAGCCATATCTCCGGCATTAATAATAGAGACACCATCTTTTTCTACACCAAAGGCATGAGCCGCATCATAAATTACCTTTAGCCCATAGGTATCTGCAATTTCTTGAATACGTTTTGTATCACAAGGCCGTCCATAAACATGAACAGGCATAATAGCAGTAGTCTTAGGAGTTATGGCAGCTTCTATTTTCTCTGGATCCATATTGCCTGTTAATGGGTCGACATCCACAAATACCGGCTTAATGCCATTCCACCAAAGGGCATGCGTTGTCGCGACAAAACTATATGGAGTTGTTATCACTTCTCCTGTAATACGCATTGCCTGTAAAGCACATATCAATGGCAAAGTCCCATTTGTAAACAGGCTGATATAAGGAACTTTCAAATACTCACAAAGAGCTTTTTCGAGTTCTTGATGGTAATACCCATTATTGGTAAGCCACTTACGCTTCCAAATATCTTCCAAGCAAGGAGTAAACTCTTCCAACGGAGGAAGAAGAGGAGATGTTACTGTTATTACTTTATTCATAATCGTATTCTTTTTATCCGATCAAGTAGACCATATCCTTTTTCTATTAAAAATGTTGTAGCCCAAGGTGTAGTTCGACTTAATTCCTTACGATAACGACGTGCAAATCCATAATCAACAAGACGAATAGCGTCACTTTTTTCTTGATCAAAAATATTTTCAAAGAAATCCCTTAATTTTCTATCATACACAGTCTTAATATTCTCATAAGCAAACCATTTTTGTCGCAATTTAGAGATGTAGAGAGAATCATCTTTATCCAATTGTATAATATAGTCTATAGAACTTTGAATAGATTCAAAGTTTCGAATATGTATGCACGAATGCATATTAAAATCTTTATCCACATAAGGATCTCCATAGTATATCGGCATAGAATTCACAATCATTGGTTCTATTATCTTTTCAGTAGTATATCCTGGAACCACAGAATTTTCTATTGCAATAGTAAACTTATAATCTTTTATAAAGCCTAATTTATCAGGAACTCTATAGCCTATATTATTCAAAAAAGCACCACCTGAATCAACTCTCTTATATTTAGAAATTCCCTTATAGAATTTTTCTCTAATAGGATCAGCCCATCCAGAATTAGAATAAACAAAATTACAAAATTTTCTTTTACACAATTCTTTATCTATATTTTTATCCTCCATATTGTTCAATTGATCCCAAGAATAAATTAACCATAATGGAAATCTCAAATATCGATCTCCCAACGAAAGATAATAAAAGCCTATACCATAATCGTATATATTAAAATCCGGAATTAAATTTTCTGCTGTATAATATATTTTTATGCAATTTGAATATTTCCAATGTTTATAACCAAAACTTGAACAGAACAAATAATCAGGTTCATCACTTATAATCAGATGATAATATTTAGACAAATATTTATACATGAAAAAATCTTTATAATCAAAGCTCGGCCAAAAATCCACAAAACCAATTTTAATCGTTCTCATGTCCATTTCTTTATCTTTCTACAAAATCTTTCAAATGAATATCTATATTTCAATTTTACTTTTATATCCAGTAAGTTAATCTCTTTCTAATTAAACAAAGCTACTGTAAACCTATTTTCCTGAATCGTTGAAGCTATAAGCATCAAACAATTTCACAGTCGGAAGCATCCAAAGCATGTGCTAAAACAAGTCCGAACAGAGCATTCAGTACTTGTTGTACCTCATTGCTCATCCCTCCTCAAAAAAGTTCTTTCGTTTTTTCTTTCAAAGTCTGCTCTGCCATCAACTTTTAAACTTTATCACCCCCGGACGCATCTCCCAACACATGTATAAATAACCCGTTTGAATAATTGTTTGCAGACCATACTCATGTAATAGATTTTCAATTACTTCTGGATCATCAGGTAAATGATAGATACAAACAGAACCGCTAACAGGCTTACCATGACTCAAAATATGGGCAGCACCTTTCAAAGCTTTTCTTTCATATCCCTCTATGTCCATTTTCAAAAATAAATTATCGATCGATTTTCTTTCACCTTGAAAGAATGTATCCAACGTTATATTATTATCATCATCCACATCACTTACATATTTGCGGACAATCGTTATTTTATTCCTCCAAGGAGCAAACGTTGCTTCCAATGCCTCAATCCAAGCCTCTTCGCATTCAAAAAGATAAGCATGATTAACATATTCAATGGCATCAAGAGTGAAAATAGCTTCTGCTGCACCTATATCTAACAAAGTTTTACCTTTTAATTCATCATAAAAATCAACATATCGGTGTGCAGAGCGTTTATCTTGCTCAATCATAAGTCCTCGATAGCCAGATTCGACAGAAGCCACCATATCTCGTTTAAAATACAACTTCTTTCCATTATGAACTACATAAGGCAAGTTACTCGCATGATCTACGTTTACCTCATAATGTTGCAGATCGTACTCTTTCTTCCATATATATGGATATGGGGAATTGCCGGCAATTCCCCAAGCTTTATAAGCTTGTTCTCTCTCATTTTTAGGAGAGACGATTGCATAAAACAATTTACACCAATACCATCTCATTGTTCCTTCAAAATTACGAATAAGTATCAATAAACGATCTAAAAAGGTATTATAAATAATCTTTCGTATTTTCCCTGGAACTATTTTCCTATACAATTTTGCTAACATCAATTTACCACTTATACGTTTTTATTCTTTCATTTTGTTTTTAACAGCCAACCTCAGCCCGTTTTTCACATTAAGTAAAGAAATCACCGAATCTTTCCCCTCCAACTGTTCACGGGCAGCTTCGACTACTTTTCCGCCTTGTTGGGCAGTTTGTGTATGCTCTTCATATTGTGGTAAACTTCACGCCTTCCTGTAATCCATAGCACTTACATACTCTACAAAAAAATTAACAAGTACAGGTTGTAGATAATAATAAGTTATGTAATAAACATCATATTGTTTTATCATATCAATATTTTAATTTATTTTTAATCAATAATATAGATTCTCTTATAATCTTAGCTCCTAATAAATAAACCAGACAGAGATAAATAAACACAGACAAAAAAACTTTCACACATAACAGCCAATAAATATTTGAGATTCCTAATGAGAGAAAATACACAAAAGAAAAAGATATTAATGTTACAAACAAATATGAACCAATATCCTGAATTACCATTTCAACTTTTAAACCGATATCCTTATGTACATAAAAATGCCAAAAGAATAACGAAATCAGGAATGCTAAAACATAAACCCCTACCATAACTAATATGCCCCAATGAAAAGCTATTACTACGGACAGCAACTGCAATACACCTTGAAATATATTCCCTTTTAAATAAATATCAGAATGACCATGTACAATTAATACTTGGGTATAAAGTATTTGCAAAAATAAAAAGCTTCCCCAAACGCATAATATCTGTAATATCACCACTGATGGTAACCATTTTTCGCCAAGAGTAATACAAATAAATTCTTTTGCGACAAAAGCAAGTCCAAACATTACAGGGATAGAAACAAATGCTCCAAACCGACTCATCTTTCTGAAAACATTCAACTCACGCTGCCTATTTCCTTGCGCTTCGACAAAAACAGGTTGAGTAACAGAACTAAACATACCCCAGATGGACTGGCTTCCCATCACAGCCCATTTTTGCCCTTGCGTAAAATAACCTACCTGAGTTGCATTAAAAAAGCGTCCTAATAATACCGAGAATATATTATTATTTATTTGCTGAAATATATTTGTGAAAAACATTTTGACACTAAAAGAAAACATCTCCTTCAGTGGGACAAAGTTTATATTAAAAGAAGGTTTCCAAGGAGCAACCCAAAAACGAAGTAAAGCACCACTACAAATAAAAATAACATTCTGCCAAGCCAACGCCCAATAGGCATATCCCTTTATAGCAAGTGTTATGCCTACTATTCCAGATAATAACATGGATGTGATATCTATTTGTGCCTGCTGCTTTACCATGAGTTTTTTAAATAGGACCGTATATGAAACAGCAGCACATCCGTTTACAAAAAAACTCACAAACATAACTCTTGATAAAATTGTCAATTCAGGACAATCATAAAACATAGCAATCAAGGGAGCTACAAAATAAAGAACAACATAGCAACTCAAGCCTACAAAAAAAGTAAACCAGAATACCGCATTATAATCCTTATGAGTAGCATCAATCTTATTGGTTAATGCAACGGTAAATCCACTATTTATTATAGTTCCCGCAACTCCAGAAAAAATCGCCAACATACCAATTAAGCCATAATCTTCAACACTTAAAGTTCGAGCTAAATAAATGCCAAATAGAGCACTGAGCACTTGTTGGACACCATTACTTATCCCTCCCCAAAAAAGACCTTTAGCTGTTTTTTGCTTTAATGTTTCACCTTCCACCTAAAGATTTCACTTTATAAAAACATTCACCACTTTTTTCATCACTCGCCAATAATGTTAAATGGGAAAGAAACCATTTCGAAGGATTTGCCCCCTTATATATACGGACATATTCTATCCCCGAATCTTTGATGAAATTAATTCTAATTTCATCATCTGACATGTCAGATGATTGGAACTTTGATTTTGCATAATAATCACGGAATGGTGTCTTGTCCCAATCAGAGCGGACATCCCAACTTCCTTTATTAATAGCATAATGCCATACTCCATTCAAATATGTATCTAAAAAATCAGGACAGGCGACTGCATCAACCACTCCGCAAACCATATTATCCGCTTGTTGTAATTCTCCAATATATCCCCCTATCTTATATTCTTCTTGCATCGGTAATGCATTCAACACTTCTGTTATATAAGTAGAACGAGCAGAATTATTCACTGGATATGGTTTTGAATAAACAAAAATTCCTAATCCTACATTCAAGAAAAGAAAACAGAAAACAAAAAAATAATGTAACTTTGAAAAAGCCATTGAAGAAATCACATATAAGAAAAATGTCGTATACAAAGCAAAAAGAAAGTAAGGAATAGAGCCGGAAGTAAACTGGGAAGCATCATAATTATAGCCTCTCAAAAAAATACTAAATGTTTCAGTAGATAGAAATAAAAAGAAAATACTCCAACTTAACTTACTAAAAATCTGCTTTAATCTATTTCTATCGATTAGCCATAAGACCAAAAGACAATGCAGATAGGCTAAAAAATAGATCACAGGTTGTGTAATATATAAGCGTAACAATCCTACATGGAAAGGCTCTCCTCCCATATGGTCACCTTGGGATGTCGCAATATACAAAGTAAATAATAAAGAAAAAATGCCATAAGGCAAACATAGATTCCAATCAATCCGCTTTTCACGTATAATCTTGAAAAGCAACAATAATCCTAATGTTCCTAACACTGCTACAGCAGGAACTAACGTTAATATCGGTATTGCCAAAAGCACATAGTAAGCTTCACCTTTCCTATTATAGAAATATAACACAAAACAGAATAAAATAGCTAATATAGAAGGCATAGCACGAGGCTGCCCCAACAAGTAAGTACCTTGCACAGTCAATCGAGGATGAATTTTCGACAAAATAGGTATTAAATCCATCATTAAAATACATCCGACAATACATAACATTCCAAACCAACTCAATTTCTTATTCCGTTCCCACACTGCAACAAAACATAAAGACATCAATGTTACACAAATTACAGGAGTAGTTACCATGTGACAAACTCCTGCGACCAGTCCTAATGGTTTATACGTCATAGCTGTTGTCCACATTTCAAAATAATGATATGGCATAGGGGCTATTTCTTTAAAGAAATTATATCCCAAAAAACGATTCTCAAAACCTAAATTCAAAAATTGTGTCAACTTAATATTATAACAAAAATCACCATATAACTCCTGAAACATTCCAGTTTCCCAATCCATGATTTTATCTACTTGAAACAGAAACAAAGCGAAAGCAATTATACAAGTAAATAAAATATATTTCCACCATTCCGAACGATGAGGACTAATCTTCGTCACAGATGTTTCTTCTTTAAAACCCCTCTTTCTAAAAATCAAATATAATCCAAACAAAACAAGGAATAAGACATTAACAGTCTTCCCATGTGTCATCACAATTGAATAACCGGTCACCAATATCGCCCACCCTAAGAGAATGTTACACAATATAGAATATGCAGAAATAGATTCCTTTACTTTAAAAGTGAGGCTTCTAATAATTCTCCCCACACAATAAGTTGCTAACAAATACAATAAAGCCACTCCATAATAAGGGAATAAAGTATAAAATGTTACGGGAATATTCATTTTAATATCTATTAATTGACAGACAAAACAAATACAAATTTAGATATGTAAAGATTAAATATTTTCATCACTATCAACTCAAAAATTCTTTAATATTATACCTCGGTCTCTCTTTCACCTCTAAATAAATCTTACCAATATATTCTCCCACTATACCAATCGCTATCAAGACTAAACTTCCTAAAAACCAAACTGAAAGCATTAAGGAAGCCCATCCAGCAACAGTTTTGTCACATATTAGAGCATGCAATGTATAGCAAACTGCAATCAGACTACAGAATAAGAATAAAAAGCCCAATGAAGCAATCAACCTTAATGGACGTACAGAAAAAGAAGTTATCCCGTCTACTGCAAAATTAAACATCTTACTTAACGGATACTTCGATTCTCCTGCAAAACGTTCCTGCTGGCGATAATAAACAGACGTAGTATCATAACCAATTAACGGAACAATACCGCGAAGGAATAAATTTCGTTCTTTATAATTACTTAGCTGCAATACAGCCCGGCGACTCATTAATCTATAATCAGCATGGTTATAAATTGTTTTTACACCCAACCAAGACATTAACTTATAAAAAGCAAGGGCAGTATTTTTTTTAAGAAACTATCAGTCTTTCGATCGTTACGAACGCCATAAACAATATCAAAACCTTCATGATAGCGATCCACCATTTCTTCTATAACTGAAACTTCATCTTGCAAATCTGCATCTATGGACACTACCATATCTGCACGATCTTTTACCTCCATTAATCCGGCCATCAGAGCATTTTGATGACCGACATTACCAGCCAGATTTAAACCCTTCACAAAACTATTTGATAAATGATGTTCTTTAATAATTTGCCATGTTTTATCTCGGCTTCCATCATTTACAAACAAAAGGGAACTGTCTTTTGAAATCTTTCCTTTTACAATTAGCGATTCCAGAACCTGTCCTAAACGAACAATTGTTTCCGGCAACACAGCTTCCTCATTATAACAAGGAACTACTATAGACAATCTATCATTTAAAACCTATTCCATTAAAGATTTATCTTCCTACTGATAGTTTGTGGCAGTAATAAACCACACGATTATTGTAACTGAGTTATTACTTTTTTACCACCCAACGCCCCGTCCGCCTATTTCCTCCGATGCGTTCAATATAACCTTTCTCGCGTAGTTTACGTAAGTATTCTTTGACTGTATCGAGCCCCATTTCCAAACGTTCAGCCATTTGAGTGCGGGACAAAGTGGCTTCGGCTGACAAGAGAGCCAAGAATCGTTCTTCCAGTTCCGTCAAAACACTCTCAACCGGGGGGGTGACTGGGGGGGTGACCGGGGGGGTGACTGGGGGGGTGACTGGGGGGGTAGCCTCCAAGATGTTCACTCCTTCTCTACCTGCATTATCTCCATTCCATAAAACAACATCCAACCGCATCCGATCGGGGGAAAAAGATTCTCGCAAAACAGGAACTTCCAATCCCATTTGCTCCCAGACATAACGCAAGTTTTGCAAACCACTGCCAATACGTTCACCCACATTTACCAAAACAAACATCTTGAAAATACTTGCATTACGAGGATCACTGATACCGCCTTCAAGAGCTTCGTCCATCGTGATACGCAAAACTCCCGGATTGGAAATGGTCAGCCGGTCTTTATATTTTTCGATGACAACACCCCGCCTACCATGATAATCAGCATGGATCAACGCATTTGCCAAGGCTTCGCGCACAGCACCGTGAGCTGGCGTATCATCAATCCTGTCTAACCCATTACGCAATTGAAAGGGAACTTTCAAACCGGATGTCAGACGATCGATAATCCTGAAATAAAAATCAAAAAGGTTACCTGACCAATCTCCGGAAGCAGAAAAGACACGGTCCGTATAGCGGTTCCCGTCTTCGATCTCCCGATAGTCCAGGAAATAATTCGGATATTCGTTGGTGATCAACATTTCCGTTCCAAACATCAGAATACCGGCCAAAGTCGGATGAACCTCAGGAGCGTCACTACTACGTTTGAGTGCACCGACTTTCAATAAAAACTCGACATCATCCAAAGTATTCCAAATATGATCGGGCTTCAGATTACGGAAACGCATCCTGAAACGATAAATCGTATCTTTATCCAGTTCCTGCCAATCGACATTTTCTACTATTGTGCTATCTAAAGTAATATCCGCCTGGTCGCGAAGCATCGCCTTCACCTCTTCACGCGGGCAATGATAATCGCCATCGGCATTCCTCCGGTATGTACCGGCAAACAGGTTGTCATTAATAAAAACAGGTTTATAATGACGGTCTGCACGAGGCACTTCAATAACTACAACTTCTTTATCTTCAATGGAAAGGGCATAAACCTGACGATTAAAAAGCAGGTTGTCGCTCACTTTCTGTTTATTATTAATCTGGTTCCAGAAAGATTGGATAATCTTGCCACTCTCTTCAACGCCGGAAACATAAAGCTCTTTCGTTTTCTTATCTTCCGATACGCCAAGCAGAATGACCCCTCCATTCGTATTACAAAAAGCGGAATAACTTTCCCATACGGATGCAGGAACCTCTGTTTCGGCTCTCTTCGCTTCCAGCCGAAAACTTTCTCCCTGACGAATCAGTTGTAAGATATCATCTGAACTCACGGCCTGTTTATTCTGATCTATCTTCCTACACAATGATAAACAAACCCATTCTCCTCCAACTCCTTCACATCGTAGATGTTACGGCCATCCAATATCAACGGCGTAGCCATCAGCTTTTTGACAGCAGACCAGGAGGGCATGCGAAATTCTTTCCATTCCGTGACAAGCAGGAGGGCGTCGGCATCCACTACCGCATCATAGATATCTTTGGCATAATGGACGGTATTTCCTAAACGGCGGCGGGTTTCTTCCATCGAGACAGGGTCGTAGACATACACTTCGCAACCGGAAGCCAATAATTTATCTATCAGAACCAGAGAAGGGGCTTCGCGCATATCGTCCGTTTCCGGCTTGAAGGCCAGGCCCCACATAGCAATACGTTTGCCTTTCAGATCACCCTTGAAATAATCGTCCAGCTTGCGGAACAAGATGGATTTCTGCTCTTCGTTGACCTCTTCGACAGCTTCTAAGATACGCATGCGGTAGCCGTTAGATCTGGCTGTTTTGATCAACGCTTTTATATCTTTTGGGAAACAGGAACCTCCATAACCGATACCGGCATACAGGAAACGGTTGCCGATGCGGCCATCCGAACCGATCCCTTTACGCACCATATTCACATCGGCTCCGACGATCTCGCACAGGTTTGCAACATCGTTCATAAAGCTGATACGGGTAGCTAACATGGCATTGGCTGCATATTTCGTCATCTCGGCGGATGGGACATCCATGAAAATTACACGGAAATTATTTAATAGGAACGGACGGTACAAACGGGTCATCAGCTCTTTTGCACGCTCGGATTCGACACCTACGACCACACGGTCCGGACTCATAAAATCCTTGATGGCCGCACCTTCCTTCAGGAATTCGGGGTTCGAAGCGACATCGAACTCGATCGACAAGTTCCGTTTATCCAATTCTTCCTGGATCGCCTCACGGATCTTACGGGCCGTACCTACCGGAACGGTGCTCTTCGTCACGACAAGGAGATGTTTGGTCATGTTGCGACCGACGGTACGGGCTACTTCGAGCACATACTTCAGGTCGGCACTGCCATCTTCGTCGGGAGGAGTACCTACGGCGCTGAAGAGGACTTCGACCTCGTTCAGGCATTCTCTCAAATCGGTTGTGAAATGGAGGCGACCGGCTTGCTGGTTACGGTGAACCATCTCTTCAAGGCCGGGTTCGTAGATAGGAATGATACCCTGTTTCAGGTTTGTGATCTTTTCGGCATTTACGTCAACGCAGAAAACTTCGGTTCCCATTTCTGCAAAACAAGTACCGGTGACAAGTCCCACATAACCTGTCCCGACTATAGCTATCTTCATGATTTTATAATCAAATAAATGTTATATATCAGTGCCGCCAAACAGGGTTTCGGGCACACAAAGGTTCGTCACTCCCACACAGGGAATCACGAAAACGCCACAAAGATAAGAAATTGGAATCATTACACACATTAAAATTGAGATATTTGTACAAACCTTAATGTTCTAAGGATAATCCGTGACTCAAATCAGTACACAACTGTCAAATATCAAATTAATCTACTGGATGGTTTCAAAAAGGTTTGGAAGAGAACAAATATTACAATAACCCCCATTTTAGACAATTTCTATTTCAGACAAAATCCCGGTTCAATCAAGTCCGTCATTTTGATTCTCCAATCCACTATAAACTGACAATAAAAAAACGAGACAGGCAGAAAATAGAAAATTGAGGTTTCTTTGTTACAAAAAGACATAAAAAACAGGCATTTTGGAAAGCCTCAACTCCCGGAGAATCGCCTATAGCAAAGGAAAGACGGTGGCGAACCCGAATATCGCAAAACTAATCCGGGGCTTTGCCGGCATGAAGACGGTCTTCATTGCCCCGACGACCGTCTTCGTTGCCATGACGACCGTCTTCATGGTGGATACCCTCGGCACCTCACGGCAATGACGACCGCGTTCATGGCAAAAAACTGCGCACCTCATGGCTGAACGGCCGTTTTCAATGCTAAAAAGTCGGATTTTACCGTTATTTATAAAAGATATGTTTAATCGCAAAGGAAACTTAATTACACAATAAGGGGGAGGGTAGAAACCCGAATTACACACCTAATACAATATTAGCATCAATATTCAATTTTCGACTCATTTCTCTGGCAACCTTCAAGGTAGGCTCACATTTCCCTGAAACATAATCGCTAAGCCTGGATGGGCTAACACCAATCAAGGCAGACAATGCTTTTTGTGTCAGTCCCATTTCATACATACGCAGTTTTAATACATCAACCAACGTTGGTTCTCCTATCGCAAAATGCTCATCCGAATAATCAGCTACAAGGTTAGACAAAAGCTCCAACTCTATACTATTCGGATCATCGAGCGGAGTGTTGTCATCTACCAATGGAAGAAGTTCCTCTACTCTTTTTATTGCCCATTCATATTGAACTTTATTCTCTATCTTCGTCATAAATTTCATTTTAAACTTTTGAACAATCTATTTTATCATATTCTTTATGAGTTCCAATAAAACGTATATACACAAACTTAATAGTGAATTTTATAACAACAACTAAACGATAGTTGTTACCTCTGATATTAAATACATAATGCTGATTGCCTACGCTATCCACACTATTGAATGCTCTCTTTACATCAGTAAAACATGTCCAGTCACTTTTTTTGACTATAGCAACCCATTCTTGTAAAGCGCCCCTTGAATCAGGATGCTTTTCTGAATATTCTTTTAGTGCCTGTTCTGTAAATATTCTCATTACCTACTCGTTTCTCGCTTACAAAGATAAAAACGTAATTCTGTTTTTCAAAATAATATTTCGTTATTTACAATCACAATATAAAAAACGTCCGATAGAAAGCCCACCTTTCAGATTTACAGCTCGTGCGAAAAGTCCCTCCAAACAATTTCTTCCCGACAACCAGCACTAAAAATGAATTAATTGTGTAAATTTGCCGTTCAAACTAAATGACCGATGAGCGTAGTAATTAAAGAAGTTACCAGTAAGAAGGAACTCAAAAAGTTCGTAAAGTTCAATATCGAATTATATAAAGGCAACCCGTATCACGTGCCCGGCCTGATCGAAGAAGAGATGGTGACGTTGGATAAGAAGAAGAATCCGGCGTTCGAAGTGTGTGACGCGATCTATTTTCTGGCGTACAAAGACGGGAAGGTTGTGGGACGCATTGCGGGGATGATCAATCGCCGGAGCAATGAGACCTGGAACCAGAAGCATGCACGTTTCGGATTCGTAGACTTTATTGACGATGTCGAAGTAGTGGACGCTTTGTTCGGGGCCGTAGAAAAATGGGCGAAAGAACAGGGGATGGAGGCTATACACGGACCGATGGGATTTACCGATATGAACCATGAAGGGATGTTGATCGAGGGATTCGACCAGATCGGGACGATGGCGACTATCTATAATTATCCTTACTATCCGAAGCAAATGGAACGTATGGGATACGATAAAGACCAGGATTGGCATGAGTTCAAAATCTATATCCCGGACGGAGTTCCGGAAAAGCATTTGCGTATCGGTGAGATCGTGAAGAAGAAATACGGGCTGAAGGTTATGAAGTTCAAGAATGCCAAGTCGATTATGCCGTACGCGCAGAAGGTGTTCCAGACACTGAACGAGTCGTACGCGCCGTTATACGGATTCGCACGTTTGACCCAAAAGCAGATCGACTACTATATTAATATGTATATACCGATGCTTCGCTACGACCTGGTGACGCTTATCGTTCGCGAGGAAGACGACGAAGTGGTCGGCTTCGGCATTTCGCTGCCGAACCTGTCCAAGGCGATGCAGAAAGCGAAAGGGCATCTTTTCCCGTTCGGCTGGATTTATCTGCTGAAGGCTTTGAAGAGCAAGCCGAAAGTAATCGACCTATACCTGACGGGGGTCTTGCCGGAATATCAGAGCAAAGGCGTAAACGCGCTGCTGTTCAACGACCTGATCCCGGTTTACAAAAGTGTCGGGGCCGTTTATGCGGAAAGCAATCCGGAACTGGAAACAAACAATGCCGTACAGGCACAGTGGGATTATTTCAAACGCGAACATCACAAAACAAGAAGAGCATATATTAAAAAATGGACGAACTGAATTCAACAATGCAACAGCCGACAGCGTACAACGATGACGATATCAAGACGCTTGACTGGATGGAACATATCCGTCGCCGCCCCGGTATGTATATCGGGAAGTTAGGAGACGGTAGTTATGCCGACGACGGTATTTATGTATTGCTGAAAGAGGTGCTGGATAACTCCATCGACGAATATATGATGGGGTACGGTAAAAGCATAGAAGTGACCGTCGAGGAAGGCACCGTTTCCGTACGCGACTATGGCCGTGGCATTCCGCTGGGCAAGGTTGTCGATGTTTCGAGCAAAATGAATACCGGGGCGAAGTACGACAGCAAGGCTTTCAAAAAGTCGGTCGGATTGAACGGTGTAGGTATCAAGGCAGTGAATGCTTTGAGCAGCTATTTCCTGATCACCAGTTTCCGGGACGGCGAATGCAAGCGGGTGGAATACAGCAAGGCGATCATTACCGAAGAAGCTTCGGTCTGTCCGACGGAGGAGGCGAACGGGACGCTTATCTATTTCATTCCGGACAAAGAGATATTCAAAGATTACCTGTATAAAGACGAATATATCGAGAGCCTGCTGAAGAATTACGTCTTCCTCAACTCAGGGTTGACGATTGTCTTCAACGGCAAGAAGTTCCATTCACGCAACGGCCTTGTAGACCTGTTGAACGAGAACATGACGACAGAGCCTCTATATCCCATCATCCATCTGAGAGGAGAAGATATAGAGGTGGTTATCACCCATAGCAACCAGTACGGGGAGGAATACTACTCGTTCGTCAACGGACAGCATACGACACAGGGGGGTACGCATCTTTCCGCCTTCCGTGAAGCGTTGGGACGTG
Organism: Parabacteroides hominis; assembly: GCF_014287585.1. GTDB lineage: Bacteria > Bacteroidota > Bacteroidia > Bacteroidales > Tannerellaceae > Parabacteroides > Parabacteroides hominis. The sequence continues at coordinate 20,129 of NZ_JACOOJ010000010.1, read as the reverse complement.
TCATAAAAGAATATTACAACAAAAACTTCGAATATTCGGACATCCGCGCCGGAGTGGTGGCGGCTATCAGCATCAAGGTGGAAGAGCCGGTGTTCGAAAGCCAGACAAAGACCAAGTTAGGTTCGAAAGACATGGGACCGGAAGGTCCTTCGGTAGGCAAGTTTATCGGGGACTTCATCAAGAAGGAACTGGACAACTACCTGCACAAGAACGCCGAGACATCGGATGCCCTGCTGCGTAAGATACAGGAATCGGAAAAAGAGCGCAAGGCGATTGCCGGCGTGACGAAGTTAGCACGCGAACGTGCGAAGAAGGCGAACCTGCACAACAAGAAGCTGCGCGACTGCCGTATCCACCTGAACGACACGAAGGGAGACAATCTGGAAGACAGTTGCATCTTTATCACCGAGGGAGACTCGGCAAGCGGTTCCATCACCAAAAGCCGCGATCCAAACCTGCAAGCAGTGTTCAGTCTTCGTGGTAAGCCGTTGAACAGTTTCGGGCTGACCAAAAAGATCGTGTACGAGAATGAAGAGTTCAACCTGCTTCAGGCCGCATTGAACATAGAGGACGGGTTGGAAGGTTTGCGTTACAACAAAGTGATCATCGCGACCGATGCCGATGTGGACGGCATGCACATCCGCCTGTTGCTGATCACCTTCTTCCTCCAGTTCTTCCCGGACCTGATCAAGCGGAACCATGTCTATATCCTGCAAACGCCGCTGTTCCGCGTGCGTAACAAACAGAAGACCTGGTATTGCTACAGCGAGGAAGAACGCGTGAACGCAATCGCCGCCGCCGGAAAAAACGCCGAGATCACCCGATTCAAAGGTTTGGGAGAGATCTCGCCGGACGAATTCAAGCATTTTATCGGAAAGGATATCCGCCTGGACCCGGTAACCATGAAGAAAGAAGACCTTGTGAAAGATATGCTGGAATTCTATATGGGTAAAAACACCATGGAACGACAGAACTTTATTATAGATAACTTAGTTGTAGAAGAAGATGTCGTCAATTAAAAATAAACGTATCGCGCTTTTCCCCGGAACGTTCGACCCATTCACGATCGGACACGAATCGCTGGTAAGCCGCGGGCTCGAGTTGGTGGATGAGATTATTATCTCCATCGGTATCAACGACACGAAACGGACTCATTTCTCGCTGGAGAAACGGTTGGAGGCAATCCGGGAGCTCTACAAGGATGAACCGCGCGTACAGGTCATGTCGTACGACTCGCTGACGGTCGATTTCGCCCAGCAGATGAATGCAGGCTTCATCCTGCGCGGCATCCGTACGGTGAACGATTTCGAATATGAAAAGAGCATAGCCGACGTGAACCGGAAGCTAAGCGGTATAGAGACATTTATTCTTTTTACGGAACCGGAACATACGCATATCAGTTCCAGCATTGTGCGGGAGTTGCTGCGTTATGGCAAAGATATTTCCCAGTTTGTGCCGAAAGGGACAAACCTTTATTAAAAAATAGAACAATGAAACGAATTTTCCTGCCACTCCTTATATTGAGTGTGTTTGCCGCTTCGATGTCGGCACAGCGCGGTAACAATACGGATGCCCGCAAGCTCCAGTTGGCCTTGTATGCCATCTCTAATTTATATGTAGACTCTACAAGCGAAACGAAGCTGGTGGAAGATGCGATTGTCGGCATGCTGGAAAAGCTGGACCCGCATTCTACTTATACGGACCCGGAAGAAACAAAGGAGATGACAGAACCGTTGCAGGGCAACTTCGACGGGATCGGTATCCAGTTCAATATGCTGACAGATACGTTGTATGTCATCCAGGTAATCCCCGGCGGCCCCTCGGAAAAGGTGGGGCTGATGGCTGGCGACCGCATTATCATGGTGGATGATACGCTGATTGCCGGTGTCAAGATGAAGAACACGGATGTGATGAAACGCTTGCGCGGCCCGAAGAATACGGAAGTACGGGTGAAGGTTTTGCGCAATAAGGTCCCGGACTTGATCGAGTTCAAGATCACACGCGGGAAAATTCCGGTGTACAGCCTCGATGCCGCTTATATGGCGGACAAGGCGACCGGATATATCAAACTGAACCGCTTCGCCGCTTCATCGGCTGACGAATTCCGGGAAGCATTGGAGAAACTGAAGAAGCAAGGAATGAAGAACCTGATCCTCGACTTGCAGGGAAACGGCGGGGGATATCTGAACATAGCGATCGACCTGGCCGACGAATTCTTAGGCAAGGACAAGCTGATCGTTTACACCGAAGGGAACAAGCAACCGCGAGAAGAAGCCAAATCCTCAGCCCGCGGAGGGTTTGAGGAAGGCCGTTTGGTCGTACTGGTAGACGAAACATCCGCTTCCGCCAGTGAAATCCTTTCCGGTGCGATACAGGACTGGGACCGTGGCGTAGTGGTAGGCCGCCGCACATTCGGAAAAGGGTTGGTGCAGAAACCGATCCCGATGCCTGACGGCTCGATGATCCGCCTGACGGTTGCCCGTTATTACACCCCGACAGGCCGTTCCATCCAGAAACCGTATGTAAACGGCAACCAGGAGCAATACAACCATGACCTGATCGACCGTTATAACCGGGGCGAGCTGATGAGCGCGGACAGCATCCATTTCCCCGACTCGATGAAATATAATACGTTGGAGACAAAACGCATCGTCTACGGCGGCGGCGGTATCATGCCGGATGTCTTTATCCCGGTCGACACGTCCCGCTATACGGATTATCACCGTAGCGTCGTGGCTGCCGGCCTCGTGAACCGTATCGCCATGAATTACCTGGACCGCCACCGTGCCGAACTGAATAAGAAATATCCGAAGTTCGCCCAATATAAGCAGAACTTCAACGTGACGGACGATATGATGCAGGAACTGGTCACATTAGCGAAAGACGACAAGATCGAATTCAACGAAGAACAATACAATCGTTCCAAACCGCTTATCATGCTCCAGATCAAGGCGCTTATCGCCCGCGACCTGTACGACATGGCCGAATACTTCCAAGTTATCAACGACGACAACGAAAGCTTCCAGGAAGCCTTGCGCCTCATCAACGACGACCAGCGGTACGAAAAAGAATTGGGACGGTAAACGAAGGTAAGTAAATTTATGTACTGGACACTTTTTCTGACATTCGTCAAAATAGGGACTTTCACGATCGGGGGAGGGTATGCGATGCTGCCCCTGATACAGCGGGAGGTGGTAGATAAAGGATGGCTTTCGAAGGAAGATTTTATCGACCTCTTCTCCGTAGCCCAGTCCTTGCCCGGCATCTTCGCTGTGAACATCTCTATCTTTGTAGGATATAAGCTGAAAAAAGTGCCGGGCGGCGTTGTTTGTGCTTTGGGAAGCATTCTTCCCTCCTTCTTTATCATTTTGGCTATCGCGCTGTTCTTCACACAGGTGCAGGACAACATATGGGTGGAGAAAGCGTTCAAAGGATTGCGTCCGGCGGTTGTCGCCCTGATTGCCGTGCCCTGCCTGACAACGGCACGTTCGATCAAGATGAGTTATAAAGAGCTGATCATCCCTATCGCTGCCGCACTGCTGATCTGGAAGGGAGGATTGTCGCCCGTATGGATTATTGTAGCCGCCATTATAGGAGGGCTTATTTACGGACTGAAAATAAAGAAAAGCTGATATGATCTGGTTGCAATTACTTTATGTATATCTGAAAATCGGGATATTCGGTTTCGGTGGAGGCTACGCTATGCTTTCCTTGATACAGGCGGACGTGGTGGACCGCTACGGTTGGATCTCGTCGCAGGAATTTACGGATATCGTCGCCATCTCGCAGATGACACCCGGCCCGATCGGGATCAACAGTGCCACCTATATCGGATATACAGCCATCCACAACGCCGGCTATTCCCCCGCGATGGCCATATTAGGTTCCTGCCTGACAACATTTGCCGTCTGCCTTCCTTCTTTCCTGTTAGTGCTGGCTATCTCATACGCTTTTGCCAAATTCAGGAACAATAAATATGTAGCAGCCGCTTTCTACGGTCTTCGTCCGGCTACGGTCGGCCTGATTGCCGCCGCCGCCCTGCTGTTGATGAACAGCGAGAACTTTATCGATTACAAGAGCTTCCTGATCTTCGGAGCGGCGTTCATCCTCACCTGGAAGTTCAAGATCAATCCGATCCTGATGATTATCTTGGCAGGCATCGCCGGGATTGCCCTTTATTAATCATTCCTCCGTAGAGACGCACGGCCGTGCGTCTCCACAATGAACCATTCATCGATAGAAATCCTCCCTTTGTCGAGGAAACAATCCTCTTTTTCTAATCTGATTGTGCAGGTTTTCATCTCGTTGTAGTTTTGCTTTCGTAAAAAGGTAAAAAGATTGTCAGGTTGCAAAAACGAAAGCATTATGAAACAGATTTCTTCCATACTCCTCTCCTGCCTGCTCCTCCTGCCCGCCGGGATGAAAGCAGAGGACGGTGTACCCAAGCAGTGGACGCTTCGCGACTGTATCGATTATGCACTGGAGCATAACATCACTATCCAGCGAAACCGTATCAATGTGGAAAGTGCACAAGAAGACGTAAAGACAGCCAAGGCGGATTTCCTGCCCTCCCTGAGCGGAAACATCAGCCAGCGCGTCGTCAACCGCCCGAACAGCGCAAGCGGCACGATCATCAGCGGCGATAATATCACGACAAGCGAAAGCAAAACATCCTATAACGGCAGCTACGGCATCGACGCTAACTGGACCGTCTATAACGGCAGCAAGCGGGTGAACACCGTCAAACAGCAGAAGCTGAACAACCGCATTGCCGAACTGAACGTTGACGAAAGCGAAAACTCCATCGAGGAAAGTATCACCCAACTGTATGTGCAGATACTCTACTCGGCCGAAGCCGTCAAAGTGAACGAATCGACGCTGGAAGTAAGCCGCAAAGAGTTTGAACGGGGACAGGAACTGTTCAACGTCGGCAGCATCGCCTCGAGCGACCTCGCCCAACTGGAAGCGCAGGTCAGCAGCGACAACTACCAGTTAGTGACCTCCCAGGCTACCCTGCAGGATTATAAGTTGCAGTTGAAACAGCTTCTCGAACTGGACGGAGACATCGAAATGGACCTCTACCTCCCGCAACTGAACGACAGCAACGTACTGATCCCGCTCCCTACAAAAGACGATGTCTACAACACCGCCCTCGGCCTCCGCCCCGAAATAGAGGCCGGCAAGCTGAACGTGGAGACCTCGGACCTGAGCATCAAGATGGCACGCGCAGGCTATCTCCCGACCTTAAGCCTCAGCGCAGGCATCGGAAGCACGAACGCCAACGGCAGCGACTTCAGCTTCAGCGAACAGGTCAAGCAGAACTGGAACAACTCGCTGGGACTGACCCTCAGCATCCCCATCTTCGACAAGCGGCAGACGAAAAGCTCCATCAACAAGGCGAAGCTGCAAAAGCAGACCAGCCAACTGGACCTGCTGGACAACCAAAAGACACTCTATAAGACGATCGAAAGCCTCTGGCTGACCGCCAACAGCGCACAGCAGCAATACGTGGCAGCCGCCCAGAAGCTGAAAAGCACAGAGACCAGTTATTCACTCGTCAGCGAACAGTTCAACGTAGGCATGAAAAACACGGTCGAACTGCTCACAGAGAAAAACAACCTCCTCAGCGCACAACAGGAAACGCTTCAGGCCAAATACACGGCCATACTGAACGCAGGCTTATTGCGCTTCTACCAGGGAGAAGAGATCAATTTATTCTGAAACATGGCATTAGGGGTGAACCGCTAATGAATATATTCACTCTCTTTTTGTTTCGGTCCCTGCTTCGATTCACTCCGGCAGGGACCTCACAAAAGGAACCGCTATCAAAGAAGAAATAAAAACAGATAAGATATGAATAAGAAGAAACTAATCATCGGTATAGTAGGCGTACTGGCCGTAGCCGGCGGCATCTGGCTCTTCACAGGCAAAACGTCGAAAGGCGGCATCCGGCTCGAAACCGCCAAAGTGGGTCGTAGTTCCATCTCGAACACGGTAACGGCAACCGGGACAGTCGAACCGGTAACGGAAGTCGAAGTCGGCACGCAGGTGTCCGGCATCATCGACAAATTGTATGCAGACTACAACGATGTGGTCAAAGCAGGACAGCTGATCGCCGAGATGGACAAGGTCAACCTGAAAGCCGAACTCGCGTCCGCCCAGGCACAGTTAGCAAGCAGCAAAAGCGAATACGAGTACCAGCAGAAGAATTACGCCCGCAACAAAATCCTCTTCGAAAAGAAGCTGATCAGCGACTCGGACTACGAGACTTCCACCTACAACTACGAGAAGGCAAAAGCCGCCTACGAACAGAACCAGGCGGCCATGGTCAAAGTCAACCGTAACCTCGAATATGCGACGATCACCAGCCCGATCGACGGTGTCGTGATCAACCGCGCCGTCGAAGAAGGGCAGACAGTGGCCGCCGGCTTCGAGACCCCGACCCTGTTCACCATCGCAGCCGACCTGACCAAGATGCAGGTGATCGCCGACGTGGACGAAGCCGATATAGGCAACGTAGAGAACGGACAACGCGTCTCCTTCACCGTCGACGCCTACCCGAACGATGTTTTCAAAGGCACAGTCATGCAGATCCGCCTCGGCGACAGCGAAAGCAGCAGTTCCACTTCCTCCTCGACCTCGACGGTCGTTACCTACGAAGTGGTTATCTCGGCCGACAACCCCGACCTGAAGCTGAAACCGCGCCTGACAGCCAACGTGACGATCTTCACCCTGGAACGCGATAACGTGCTGACGGTCCCGACCAAGTCGCTCCGCTTCGTGCCGGATGCCGGGATGTTGGCCCAAATAGGCTACACCGTCTCCAATGCCGATACGGAAGCCCCTGCCGGGAAACGTCTCGTATGGATCAGGAACGGACAAGAGCTGAAGCCGAAAGCAGTAACCGTCGGCTCCACCAGCGGAAACATGATCGAGATTACCGACGGCCTGGACGAAGGTGAAGAGTTGGCAGTCGATTTCGAAGCCGCCTCAGTTGCCCCGGCAGCCGGAACCGAAACGGAAAGAAGCCCGTTCATGCCAGGCCCTCCGGGAAGTAATAAGAACAAGAAGAGTGCCAAGTAGGGGCAGGCTTTATATATCTGCCCTCCCCAAACAAGGAGTACAACAATATGAAAGAGATAATCAAATTAGAAAACATCAAGCGTGACTTCAAGGTCGGAGACGAAACGGTCCATGCCCTGCGTGGCGTCTCCTTCACGATCTACGAAGGCGAGTTTGTCACCATCATGGGGACATCCGGCTCAGGAAAGAGCACCTTGCTGAACACGTTGGGCTGCTTAGACACGCCGACCAGCGGGGAATATTACCTCGACGGGACATCGGTCCGCACGATGGGAAAGAACTCCCGTGCCACCCTGCGCAACCGCAAGATCGGATTCGTCTTTCAGAGTTACAACCTGCTTCCCAAGACCACTGCGGTGGAGAACGTGGAGCTGCCCCTGATGTACAATCCGAACTATAGCGCCTCCGCCCGCCACCGGAAAGCAGTCGAATCGCTGGTTGCCGTAGGACTGGGCGACCGCTTGATGCATAAAAGCAACCAGATGTCCGGCGGACAGATGCAACGCGTCGCCATCGCCCGGGCACTGGTGAACGATCCCGCCGTTATCCTCGCCGACGAAGCGACCGGAAACCTCGACACCCGTACCTCCTTCGAGATACTGGTGCTCTTCCAGAAGCTACATGCCGAGGGACGCACCATCATATTCGTGACCCACAACCCGGAGATCGCCCAATACAGCAGCCGCAACATCACGCTGCGCGACGGGCATGTCACCTCCGACACGGTCAACACGGATATCCTGAACGCGGCGGAAGCTTTGGCACGGCTGCCAAAGAACGATGATTGATCATTTAATCGATATTAAATGAATATAAGGTTATGCACCTTGCCACCCTTCCGTGGGTGTACCTTTATGCGAATACCGGGATCACCCGATGAAGCGGAAGGAGGCAAAGGTGTTTAGAGAGTAACTGTTCCCCTCTCGAAAGGGAGCAGGAGGCGTGTTACAATAACATATAAACAACAATAACAATGAACGGAACAAACCTAATAAAAATAGCCGTCCGGGCCCTCGCCAACAACAAGCTGCGCGGCTTCCTCACGATGCTGGGCATCATCATCGGCGTAGCCTCCGTGATCACGATGCTTGCCATCGGACAAGGCTCGAAGCGAAGCATACAGGCGCAGATCAGCGAGATGGGTTCCAACATGATCATGATACAGCCCGGAGCCGACATGCGCGGCGGTGTCCGCCAGGATGCCTCGGCAATGGAGACCCTGAAACTACAGGACTATGAGAATATAGTCGACGAAACGCGCTTCGTCTCCGCCGTCTCCCCCTCGGTCAACAGCAGCGGGCAGGCGATCTACGGAGCCAACAACGCTCCTACCACGGTCTACGGCATCAGTCCCGACTATCTGGAAATTCGCCGTTACAAAGTCGGAGACGGCGACATGTTCACCGAACAGGACATCCAGACAGCCGCCAAAGTATGCGTAGTCGGCAAGACCGTCGTCGACAACCTCTTCCCCGACGGCAGCAACCCGGTAGGCAAGGTCATACGATTTCAGAAACTGCCTTTCCGCATCGTAGGCGTGCTGGAAAGCAAAGGATACAACAGCATGGGAATGGACCAGGACGACCTAATCTTAGCTCCATACACAACTATTCAGAAAAAGGTCCTGGCCATCACCCATCTGCAAGGCATTACCTGTTCGGCCCTCAAAGAGGAATACACCGACCAGGCCATCGACGAGATTACCGAAATACTCCGCCGCAACCATAAGTTGAGGGATACCGATGATGATGATTTTACCATCCGTAGCCAGCAGGAGTTGAGCACGATGTTGACAAGCACTACGGATATGATGACCGTGCTGTTGGCGGCTGTGGCGGGTATTTCGCTACTCGTAGGCGGTATAGGAATTATGAATATCATGTACGTCAGCGTAACGGAGCGTACACGTGAGATCGGCCTCCGCATGAGTATCGGGGCTAAAGGCATCGACATCCTGGCACAATTCCTGATCGAGTCCATCCTGATCAGCGTGACAGGCGGTTTGATAGGTGTAGTCTTTGGAGTGGGCTCGGCCCTTGTCGTGAACGGGGTCGCCCACTTTCCGATCTACATCCAGCCCTGGAGCGTCATCCTCTCGTTCGCCGTATGTACCATCACGGGCGTGTTCTTCGGATGGTATCCGGCCAAGAAAGCGGCACAGCTCGACCCGATAGAGGCGATACGGTATGAATAAGCCGGAACAACAGGAACCGTTACGCTTTTCATCTCATCCCATTAGGCGGGCGGATACAGCCTGTTAGTTGTCCGCTTGACGGCGAACGATCGTTCGGCAGCCAGCGAACGATCGTCCTCCAGCCAGCGAACGATCGTTCGCCGTCAAGCGGACAACTAATGGATTGCAAGGAAAAAGACAATGGGATAAGGAAAGAAAGATAAATATAATAGATAAAAACAGTAAAGAATCATTATCTTCGCCTGTATGGAAAACGAATCTAACACAACCGGCTTGGGCACGCCTTCACATCCCCCGTTGAAAGGGATGGGCGGTGTCATACATATCGCAGCCTGGGCCATCCTATTCGGGCTGCCGTTCTTCTTTACCGGACGCGAGTCGCAGACGGTGACAGTCCTGAGCTACGTCCGCTCCATGATCGTCCCGCTGTCGTTCATGCTGGTGTTCTATGCCAACTATTTCGTGCTGATCGACCATTTCCTGTTCTCCAAGCATCCTTGGAAGTTCTTGCTATGCAATGTCGTACTGATCGCTGCCTCGATGGGGGCCGTCCATCTGATGTTCGAACTGCTCCCGCATCCCGAATGGGAGCATCCGAGGCCGGAAAGGGAATGCCAGGAGGTAGTCGGCTTCTTTATGGTGAACGCAATGTTATACATGTTGGTGGCAGGGCTAAGCGTCGCCATCAAGATGACCGGGAGCTGGTATCAGATGGAATCGTCGCGCCGGGAGTTGGAGAAAAGCCGTGCCGAAGCGGAATTGCAAAACCTGAAAAGCCAGTTGAACCCGCATTTCCTTTTCAACACGCTGAACAATATCTACAGCCTGATCGCGTTCAGTCCCGAACGGGCACAGGAGGCGGTGCACGACCTGAGCCGCCTGCTCCGTTATGTGCTTTACGACAGTAGCCAGCCGATGGTTCCGTTGGAGAAGGAACTCGACTTCATCCGCAATTATGTGGAACTGATGCGGATTCGCCTGCCGGAACACGTGAAGCTGACTACCGAGATATCCGCCGCCACACCCGAAACCCAAGTGGCTCCTCTCCTTTTCATCTCCCTGATCGAGAATGCTTTCAAGCACGGGGTGAGCCATAACAAACCTTCTTTTATCGACCTGAAGATCCACCAGGAAGGGACACGGATCGTCTGCTCCATCCGCAACAGCCATTTCCCGAAAGATAACGGGCAGGATAAGAGCGGTTCCGGCATCGGGCTGCAAAACCTTAGCCGCCGGCTGGAATTGCTGTACCCGGCGCATCATATTTTCACGTACGGGCAGAAAGGGGATGAATATGTTTGCCTGTTAGAGTTGCAGGCATAAGGATTTGTTGTATTTTTGTCCGGTACATCAATACAACAAATTATGACGTTAACGTGTGCAATCATTGATGATGAACCACTGGCCATCAGCCTGCTGGAAAGTTATGTGAATAAGACTCCGTTCCTTCGCCTCACGGCCAAGTTCAGCAGCGCCCTCGAAGCGTTGCCGGCATTAAGCGCCCGGCCGGTAGACCTGCTCTTTCTCGATATCCAGATGCCGGAGCTGAGCGGTATGGAATTTTCACGCATATTGGAGACGGACACCCGCATTATCTTCACGACCGCATTCGAACAGTACGCCCTCGACAGCTATAAGGTGAACGCCCTCGACTATCTGCTGAAACCTATCGCTTACCCGGATTTCCTCAAGGCTGCCAATAAGGCTTTGCAATGGTACGAGCATATGCAGGCGTCCCCGGCGGAAGTCGAATCGATCTTCATCAAGACCGAATATAAGTTAGTACAGGTCGAACTGCGCAAGATCCTTTATATCGAAGGTTTGAAAGACTATGTCAAGATATTTGTCGAAGATGAACCTCATCCTATCCTTTCACTGATGAGCATGAAGTCATTGGAGGAGATGTTGCCGTCAAACCGCTTTATCCGCGTGCACCGTTCCTTTATCGTGCAGCCTGAAAAGATCAAGGTGATCGAACGGAACCGGATCGTATTCGGCAAAGAATACATCCCGATCTCCGACAACTACAAACAAAAGTTCATCGAATTTCTGACACAGCGTTCGCTGCTGACGTGAAAGATGGAAGGTGGAAGTTTAGAACAGTTGCAATAGCAACTGTTCCAAGCGGCTTGTCATTCGACTCATAGAGCAAGAATAGTTATTCGAAAAAACAGCTACCGCATACGTCTTTCCGTCTTTCGTAATATAGCCGGCATAACTCCTGACGCCCGTAATGCCTCCGCTTTTCAGGCGGGCTTTTCCCTGCAACTTCGATCCTTTCAAGAAATTGCGCACCGATCCTTCTATCCCGGCTTGCGGCAAAGAGGCGATAAAGGCATCCGAAACGGCAGACTCGGCCGCCATATAGACCAGCAGTTCTCCCATAAACCCAGCCGACACCTTATCTGCCGGAGCCAAGCCGCTGCCGTCGTTCATGCGGAGCGGAAAGACATTCAACCCCTTCTTTTCCCAATGCTCTTTCACCACCTGCACGCCGCGACCGAACGAAGAGATCACCTCATACTTGCGCGGCCGGTATTGCAATCCGACCGTCTTAACCAACGCGTCTGCATAGAGGTTATGGCTGACATGGTTGCATACGCTTGCGATCTCCCGCAGGGTAGGCGAATAGGTCGTAACAATCTCTTTCCGTTCTCCCCTCTTCCACCGGTTCTCTTCCGTCTCGATACGGTAGCAGGAAGGGGCTCCATCCACCCGGATTCCTTTCTGCTGAAGCCGGTCCGTCAGATAGCGCGCCAGGAACAAGGCAGGATCGGGAATGTCTCCTTTCAATACATATCGCTCGCGGTTGGCAGGCAGGACGCCATACAGATATCGCACGTCATCGAGCGGAGCACCGATAATATAAGCACTGTCTGAAGAAACCGGCGCCGCTTTCAGGTAATTCTTAAACCGGATAGAGGAAATGTCCGGCTCCGTCCCTTTTATGGAAGGACGCGTGCCGGCAGCACCCGTTTGCAACGACAACTTATACATATTATCGAAAACGGAAAGCCCGTAACTTCCGGGAGCGTAATAATTCCCCATATCTTCCCGGAGCCATTTGATGGACGCGCCTTCCGTATCGAAAATACTCTCGTCGGATATGACAGAGCCGGTTATATGCCGGATGCCTGCTTTCTGCAAAGCGGCTATCCAGGTAGCCAGAAACTCATTCTGCCCCGGAGCAAAGTGCGAAGAGCCCAAAGAGGGATCGCCGCTGCCCTTTATATAGAGGTTGCCCTGCAATGTCCCGTCTTCCAATATGCCATCATATTCCAGCGTCGTCGGATAGCGGTAATCTTCTCCCAATATCTCAAGTGCCGTCGCCGTGGCAACCGTCTTCAAAACCGAAGCGGGAGACTGTAACCGGTCCGTATCATAGCTGTAAACCGTTTTCCCATCCTGTACGTCTTTCACAATCAAGGAAAAAGAGGCTCCACGCATATAAGGAGCCTGCAATAATTGTTTAATGGGAGCGGGAGTTTGGGCGTCGGCCAGCAGTTGAAAGCAAATCAACAGCCAAAGCGGTACTATTTTGTTTCGTATCATCTTTTCTATTCAACTTTATTTTATCTTTGTCATAAAGGCGAAGATAAGTCGGTTTGCATTATCTTTGTCCACAAAGATAAGAATTTAATATGAACCCATTGTTTGATAAACCGTTCACATTCGACAGGGTGGCACGTATTCTGTTCGGCCTGGCTGTTATCAGCGGCATCATCTATCTGATTGCCGTCCTGCGGAATGCTTTGTTACCCTTCCTCATTGCCTGGCTGCTGGCTTATATGATGCAACCGTTCGTCAAGTTCTTCCAGTATAAAGTAAAACTGAAAAGCCGGCTGCTATCCATCTTGGCCGTCCTTGTTTCCACTTTACTGGTGTTATCGTTGGCCGGTGTCGTAATCGTCCCGTCCGTTACCCAGGAAGTCAACCGGACTTTGGAGCTGATGCAGGAACATAACAGCGGCTACGGGCATATCCCGATGATTCCCCAGTCATGGGCGGAATACCTGGAAAAGAATATTGACCCGGACCAGCTGGCGCAACTCCTGAGCAAAGAAAATATAGAAAAGGCAGTCAAACAGATCGCTCCCAAAATGTGGGTAGTCCTGACCAACACCTTCTCTATCCTTTTCAGCATCACGATCGTTTTTGTGATCTTCCTGTATTTCATCTTTATCCTGCTGGATTACGAACGGATCGCCAACGGTTGGATCCGTCTGATCCCCGAACGTTACCGCCCCTTTGTCCAAGGGCTGGCCGACGATGTCGAATACAGCATGAACCGCTATTTCCGCGGACAGTCGTTGATTGCTCTTTGCGTGGGTGTCCTGCTCGCTATCGGATTTAAGATTGTCGGCTTTCCGCTGGCCGTTATCCTGGGGCTTTTCATCGGGGTTCTGAACCTTATTCCTTATATGCAAGCGATCGGCATTATCCCGATGATTTTGCTGAGCCTCCTCAAATCCGCCGAGACTGGAGAAAACTTTTGGCTGATCTTCGGATCGGGAATTCTCGTCCTTTGCATCGTACAATGCATACAGGATTTATATCTCACCCCCCGTATTATGGGAAAAGCAATGGGCCTGAATCCGGCCATCATCCTTCTTTCTTTATCAATTTGGGGCACTTTGTTAGGCTTTATCGGCTTAATCATCGCTCTCCCTCTAACAACCCTCTTTCTTTCTTATTACAAGCGTTTTATACTCATGGAAGAAGACCAATCTCTCGTAGAGAAGCACGAGTTATCAAAGGTTCAAAAGAAAAAAACACCTCCAAAAGAGTAAAAAATCCACATCAACTATTGCATATATAAAAAAAAGCCCTACCTTTGCACCCGCATTACAGAAGTAACGCACAGGATGATTCGCTAGCTCAGCTGGTAGAGCACATCCCTTTTAAGGATGGGGTCCTGGGTTCGAACCCCAGGCGGATCACTGAAAACAAAAGAAAAATCAAGCAAATCCCTGATAATCAGACATTATCAGGGATTTCTTTTTTCTAGCAGGTAGCAGAAAATAGCCGTTTCAAGCATATTATCGGTGGATAAATCGTGGGACTAAAATTCAATTCAAAAAAGTCCCACGAATTTGCATCTTTCTCGCTGATTCATAGCATTTTGCATAGACTTACTTTGGAAGAGAATACATAGTTTTGTAACTTTAAAAACGATGTAAAAATGGCTCGAAAATCATTTTCTGTATTGTTCTTCATCAAGAAAGGCAAATTATTAAAGAACGGAGAAGCACCCGTGTGCATGAGAATCACTGTAAACGGCTGTATGGTAGATATTTCTATCAAAAGAAGCTGTCCTGTAAACCTATGGAATCAGGCAAAAGAAAATTCAAAAGGCAAAGACCGTATGTCGGTGGAACTGAACCACTACTTAGAAATCACACGTTCACACATACATCAAATTTATAGAGAACTGGAAACTTCCGGCAAAGTTATCACCGTTGATCTTGTGAGAAAGTTGTTTTATGGTGTGGACGAAGATAACAAAACGCTATTGCAGGTATTCAGGGAGCATAACGAACAAAGCCGTAAACTGATAGGCAAAGACTTCGTTAGTAAGACCGTTCAACGGTATGAAACCACTACCCGATATTTGGAAGAATTCATTAAGAAAGAATACCAACTATCGGATATTGCTCTGAATAACTTGGAAGCCAACTTCATTTCTAAGTTCGATGCTTTCTTGAAGATTGAAAAAGGTTGTGCGCAGAACTCTGCTATCACCCGACTAAAGAACTTGAAGAAGATTATCCGCATTGCTTTGGAAAACGACTGGATAAAGAAAGATCCATTTGCTTACTACCGTTTCAAACTGGAAGAAACCGATCCTGAATTTCTGACAATGGACGAGATTAAGATCATTCTTGCCAAAGAGTTCACTATTAAGCGAGTAGAACAGGTACGGGATGTTTTTGTATTTTGCATTTTTACAGGTTTGGCGTTCAGCGATGTGAAAGATTTATCACCTGAACACTTGGTAAAAGACAATAAAGGGGAACTTTGGATAAGGAAGAACCGCCAAAAGACAAAAATCATGTGTAACATTCCTGTGCTACCTGTGGCAGCTTCAATACTTGAAAAGTATAAAAATGTGGCAGAATGTACCGGAAAACTTTTGCCTGTATTGAGCAATCAGCGCATGAACAGCTACCTGAAAGAGATTGCCGATGTATGCGGCTTACAGAAAAATCTGTGCACACATTCAGCCAGACATTCCTATGCCACAAGCATTTGCCTTGCGAATGGCGTGAGCATGGAGAATGTTGCAAAGATGTTAGGTCATGCAGATACAAGCGTAACCAAACACTATGCACGGGTATTGGATCAGAATATTTTCAAGGATATGCAAAAAGTAAATAGCTGTCTGTCGGAATTGGCTATATAATTAAGGCAGTAGCTAATATTGAAAAAGGATTGGGAAGAATGAATTTCATTTTCTCAATCCTTTTTTTTATTGTAAGTTTTCCAGAACTTAATATGAAGCATTGACAAAGGTAAGTTCCGTATTTAGCCTGTCCAAGTCCAAGCCTTCGGTTTAGATGAAAATCTTCCTCTCATTACATTTCGAGCGTATTTTCATCTAAAGACTTGCACAGACTAAATACTTCACTGGAAAAGTCAATGATTCAAATTAAATTCCGAAAAACAATGTTTTCGGGGCTGGTGGACTATTCTTTCCAGCTTTCAAAGTAGTGCTTTTGGAGCAGTTTATCAATATCACTTTGGCGGTAGATGATTTTTCCTTTTATCTGAATAAAGGGGATTAGCCCTGTATCTCGCCACTCTTGTAAGGTTCGCAAACTGACATTCAGTTTCTTGGATACTTCATTATTAGAAAGAAAACGTTCCCCGTTCAGGTGGGGTTTGTAATGTTTGACAATAGATTCAATGCCATTCAGCATCGAATCAAGCGAAGAAATAAATTCTTTGACTTGTGGGGTATCTTTATTTATTAGTTCCATGATTGAAAGATTGTTTTATTGAAATATTGATTTCAAGATGGCTAGATAGCTGGTTAGTTACGCAGATAGTCACCCAAAGATGAAATGCTAAGTACATCTTTTGTCGAATCATAATCTATATAGAGCCGTTTAGATGCAATGGAAATAAAATACTGGCTACCATCTTGCTGTATCTCATAAGTAGCGGGTGAAGCCTGTTTGGTGGTTTCCGATACATATATAATAGAAAGAAGATACTTTTTATCGTCCTGGTAGATGATAACCGTAGGATTCAGATTAACGCTTTCCCATGTGCCGACAATGGGAAACAGGTTGAAGGACGGGTAATCTTCTTTAGTTCTTTTCATAAGACGTGGTTTGTTTGGGTGATTGATTTTGTGTTTCACTGTCTGCAATAATTCTTTCAATATCGGAAGACTTATAATAAATCTTGCTGCCGATTTGAGAATAAGCCAGCCGTCCACTACTTCGGTAATATTGCAGTGTTCGCTTGCTAAAGCCTAACAATAGGCATACTTCCTGACTATCCAGCCAGTTTTCGATTTTTTGTGTATGAGTGCTGCACAAACTTTCTATCCGTTTGGTAAACTCGGTAAACCGTTCGCAGACATACGAAAAGGTTCTTTTTTCAATGGTTACTACTTCCATAATTTCATTTTTAATAGTTTATAAAACGTGTTGATTTAACTTTCACCAGCAAATGAAAGAAGAATCAAGAGACGTTTTTCAAACTGTCTGGAAGTGGTATATACCGTCTACTTTTGGCTATAACTCTATTAAGTCATTTTATTGGAAGACACATAAAGACTTTATATGATTGAGAAAATAAATCGTTATACCTTGCTTCATACACTTCATAAATAGAAGCATCCCGTAATTTATAGCATTTTTGTATAGCAGTAGAATATTTTAATTTTATCTATTGATTAATAGATATTTAGAAGAAAGGAAAATAACAATGGGTAACGATATAGAAATGAGCGAACTACTTTAGTCTACTATGCTTTTCCATTGTTTCAAATAACTCGGCGATAAATATAACACTTTTACTAGAAATACTCTCTTTTATAGATATTTACTTAATATTTCCACTCCTTTTTTTAAATTTTCTTTTGACAAAGAAGCGTACCCTATACGGATTCCAAATATAGGCTCTCCAAAACTAAATCTATCAGGTGTATAGAAACTGACGAGTTTTTTGTTTGCTAATTCTTTGATTTTGTACAAATCAACTTTACCTGTAGGAATGAGCCAAAATGCTAATCCACCCTCTGGCTTCTTGTATGTTACTTTTCCTTTTAAATACTCGTTCAAAAGAGATTCAAAGTAATCTCTCTTTTCTAAATAGTAACTAGCCATTCTTTTATGATGCCTACGAATATCTCCAGAATTAATTAATTCTAATATAGATTGCTCCATAATATTATCACCTTGCATATCTATAATTTTACGAAGTTTTCCTACTTTATCAATAAAGTTAGTAGAACTATAAATATAGCCAACTCGTATTGCCGGAGCAATCAGCTTACTAAGAGTTCCAATGTATACATAGTTAATAACCTCTTCATGAGCAGAAATAGGCATTATGGGACGTTGCCCAAAATGAAATTCATTATCATAATCATCCTCTATGATTGTAAAACCATACTCATTTGACAACTCTATTAATTTTAATCTTCTACTTAAACTAAGAGTAACTGTTGTTGGGTATTGATGATGTGGAGTTATATAAATCGCTTTTATTCTATGTTGTTTTAGAGCAAACTCCACCTCTTCCACATTAATACCTTCTTCGTCTACACCAATTGGTTCAATCTTTGCCCCTGCGTGTTCAAATGCTTGCCATGCAGGTTTAAATCCTGGATTTTCAACTAAAACGGTATCTCCCTTTTCAAACAAACAGTGAGCTGTCAGATATAGAGCCATTTGGCTACCTCTTGTTATACATATTTGATTTGGAGATGTATTCATACTCCTATTGTAATTTAGCATTCTTGATATAGAATCTCGAAAATTGAAATCTCCAAATTCACTCGACAAGTTCATAATTTGCCATTTGGCTTTTTTACTGAATATTCTACGATGTGACCTTGCTAATTCGTTCACAGGTGCACAAGAGGTATCAGGCAGACCATCATCAAAGAATATTAAATCACCTCTATAAATCTCTTCCTTTCTAATTAATGATTCTGTCTGTTTCTTATTTGTTTTAGAAGTAGGAAGTTCTAACGATACGGAAGTTCCTTGTCTTTCTGACGCACAAAGCCAACCTTCCGATAGTAGAATTTCAAAAGCCTGTACAACCGTATTCCTATTAACGTTTAATGATATGGCTAGCTGACGAGTTCCGGGTAGTGTTTCTCCTGATTTAAGAACGCCACTCTTTATATAGGAAATTATCTCATCTGCGATTTGAATATAAACAGCTTTAGAGCTGTTCTTATCCACTTTTAATTGTATTAACCAAGGTCTTAGCATCTGGACTATCTGTTTATTGTAAAACTGAACCACAAATATAGTCCAATAAAATCATATTTTTGCACTATAATTTTTAAAAATACAATGTTATGCAAGCAAGAATGAAAATGAATCAACTTACACCGTTACAAATCAGAGAACAGCTTATTTCTGAAAAAGTAGGAAGAATCGGTACTTTGAACCTTGATGGAACACCTTATATTGTGCCTGTGCACTTTGTTCTCCATAAAGACAAAATTTACATTCATGGATTATCAAAAGGGCAAAAAAATGAAAATATTAGGTCTAATAATAATGTATGTTTTGAGGTAGATTGTATGCGTGGTCTAATAATGCACGAAGAACCATGTCACGTTAATACCTCATATCAAAGTGTAATAATTAACGGCATTGCACGGCTTGTTGCTTGTGATGACACTAAAAAAATGATATTAAATCTGATTGTAGACAAATATACACCTTCTTTGTCTGGAAAAGAACTGCCATTACAAACAGTTATAAAAACTTCAATTATTGAAATTGAAATACTGAACTGCACAGGTAAGTATTTTGGGTGAATTGAGTATAATCATTTGGCATACAAACAATATAAGCCAGTAAACATAGATTACTTTTCACTTTTAATATATATGCCTATGAATGATTTATTGCAAACGAGAATGTTCAAACTATTGTTTGAACCTACACAGGAAGTAACTAACGAAGAAATGCAAAATGCCTATGGTGAGTTTATTGAACAGATTAGTTCCGTGAGTAATGGAAATGATTATTCTGCTACTTATCGTATTCTTACAGCTACCCGTATTGAGATAGCTTCACTTGAAACGACACTTCTTTACGGGCAGGGGGAAAAATGCGCTTAAAAAGCTGTTCTTACAAAAGACACTGGCTATTGTCAATTCAGAACTAGAACTGTTCAAATTGAAAATCCAGTATCCAAGTCCGTTTCAGAACCGAAATAACAACTTGCCATCTTCACCGCTTTATCTTACCGATGAAACTTTCCTTGTGGAAATCATGGAACTAGTTAGTGGATTATTTCTTATAAAAAGAGTAGTTACTCATACCGGGAAAGAATCACCACTGGCGGAAATCGGGAGAACCTTTGAGTGGCTTTTCAATATCAAGTTGGGGGACATCCACAAAAAGCACGAAAATGTAATTTGCCGGAAAGCCAATAAACGCACGGAGTTTTTGGACTTACTTCGTAAAGTCATTATTGAAGAAAGCGAAAAGAAAGGCTATCTATAAATCAGATACTTATCAATAATTGTTGAGGGTGTGTCAAAACCGTCGCATCCTCTTTTTTTATGCGCAAAGTCCGAACTTTCCCAAGCTCGGACTTTGTTATTACCCAAAGTTTATGTAACTTTCGGCATAAGATTTTTTGTTAT
>NZ_JACOOJ010000009.1 GCF_014287585.1 Parabacteroides hominis | reverse complement strand
TTATCATTGAGTGATACCCCTGTATTAACAAAGCTATTGTTTGACTTCACATAATTGAGATTCTTCCCCATCATCACTCTTTTTTTCATAACTCACCTCTTCCCCGTTTTGAATTAATTACCTTTACTCAATACCACATAAGTCCCATGCACATACCTCACCGATATCGATGCGATCTTTCCGGCAGCAATCGTAACGCTCTCTTTATCGCACTGCCAGCCGCTCGCATTCGGCAATGCCTGAGTAATGGCGGATGAGCCAGTATTCTTGATGTCTATCATGCACTCCCAGCCTTCGGCGGGAGTTGAAGCAAAAGACAACGCGCTGGCAGCTGACAATGTTACCTTGATCGAATAGTTTTCGATCGGGAGATTCGTTAGTGTCGTAGCCGTAGTGACGCTCTTAGGATCAAACACTTTTTTGTACGTGCCATCATCCATGAGGGCATCTGTGCCTCTACCTGATGTCCGAAAAACAAGATAGCGATTAATAAATGAAATACTAAGATCTGGAGCAATAGATATCGTAAAGCCAGTAGTTGATGGTATGCCAATTGAAGCATAGTATATATCACTAAAGCTAAAGTCAGTAATAAGTGCTATTTGCCCGTCTTCATCCAGTCCTAAATACCCGCTATAAATTGGAATTGTTGTGACAGATGCTACTTCTGGGCCAACTGAAGTATAGCTAACTTTATGATAAACATTTTTAGTTAGTGTTGAAGGTATGGCATTCATTAGAGTGTCCATTTGGTCTTGGGTAATAGAAGTCGTTCCTACCCTATCAAATGGTATGGCATTAAAAGCATCAAGTATGGCGTCCATCTGGTCTTGCGAAAGTTCTCCGTTTTTAATCTCAGCCCACCCTTCATCCTTTCGGCCGTAGGTCTTGCCGTCCGACGGTGCTTCCTGTACATAATTAGACAAGTCGACCTGTGTACTGCCAATATGCTCCGGCTTCCCGTCTATGTAGATATACTCGTCGTATATGTCGTTTCCCGAACCGGATTTGGGGACAAGGTAAATGACATTGCTGTCGCCGGATTCCGGGAGAGAGTCGACCTTTTTAAGGCTTACGCTATTAAGAGCAGAGATCAAAGATTGAACCTCTTCCTTTGTGTATGTCTCCGACTTCAGATAGTAGTTTGTAAGGTCGTTTACAGCCTTAGTGATAAAACCGCTATTGTTGGTCAGATCACTTGTTTCGGTAGGGATGCGCGGCTCGATATACTCCACAAACGTACCGGATGTGCTATCACTCGAGTTTGGGGTAAAGAGATACTTCTTACCTACAACAAGACCAGTTCCTTCAACAGAAACGTTTCCAGAACCAATGCCGGGTAGTCCCTGCTCGCCACGCGGGATGCTCCCGTCAACTCTGTATATTTCTTGTCCTTCTTCGTTTTGTCCAATTTTCGTAAAGGTCAGCGATACGAGAGAAGCGGGATCACCGGTCAGAATATTTCCATTTTGAATAACCGGAGCTTTTCCGGGTTCCCCTTTGTCGCCTTGTTTGGACACAATGCTAAGCGTGTAAACCGGATTCCCCTGACTGTCTTCGCTTGTCTTAACAAGGGAGATAGACGGTTCCAGCCCGCTGGTGTTCGTTCCGGCTTCAAATTTAGCAGTCTTGCCATCTGCCCCTTTTAATGATTCTAACTCTTCTGGTGTAAAATCCTCATAGGTGAATGGATCACCCTTTTCACCCTTCAATTCCGCCTTATCCTCTTCCGTCAAATCAGAAAAATGCAACTTCAACTCATCTTTCTGTTCCGGCGTAAGATCGGAAAACTTCAGCTTCAAATCATCGTAAGGGACAAGTACACGATAAGCTGTATCTTCTTCACTTTTGTACTTCCATTCAATGCCTGTGCTACCGGTTCTAAAAACAGGAGTATCACCGGCAGCACCTTTCAGATCGGACAAAGCGACAAGATTCTGCCAATTACCGTCTGTATAACGCCATTGGATATAGGTCTTATCCTGGTTTACCTGCAAGAATACTTCACGCCCGTCTACACCCTTCAAGATAGACAGGGCAACACGTACAAGCTTGTATGTGCTACCCAATGCCTGAAAGGCTGGAAGGGAAGACACACCGGTAAGCGAACTTACCTCTTCGTACTGCCCCGGATCTTTCGCCGTAGACGCAATCAAATCCTCCACCGCTGCCGCAATCTTCTGCAAGTCGTCCGGCGTGATTGTTGTTCCGTCTGATAATATGATATCTCCTGTCATAAGTGTTACTCTATTGCTGATTCAACTCGTCATAAATTTGTTGCACATCGTCAATAACCGCAGATACAATGTTTTTCTTCTCGTCGTTATTCAAACCTGGATAGGTATAAATATTCATCGTACCATCTACAGCTATGTTTATTTCTCCAAGACGAACTTCACCTTTTTTTAAAACTCCGGCGATATTTGTTGCGTCTTTTCCCGTCTCTTGCAAAATGTTATATTGAATATCAATATCTCCTATTGTATTTTTATACATAGATCTCTGTATTGAAGATAACTTTGTTGCCATATTACTTTCCCGTATCTACAAGTTCAACAATCTGTGCATATACTCCGGCGGCACTATAAATTGTAGCAGCCTGTTTGATCATAACCAGTTCTTCAGGAGATAAATCAATTTCCCCAGTAGAAGCGATTATTTTTTGACAAAGTTTATAGGCCTTGAATCTATAGTCATCATCGACGTTTGCCTTCCCCGCACGTTCAAGACCTCCTCCATTATACAATGCCTTTCCTACAAGATCATTTATAATTACAGGGCTTTTTACCATAACTACTCGTCCATCCTGCATCACTTTTTTGTCTTCTACAGCATCTGTTCCATCAAATTCTTTTAAAATAATGTGAAAATTTACTTTCATGATCCTTTGTTTTTAAGTTATTTATCCTAATGAAATTTTTAATGTAGTTCCATCCCTCCAAACCATTCCCGATGATTTTGGATCTATGGTTGGAATTTTAGTAAGAGTCAAACCTGTTGATAATGAGCTTATAATTTTTCCGTTCACATCATGAACGGAAAATCCTGATATACCTACCGAATATCGGTATATAGTAGAGCCAGAATTGACATCACGCAAATACATGTTTAATGTAGGAATTGATTGATAACCAGAGATGTTATCAAATTTAAATTCACTAACTAATGAATTAGAATTGTTAATCATTTTAAAAGACCTTGATGTAGGGTCGATGATAAATCTGTTGCCATTATCTGATGATTGCAACATGCCAGTAAAGTAGCTACTCCCGTTAACATTCCATAGTATTCTACCTCCAGCTAACCATCCACTTCCATCATGATTCAATTTTATCTTTGCATTTAGCTGATTTTCATATGTACTACCAGCCCAAAATGCAGCACCAGATGTGTCAGGCGATATTCCAGAAACACATTGAAAACTTGTATTCGATCCTGTTCCCATTTCGATACGACGGTTCAAGCGCATTTTGTTTGCCCCAAAAGAGTAAAAAGCGCCAGTTATATCTGCCACAGAATCTAATTCGCCTTCAACGTTGTCAACTCTATTACCTAAACTATTTATATTGATATTTAAACCATTTGCGGTTTGATTAACATAAGTTTCACTTGCAAGCCCTCTCACAGAAGAGGATATCTGGTTACTTGTCCAACTTGTTGTAGCGTATCCAACTAAAGCTCCATCAACATAAGAACCAACCTCGGTTTGTATTTTGTTACTCGTCCAAGACTGAGTAGCGTAATCCCGTCGTACGACTCGCTGAAATTCGTCATATTCCTCTTTAAATGAAGTAAGCTCAGCTTTATCGGCCTTTAATGATAAAGATGTATCGTATTTAGTATAAATTTTATCTGTCTCGGCATCAACATAATCTTTAGTTGCTCGTAATTTGATTTCTTCTTCGGTTTGGAGGATCTGTGTTTGTAACTTGACAATAGCATCTGCTATCTCATCAGAAAACAGCCCTACACCATAGATAAGTATCTCACCGGTAAATCTCAGTTCAAAATCACCTTTCCCATCCCATTTGCCGACCTTAGACAGCTTTTGGTAGCTGTCGCTCTCTGGTAGCTGCTCTTCATGATACAACTCGGTTCCTGGAATACCGAAAGCACAAGAACCGGGACGGAGCACCTTATAGAACAGAGAGAATGAATACATCTTTTCCTCTCCTTCCGTGTGATCCGGGATATTCATTATTGCGTTCTGCTGAAGGATATACGTATTCCTTATTCGCAGTACGTTTTTACCGTTGTCATTATAGATATCGGCTACTTGATCCTTTTCTACATAGAAGCTACCGTCCAGCCAAAGATATTCTCCACCTACGTTAATGAAATGGACGTTGTTCGCGGCTGTCCAATAGTTGGTGTTTTGGCTGAAAGATGAGTTCACAAGGATGTTACCCCCTTCGGCGGATATGTCGTTACGGATTCCATCTATCAAACTTTCAAACTTGCCGTTCATGGCAACGAAGGTCTGCTCGATGGTATCCCCGCTTTGAAGGATGAATGTCGAGTTCTCAACATATATGCCGTTCAAATAAGCCCCATAGCCGGACAACTGGTCGCCCCGCTGTGTCCGGATGCCTTTCAAATTGCCTAAACGGGCTTTTAATTTGTCTTCCGTGCTGACTCCTGTAATGCCGTCGTACACATCGATAAAGGGCGCACCGCTGTCGGCTGTGGTCAGGTATATCAATCCTTGGCGGTCAGCATCTTCGTTGCTCCCCCAACGAAGGGCAAAGTCTCCTGCCTCCGGTTGACCTGTTCCTTCAATCAGAGGAATGGCTATATCAAAATAGTCACTTTCCACACCGATACAACGACCGAAAAGATACTTGATGCTGGTCGTGCCCGTCCGCGTCTGTATGCGCACGCCGTCCCCCTTACGCAGGTTCATGAGCATAAGGCCGTCCATATCGTCCATATAGCAACGGTAACGGTCGGGCATCACTTTCACACTGGCTATTTTGTTGATGTCTGAAACAATCTGGCTACCCCCTAAACCGTAAATCTGGGAATAGGCTATTTCGTAGGCAGTGAATGTTTTGCGGACGAACAAGTTGTCCATCTCTGCCGTGGCCGTAGGGATATCCACCTCTACGCCCCAGCCGGCGAAACCGGAAGCAAACGTCGGAGAACCTATTTTCCCCCCTGCATAGATATCACTCCTTACACGAAGCGAATCAAACGTCGCCGCTCCCGGTGCTGTGATCTCCCAGCCTTTGCCTTCCCAATCATCGATAAAGATGGACGATCCTATTTTCTTGTCAAAAAGGATATTCCCGTGAGCAGTATCGTCGATATCTTTGCGAAGATACCGCTCATCAAGATAGGTCGCCAGCCTTGCACTTTCTACAGACGTTACATGCCCAAAATCATCAACACCGATATTTTGTACAAAAAAATCATCAAAATTAGATGTTGAAACAGCTAAAGATGTATCTTCATGCGAAACCGTGAAAATAACAGTTTCACCAACCAAATCCTTTTTTACATCAATGCCTTTTCCTTCTTTTACGTCAACATCTACATTTACGATTCCACCACCACCCGAAGTCGCACCCCCTCCTATTCGTTTAGGCAAATTATCGCTACCTAAACAAAACAAAGTAGGATCATCCTTATTGTCGTTGAGATACAATTCGCCCCTTACAAGACCATTCAAATCCCAATCTTCTGAACCATCATTGGTGGCGATAGGAGGTGCAGCAGCAACGGTTTTCCCTTCGCTGTCTACGGTTGTCTCAGATCCGTACCATATTCGTTTTGTTAACTTTTTTATGCTCATAGTGAATCAAGATGTGATTGGTTAACAAAACTTCCTTTGTTTCCTTTAAAGACTAAAACTTGACCGTCTTTAGCATTAGAAACGTTTAAACTGACTTCTCCAACAATACCAGATCCATCTGGATATTCGGTAAATCCATTGTAAGACACATTTTTGGAGCATTCTACCGCTAAGGTATAATTGAACTGCGGATATCTCTCGGCAATCGTTTGTTGTTCCGGTATGCTTGATTCACTTCTGGTATAAGACACTCCATTGATCTTCACAGAAGACAAGCAGAAGATATTGTTTAAAAGCCGTGCTATCTCAAAAGGGACACCTTCATTGTCGCCAATCGTAAGCGTCCTTTTTTCATAGGGGACAGAATACAGGTTGATCGGTTCTTGCTTTTGAGTCCTGAATTGTTCATTTTCAACAGCCAATTGCCGGCTATCAGATTTAAAACCTCCTTCTACACGCGTTTTAAACACACGTTTATTCCCTGATACATCAAATACAGCCCCAAATGCTTGCTGATTATTTGCGTTCGTATATTCTATTTGCATCGTAAATGCAGTATAAGATGCGCTATGCAAACAGAAGGGCAAACTAACGGATATCTCTCCCGCCTCGTTTGTTATTTTAGCTTGATAAGTCCCGTCATTTGAAGGATTTATCGTAAATTCATACAATGTGTTATAATCGTTAATCACATACTTTTGAGGAGATATCGGATATGAAGTGCCATTGTATAAATCAACAAGCAACATGGAAAATGTCTTGTTAGGAACGTCGACGATCTGTATGAGGATAGGTGTATCTTCCCTTTCAAACTTCTGAACATAATCAATCGAATGTTCAAAGCCTGTACTTTCAACGTCAAATATTAAAGGAGATACACTGCTTATTTTTATCATACGCTCATACAAACAAAAAGAGCCATACACGCAGTTTTAACTACGTGCATGGCTCTTAGGCTCTATGCTTGCAAATATAGCAATTATTCAAAACAAAGACAACATTAAACAATATTTTTGCAAATCAAAGTATAGTCTGTTGTCTGCATTTTACCAAGATGCTCTGTTATGTCGGAAACATAACCTGTGTATTTTTTGTTGTTGTAGTCAAATGATATAAGACCGTCATACAAAACCGGGAATGGTGATAACCCTATTGTTCCCACTTTCAGTGTTTCTACCCTAAAATAACGGCTATCTAATACAACGGGAGAATTTTCGCTTTCCCGCCATAAAACTGCATCTGCATTTCCCTCGGAAGCGGTAAATTCAAGCCTGCTTGTACAAGATGATAATATCTCCTTATTTGCAAGCAGCATTCTTCTTGGAGAATATGCGACATTAAATACAGAGGAAGGGAATAAAACCCCGGAAGGCCTGTCTCCCTGCCTGTTCAATTTTAACTTTATCGAGGATGTAGAAGGGTCTAAAACAGAAATTGCGTCAACAATGAACAAGTCATTATCCGAACTATCATCTTTCGTCTCTTCATCTCTTTTTTGTGCCAAAAACTCTATCCCATAGCAATCCGCACGATAAGGACTGATGAGTTTGTATATGTTATCATTGATTGAAATACCAGTCGAAAAACTATTCTTTACATGAAATTCATCACGACCGTTTATCTCATCATAATCCTTCTTTTCATACCCGACATCCACCCCGGAATAGATCAAGGAGTTATCAATTGAAATATCAATACTATTGACATGTTCAAGTTCTTTCACCGTTTCCGGATCATATAATTCTGTCAAATGGCAAAATATAACCTTCTTGCCTTCTATCTTGTAGTAATATCCAAGACATGCTTTTGCCCATTCTGAAAATTTACTGAAAGAGGTATGGACTTTTGCATTCTTGATATTTCTGATACTTTCCGCAGCTATCATATACGGTATCGTTGTGTCACCTTCCTTTACTTCCCCGGTCATATCGGTAAGACCCATATTGGATAGTATGGACGTGAGCAGTTTATTAGGGGTGAAGACATCGAAATTAACAGGCATTCCTCTTCCAGTGTACGATACACTAATCTCTTTGACATTGCTTATAGTCAAGGCAACAGGAGATGAAAGAATGTGATTGCCAGATACTGGCATTATTTGGTAGTAAAACCTCTCTCCGGTTCCCAAATCCACTTTATATTCTCTATCTATTTCGTTGAATGAATTAGGATTCATTCGTATCTCTTCTACAACCGTCTGTTTCAATATCCCTTCTTCGTCGTATACTTGCTTTACAGCTACAAACCATAAGAACGAATCTTTAACCGTATTCATGGAACCTACTTGAATGTTTAAGGATATCCTTAACTTCACGGTAACAGGAGTCAGTGCTTTAACAAGATAGTGATTGGCCAGCAACTCAGCATAATTTCGGTCTGTCAAAGGAGTATCGCCGATGTCAATGGTATTTTTGTTAGGGAAATTACTGGTTGTATAGCCTAATGGCAGCAAAAAAGGCCCTTGTATGCCTTTGGGTAATACAATAGAATATAAACCCTCTTCAGTCTGTTCTTCAGTCGGTATCACAACAAAATCGGCTTTGTTGTTCAACTCCATACGATCATAATACAGTTCATCCGATTTGAGACTTGAAACAGGAATATCATACACCTGTGACTTGTTTGCGTTAATTATAGCTTCCGCACTGTTATCTATAGCCTTTATGGATATAGTGTTACCGTTATTTTGGTATGAAGAAAAATCAAGATTACACCGGATCTTCTCATTATATGTCCAAGAATTATTCAATACCCCAATGACTATCACAGCAGAAGCATTCAGATAGTTTGTCAAGAACTCGTTCTCCAAGAGCATATAAGAATCACCGGCAAACTCAAATGAATCCCCGAACGTCCTATACACGCCGCCAAAGTCTTTTCTCTTTATCGATATTTCAACATCTTCCCAATTGACTAAATCTTTGGTAACTTCGTATTTCTTTCCGCCTATTAATAACTGAACACGTATCATAATCAATTCATTTTCGAGTTTTTATAAGAGTTGTATTCTGCCCTGCGCTGGCCTTTGGATATGATTCTACCTAAAGAACGAATCTCTTTCTTCAGATCGCCATTCGTCTTATTGTTTGCCTGAATGATGCCTTCCGCATCAAAGTTGTTCACGATCTGCACCCGTTCCCCGGCCTTGTTATGAGTTAGCCAATAACTGTTGTCCATGAAACGGGAATAAAACTCAGGATCATGAATATCCGGCAAAACTTCAGCACCTTTTGGTATAGGCATCAAGGTTGGAGTATCAGGAGTAATATATGTTTTGCCTCCTGATATGATCGCTTCGTGTTTACCGGCATCACCGACAATTGCCAAACCTCCGGGATGATAATCCGTACCTTTTGCGTACTTGGGGATAGGCTGGGCTATGATGGTGGCAAGTTGAACAGCACCGGTTGCAGCAATTAGCGCAGCCATAGGCCCAGCAAATATTCCAAGTTGTTTATATACGGTCATTATAGCTTGTGCTGTGGATGCAATAGTTTGAGCGATATCTATTGTTTTTTGGAATCGTGCCTGCCTTGTTTGCAAATCAGCCTTTTTCTTTTCAAGCTCAGCGTTTCTTGCAGATGATTGCTCCTCCGCTACGCGCTTACGGGCTTCAGCTTCCTCTTTTGTGATAACATCCTTTTCTGCCAAAGCATCAATTTCTTCAATACGTTTATCATAAGCCTCTTGATTAGCATCCATTTCCGTTTCTATATCCTGTATTCTACGGGTAAATACGGAAGATTCAATTTCTCCAATGGCATTTGCTACCTCTTGAATCAACTTCTTTTTTGCTTCTTCAACCTTTTCCCTTTCTTTAAGCTCCTTTTCTGCATCTGCATTTATTTTATCGGTAGTTTCTTTTGATAGCTGGACTCTTAATTGGGCTATCCTCTTCTCCATTTCTAAGCGTTCGTTTCCAGAAAACAGGTACAAACTGTTCTCAAGCAAATCAATTTCCTGCCGTAGGGCTTGAACCGCATATTGATATTGTAAATCTGCTTTCTTCTTCTCATAGGCTTCTTTCTTGATTATCCCTTTGGAGTATTGTTGTTCAAGCATAGATAATTCCTTGTTCAAGAAAATCTGTTGCTCTGATAATTCTAACTCGTTTTGAGATTGCTGACGAGAGAGTTGTACTTTGCCAAATTCCAAATAAGCATCTTCTATAAGTTTTAAGTACTTATCCTCTACTGCCAATTTATCTGCTCCTGTCTTTTCAGCCTCTTTCAATTCTGCAGCTTTTTGAAGTTCAAGAATATCAATGCGTGCATCAAGTTCTTGCAAACTTCCCTTTTTGGCATAGGAAATTCGATTTTGTGCGTCAATCATTGCACGTTTGGATTCGTATTCTTCCCTAAAATCGGCTAATTCTTTCTCTCTCTCGGCCTCTATTGCAGAAATCTGCTCATTTACACGAACCCCCTTTGTCTTTACATCATCTATTCTC
The DNA here is from genome assembly GCF_014287585.1 of Parabacteroides hominis. Classification (GTDB taxonomy): domain Bacteria; phylum Bacteroidota; class Bacteroidia; order Bacteroidales; family Tannerellaceae; genus Parabacteroides; species Parabacteroides hominis. Next base: position 147,851 of record NZ_JACOOJ010000009.1, on the reverse strand, counting down.
TTTTGATATTGGGCATTACGAGTCTCTATTTCTTTTTCAAAGCCTTCATCCATTAGCTTTATGCGGGCTTCCTGGATTGTTCGCTCGGCTTCCATTTCGAGCTTTTGTCTTTGTTTGGCCTCACGTTCAGCTTGTTCCTTTTGCTTTTTTAATTTCTCCGCATTTGTCGCTTCTTCTATTGCTGCATTTTGTAGGGTAGTACGTGCCGCTTCGTTCTGTTTTAGGGAATAATCTAAATAGGCATCTCCTGCTGCCTTATAGGCTTCCGCTTCTGCGTTTAAATTATTAGCTTCAGTTTCTATAGATTTAGCATGCTGTTCTACGAGCTGATCCCGGCTTTTCATCTCCCCATACCTGGTATCTTGCAAATTCTGATATAAAGCAATCTCACTATTTTTTCTTGCTTCATCTGCCTCTTTCTGCTTATTCTCCGCCTCTACTCTTTTTATGATCATTTGCGAATATTGTTCAGTCGCAAGTTTTTCTCCGGCTGTAGCCAGTGCTCTTTCTTTTAAGGCTTGAATGAAAGCATCTGTATTTTCCACAAGTAGATTCTCTGCCTCATTCACATTAGTGATAGAAACGTCCAATTTTTTAAACTCGGCCTCATTGTCAATGATAAATTGTTTCTTCTTGTCAAAATCATCCCCCAGGCTATTCCATTCCTCCTGTAGTTTTTTAATGGACACAACATTCTGTCCATAGGTGGATGCTGAATTTTTAAGCTCATCAAAAAATTTACCACTTGTTGACGTAAGATCTTCCAATGCATCAGATGCAGCCTTTGAGGCATCTTTACTCTTTAATAAATTAGCGGCAAAATCGAAAATCTCGGAACCGTACACAGTAAGAAGTGTAACGCCAACAGACAGCAATGTTTGCCATGATACCAGACTTCCGGCTACCTGCCTCCATACCGGCACAGCTTTTTGACCGCTTTTCGTTAGCTCTACATTCTCACGTCTTATTCTGGCTATTTCATCAGCCAAAATAGGCAAGTTATTGCTGATTGCGAGCAATCCTGTATTCATGGATACTGCAAATGCAGGCATTTCACGACTTAATTGGTTGATTGCATTTCCTAATCCATCCCAATGAGAGGCATAGTTACCTACATTTCGGCCATATACTCCCATTTTAGCATCTTGTTCTTTCAAAAGCTTATCCAATTTCTGGATATTCTCAATTACTTTAGGATTAACTGCGTCTACCCCCCCGGCTTGAGTTTTGGAATAAGCCTTTAACTGACTTAATATGCGAGCTTGCTCTTTGTAAGAAAGGTTTGCTGTATCAAGTTTTAAAATTAGGTTTTCAACTTGATCAGATGTCAACTGCACATTTTGAGCATGTAATTTATCGGCTTTAGAAGCTGCCATTGTTGCTCGTTCTTCTGCCAGTTTAGCTCTACTTAGATCCTCTGTAGTTTGCTTTCTAATCTTTTCTGTAGCAGCAAGTTCTTTAGATACTTTTGATTGCTCTTTTTCCAATTTCGCTTTTTCCTTCGCTATGCGTGTGGCTTCTTGATCGGCCTTGATCTGGGCCATAACCTCGTTGACTCCTTCTTGTATTACCTTATTCTTTTCTTGGCGCAATTTATTAATTTCGGTCTCCGCCTTCTGTATTTCTTTCAGTGAAGCCATGTATTGATTATTCTTTTCAATCAATTCAGACATATTTTTAGGCTCAAAAGACAGTCCTTTAGCCATATTTCTTGCTGCAATCAAATACGAATCGTTCGCTTTACCTATTAATGTATCAAGTTTTTCAAGCTGATTAAAAGCCTCTTTCCCAACTATTGTCGTTATTTTCGTTTCATTTGCCATATTTTTTAACCTCCTCTATTTCGTTTAACATCAATCTAACAAGGTTTGCATATTCTGCTGCTGTATATGTTTTATCATCTATGCGCATTTTAAAATGAGCGGATAAAATCATTCGTTCTTTGGTAAAATCGACTCTTCTATTGACTTGATTGGGGTTATCAAGTTGTTCTTGAGCCATTTTTAATCTAAGCCTGATATAAGCCAATGAAGACTCAATCTTATTTATCAATTTCTCCGCATCAGCAACGGTTTGAATACTTGCATCTTTTATGTCAATAATGGCGAGCAAATCGGATATCTTACCTATTTCACCCTGTTTTATAAAATTGAATATAGCTGATATAACGGCTATTTTAGTATAATAATTTATGATCAAAGAACGTTTGGACACCGCGAATTGTAGATTTTTATTACCTATAATCTGGCTGTATTCATCCATGATCCGGCTGAACACCAAACGCAACTCTTTATCCGAAGCCTTTCCTGAAATCACCAAAGCCTCCAAATTCCCATTGTAAACCTCTATAAACTTACAGAGGGGTATCTCGTCGCATTTTGTGTATAATTTTGTCATATTTTTAAATTTATGTTTTACTAAAAAAATTCATGCCTATCTTCACAGACCAGCATGATCTATATGAAGACTTATCAAAAAATGCTTTATACCGTTAGAACTTTTGGTTCCCAATTTTTACGATACAGCTTTCTTAGATATGATATTAACTGTTCGTAGGTTGATATAAATCCTTCCTCTATCAAGCCGGCAATCTTCTTTTCTAATTGCCATAATTCACGTAGCTTTCCTTCGTCTCCGTGCTTGTTCCGTAACATCTTTTCATGGGAATTGAAAATGATCCAGTTCAATGCCTCGCCAATTTTTTGCATCGCTTTAGGCATGAAGTGACTCGGAACGATTTTCATAACTGCGGATGAAAGCTCTTTATAGGCATCTCCTGCGTCATTACGGTATCGGATCATCTCGTCATAAACGAAACGTAGTACTTTCACCTCAAATGTTGGATTGATCCACATGGCAAACTTGATAAAAAGGAGGGGATGCATCCATACCTGTCCAATAGTTTTAGAACCGTCTTTAAGAGTTCTCGATTTTATAGATTTAACAGCCTGAATATCTGGAAACTGCATTTTTGACCTTTGGCTTTCATCGTTGATCAATGCCTCAATAAATTCATTTGTCTTTGGGCTATCCAAAAATCTCTTCATACTTCTTTCAGGGTTTCCTTCAACAGAGTTCCATTGATTTAAAAGCCCATTGGCGTCAAAATACCCATCACTTGTTCGTTGAATCACTGAAAAATTATCAATGTAGCGTACCATCTCCTGATTTGTCTTCATCTCTTTTCATTAAAAATTAAACAAAAAGAGCCATACCCCGCAGGATATGACTCTTGCCGGGTATGGCTCTTAGGCTCTATGTCTTTTTCTATGTTTTACAAATATAGAAAAATCATATTAACTAACAAAATTACACTATAAATAATGTACATACTCTATTATATCTCCTTTAGTTCCAATTGCATCAATTGGTTCGAAAGTGTACGTATCGTCATGCTTGCGAATAATAACATAGATACGCTGCTCCATTCTGGCGGCTTTACTCGCCAATCTCCTCATATTATCCCTATTGGCCATAGCCTTGTTTTGAGACGAACAGTTGCAAGGTGCTTTCGCATTCATTCGAATCCATATTTTTTTAGCAGGTTTTCGATAGCCGGCATTATGCGATTATCCAACAAATACTTTTTTGCCTTTGGCGTGAGCCCCAAATGTTCCGGGCCATACTTTTCTTCAAGCGCATCATCGCCGGCATAGAAACCGATTGAGCGGGTTATGATCTTTCCACCATCTCTTCCATCAACGACAACAGGAGTGATGCTTCTATGGTATTCACCTGTTATTATGAGGTTAGGGGTATTCCTGTTACGAGGGGGGAACTTCAGGATATGCGATGTTTCAGGAGGCGTGACACGCTCCTTCATGTCCCTCCACCATACCGCCTTATTCCTTGCCGCTTTAGCCGTCTTCGTTATTTCCCGAAAGTAAGGATCCTGAAGATACGTAGGCCTTATCTGCTTCCTGTTTTCATCAAGCCCGGCCATTAGCTGGTCGGTAATCAAATCATGAATCAGATCCTCGCTTTCACGAAGGCTATTTGTAACCTCTGGCATGAAATTATCCTTTAACATCCTTACGGCATTTGAAACTCCCGCTATTGTTCCCATAATAAAACAAAAGGGGCTCGTTAAAGCCCCTCGTTTGTAACAGATTTACCTTTTATGATACTATAAACATCTGTTAGGATCTTTCTTCTATCCTCAATATTATGGTCTAAAAAGTAAGCATTTTCGTGGGCTTCCAAAAATTGCCTTCTTGTCATTTTAGCACATACATCTCGATTAAAAGAGACCCCGTTCATAATCACGTCCATTGCTCAATGCCCTTTACGCCTGCCTCAAACAAAGCAGATGGAGATTTCAGGGATGGTGTTCCGGTAGATGTAATATTCAAAACACCATTCACGTATTCCACCGCAGAAGCATTGTTCCACACATCGGATTTGGCCAACAACGAGCCATACACGGTTGTCAAGTTATACTTCCCATAATGCTCTACCACTCTGTAGGATGTTCCGCTGGATTCCGTCTTTTCAACATCCACCCATACAAGACCTTTGGCTTTTTCAACCAAGTCTACATCCGCCTGCAAAGATTTTGTTTCAAGCCAAGCCTTTTCGACATCATCATAAACCAAGCTGACAGCCATAGAAGCATTGTCTCCGCTTGTTTTATATCTCTGTACGGAGGAAGGATAGATAGAAGAAATCAAATATCCTTTTATGGTGGCATCCGTATCTGACTGGCCATATACGACATTATTCTTGTCGATAAACAAGGCACGCATCCGCTGGTTTTTCAACTTCATCAGGTTGGCAAGCAGACCTTCGTCAAAATTTTCCATTGTCCAAACCTCTATAAGCTCGGAATAGGAGGTGATCTGGGAGGGCCCATACCCCTGTTGTGAAGTTTGCGCCTCCCCGCCGCTCGGAGCATATTCGGCTACTTGGCCTATGGGGTAAATGCGGCCAGGTCTGTCCGCATGGATCATTTCCTCTATTCTCGTTTCAAATTCATCGTCATTGATCACCATATCTTCAGGAGTCAATACGATAACCTTCACATAATCCGGCACGAACGGGCATTTGCTCGATCCGGTATTAAATGTTTCGCTTCCGCAATCTCTATATTTTTTCATTCCTTATCTACAATTAGGTTTCTTTACTTTTATCTCCAAATCCAATATATCTATCCCGTCAAACAAATCGGCAAAAGGTTTCTTCCCGTCAGAACCATAAACCCCTCGGCTTCCATACCTCATATTATCCACATACCGGTGTGGTATGACATTTTTAGAGCCAAAATCAAATCTTTTGTCTTTGGCTAATTCTGAAATAAAATGTTCGTAAACCGGATGTAGAATTTCTTTATAAGAGATAGCAAGCCTCTGATTGTTGGTATAATCAGATAACGTGCGAGTTGCTATCATTAGGTCAATATTCGCTTTACAATATAGATCGGAATCGCCCTTATCTTCTTCAAATGGGGTAAAAAGAGCAAGAAGTGGCCATTTGCCCGATTCTGTAATAGGGGATTTGCTTAATATCTCCATTTCCCTTGCTATTTGTGCCCATTCCCCAAATAGGAAATTTATTTCCATCCCAACACTTACAGAAGTATTACGGCTAATATCCTTGAATATATCTACGATATTAATCATATTCCCATTTTATTCATAAATTCCAGCAAATGCTCATCAAAAAAATATCCGCTATAATCATCTCTGTGATCATATAGATAATCAGATATATACCTATTCATATAAGCCATCTGATTCCATGCGTTTATCATTTTGATATTACACGGCGAAACTTTATTGGAAGAGCTTTCCTCGACATTACCGATAGGCGTTGCCTGTGTTTGATTCTTTCTCAGATAGAAGAAGAATACATAGTAGGCAATCGGAGATACCTTCCGATCACCTACCTGTTCGACCAACATGTTTTTTAGATTATCCCATTTTTCCTCGCCTTCCCCGCTTTCGATATACTCAACAAACTTCTTGGCATTATCATAACCCAATATTTTACGATAAAAATCAAGTTCGTACTGAGATATCAAGGATTTGAGTTCATAATTGGCAGCCTCATTAGTTTTTGATGGCACGCCAGTATACGAAATTACTCCTTCTATATGGAGTTCGCCTGTGAAAAACGAGTTATCTAATAACATGGCATTTACTTCTTACGGTTTGACTTGATCAAATCACCCATCCCGTATTTCTCGATTGCTGAATCTATTTCGGGAGTGGAAACAATTTTGCCATCATTGATAAACATAATGGCTAACGGAAGAGACACAAGGTCCTTGTCACCTACATTATGATGATTGGCCTTTGTGTAAGTAACCTCATACACTTCGGAAGGGTCAAACTTGTAGCCCCTTCCCTCATTTTTGTTTTGCCTGCTTCTTTTCATATCTCAAAATATTTATACACTTGCTTTATTAGAATCAATAGCTTCCTTAATTGTCGCATAGCTTCCTTTGATAAAGGCCGTCTTGTAGTTTGACTTAATATAAGCCATCAGCCGCTTTTCACCAATCATCGTTACTTGATTCCTCTGAAAGTCATCATTTACCCAGCCGAAGGTAATGGACATCCCGACATAGTCTCTGATATTTAGATAACGGAAGTCCCCCAACACGAATTCCCCCTCCGTAATAGACGTTGAAGGACGGATTTGTACACCAGAAATCAATGTGCCGTCTTGCAATGTGAAAGGAGGGAACAAGTACTGTCCATTTGCATCCTTTGTCAACTTCATGTTAGCGAGGTCGATCGGATTAACGCGAACCAGATTAGGGACATAGTTCATCTTTGATACCGAAACAACTTGTGTGTAAGCTGCAATAATAGCATCAAAATTATTAGGCTTATCAACCTTCACGCTTGTCAAAGAATATTCAGGGATGTCAGTAAATACACCTTTAATCTCTCCATCTGAACCTTTGCCATAAAGAATACCTTCTTCTTCCGCAATGCCTATTTTCTGTATGATCTCAGACTGGACTTCCGCAACAAGCTGCGGTAGATCGGTCAGTGTCTCTTCTGTCAAAGTAGCCGTAAGCGCAACCTTTCCAGCGTTCACAATCACTTCTTGAATAGTAGCCGTCATTGAAGGCTTCAAACCGCCTTCGGGAACCCACTCGGCATCCCCTGTAGAATCCTTAAGCTCAGTATATACCAATGTCCGGGCATTGATAGTGGCGACATTGGCAAATTGTCTGATTTCGCTTTCGGCCATAGGAGGCGTTGAGATACCAGAATCGAACACGACTCCCGGACTAAGAGTTACGCCAGATGCGCCCGTTACGGTAGATGTGATAGGCGTATTCGCCTTTACGACAAGGTTAAACTGCTTTTTATAACCAGGCGAAGATTTACAAGCAGACTTCAGATCCACGATTTCTCTTCCGCTCTGATCCTTTGTTATAAATTCTTTCACCTGGTCCCGGATCTGCTCGTCTATCGATTTCAAACGAAATTCACCGGACGGGGTTTTATCCATCGCGCCTTTGATTCTTACAAGTTGTTCGCATACTTCTTTCTTAAAGTTTTCGAAGTCTTTCTTGTCAATCTTATCCGACATGCTCTTTTCATTCAATTGCTTGAAATCATTCATCAAATCGTTAAGTTGCTTGATATATTCCGGCTTACCAAGCTCGTCCTTCAAAAACTTGACGTTCAACTCCTCCAGTTTGTCATCCAGCCCCTTGAAAAACTTTTTCTGATCATCATCAAGCGTTGACTCATCGATAAAAGCCATCAAACCAAGGCCTGATAACAACACGCCTCCAGCCATAGGATTAGCAGAAAACGTAAAAACTGCAATCAGCGACAATGCCATGATTGCAAACAAAGAACAGGAAAGCTTAAATCTTTCTTTTCTTCCTCTCATGCTGTTCTGAAACAGCTCTCTGAAATACTTTCTCATCTTCTTACTTCTTTTAGTGTTATTTAAATTTCACATTATGGAATAAGCTTTTCTTTGGGTTTCCGGCGGCTTGATCTTGCACAAGTGAACGAAGCTTATTTTTCATATCTTCCTCCGGCTTGATTAGCATAAGTGCCTTAAACTTTGAGAATAAGCCTAATATTTCTGTTTTCTTTTTCATGGATAATCCCTGCAAACTATTTTCAATCTCGCTATGCAGTTCAATAACCTTATCTTCTACCTCTTCGGCTGTTTTCAGACCGGTGTAATGGGTTTCTCCATTACAACCTATGGAAACAGCAGATATTTCATACAATACGACTTCTTTTACGATAAAGGCATCTTTTTCCGAATCATAATCTACCTTGTCCCAAACATAAGAATAGCCGATAGAGAATTGATTGATCGTGCCAGATTCGAGTTGGGCAATTTCTCTATCGCCCAAATCAATTTTATCAATGTCTGCCTCAAAATATAACCCTTTATCATCTTCAATGAGTGTGACAATCTTTCCTACTGGTTCATTCATGTTATGCATCCATAAATGGATGATCTTATCATTTGCATTACTTTGAGGGCCTCTTTCTTGTATGCTTTTAGAAAAACATCCCTTTATTAAGATATCTCCCGCTTTATCCTTGTTTCCAAAAATAGCGGCATAGCCAGATATCCTACGACTTTCGGAGTTGATCGTTATTTCTTTTGCCTCAAAAGAGATAGCTTTATACTGCATCCCAATTGATTCTCTTTTCTTAGTTTTCAGTTTGTGTGCCATCTTTTATATTGTTTTCTATTAATTGAGATTCTTGTTTAAAGTCCCCTTCTGGATTGTCAGGGTCTATATCTATATAATTAGCCACTTCCTTTCTGGACTCGGACAATGTTATAATACCATCATTGTATAAATTACGAACTGCGTTAGAAGCAAGAGATAAAGCACTTGCTGCACTCTTCTTGTCTTCCTGAAGCACTGAGATATGAGTGTAATCCAATCTTATAATTATCTCATCATCTCCCACTATAGCCTTTGTTAAGGCTTCACAATAATTCTCCGAATCAGGAATGACCAAATCTTGATACGCATCTCTTTTTGCCCCATTCTGGTTATCATATGTACTATCAGATATCAAAACATTAGGATTCAGCCCCAATGCATTGCAAATAGCATTACGGCATTCTTCATCCTCTTGGTACAACTTCAAATCCTCTGAATTACCGGTAATTGGAACCCATTTCACATTTGCGGTAGTAACAAGAATAGAGAATAACTTGCCGACAACACCGTATTTATGCTTAAAACTTTCGTTAAGTTTGTCAATCTCTCCGGGATTAAGAGAGTTATCGCCATAGATATCGCCATTAGCATCGTTACACAATACCCCTTTAGGTCCACCATCGACAATCAATGTCCCCCTCGCAATCATCTGGGAGATCCAATTATTAACTGGTCGGGAAAGAGAGTCTGTTATATGTCTATAAGACAACTCTTGTTCGGTTACACTAATATTTGCGCTCGCATCCGAAACTATAAAGTATTCATCGCTTTCAATATAAATATTTTCACTCCCCCATTCAATCCATGCCTTTTTTATAACATCTTCCAATTTTGATTTTTTCCAAATATTCGCATCGACTTCTGCGTGAAAAAGTTCGGGTGGAATAATCCACATTGAGACAGGTATTTCAGACCTCAAAGCCCTAAATGTATAAATAGGACAAAATCCAAAGGTTTTAAGGGTAATCTCAACTTGCTTATTAAATTGTTTTCCGCTTTGGATTGGATTAGGCCGCTTAAGCAAAGCCCTTATTTTGCTATATTTATTATCCCCATTATCGAGATGCTCGTTATCTTCTTTGTCTGTTACATAAAATCGCCCATTGGAAAACATAGATCCGCATCTTTCAATAACACTTGCAAATGGAGTACAGGCTATTAAAGCCTTTCTCTTATCAGCAAGATTAAGCATATCAAGGACATCTGATTTACCCCCAATAAGATGTTGTAATCCTTTTGATATAGCATTTATATACCAAATGTTCCCTACTCGATCTTTTTCTACAGCATTCACATTCCTTACCATAGAAAAAGATTTCGAACTGATATTCCAGTTAGATTTCCAAAACGCAAGTTTATTTAATAAAGGATGTTTCATTTATTTGTACAAACAAAAAGAGCCATCCCCAGTATTTCTACCGAGAATGGCTCTTAGGCTCTTTATTTTCTTTTATACGCTACAAATATAGTGCTTATTTTCAGATGTACAAACAATTAAGAATAAAATCTATGCCACATATAAACCTCTCTTAACCCTTTCTGATAATGCCGCTAATGAATTTATAGCCTCTATATTATTCTTGTCCTTGTAGTCAAGGATGTTTTCAATAAACGCTTCAAAAAGGATGTCCGTATCATAATCACTTGGAATGAATATGTTATTACATATATAATCCATATGAGCAGAAATCCTTTTTTGTGGGTCGGGGAAAGGTTTTCTGCCTCTAACATCTTGAATATATATCCTCAAATTTCGAACATAAGCAGCAAGTGAAGGATCACATTCGGCTTGGACTCTATCCCCGGAAGCAATCAATGAAGATATTTCCGACTCTCCCATAATGGTATCGGATAACATCGCTTTTACTACATAACAATCGCCATCTTTAATCATGGCACGTACAAATACAAATTTTGAATTGATGGAAGGATTGATCTCAACCATGCCATAACCTTTAGACAAGTCTACTTTTGATTTATCATAATACTTCATTGCTGAATCAGGAATCTTGTTTCTACCCCTTCTAAGAGAAAACTTCGTGTATTCTTTATTAAAGGCCTCTGTTATGAAATATCGCTTCGTATCACTAAAATGGCCATATTGTTCGTATGTTTGGCCTGTCTCTTTATTTTTAATTCTTTGTTTCAAGATAGCTCCATTCACATCTTTCTTGACACGAGAGTAGTCGTTTATCGAAACCTTGCAACTCTCATCTATGCCTATATTTATGCTTTTTACAACTCCGGCATAAATAGCGTTGATAAATTCTCCCGACATGGCAACAGATGGATTTGTTTTAGGCATTCTTTCTTCTACCACAAATGATTTTTCCAGGCCAGCCTTGAATTTGTCAAAAAAAGAAAGCTTATCGTCATCTATTGTATTTCCGCTCTTTGTAGATACATCTCCATAAAGAAATATCTTATCCTTATGACCGATATCGTTAAGGAAAGTTACCGCCGCCTCAGAAGCCTTAGATACCGTATTAAAAGGCTCTTCTGCCGGTATCTCATGGATCTGTCTTGCGCTATTTACATTGCCTGTGATAATTTGCCAGAATCCAATTGATATATATGGGAGCACATTGTTATCTATAGTTATATGGATAGGATAATTTTCATTGTACTCATAACGGCCAACGTGTTTTCCTATCTCGAAGTTTCTGAAAAATTCACCGCCGGTCTTAATAGTTCCCCATTCTCCCAATGCATAGACCAGGTAATAGGAATAATCATTTATCTTATCCTTTTCAAAATCTGCTATTACTTGAGCATCATAAAAACCATAGGTCCCGTCAGGAGAACCTACTACCCAGAAATTGTTAAGATAAGTAGACCTCATAATCACCATGTCGGGGTTATGTGTATCGTATTCTTGTGTTCGAGGATTAAATATCAACTTGGCAGAATTGGTCCATTTCTGGGCGATTTCCGAATATTCTTTTCCAAGCACCTTGCCGGTGATGTTGTCCTTAAGCTTCCCTTCCAGGTGGTTATCCACCTCCAAGAGCTTCTCTTTGTCGAAGATGTTCTTCTTGACCCAGTGGTCTTCGGAGATGGGGTTGAAAGCCGAAATGATCTTTTGGCCTTTACGGCCTCTAAGACGCTTCCTGATCTGCTTAAAATCCGTTTCGTCAAATTCGGAAACCTCTTCGCAAAACACATACTGGTAAGTTTCCAGCCCTTTTATCTTTTCGGGGTCATCCAGCCCCTTGAATGTAATATATGAGCCGTTGAAGCACCTTATCTGTCCCTCTACCGGCTTAAAGAAAGCATCCAGCTTCAATCCTTTTACGGCTTCCCAAAATGTCTTGTATATGCTGTCGGAAATAGTCGCCCCTGTCTTCCTGTACACCATCGTGTTAAAACCCTCCTGTATACATTCAAGGATGATGGCCTGGGCTATGGAATAGGACTTGGAAGAGGAAGACCCGCCATAAAGGAAGATGAACCTTACGGCGTCGTCACGCAGCGACAACCTGAGGTGGTGAAAATTGGGATTGAACCGCTTATAACTTATGACCTTTTTATCCATTATCTTAAATATAGAATACTATAAAAAGTATAATCCCCGTGTTTTTTCTGACCAGAAGACATAAGATCTTAAATACAGAACATCAATCAAGGCCAGTGTCCACTTTTAATAGCGAGCTGCGCAGGTCTACAACGGTGGGCTCGTCATAGCCCAACATCTTACAAATGCGCGAGATGCTCCAGCTCTTCCCGTTAAGCTTCAATTCTATGCCGTCTTTGGTCTTTTTGACCGATTCAACAGCACGCGCCATGTCTTCTGTCCAAGCACCGGAATCCTTGAAAATGACCTCCCCTCCTTCAAGTGACAGAAAATCACGGATATCGGCAAAAGCAATGCAGCTCAATTCCTTCAATATACGCTCTTTGGTGATGGCTGATTTCTCCCTCATTTCGTCCTGAAGCTCTCTCACCCTTGCCGCAATCTTGCCGTGATTCATTAATTCGACAGCTTTCCGATTCACTGTTTCAGCCTTCATTTTATCACAAGAAAAAGCCCGGCGATAAGCCTCTGAAGCGTTTCCACATTCTATATAATAGTTGCAAAAGTTTTCCTGTTTGATTGTCAGTTTCATTTTCCCATTACGATTTTGATTTCCTTTTTACACTTTTTACACCAGCAGTAATAAGATCCAACACTGCCATAATCATAATGTCCAATCCAGTTACCATGGATAGGGCAAAAAACATCAACCTGTTTCTTTGGGGTAATAAACGGCCTCTGATGTGAAAACATAATAATCCATTTTAAATTAAGCCGTTTGCACAAAATTACAAATTAATTCGATATAACCAACATTTTGTTGGAAAAATATTTTTCCGTTCTACGCTTACAAGATCCGGAACAAACCCCACCGAGGCGATATAAGGGTATTAGAGGATAATAAAAAAGCCGGGGGTTATTCCGGCTTCTGTTATTTATATTTAATATTCCGCTCCAATTCTTTTGCTAACCCAGACATATTTATAGTTGGAAGCAATATTGTTTGTATTCCAGATAATGCGGAAAGATTTGCTATGTACGCTCTTATATAAGGGAACAAAATAGCAGGAGCATTATGCAAAAGGAACGGCATTGGAATATCACCATTTTCATCTTCTACATATTTAAATGTTGCGACCGCTGATATTTCTATAAGAAATGATTCTGCTTTATCTTTAATAGATGTTCCCAATGTCAACTCGAAGGTTTTTTGATCCTTATCAATTAATCCTTTAGGTTCAAAGTTGAAATTTATTGTCTTATCCATTTTCTTGTTTGACACATGGATAGTAGCATCTTCTATTATATATTTCTCAAAAGAAAATTTTGCTTTTTTTACTTCGCCCATACATGTTTGATTTAAGCAGCTAAAGCATATGAACAATAATCTGAAACATTATTGTTATATACCTTACTTGATTTATACTTTAAGTTTTCAGAGGTACTCATATCAATAACACCATTGTTATTAATATCATAAACTTTTGCGTTATCAGAACAAGAGAAAAGTTCCTCTTCTATGCTAAATAAAACATCATTATTAGGGAATAATTTATCTAACTCAAATACAAAGTCTATTTCGTCATTACAGTAACCTTCACTACTTTCAATTAAATTCTTTGGGTACACACAGATATTATGATCTATATTGTCCTCAGATACTTCATATACGAATTTTATCCATGGATATTTACAGATCATTAAATTTATCCATTTTTCAACATGTTCTTTTATTTCACTCATATTGCTCCAAATTGATCCTTTAATTTTCTTTCTAATGATTCTGATTTTTGTTTTATATCTAAACTATCGTCTAAACTAAACAAAACATCTCTATAATCAGCCTTAACTCTTCTACTCTTCAAGAGTCTAAAAATATCGACAATTTCCTTTGCTTTTTTACTATCTCTTACTCTATTTCTTATCTCATTTAAAATAAATTCATGACTTCCAGATGAGTCAATTTTATCTTGAACGGCATAACAAATAGGTTTAGCAGAATAATGAGCTAAAATATATTTCATCTGCATCAATCTACTATAATAAGAGCAATGTACACTTGCATTGTATATTCTCTTATTTATGAGTTCTTGAGCCGCTTCCATATATTCAATTGACTTTAATTTGATATTAGGCATTTCTACTGCATGTATAACACCCTCTGACGGGATTTGTTACCAAACGAGGGCCTTTTGTTCATATTTCACAGTGCAAAATTCGCTCTTTCATTCCAAATAGGCAAAAAATTTAACACTTTACCTATATGTTTTATGGCATGTTAGATTGTTTGAGCTTCCATATTAGTAAAATATGGAAATAAAAACACTTATTCATCTAAGCTGATGATATCATGCAAAGCCATGACCTTATACGCGGCAGGCCTTCCTTGTGCCGTTAAGATCATGACATCAACATAGTATGCACTTTTTATAGGATTAATATCAGACCTCAAAATCTCATCCTCTAAGACCTTTGAATCGAATAAAAGAGCTAAAGCCTTGCTTGATATAGCATCGATTATAGCCTTATTCCCTACACCCTCTCCTTTCCTTACTTGGTAAATGGCCATTAATTGCTTCTTGTATACATCCCCATTGTCGGAAACAGACCTTATTTCTTTTTGTTCATAATCTGATTTGTTTTGTATGCCATTCCCCTCAATATAGTTAAATGTACACCCGCTATATAATATGGAGTCAACATTTCCACGTATGACCTGAACAGACATAACACCATTTCTGTCATTAGCTGGAACCGAAACCATGTCATGCACATTTCTTAGATCAGCAGGCGTTAACTCCGGCTTAAAGGAAGCTCCCTTCACATAATAATCGTATATGCTTTTTATGTGTTTCGCAAAATCAAGAATCAAGTTCGAATTTTCCACAAAAGGGATGATACCCATAGTAGCCAATTCAACAAGGTGGATATCAATACTACCTTCAATGATTTTACTTACGTACAATTTGGCATTCGCCTCTTCTTTGGATTTCCCGTTTTTCTGGGCAAAAGACGCAAACAAAGCTCCAAAGGCATTCATCGTCTTTGTAAAGTCTGCGACTTCAACAGGCTGTGAGTTCTCTATATGAATCCTTAATATTTCTTGTTTGTTCTCTTCCATGAAGATTTTATTTTGATATGCAAATATACTATTTTCCTATCAAATCACCTTCTCCCCTACATCCTGTATTCGCAGGTGTAGGACTTCTTGCTTTTCTACCTCTTTTTACCGAACAACTCGGAATGGCTTCCGATCCTGACAATTTCCACTATGTCTGATACCGCATCTATCCAAATCAGAAGAAAGTCGTTGCCTACATGGCATTCCATGCAGTTATTGTAATTGCCTATCAGCTCATGGGGCTTGTACTTGCTTGGAAGGGATTCCCCTTTCTTTAGCTTGTCCAAGACATCAAATAAGGCTTCCATCAGCTTGATATTACCGCGGTACTTCTTCAAGTCTTTCTTTGCCTTCGTACTGTAATGGATTGTTTTCATTCTATCTCGTTCAATGATTTCATGAAGGCATCAAAACTGCTCACGTCTATCGTCCCGGCAAATTTGCCCGAACGAGCCTCGTTTATCGCCGCTATCGTTTCCTCGTTTGGCTCGGAGTACATAGCGTCCATCAAGGTGCTCTCTACAAAATTATTAAGGCTCCTGTTCGCTTTCTTGGCTTGTTCCTGTAAGATTTGCAACAAGTCCTCACGCAAACGAAAAGAAGTTTGTTTCCTTACTACTGCTTCCATATTACTTTTGTATTATATTGTATCGCAAAGGTAATACATTGCATGCAGAAAACAAATATTTACCGCTTTTTCTTTGCCGTTTTTACCTGTTAGGGGGGGGGGAAAGCCCCGCTCCTGAGGAACGGGGACAAAAGTAATAAATCATTCACTATCAATCTTAATCTTTATAAAGCTGGATCATATTCGATGATTTACCTTTAGGTTCTATCGATTTAGATGATTTTAAACTTACGCTATCTCCGTATCTGTTATAGGTTGAAAATGTACGACCATTATATTCAATTTCCCATCGAAAAGCTGGTTCATATACAGAATTGAATCTACCCCTAAGAGCGCAAGTTTCCCCGGGTTTAAGCTCTTCTCCAAGTAGTGATGCATCGGTAGTCTCTGTCACTATATTGTAATTGCCGGTATCAACCACATAGAATCTTGTAAGTTTTACAGTTTGAGAGCTATTGTTTCTTATAGCACACGATATATTACCTGTGTAATAGCCATTTATTATGGATACTGACGCTGATGGGAAATAGACAAGCATCATTTCATTTATATCCACAACATAAATCTGACATTCAGCTTTATGACTTCCATCTTCCGATATAGCTGTAATTGTGGTATTTCCTCGTGTATTACCTTTTACCATTCCATTTTCATCTACCGTTGCAACAATAGTATTGGATGATGACCATTTTACTCTTTTATTTCCTGCGTTATCAGGAAAGTATTGAAGGTTTAGTTGTTTTTTACCGCCTATCTCAACAGGATAATAGTTCTCTTCGAATTTTATGCCATCAAGAGGAATAGGTTTAACTACAACTTTACATTCGGCTTCAAATCCACCATCTTCTGATTTTGCTTTGATAACACACTCTCCAAAATGTACTGTTTTTACATTTCCATTACTATCCACCGTTGCTATATTAGCATCAGACGAATACCATTTTACATTTTTATTCGTTGCATATTCAGGAGTAAAAACAGGAGCTAACTTAAACGATTCCCCTTGAATAACAGTCTTCTCTTTTTCGCTTAAAGACAGCCCTTCTAATTTTGCAGCATTAACTTTAACTTTACATGTCGCACTTAATTGGGAATTATTACTCAAAACCACTGTTATGACAGCCTCCCCAGTTCCTGTTGCCGTTAATTCGCATTGATTAGAATTATCACCCTTTGGGGAAACTGTTACAACATTAGAATTACTTGTTTTCCAATAAAGTGACTTATTTGTCGCATTTTCTGGAGAAATAGTGCAAGTCAGTATTTCTTTCTTTTTAGGATCAATAGTTATTTCAGTTTTATCCAATTTTAGACCCTCTGCCTCAATAGGCTTTATTATGACTTTGCATCTTCTGATAAATCTTTCTCCTGTAACTGGATCAATAATATCCGTTGTCATAACTGTTACATAAGTTTCTCCAACATCTGTTGCCTCAAAATGCCCTAATTGGTCAATGCGAGCAATATCTACACCTTGTCCTCCACCCCATAAAGGATAATATTGAGAAACGTTCCATTCATACGTAGGAGCTTTAGCATCTGGTGGGTTATGCGATACTTTGAAATCATATGTTTCTCCGACCTTTAGTTCTAATTCACTTTTGTCTAAATCGATTGATGTGACTACAGGCTCTTCTTTCTCACAAGAAAATAATGCCACTAAAATAAGCGGCATTAAAAAAAAGAACTTCTTCATTTTAAAAACGTTTTTAATGATTAGTAATTATCCGCAAAGGTAAAAGCATTTTGTTAATATATGCAAATAGGGGGGGGTAAAATTCATGTTTTACAACACAACAAAATATATTAGAAATTGTTTGGATATTTCAAGGAAATATACTTGCTACGGACTGTCAACAAATCCAAATCCTAAAACGGACAGGATCGCATAGACGGAAATTCACGGTTTACGGAAGCCGGATAAAATCAAAACACCGTTTCCGCAAATTCCGCCCCTATCTTATGACAGCCTTTTCAAATCTATAATATTGAAACGGCGGCACGCTTTAGTTGTTCCCCAAGATCGGATAAAGCATTTGAAAACGTCTTCAATTCATCCGGGGTAAAATCAGCAGGCTTTCCATTTACCGCATTGCCATTTATGCGCTGGTACAACCATTGGCGCGACTTGCCAAAATAATGTTCCGCAATATATGACATAGAAGCAAATCCAAGTACATTATCAATCTTTTTTTTACGGTCAATAATCTTTGAAATTTTTTTTGCTTCATCTATAGCCTCTTTTGCTCCTTCCCTATACGCCTGCGCGAACTCTTTCCTTTCTGCCGAAGACAACGAAGCAAGAAAGGTTTTAAATCTCTTGTCATACTCCGCCTTTTGTTCTTTCGTACTCACCAAGGCGAAATCGGCTTTCCATCTCTTAAGTTCTAATTTTACATCCATGATAGTGTTGTTTTTAGTTTCTTGAAAAAGGTAGCCCCACTATGGGGGGCTACCGCTTTCTTTCAGCTTGTTTTTGGCATCAATCAAATCGTCTAACGCATCATTGACACTTCCTTCAAGCTCCTCGTCCGAAATCCAGTCGGTTTCCCGAATATCATCCCAGTAGAGGGAAAAGAAGCTAAGGTCTTTTTCCGCAGCTTCAATCCGAGCCTTTAGCTCTTCTTCGTCATCATACATTGTGCACTCTGTCTTATGACTATGCAAATATAATAACCTTTTGGTAATTATGCAAGAATCCGGGAACTTTTTTAAGTTTTTCTTTGCCGTTTCGCAACTTGGGATTACCTGTTAGGGCATGAAAAAGCCCCGATAAAGCGACCGGGGCTAAAAGTAATACAGAAGTCCCTTAATTTATGATCATTAAGTATTATTTCAACTTAACTGCAACACCTGAGACTTCCCAGCTTTGATATTTAGCTTCCGGTATAGGCTTTATATTAAAGTTTATAATACCATTGGCTCCCATATTTTTACATTCACTGACTATTTTTTCTAACATTCTATCTGGGGTTGCACAGTAAAATCGCGTTTGCGCTGATTTGTTGTACAAATTGATAATTCCGTTTTCATTTTTAAGAGACTTTTCAATTTTTTCTCCTGAATAAAATGAAACACTTATCATAGAAATAGGCTCAAAATCCATTCCTGAAGCTGTGGGATTTATAACAAAGCCATTCTCGGTATATTTTCTAAAATCCAAAACATTGCTTTGTTCAGAGTAATAAGTTCTACAACTGGTTGTTAGAGCAACAATCATTAAAAGCAAATACTTTTTCATTATTATTTATTTTTAGTTTTATGTTTGGCCACAAAGGTATTGGTTAAATCGAACAAAGGCTAATATTGTAACATATTTAATAACATATTATTCAACTTTTACCTTAAAATCCACCTCCACCGGTATAGTTTTTTGACAATGGGGGCAGATGATACTCTTTACTTGACTTTCCTTTTCAAATAAATCTGAGATGGGGACATGTAGGGCTGTAGCGATTTTTTCTAATGTTTCTACCGTAGGGTTTCCGTTTATCATATTAGATAGATTAACTCTATTGATTCCCATTTTATCAGCAAGCTCCGTAATGGTCATGCCTTTTTGTTTGATAATTTCTTTTATTCTTAAATCCATACTGTAATGTTTTAATCTTCGATGCAAATATACGAATAAAAACCACTTGTAGTATTATATCGGTACATTAACATGTTAAAGTAGTGTTAAATATTTCTTTTCATTTTGATTATTGTACCGTTATATATTACATTTGCGCCATAATAGAAAATTAAAACACTACGAAATAATGGAAGCACCGAAGTACAACAAAAGAAGAGTAATGAAATCAGCTTGGTCAATGTTCAAATCAGGTAAGAAGACCGGGCGTCACGTCCTCACATTTGGCGAATGCCTGAAAGAGGCTTGGAAGGACGAAAGAGGCTCTTATGACAAGGCGATGAAAATGTTCCAGCTTTTCAACTTGAACAAGCAGCAGTGCGAGAGCCGGGATGCTAAACGCAATGTTGATACTTGCTCTATGGCTTTCATGGCTAACGCACTGACAAATTACTATGCTAACAATAGATATAATGGAGATTAATATTATGACAACATTAGATGTACTAAAAGGAGTCCAGCGGATCATGATTGAGAAGCTGATAGGGAAGAGCGACATTATAATATCTGTCTCTTCCCGGCCGGAAAGATCAGAGTTATCCATCTATGTGCAGAATACTTCCTATGTGGTTCTGGCGCATGAAATATTTATCGACGATACCGGGATTAACTTTAAGGAAGAAAACAAAGAAGCCTATGGCAGGATAATAGAAGCCATAGACAAGCAATGCAAAGTTGCCATAGCCGGATAAGACCTTAACCCTACAAAGAAATAAAAACCAATATTAAATATATAATTCGTATGAAAACAGAAGTAGTTTTATTTAAAAGAGAAAATTTTCTGAATTTAGTTGCTGATTTGAAATTTGTTGTTACATTTGCAGCGTCCTATTTTTCACAGAAAGGCGGAGTA
The DNA here is from genome assembly GCF_014287585.1 of Parabacteroides hominis. Taxonomy (GTDB): domain Bacteria; phylum Bacteroidota; class Bacteroidia; order Bacteroidales; family Tannerellaceae; genus Parabacteroides; species Parabacteroides hominis. Next base: position 127,436 of record NZ_JACOOJ010000009.1, on the reverse strand, counting down.
TCCGCCGAACATATTTTATGTTGCGGCATTTTTTGTGCCTTAACATTATTTTTACGATATAACGGTTTCGTACCCCCTTGCTATAGCTTAATGGCTATAACTGCCTTTCTGTGGTGTAGGACAAAGGGACAGGCGGAACCGTTTTCTTTTTGCCTTCCAAAACAAACAATGTTATAAGATATGTCCAATCACAGAAACATTTGTTTGTCGGGGAATAATAGTACCCAGCAACCAACGGCTAATCCCTCCGACATGGGACAAATCTTTTCTTATAATGGTAATAACGTTACCATGCGTGTTCAAAATGGAGTTGTCTATGTAAATCTAACAGAAGTAGCAAAGGCATTTACAGACAAAAATCTCACCAATATTATTAACTCACAGGAAATCAGCGATTATTGTGAAAAGTTTTCCAAACTACAAAATTGTAGTTTGGCTGATTTATTGATAGTTAAGCGAGGTGGTAACAAATCCGGAACCTGGGCACATCATCGCGTAGCTCTTCGTGTTGCTCAAAAACTATCAACCGAGTTTTCTATATGGGTTGATGAAAAGATAGAAGAATTGCTAACTTCCGGGCATTGCTCTATCATACAACAGTACCAAATTCCGCAGTCATATTCCGAAGCTCTCATGCTGGCCGCTAAACAAGCGGAACAGATCGAACAGGCAAAACAGACAATAAACCGCCTGCAACCAAAAGCCGACTTCGCAGATGCCGCATTCACCACAGACGACAAAGTCGATATCGGAATGGCAGCTAAAATCCTAAAGTTGGGATTCGGGCGCAACACACTATTCCAAAAGCTTCGACAGGTAGGCGTATTCTTCTCTAACCGGAATGAACCGAAGCAACGGTTTGTCAATGCCGGGTATTTCGAGATGAAAGAAAAATTCATTGAGCGCAACAGCCATCCGGGTTTTGTTGTCACAAAAATTCTTGTCACGCAAAAGGGGCTGGCTTACATCAACCATCTGTTCGGCGGGAATCCGTCTGACGGGAAGATTGCAGCCATAAAATAAACCTTACATACATACCTATTCAGCAGTCCTTTATAACGCAGGACAGCCAATATTAAACCAATAAAGTAATTACAAAAATGGACGAAAGATATATCAACTACCGCGTATTCGCAGCACTCACGGACAAGGTAGAGGCGTTGACCAAGTACGCTAACACGCTGGCCAAGTACGCAAACACATTGGCCAAAGACCAAGCAGATATCATGGAACGGCTGGATGTTTTGGAAAAGCAGGGAAAGGCTAATGGCAAACCTGAATGCCTCCAGGTATCAATGCAACGGAGCTACATAAAGACAAGATAGATCCACATGTTGGGGCTTCGTACCCAACGTATCACGTTTAGACGCCCCGCCGGTAATATGGCCGGCGGGATTGTCAAAATGAAAAGGCAGACGCAAATTTGACGCAAATAATTAATGCAAGAATGTAAATATCTAATAATCAATACACTAAATAAGCAAAAATAAAGACTGGCAGTCTGAAGGTGATCGGTTCGAGTCCGATATGCTCCACAATCTTACGGTAAGTAAATAAAAAAGGCATTCATTTTCGAATGCCTTTTTTATTTCTATCTATCTCATTTCTTTGCATTTGCCAACTCCGTTTCGATCGGATCGTCGTACTGTTTCTGCAATTTATGCAGTTCGGTTTTCAGACTGTCGATCAAGTTTTCGTTGCCCGGTTCGTTATAGATGTTATGCATTTCCATCGGATCGTTTTGCAGATCATAAAGCTCCCAAACATCGATGTCATTATAGAAATGTATTAATTTATAGCGGTCGGTACGAACACCGTAATGGCGTTTAACCGCATGTTCCGCCGGATATTCGTAATAATGGTAATACAAGGAAGTGCGCCAGTCTTTCGGTTTTTCACCTTTCAACAATGGCAAATAAGAATCGCCCTGGATATCTTCAGGAACCGAAACGCCTGCCAACTGCAGGAAAGTAGCAGCATGGTCGATATTCTGAACCATTTCGGGAATGTCACCTTTAACACCGCCGGGGAATCGGACCAGCATCGGCGTACGGAAAGATTCTTCATACATGAAACGCTTGTCGAACCAACCATGTTCACCCATATAGAAACCCTGGTCGGAAGTATAGACGATAATCGTATTCTCCAACAAACCGTTTTTCTTCATATAATCCAATACACGACCGACATTACGGTCTACGGAATGGATCACACGCATATAATCGTGCATGTACTGCTGGTATTTCCATTCGGCCAAAGCCTTTCCGGTCAGCTTCTGTTCTTTAAACTTCTTGATAATCGGATCATAATGCCGGTCCCATGCAGCTTTCTGAGCCGGATTCATCCGGTTGTACAAATCACGCCCGTTCTTTTCCAGTCCGGTAGCCGTATGAATTTCATTTTCCTTATCCGCCATCTTCAGGTCATAGACGAGGTCCATATCCTTAATGATGCTCATTTCCTGTTCGGATGCGGCAATACGTCCTTCATATTTGTCATAGAACGTTTCGGGAACCGGATAAACGACATCTTCATACAAATCCAGATCGCAGGTATCCGGCATCCAGGTACGATGGGGCGCTTTGTGATGGAGCAAGAGGCAGAAAGGTTTGTTTTTATCACGCTTGTTGTCCAGCCAGTCCAAAGCCAGGTCTGTCGTGATATTCGTGGCATATCCTTCGATCTGTTTTTTCTCTCCGTTATCGATAAAATACGGATTATAATAATCCCCTTGTCCGGTCAGGATATTCCAGTAATCGAAACCTGTCGGATCAGAAGTCAAATGCCATTTTCCAACAATAGCGGTCTGATAACCGGCCTGCTGCAACAACTTCGGGAATGTCTGCTGGCTACCGTCGAAACGTTTCGTATTGTCGGTAAAGCCATTTTTGTGGCTGTGCTTGCCCGTCAGCAAACAAGCACGGCTGGGGCCGCTCAAAGAGTTGGCGACGAAGCTGTTCGTGAACCGTACGCCTTCATCGGCAATCCGGTCGATGTTCGGAGTTTCGATAAAACGATGATCGTAAGCACTGATTGTCTGGTAAGAATGATCGTCGCACATGATGTAGAGAATGTTCATAGGTTTCTCCGACACCTCTTTTTTGTCTTTCTGGACACAGGCAGGAAGAGCGACTGTGGCCAAACCTGTCAAAAGAAATAGTTGATTCGTTTTCATGATATATTATGTTTTTTGTCTGGATTAGGCAAAATTAAACAGAGCGAACGAAATAATCACTATCCGGACTGGAAAATATATAAAAAAAGTCCCGAAACTCAATTCCGGGACTTTTCTTTACTTTTTACCTTTCTTATTTATTGCAATACGGTAATTTATACGGATTTCTGTATTCGTACCAATACAGACGATGAGATTCAGCCTCCTTATCACCATTAAAGCTAAGGGTAGCCGGGTCCCAATGAACAGGACGACCCAGTTCACGGGCAATATTCTGCAAGCAACAAAGCGTATTCGTACTACAACCGACCTCAACCGGAGCAATCGGATTCTTACGTGAACGGACGCAATCGATAAAGTTCTGCATGTGCGGAGAACTTACTTCATACTCGCCCTTGCCAACTTTCTGTTCTTTCTTCGGCAACAAAGAAGGATCGGAACATTCGATATAACCGCGAGCCACTTTCAACCAGCCCTTATCACCGATAAACTTCAAGCCTTTTGCATCCTCCTCATCTTCGCGATAAGGCTGTTCGGTCATCACGATGCCATTGGCATATTTCATCGTTGCATATTTCGTACCGTTATAGCCGGCGGGAATAAACTCTACCGGACCCGAACCATCCATACCGATAGCTGCCTGTGCAATATCGAACATGTGAGCGCCCCAGTCAGCCGTATAACCGTTTCCGGTTTCCTGATACCAGCGCCATGCACCCCACAACTTCTCGTTCTGTTCAGGTTCAAGAGAGATAGGAGGACAAAGATCGGGATGATAATGAATCTTCGGATCGTTCAACGGTCCCATCCACTGGTTGAAATTCAGATTACCGGGAACATCCATTTCCGGCAAGTTCAGCGGCGTAGGCGGTTCGCCGACACGCGCATAGATCTTTTCGATATGGCCGATCTTACCGGCACGCACCAATGCGATTGCATCCTGGAATTCCTTGCTCGAACGCTGCTGGCTACCGATCTGGAACACACGGTTATTATCGCGTACGGCACGGGCGACAGCCAAACCTTCGGTAATCGTATAAGCCAACGGCTTCTGGCAATAAACATCCTTCCCGCTCTGGCAAGCGTGGATGGCAACCAAAGCATGCCAGTGGTCAGGTGTTGCCACTTCAATCACGTCGATATCCTTACGGTCCAGCAAATCTTCATAGAATTCATACATATCGCAGCGGGGAGCCACGTTCTGAGATTTCTGCCAGGCTTCGACACGACGTTTGAAACGCTCCCGTTTCAAGGAATCCACATCACAACATGCAGCAACCTGCACACCGGGACAAGTAGAGAAACTCTTGAAATCGGACAAGCCTTGCTGCCCTAATCCGACAAACCCCAAAACGACACGATCACTCGGTGCGATACGCACACCATTTACAGCCCAACTGGGCAGGATAGTCAAACTTGCCAATCCAAGAGCGGAAAGGCCGAGAAACTCTCGACGGGTTACCCCCTTCTTAGTGTTTTCTTTCATGGTAATTCAAAATATTGGACTAAAAAATTATTCGGACAAATATATTAATTAAATATCGAAATAACGAATTGTTGTGGAAAAGATGTCGTTTAATAACAAAATTATGGCTTTCCCATTTCATAATTATGAATCAGGAAAGCCATAACGATATATCAAAATACGTTTGTCTTAGAAAGCGTAGCCGAAACCAACGTTCAGGTAGATCGGATACATGGCAAAGGTAATCGTTTTGAAATCTTTCTGGAAAATATCATTTAAGCCCCAAGTCAGATCGGCACAAACGTTCAAATGCTTGAAAGCACGCCATTCAGCACCTAACTGTGCACCCCACTGAAACTTTCGGATATTTTTGGAGAAATCATATAAGGCACTTTTGCCATCTTCAAAAACAACCTTTTCGCCGGTCGGATCGTTCTCACGCAGATAACCGTCATAGACATTACCGGAAAAATCACCATCCAACATATAAGCAAAATAGGGTCCTAAATTCATGCTGAAGCGGGAATTGAACTGGTGAGTGGCCAAAACCGGAAAAGAAAGATAAGTGTTCTTGACATTCGTCTTCACATGCCCTGTCCAGTTCCCTTTGACGATCTCACCGCCGTCACCGATGATCTCCATACCATAGTTCTTTACACGCGCATCCGTCTTCATTCCTTTATTATCGAGACGAACCCCGATCCGCATCCCCCATTTCCGTTCTTTGTCAAACCATTTGGTTACATTCCCTTCTATTGCTACCGCCATAGTCGGATTATAGCCGGTTATCTCCCGAATCTCAACGGGCAAAGGCAGCGGAGCTGTTCCGCCGATATTAAAACCCGCCTTTACCTCATATTCCAAACCGAGCAACGCAGACTTAATAATCCCTTGATTCCGGTCCGCCTGTCCAAAAGCGGGAACTGCCGCCAGTGACAAGACCAGCATACAGATATAGACAGCTATACTATTTTTCTTCATTTCGCTCTTTATTTTAATTGTCGGCTGCATAAATCAATTCAACTTCATCGATATACAGGGTACTTCCCGGAGCTCCCCGGAAATAATTGCCTTCCTTGCTTGAAGAAAAAACAATCGAGACATTATATCCTCCGGATTTCAGCTTCTCGCGGTCGATAACCTTACCGGATTTCATTACAAAAGGAATATAAAACTCGGTCCATTCATCTGTTTCCTTCCTGTCTTTATCATCCAATAAAGCGACAGAGACTAAGTTCGGATGCGTATAATTACCCTCTACGATTGTCCCGTCCAGATAACGGACCTTATCCGTTACTTCATAGAAGATAGCATAGACATCCCACGTATCCTTCTTATTCTTAACCGGTTCTCCGTTCTCCTGGAACACCTCACCTGCTTTATATTTATAATAACCTTTAAGATAAGTCGGGACATGCTCGAACGGCATACCCAGGCGAGTCGCTTTCAACGCATTCGTCAAAGCGCTGAGGACATCAAATGTTCCCATAAAGAGATTACCGGCAGCAATAGGCATACCGAAACCTTCACCGAAACTACCTGTTTCCTTTGTTTCCAACTTCACGCCTTTACCAACTTTACCATCGACCGTAGAACTGGTCGGGAAACTTGTCCGGTCTGACCCCATACCGGTCAGAGCGAAGCCTGCATTACCGCTTGCCCAATTAATACGGTTGCCTGTTGCTTCATCCAAATCATAGAATACGTCATATGTATAATTCGTTTTCACTACCGAATCCACATCTTCGAAATGATATTCCGTACTGATTCCGGCGATAATATAAGACACCTGGTATTCTTTCTTCCAATTTCCGTCTTCAGAGGTAACCGTATAATACTGCGGAGAAGTAAAGTCGCGCTCCGTACCGCTGGCAGGGGAAATAGTCGCACCGGGAGTCAACGTAAACTCCGGAGACTGATGCGCCAGGTCGATATCCGCCTTTACCATCAACGTCACTTTATTATTCTCTATGACCGGGTCCCTTTTCAGGATATCGGCAGGGACTACACAAGTCAATATATCCGCTTCCGCATTAGGCGCTTCGTCCCGTATACACGACATGAGCGTGATACTTAACAAAAGCCATGTGATCAAATAAGTCGTTCTCATTTTCTGTTTGTTTAATAAATAAAAGTCTCCCTTAAAAAGCAAACCAAATACAAAAATACGCTCCTTTTCTCAAAAAGCCATTGTATTTATATTTTTATCACAGTTTTTATTGTACCACTCACCTTTTATTTATACATTTGGCTCAACAACTTATATTATCTAATTCATAAGACCATGACAACACGCAGAGATTTTATCCGGCAAGCGACCTTATTAGGCGCCGGACTTTCCATGAGTCCTTTCTTCATCAACGCTACTCCCGGAAGTGTAGGGGCAAACGACAAAATACGTGTCGGCCTGATTGGCTGTAAAGGGATGGGGTTTTCAGACCTGCAAGCATTCCTCCGGAATCCGGAAGTCGAGTGTATCGCGCTATGCGACATCGACGACGAAGTACTCAACAGCCGGGCAGCCGAGACTCAAAAGATTACAGGCAAGAAAGTTAAAAACCTTTACAAAGACTGGCGGAAACTGATCGACAACAAAGACATCGACGTTGTCATCGTCGGCACGCCCGACCATTGGCACTGCCTGCAAATGGTAGCTGCCTGCGAGGCCGGTAAGGATGTTTATTGCGAAAAGCCGTTAGGCAACAGCATTGAAGAATGTAACATTATGGTTCGCGCCGCCGAGAAATACAACCGGGTGGTACAGGTAGGACAATGGCAACGCAGCGATCCGCACTGGCAGGACGCCATGGCATTCGTGCACAGCGGGCAGTTAGGCAAGATCCGTACCGTCCGCGTCTTCTCATATCAGGGCTGGTGTCCTTCCATTCCGGTCAAGCCGGACGAACCCGTTCCTGCAGGAGTGGACTATGACATGTGGCTGGGCCCGGCTCCTCAACGCCCGTTCAACCGTAACCGCTTCCATTTCACCTTCCGCTGGTTCTGGGATTATGCCGGCGGGTTGATGACGGACTGGGGCGTGCATCTGCTCGACTATGCTCTATATGGAATGAACGTAACGGCTCCCAACTCCATCATGGCTTCGGGCGGCAAATTCGGTTATCCGGACGATGCCTGCGAAACGCCTGACCTGTTGCAGACGATCTATACATTCGACGACTTCACGGTTATGTGGGATCATGCGATCGGTATCGACGACGGAGCTTACGGACGCAATCACGGCCTGGGATTTGTCGGAGAAAACGGGACACTGGTTGTCGACCGCGGCGGCTGGGAAGTAATCCCCGAAAAGGTGAGCGGTAAAGCCCGCATGGAAGCCGTTCCTTTGAAGAAAGCCTACGGCGAAGGCGGATTGAACCTGCACGTGAAGAACCATCTGGAATGTATCAAGTCGCGCAACCGCAATTGCAATGCCAGCATCGAGATCGGCGCCCATATCGCCAAGTTCTCCCAATTAGGCAACATCGCCTACCGGACGGGAAAGAAACTGACCTGGGACGGAAAGAGTTTCCACGACGCGGAAGCCGATAAATACTTGTGTAAAGAATACCGGGCTCCCTGGGAACTTCCGAAAATCTAAACGGTATTTCATACCGAACGATATGGAGTGTAGCGAAGCTGTAAAGCATCCGCTACACTCTTTTTTGCATTATGACCAGCCCAACCGTAATTCGGGTAGGATAATCCGTAATCTGTATGAAAGCATAACTCCTCCTCATCCATACCTTTGCAATATCAGACAAAACTGAAAACAAAAAGGCATACGAACCATGTTAATTAGTCAGGATCAAAGAAAACACATAAACAAAGAAAAGTATGGAAACAGTAAAATTAAACAACGGCATTGAAATGCCGATTTTGGGTTACGGAGTTTATCAGGTGACACCTGAAGAGTGCGAACGCTGCGTGTCGGATGCCATCCGCGTAGGTTACAGGTCTATCGACACGGCACAGGCTTATTATAATGAAGAAGGCGTCGGCCACGCCATCCGGAAAAGCGGCGTGCCGCGCGAAGAACTGTTCATCACGACAAAAGTCTGGATCTCGAACGCCGGGGAGAAAAAAGCAAAAGCGTCGATCGACGAGTCGTTACGCAAGTTGCAAAGCGATTATGTCGACTTATTGCTTATCCACCAGCCTTTCAACGATTACTACGGGACTTACCGCGCCCTGGAAGAAGCCTATAAAGCAGGGAAAGCCCGCGCCATCGGTGTCAGCAACTTCTATCCCGACCGTTTTATAGATCTTGCCAAGTTCTGCGAGATCAAGCCGGCAGTCAATCAAATGGAGACGCATGTCTTCAACCAGCAGGTCAAACTACAGGAGATCATGAAAAAGGAAGGCACGCAACTTATGTCGTGGGGACCGTTTGCCGAAGGCCGTAACAACTTCTTCACCAACGAAGTGTTGGAAGCGATAGGCCGGCAATACGGGAAATCCGTCGCCCAGGTAGCGCTTCGCTTCCTGATACAACGAGGCATTATCGTTATTCCGAAATCAACCCATAAAGAACGGATGATCGAGAACTTCAATGTCTTCGACTTCACCCTGTCGGCAGAAGAGATGGAGGCGATAGGCCGCCTCGATAAGGCAGAAAGCCTTTTCTTCTCCCACTACAATCCGGAATTTGTCGAGTTTCTGATTAATTTATAAATAAAAGGAGGTGTCAAACACGAAACCAATGGATTTTGACACCTCCTTTTACAAGTTTATTGATGTTCCTGGCGCAGCAAATCGTTTACCGTCTTAACCGGGTTGAAGGTTTCGATAGGCACTTCCACGAAGATCGTATTCCAGTCGCTCATCGCACCGTTCCACAAACCGGGCAACTCCAACGCTTTCAGATCGCGGCCATCTTTGCTCTTATAAGAGATAAAGCCGGTGTTCTTGTCCACATAGTCCGGCAAGTTGAACTTCTCGCCTTTATAGTTCTTCAACGCGCAAACCAGATCCACCGGGTTGAAGTGCGTGCCCTTTTCGAACATCGCTTTCTTTTCGGGATCTTTCAAGTCGATCTGCGAGCTTTCGAGTATCTGCAAAGAGATCGTCCCGTCCGGGTTGACAGCGAGGAACGGGCCGCCGCCCGGTTCACCGACATTCTTCACCATACCGCAGACGCGCAACGGACGGTTCAGCTTGCTCTTAATATAAAGAATCAACTCGACATCTTCCAATAACTTCGTTTCAGGGTTCTTCACACACAAGTCTTCCTGCAGGAAATGAATCATCTCTTCCACCTGGTCGTGCGAATACTTGCCGCTGTCGATCAGTTCCAGATACTTGAAGATGCGTTCCTGTAAAGAGACCAACACACCGGCGATCACCTTCTTGAAGATAACGGTCGAACATTTGAAACTGTCCGGAACCACATTATCGATGTTCTTGACAAACACCACGTCGGCATCCACATCGTTCAGGTTTTCGATCAAGGCGCCGTGGCCGCCCGGACGGAACAACAGGTTACCGTTCTTGTCGCGGAACGGGTTGTTTTCCATATCGGCAGCGATCGTGTCGGTACTCGGTTTCTGCACACTGAAAGAAATATCGTATTTCACGGAGAATTTCTCTTCATAATTTCCCGCCTTTGCGGCAACCAACTGTTCGAACAGCGCCTTATGTTCGGGCGACACGGTGAAATGAATGTTCACTTCGCCCGCATTGTTCTTCGCATACATCGCACCCTCGGCCAGATGTTCTTCCATCGCCGTACGGACTGTTTTCGGATAAGAATGGAAAAGCAACAAACCTTTCGGAAGCTGTCCGTAGTTCAGCCCTTTAGGTTCCAACAGGTTGGCGACAACAGCTTTGTACTGTCCGAGAGCAATCAGCGCCGGAATATCTTTCGCTTCATTCTCGATGCAAGCCTGGTTCAAGGCATCATAGAAAGCAAACTTCGTGATATCGTCGAAGAACTTCTTCTCAAACGCATTCTGAGGCTCGTCATAACCGGCAGACAGGAACTCATACAGGTTCTTGAACATACGGCTTGCCGCACCCGAAGCCGGCACGAACTTCACAATCTTCTTATTCTTTGCCAGGTAAGCATCCCAGGCATCCATATAAGTAGCCTGTTTTTCCTGCGGGATCACCATAATCCCTCTCTCGACCGACGCCGAAGCTGTAATTTCCAGGAAAGGAAACCCTTTCACGAAGCAAGCCAACTGTTCTTCAATCTGCTTTTCGCTGATCCCTTTAGCTGCCAGTAACTCTAAGTCTTTTGCGTTTAACATAGTATATCTTTTTAATAAGTTAATAATCAGACACGCTACAAGGGCCTGCCGGCCTATGTATATCGCAAATGTATAAAAATACCATTAGAAATGCACTGATATTCGCAGAAAAACTTACTTTTACGGTATGTTTTACGGACAGCCCTCAAACAGGCAGCAAAAAGACAGACGACTATGGATATACAACCGTTCTTTACCGAAGAGGAGAAAAAGCAGTTTTTCTCCAAGTACAAGCAATTATTACGCCATCTGTACTCTTTCCTGAAAAAAGAAGATTTGGGCAAGATGAAGGAGTTGATGAAGCGGGTTGTGGCTTTGGATTGCTACGGACGAGACAAAAACGGCATCAACGGCCTGCTCCGCAATATCGATACGGCGTTGATCGCCACCGTAGAGATCGGGCTGAAGCGCACTTCGGTCATCGCTCTCCTGCTCTACCGCCCGGTCATGAAAAAGATCATCACATTAGATGAAGTGAAAGAGACGTTCGACGCGGATGTCACCCTGATCATCAGCCGCCTGCTGAAGACTTCGGACCTTTACGCCCGCAATACGGCTGTCGATTCCGAGAACTTCCATAAACTACTGTTCTCGTTTGCCGAAGATGTGCGCGTGATCCTGATCATGATCGCCGACCGCCTTTGCCTGATGCGCCTCGGCAAACATTTGAAGAACGACGAAGACCGGAAACGGCTGGCGACGGAAGTTTCTTACCTGTACGCCCCGCTTGCCCACCGCCTCGGATTGTACACGATCAAGAGCGAACTGGAAGACTTGTCGCTGAAATACACCGACCGCAAGCAGTACGACTTCATCAAACGGAAACTGAACGAGACGAAACGCTCGCGCGACGCCTACATCGCCGAGTTCATCGCGCCTATCAAAAGCAAGCTGGAAGATGCCGGACTCCGTTTCGACATCAAGGGACGCACCAAGTCTATCCACTCCATCAACAACAAACTGAAAAAGCAGAACATCCCGTTCGAAGACATATACGACTTGTTTGCCATCCGCATCATCCTGGACACGCCGTATGAGAAGGAACGTTCGGACTGCTGGCAGGTCTACTCGATCATCACCGACATGTACCAGCCGAACCCGAAGCGCATGAAAGACTGGATCTCCATCCCGAAGACGAACGGTTACGAAAGTCTGCATATCACCGTGATGGGACCGCAGAGCAAATGGGTGGAAGTGCAGATACGCACCCGCCGCATGGACGAGATCGCCGAGCGGGGACTGGCCGCGCATTGGAAATATAAAGGAGGAAAAGCGGAAAGCGGACTGGACGAATTCCTGAACACCGTACGCGCCGCCCTGGAAACGAAGGAGAACAACCCGCTCGACCTGATGCAGGATTTCAAGATGGACTTGTACAAGGACGAGATCTATGTCTTCACCCCGACAGGCGAACTGATCAAGCTGGCCAAAGGGGCGACCGTGCTCGACTTTGCTTTCGCGATCCATACCAAGTTAGGAAGCAAATGCGTATCGGCAAAAGTGAACGGGAAGAATGTCCCTATTAAATATGTACTGAATAACGGAGACACGGTTTCCGTCATCACCGCTCCCGCCCAAAGCCCGAAGCGTGACTGGCTGAACATCGTCGTCACCTCCAAAGCGCGGGTCAAGATCAAGCAGGCGCTACGCGAAGAGACTGCCAAGGCCGTGGACTTTGCCAAAGAGATGCTGCAACGCCGCTTCAAGAACCGGAAGATCGAGATGGAGGAACCGATCCTGATGCGTTACATCAAGAAGAAAGGGTTCAAGACCGTCACCGACTTCTATGTCGAGATTGCCGAAGAACGCCTCGACCCGAACCAGGTGATCGACGAATACCTGGAACAGCTACGTCGGGAAACGGAAACGAACGAACACACCGAAGTCCGCAGCGCCGAAGAATATATCACGACGACCGAGGCGGAAGAGATCGCGACCAACAAGGACGTGCTGGTGATCGACAAGAACCTGACCGGCATCGAGTATAAGCTGGCTAAATGCTGCAACCCGATCTACGGGGACGAGGTGTTCGGTTTCGTCTCCACGCAAGGCATCAAGATTCACCGGATGGACTGCCCGAACGCGCAGGAGATGTTCAGCCGTTTCGGCTACCGCATCATCCAGGCCAAATGGAGCGGCAAGGGAGACAACGGATATATCGTCACCTTGCGCGTGACGGGACGTGACGACATCTCGATCGTCACCAACATAACCTCGGTAATCGGCAAAGAAACCGGCATTTCGCTCCGTTCGCTCAACATCGATTCGGTAGACGGCATCTTCCAGGGAACCTTTACCGTGATGGTGCGCGACACGACGGCGTTGAACATGCTGACCAAGAAGATCAATGCGGTGAAAGGGGTAAAGACGGTGGAAAGGTTAAACTCCTGAAACGGGTTATCCGTTACAAACGGAATCGTATTTATAATCAAACAGAAGAAATGACGGACGGAATCAACACACTGCGCTATTCGGACTTCTTCCTGGCGATGTACTTCGACGGAGGAAGAAGTTGCTTGCACCGGAACCATTCTCATGTGTTAGTCTATATGTACTCCGGTGAAATGGTAATCGATGAAAGGGATAAAATCACCCGGCTGCATAAAGGTGATTGCGCCTTTATCCGTAAAGACTTTAGTGTACAAATGACCAAGCAGGCATGGAACGGGGAACAGTTCAAAGCCATATTCCTGATGTTCACCCCCAAATTCTTGCGCGGTTTTTACAGCCGTTTGGACCGGAATGCAATACCTGAAGATGCCAGGCGAGATCAAACAAGCCTGTACAAGTTACCGCCCAACCGCCCCGACATCGTAAGCCTGTTCGAATCCATGACACCTTACTTCGATTCGAACATCCAGCCGACAGAGGAGTTATTGCAACTGAAAATGGTCGAAGGCATATACGTGTTGCTCAATACGAGCAAGAACCTGTATGCCTCTGTCTTCGATTTTACGGACCCGTGGAAAATCGACATATTGGAATTCCTCGAAAGAAACTACATGAATGACATATCGATGGAAGAAATCGCCAATTATACCGGTCGCAGCCTGTCCACGTTCAAGCGGGATTTCAAAAAGTGCAGTACGCTTTCCCCACGGGAATGGTTGATACGCCGTCGCCTCGAAGCCGCCCGTGAGTTGATACGGAAAGGAGGACGCAAGGTATCGGAAATTTGTTTTGAGGTAGGATTCAAGAACCTTTCCCACTTCTCGAAGATTTATAAAGAAACGTATGGCATTCCTCCGACTGAGGATATAAAGCCAGGAATCAGTCTCGCATAAGTTGCGGGACTTTTTTATTTGTGAACTTTCCAACAAAGCATTCTGAACCACACAACAAAGCCATTGCGCCACAACCCTCCTACCTTTGCATCAGAAAATGATCAGAGTTCATAACAAATAAAATCAGACAATCATGACAACAAGAGAAACAACGAGTATGGAAGATATTTTCAAGAAAGACCTGTCGGGCGAAATGGTTTCCCCCGACGAGCCGGGTTACGAAATGTTGATTACCGACATTTTCGCCACCATCAAGACCGCTACGGAAATGAATACGGGTTACCGCACCCCGGAAGAAGTACACGAATATATGGGCCGGATTCTCGGCAAACCGCTCGAAAAGAGTACGACGGTACTGCCGCCGCTCTACATCGACTACGGCAAACCTGTCACGATCGGGAAGGGATGTTTCATCCAGCAGTGTTGTACCTTCTTCGGACGCGGCGGCATCACGATTGGCGATGGAGTATTCATTGGCCCGAAAGTCAACCTGATTACAATCAACCACGACCCGGACCCGGAAAACCGCAGCGCGACCTATGGCCGTCCGATCGTAATCGAGGACAAGGCATGGATCGGCATCAATTCTACCATCCTTCCCGGAGTAAGCATCGGCTACGGAGCCATCGTCGGAGCCGGTAGCGTAGTGACTAAAGACGTGCCTCCCATGACAGTGGTAGCCGGCAATCCGGCAAAATTCATTAAGAAGATAGATTGACGCCCCTGCCATTCTACGAAAAGATCGTTGCTTTTTCTCACCCCTTCCCACACCAGTGAGAAAAGTTTCTCATGGCGGTGAGAATTTATTCTCATGCGCGTGAGAAAGTTTTCTCATAGGCAGGAGAATAGTTTCTCACAGGCAGGAGAATATCACGATATGCTATTCCCAGTCATAGTCCTCCTTATACTCGTCAAACACAGGTTCGGAAGTAATCCCGTGTTTCCGGAATACATTTTTAATAAATATCTGTTCTTCAGGGGTGATAAGCCGTTCCCGGTTCCGGATGCGATAATACGTACTCCGGCCGAAATGATTATAGATCGGACGTTTAACGATAGTTGCGTCCCGATAAGTCAGGTTGTCATATAGATGGATCATGCCGACAGCGAAACGCACCAACCGTTTTTCCTTAAAAAAGGGACAGGACTTCCCGTCCGATACCACATTGTTGGGATTCACGACCGTTACATACTTCCGATCGGACGGTATATGGGCGGCTAACAGGTGACGAAGACATTTGTCAGCACATGCACACTGTCCGTTAAAACAATGGGCGAAACCATAAGGGGCCGACTGGTAATTAAATTCAGGTTCCATTTGTTTTTTCTTTTTATAGTTAGTAAGAGGAAAACGTTAGTTCTTTCTCATGACCACATCGGTCAATTCTTTATTAAACAAGCGATATTCACTTTCTGTTATCTCACGCTCCGTTGTAAGGACGAGCAAAGAATGTCCTTTGCAGCCACTCCGGTAAGGAGGATGTATGTGCGGATAAGGATTCTTATGAAAACCGCACCTTTTATAAAACCTCAAACGTGCTTCCGAGACTTCATCCGTAATCGGATCTATTTCCAACAATACCATTTTGGAGGCTTCGGATATAAAACGTTGCAGAATCCGGTAGCCATGTCCTTTCCCCCTAAGAGATTGATTTATGGCAAAGTGTTCTATATAAATATAATCGCTGAACTCCCAGTAAGAGATAAAACCGATGAAACAGCCATCTTCGGCATAGGCGTTCAGATGGTAGTTCAGGCAGGAGAAAGCATCGTCTTGTTGTTCATCGGTCCGCTGTTCAAAAACCGGGAAGCTAATCATATACAAGTCTCTGAACATCCGATAATACGCATGCCCTGCACTATTTATTATTATCTTATCCACTATTTTCTATGATTAAAATTATACATGCTATGGCCTTGCCGGTTTCAGCCCCATCTTCTCCGCCCGTTGCAGCATAAAGGCGCGGGCAGCTTCGTATTCGTTCGGGATCACGCCGTCGAGGATCGCGTTCTTGATGGCTTCTTTCAGGACACCGACCGGCTGCGAAGGCGGCAAACCGAATGTTTCCATAATCTCCTCGCCCGTCACAGGCGGCTGGAAGTTGCGGACGCGGTCTTTCTCTTCTATATCGGCGAGCTTGCTGCGGACTTTCTGGAAGTTATTCAGGAAGCGGCGCACCTTTTCGGGGTTCTTGCTCGTGATATCCGCCTCGCAAAGTTTCATCAGGTCTTCTATATCGTCGCCCGCATCAAACAGCAGGCGGCGGATGGCCGAATCCGTTACCTCATCGTCCGACAAGGCGATCGGGCGCATGTGCAGGCTGACCATCTTCTGGACATATTTCATCTTCTCGTTCATCGGCAGCTTCATCTTGCGGAAGATGCCGGGAATCATCTTCTCGCCGATGAAATTATGATTGTGGAACGTCCAGCCCAGGCGCGGATCGAAACGTTTCGTCGCCGGCTTGGCTATATCATGGAAAAGGGCGCTCCAGCGCAACCACAGGTTATCGGTCGTCCTGCTCAGGCGGTCGAGCACCATCAAAGTATGGGCGAAGTTATCCTTATGCCCGATCCCTTCCTTCGTCTCCACTCCTTTCAGGGCGCAAAGTTCGGGGAAGATCAGAGGCAACAGCCCGCAACGGTCCAGCAGGTCGAAGCCGACAGAGGGTTTCGGCGAAAGGACGATCTTGTTCAACTCATCCACGATACGCTCTTTCGAGATGATCGAGATGCGCTCCTTATTCCGTTCGATCGCATCGAAGGTATCGGGATCGATAAAGAACCCTAACTGGCTGGCAAAGCGGACGGCACGCATCATGCGCAACGGATCGTCGCTAAAGGTAATATCCGGATCGAGCGGCGTACGGATCAGCCAATTGTCCATATCGGTCAAGCCATCGAAAGGATCGACCAGTTCACCGTACCGGTCTTTATTCAGGCAAAGTGCCAGGGCGTTGATCGTAAAGTCGCGGCGGTTCTGGTCGTCTTCGAGCGTCCCGTCTTCGACAACCGGCTTGCGGCTGTCATGCGTGTAGGATTCCTTGCGGGCGCCGACAAATTCGAGTTCAAGGTCGCCGGCCTTCACCTGCGCCGTACCGAAGTTCTTGAAGACGGACAGGTAAGCGCCCCGCCCCAATTTCTTAGCGACAGCTTTCGCCAGTTCGATGCCGCTCCCGACGGCAACGACATCGATATCTTTGGAAGGACGATGCAGAAATATATCCCGCACATAGCCGCCTATCACGTATGCCTCAACTCCTAACTCATCCGCCGCCTCCGAAATCAAATGAAACGGCTTCGCCGAAATATGTTTTAATATATCTTCTTGTTCGATGTACATATATATATTGTTTATCAACAAATGCTGATTTGTCTGTTACTTTTGGCTTGACCTGCCTCGCTACTTCGTTCCCTTCGTTCGCTGTCGCGTCTGAAACTCGCTTCGCTTGGGACAGCGGAGTCTTTGCCCGGAGTAGCCCGGACGGTTAAGCCTTGATCTTTTGGTTACTTTTGGATCAAGCCAAAAGTAACAGACAAATCAGCATTTAACACGCAAAGATAATTAAATTCTTGCGGGGATACTAATTCTCTCTTTTTCCAATATCTTTGCAGAGGATAATAAGAAGTAGACAATTAAACAATTATCATAATGAAAAAGTCAGCAATCTGTATAGCACTTGCAGCCGTGGCACTGGCCGGTTGCAACAATGACGAAAAGAATGCACAAGCACGGTTAGACAGTGCCCGGAACATGTTTGAACGGAACGAGTTCTTTGCCGCCAAAAGTGAGATAGACAGCATCCGCATCCTGTACCCGAAAGAGTTCAAGGTGATCCGGGAAGGTCTGACACTGATGCGCCAGGTAGAGCAAAAGGAGGCGGAACGCAACCTGGCTTTCTGCGACAGCCTGATCCCTGTCAAGCAGCAGGAACTGGAAGAACTAAAGAAAGGTTTTAACTTTGAAAAAGATTCCGCCTATAACGAAATCGGCAATTACGTCTCCAAACAGCAGACCATCGAACGCAACATCCAACGCTGCTACATCCGTTCCGGCGTAAACGAAAAAGGCGAAATGTACCTGGCAAGCGTCTATTTCGGAGGCAAGCCGATCAATCATACCGGCATCAAGCTGAGCACCCAGGACGGCCTTTTCGCCGAAACGCCCGCCATCCCTTACGACGGGGGCCTGAACTACCATTTCAAGGACTTGGGGAATACGACCGAAGTCGTGACCTACCAGGGAGAGAAATGCGAAGATGCCGTTAAGTTCATTTCTGCCAATAAAGGGGAACGCATCAAGGTCGAATATACGGGTGGCAAGCCTTATATCCTCTACATTGCCGATGCGGATAAGAAGGCAATCGCCTCGACCTATGAGTTTGCTGTCGTATTAAGCGACATCGAAAAGCTGACGAAAGAAAAGGAAAAAGCCATTAAGAAGTTGGCTTATTTGGAGAAGAAACTTTCGGGAGAGAAATAAATCTTTTCCCGCAATTACTAAATAAAAAAAGGCGGCTCCCTTTGCAGGAGGCCGCCTTTTCAGTTATAAGATCATCGTTCTTATTTTACAATCACTTTGTAAGTGGTGTCACCTTCGACTGTTACCAATACAATGCCGGATGTAGCTGGCATTGAGAAGTATTCAGAGCTTGCCCGGCGAACACCGATTGTCTGTCCTAAGATATTAGACAATGTAATCATTCTACCGGAAGCATTCGTCACGATAACCTGACCGTCATTGCTGATCACCTTGATTTCAGAGACGTTCATTTCTTCGTTGGCTGTCGGGGCGGAAGCGGTTTGTACTTCGAATGCTGCACTCGGAGTGGCCTGCATAACGGCGAAACCGTTTACAACACCTACATAAGGCTTACCATTCTTATCCAACTCTTTCTGGTTTTCCAGATAATAACCACCTTCTTCAGCAGTCTTGAATGCGAAGAGAGCAGGGCTATCCTTCATTGTCTTGATTGAATCATGAGAGATAAACATTGCATAAGTAGTAGCATCAATACCTGCTCTTGTTGTATCTTTAGCTGCTAAGTAATAGCGGATATTTGCTTCAGCTTTACCACCATTAGCAACACCAGAAGAAATAAAATACAATTGTTTTCCAGCAATAACTGTATCTTGTTCAACCCACAAGCTAAAGTTATCAGCTTCGTAATTTGCCTTTGTAATCGGATTACCTTCATCTTTCATTTCAGCAAAGAAGTTCAGCGGATTCATAACTAAAGCATTGTTGTTATAGGCCAAACGTTTGTGAGCACTTGCAAATGAAGCATATTCGGGAGCGTCAACGGCTTCAAGGTTTACATAAGCTGCTTTCTCTGACAGCTGTACACAAGAGGTATTGACATTCATACCTACATACAAACTATCAGAAGTTAACATTGCATATTTTTCAGCTGTAGCATCAGAAATAAATCTAAAAGATTCAGCAGTTCCAACAGCAGACAACTTCAGACTATCAGTTTGTTTAGCGAGCATATCTTTGTTAAACATTGCTCTTAACTTATATGAAGTGACATACAACGTATCTAACAAACTCTTTGCACCACCAACTTTTTCTACTTTATCCACAACCAACTTAAAGATTGCTGCGTCTTTGGCATCACCGGCTTTACCTTTCAAGATAGAATCTGTAGTATAAGCATAAATGTTACTTACTCCTGTTGTTCCAGAAACCAAGTTCAGTACATAACCGTTAGCATTCAATTCGTCTTCTGTAAAGTAGAGAGAACCTAAATATTTGTCGTTCAAATTAACAGGTTGCCAAGAAATCTTCACAGAGTCATTACCAAACAAATATGTATTTTCCTTTCCCTGTACAGCAAAAACTTCCTGATTTAAGATCATCTCAGAATCTGACTGACGATCAACAACAGAGTATTTACCGTTATTTTCTTTAATATACCACTGACCTCTTGCCAAATTAACAGAAGGAACACTGTCGCCTCCCATAAAGGTATTTTTAGTCACGTAATATTTACCATTATTAGCACCTTCACTTACCTTCTGCAAGAAGTAGACACCTGTACCGGTCGGGATTGTAACGGGAGTGCCCTTTGAAACTTTAATTAAAGGCAGTTTACCTTGCAAAGGCTGAGCATCCGCATTCAATTCAGAAACCGTTAAAACCTTAGTACTACCTGTTTGAGCATAAACAACACGAACCGTATCGTCCACAAGTTCCAAATCTCCATTTACGTCAGGAGCTCCAGCAACAAACATTGCCAAAGAATCATTCTGTAAATTGACAACAAACTTAAAATGTTGACAACGTTCATTCGGACGCAAAACTTTACGTGTTGAATCCAAAGCAAACCCTGCACCAAATACATTTTCTTGATTATTAATTGTTGTTTTGAGTGTATCAACACCTAAAAACTTTTTAACCCCATTTGGATATGCTTCATCTCCTTTTACCTGTAAAGTCATAAAGCCTTTATCTCCAATAGAATTAGCAATCAAGTCTTCACCTGTAAAGATATTTCCTTCATATTGATCTCCGAATGTCAACTGAAAAGTGCTGAAACCATCACCAAGATCCTGCGGGGTCATGGTCATTGTGTCAGGTTTAGTCACAGTTAAGCTTAAAGCTGAACCATCCTTAAAAACAAGACCATTATCGCTTCCTAAAGCCAATGTCATTGTTTTATTATCACCAATAGAAGCACTTAAACTTCCTCCATCAGTAAACGTCCATTTATCTACTCCTGCTACTAAAATCGGTTTAGCCTCTTGAGATGCAGCAAAAGATAAAACAGCATTTGTCTTTTTATTCTTAAATTGATAAACTGTTCCAGCTGTTTCTGTTATCCCCGTAATTTCCCACAATGCAGAATCACGAGCAGCTTTATCTACGTTCTCAAACGAAGTGATTTCTTTCACTACTACCGAATCAGCTTTATTTCCGTCCAAAGACAGATAATTATTATCACTGACTAAGTAATAATAATTACCAGCAGTCCATTCATCAGAATCCACTGCCGCACTTGCCGCAGTAAAAGTTCCTACCGTCATCAAGGCCGCAGCCAAAAGTGTAAATTTTTTATTCATATGCAAATTGTTTAATTATTCAGTCCTTTAACAGAGGCAAAGATAGAAAAGTTCAATTTCACAAAGTTATAATCAACTATAAAAGATACTTACGTCCGGACATAATGTACAAAAACGCCATTATCCATGCTATAATAAAAAAAGGCTCGCCACCAAAGTGACGAGCCGGGAATCATTTTCTCTTATAATCAAATAATAATACTAAAGTAATGAAATAAAGTTCTTAATATCTTATACTTATATTTTCTTTGTTAATTATTATAATGATTGACAAAGATAAATCTTTTTGTTTAAAGTTCTATCCTTCAAAAGGACTCCTTACAAAACCTGCCGATTATTGAACGAATCCTTTTCTTTTCAGGACAAATCAGTTATCAGCCCGATGCACAGTAAGTTGCGGGAACGGGAAGTTGATGCCTTTTTCATTAAATGTTGCATAAACCGCCTGATTGATTCCGAAATAAACATCCCAATAATCCGAGCTTTCCACCCATACACGGACAACAATATTCACACTGCTGTCAGCCAACGCGTGCAAGGCGATGAAAGGAGCCGGATCAGTCAAAATGCGGGAGTCGCGGGCAAGAATCGTTTCGATCACCGCCTTTACTTTATCATAATCTTCGCCATAATCGACGCCGAACGTCCAATCCACGCGGCGGGTAGCCTGCCGGCTGAAGTTCGTAACCGCTCCACTACTCAACGAGCCGTTCGGGATATACACCATTTTATTATCGGGTGTCGCCAGGATCGTGTGGAAAATCTGGATTTCCTTCACCGTACCGCCCGTACCCTGTACCTCAACATAGTCACCGACCTTGAAAGGCTTGAACAAAAGAATAATCAATCCGCCCGCGAAGTTCGCCAGATTACCGCTCAACGCCATACCGACAGCGACACCGGCAGAAGCCAGCAGGGCTGCAAACGAAGTCGTCTGTACTCCCAACGCACCGACAACCGAAATGATCAATAAAATTGTCAGGACAACATTTACCAGACTCCCGACAAAAGTCTTTACCGAAGGCTCGATATCACGCTTCAGCAAAACCCGCTTTATCAGTTTATTCACCAGGTTAATCAGGAGACGCCCGACTATAAAAACCAAAAACGCCTTGATAAGCGTCCATCCCAATGTCGCACCTTGCGTCATCAGGGAATTCAAAATACCTTCCAGGCCATGTGAAAGGTCAATTGCTGTTACTATCATAATTATTTATATTTATGGAAATTCATATTTGTTACATAACACTTATCCGTTCCAAAAGTATTAGAAATTGTAGCAAAGGTATAAAGTTTTTTTATTCGAATGAAGAACCGATTTTATTATGTAGTTTTGCAACCGGTCAGATAACAGATATAAACGATAGAGAATGAGGACTTTCTTGATTATTATAGGGGTGTTCCTTTTTATGGGGAATGGCTTTGCACAATCATACGAAGAATTAATAGAGAAGAGCTACGACTTCGTAGATAAAGGCGACTTGGTGTCCGCAGAAGAGAGCCTGAAAGCGGCCATGCGCAAAAAACCCGCTAACCCGCTGAACTATGCCCTGCTCACGAATCTCGGAACCATACAACGCCGGCAGGGGAAGTTGCAGGACGCGCTTATCTCCTACACTTCCGCATTAAGCGGACATACAAAGAATATCACCATTCTCGAAAACCGGGCTTCCCTTTATACCGAACTGGGAGAAACAGAAAAGGCATTGAACGACTATAACACGCTGTTGATTGAAGATCCGGAACATCAGGAAGCGCTCTATTGCCGCGGATTGCTCTACATCCAGTTACAAAATTATATGTGGGCGGAACAGGACTTCGACAAGATCCTGGAAGTAAACGAGAAGTCGGTCCGCGCCCGCCTCGGCCATGCCATCCTGGAAAAGATGCGCGGGAACTATGACGAAAGCGAACGGATATTCAACTACCTGATCAGCGAAATGCCCCGCGACTGGGTTCTCTACGAAGGACGGGCGGACCTGTATTTTATGATGGGAAAGAACGCACGGGCAATGGCGGATATAGAAAAGGTCTTTACCGAAAGCGAACCGACAGCCAACCTCTATGTGCTGAGAGGCAAGATCAAGCTGGCACAATACGAAAAGGAACGGGCAGCCCTCGATTTCAAGAAAGCCGAATCAATGGGATATAATAAGGAAGTAATCAAGGAATTGATGAAACTCGCCCAACAATAAGCTAACAAATATTTTCTAACATACTTAAATCATCTTACTTATTATGCAGAAAGACACTAAACGCAATTTTGCGCTCGATGTACTGCGGGTACTGGCCTGCTACATGGTAATCCAGGTACACACCGGAGAGTTTTATTATATCGGCCCTGTCGGGGACGTGATAAAAGGGGAGAATGCTTTTTGGGTAGACCTTTATAACTCGGTCTGCCGCTCGGCTGTTCCTCTGTTCGTGATGCTGACCGGATATTTTCTTCTTCCGGTAAAAGACGAGCCGGCACAATTCTTCCGCAAACGCTTCACGCGTGTAGTCATACCTTTTATATTCTGGTGCATCGCTTATTCTTTCTATCAGTTCTTCCGAGGACAAGCGGACTTTGCAACCGCCTGTATGAATATCCTCAAAATCCCGGTAAACTTCGGGACACAAGTGGGGCATCTGTGGTACGTATATATGCTGATGGGACTGTATCTCTTCGCTCCTATCATTTCGCCTTGGTTAAAAACGGCTTCGCGAAAGAGCATCGAGCTATATCTTGGGATATGGGCGTTTACTTTGTGCGTGCCTTATATCCATCTGGTATTTCCGGATATATTAGGGGAATGTTTCTGGAACGGGACTCCGATGTTATACTATTTCTCCGGGCTGCTGGGATATATGGTATTAGCTTATTATCTGCGGACATATGCTTCGGAACGGAAAAGTTGGAACCTGCCGGTCGGCATCGCTTTATTGGCAGTGGGCTATTTCATCACCTGGTATGGTTTCCACGAACGGTTATCGACAGCCGAATACGTCCCGCAACTGGAAATCACCTGGGGATACGAGACTATCAACGTAGCAATGGTGGCAACGGGCATTTTTCTGTTGATCAAGAATATCCGGATCAAGAACCCGGATTCAGCCTGCGGAAAGTCAGTTACGGATATATCGATTAAAAGCTATGGGATTTACCTGGTACATATCATGTTGCTGAACCTGTTCTATGACTTGTTGAATAATCTGTTCGACAGTGCCATGATCAAGATTCCGGTAATCGCAATCTGTACTTTCATTACTTCTTATTTAGTAATCAAAGCCCTCTCCTATCTTCCGAAGAGCAAATACATAATCGGATAACCATATTTATCGGAAGTGTGCCATTTGGTATTTTTGACACACTTCCGTTTCTCCAGCAATTACTTCTTCCCGATATAGTCGACAATCCATGCGCCGACCTCTTTTGTGCCATATCTTGCACCGCCTTCCACCTGGATTTCGGGGGTACGGACATTAGCATCCAGAGAAGCATCCACGGCCTCGCGGATCAAAGCGCCTTCCGCCTTGCAACCGAAATATTCGAACAGCATGGCAACCGAAAGGATCTGTGCCAACGGGTTGGCGATATTCAATCCTTTAGCCTGCGGCCATGAACCATGAATCGGTTCGAATACAGGAGTGCTTTCGCCCGTCGAAGCAGAAGGGAGCAAGCCCATAGAACCGCTGATGCAAGAACCTTCGTCGGTAAGGATATCGCCAAACGTATTTTCCGTTACCATGACATCAAAGAATTTGGGTTCCTGGATCATACGCATGGCAGCATTGTCGACATACATATAGTCGGTCTGAACTTCCGGATAAGAAGGAGCCATCTCTTGTGCGATCTGGCGCCACAGGCGCGAAGAGGCCAGGACATTCGCCTTATCGACCACCGTCAGATGCTTCTTCCGTTTCATGGCGTATTCGAAACCGACTTTCAAGATGCGCTCGATCTCAGGGCGTGTATACATATTGGTATCGTAGGCCTTATCGTTATCCTGATATTTCTCCCCGAAATACATGCCTCCCGTCAGTTCACGGATACACAGGAAATCCGCACCGTCCACCAAGTCGGCACGAAGCGGAGATTTATGCAGCAGGCACTTAAAGGTTTGTACGGGCCGGATATTCGCAAACAACCCCAGTTTCTTACGCATAGCCAGCAATCCCTGTTCAGGGCGCACCTTGGCTGTCGGATCGTTGTCGAACTTCGGATCGCCTACGGCAGAGAAGAGGACGGCATCCGCTTCTTTACAAATCCGGTACGTTTCTTCGGGGAAAGGGTCTCCCACCTTGTCGATAGCATCAGCCCCGCAAAGAGCATACTCATAACGGACTTCATGTCCGAATTTCTTACAAACGGCACTCATCACATCCACACCTTGTGCAGAGATTTCAGGACCGATCCCGTCTCCGGGAAGTACAGCAATATTCAATTTCATATTCGTTTGTTATGTTATTATTCTCTTTTAAAATAGACGTATTTAGGTTCTGTCGGGACATAGTTTTCATCATCCCACAGCGTACTTGTGATCATCAGGTCGGCACTATACCGGTTACAAGCGATAGGCACGTTATGGACACGGCACTGGCGAAGCAACATTTGGATATCGGCCTCGTGCGGCTGCGGGTTCAGGTCGTCGATCAGGAATACGGCAAGGTCTATTTCCTTCCGTACTACCATCGCTGCAATTTCGGCATCTCCACCCAGCGGGCCGGAATGCATGCAGGCGATATCCGCCGGAACACCTTTTTCTTCCATTGCCTTCCGAACCAGATTTCCGGTTGTTCCGGTACATACAATGTGATGATGGGACAGAAATTCAGCATTGTGAACAGCCCATTCTACCATGTCAGCCTTCCGGTTGTCGTGCGCAACAAGCGCGATTGTTAACTTCTTCATGACTTCAATAATTTATTAATTAGCCAAATCTTTGATATATGAATTATCCTATAAAAGAAACCTGCGTAAACAGGAATTGGTTCATCGCATAACCGTCATATCAATTCATCGGTACATTATTATTGTTCTATCTTGTTCAGCATCTTCAGTGTCGCCTTGATAGCAGCTTCTGTCTGGTCTGCATCGAGACCGCGGGTTTTAAAGTCCACTCCTGCATAATTCCAGCTGATGATGGTCTGCACAAAGGCATCGGTCCGTCCGCCGGGCGGTATGGAAACGGAGTAGTTGGTCAGCATCGGGAAAGGACGCCCCAGATCGGTATAGATCTTCCGCAGGGCACGAACGAAGGCGTCGTACTGTCCGTCGCCGGAAGCCGACTCCTGGTAGGCTTCGCCATTGATCTCTATCTTCAGGGTAGCGACCGGTTTCAGTCCTTGAGCCAAAGACAGGGAATAATTCAGTATACGGATGCGCTGGTCGGCCATCGTATCGTGATGGAGCACATCGCTGATGATATACGGGAGATCCTCCGTCGTAACCATTTCTTTCTTATCACCCAGTTCGATAATCCGTTCGGTAACCTTACGCATGGAGTTTTCATCGATATCGATCCCTAACGATTCGAGGTTCTTGCGGATATTCGCTTTGCCGGATGTCTTGCCGAGGGCATATTCGCGGACACGACCGAAGCGTTCGGGCAGCAGGTCATTGCAATACAGATTGTTTTTGCTGTCGCCATCGGCATGGACACCGGCACATTGCGTAAAGACATGTTCCCCGATAATCGGTTTGTTGGGCGGGATATGAACACCTGAGAAGGTTTCCACCAGGCGGCTGGCGTAATTGATCCGCTCCTCCCTGAGCGTTGTCTCCACTCCCAACTGGTCTTTCAGCACGGCAAGCACACTGCTAAGCGGGGCATTCCCGGCACGCTCCCCCAATCCGTTCAACGTGGTATGAAGCCCTTCTATGCCGGCACGGACAGCGGAGTAGACATTCGCTACCGCCAGGTCGTAGTCGTTATGGGCATGGAAATCAAACTTCAGGTCCGGATAACGCGTAACCATTTCCTTACAATACTCGTAGGTGTTGCCGGGGTTCAGGATGCCGAGCGTATCGGGCAGCATAAAACGCCGGATCGGTAGGTCGCGAAGCGAATCGACTGCCTGAAAGACATATTCAGGCGAGTTCTTGATACCGTTCGACCAGTCTTCCAGATAGACGTTCACGGCGATCCCCCGTTCGGTCGCCAGGTTGATGACGGAACGTATATCGGCAAAATGCTGTTCGGGAGTTTTGCGAAGCTGTTCCGTCACATGCTTGTAAGAACCTTTGCAGAGCAGGTTTACCACACGGCATCCGGCTGCTTCGATCCAGTCGAGCGAGACGTTGCCATCTACAAAGCCGAGCACTTCGAGCTTTTGCAGGTTTCCGGTACGTTCCGCCCAGGAAGCCACGCGCTTCACGGCCTCAAATTCACCGTCCGAGACACGCGCGGAAGCGATCTCCAGACGGTTCACGCCCAGGTCGAGCAATGCCTGTGCAATACTCAGCTTCTCATGCGCCGCAAAGGAAACCCCTGATGTCTGTTCCCCGTCACGCAGGGTGGTATCCATTATTTCTATCATAATTATTTATATCACATAAAGATGATTTGTCGTACAATGATTAGGCACGGATTACGCGGATTTCGCGGATAATATATCGATTTAAAACAAAAAACGTGTTAATCCGTGTATTCCGTGCCTAAAATAAATCATCATTTATCATTATTTATTATTGCGTCCCCCTTCGAATGCTTCGATCTTTGCTTTGTTGGATAACAGGTAGTCAATGTCGTCGAGGCCATTTACTAAGCAATCCTTTTTATAGGCGTTGATGTCGAAGTGCTCGCTCTTACCGGTAGCCTTGTTGGTGATGGTTTGGGCGGGCAGATTGACCTCGACTTCTGTTGCAGGATCGGCATAGATAGAGTCGAAAAGCTCGGCCAGGAACGGTTCGCTTACGACAACCGGAAGGACGAAGTTGTTCAGTTCGTTGTTTTTGTGGATGTCGGCAAAGAAACTGGAAACAACAACCCGGAAACCATAGTCGGCAATCGCCCAGGCAGCATGTTCGCGGCTGGAACCCGAACCGAAGTTCTTTCCTGCCACCAGTATCTGGCCGCTGTAGGTCGGATCGTTCAAGACAAACGATTCGATTTTGTTACCTTGCTTGTCATACCGCCAGTCACGGAACAGGTTTTCGCCGAACCCTTTCTTGTCGGTCGCTTTCAGAAAGCGGGCCGGGATAATCTGGTCCGTATCCACATTCTCCAAAGGAAGAGGGACACAGGTTGATGTTATGATATTGAATTTCTGTTTCATCTCTTTATCTTATTTATCGTTTTAATACAACTTACATTATCCGATTAATGTTCGCGGATCGGTAATCTCGCCCGTTACGGCGGCAGCGGCGGCAACCAACGGTCCGGCCAGAATCGTGCGTGCGCCCGGTCCCTGACGTCCTTCGAAGTTACGGTTACTTGTCGAAACCGAATATTTGCCAGCCGGAATCTTATCATCGTTCATCGCCAGACAAGCCGAACATCCCGGTTGACGCAATTGGAAACCAGCTTCTTCAAATATCTTGTCCAGACCTTCTTCGCGGATCTGCGCGTCTACCATCCAGGAACCGGGAACCAGCCATACCGTTACGCCTTCCGCTTTCTTTTTTCCTTTTACGATAGAAGCGAAAGCGCGGAAATCCTCGATACGTCCATTGGTGCAAGAGCCTAAGAATACATAGTCGATCTTCTTGCCTAACAACGATTCGCCCGGTTCGAAGCCCATATACTCCATTGATTTCATAAAGGAAGTTTTAGCCACTTCACCCATGCCTTCGACAGTCGGAATATGTCCGGTGACACCCATGCCCATACCTGGGTTGGTTCCGTAGGTCAACATCGGCTCGATATCGGCTGCATCAAACAGGATTTCTTTATCAAACACGGCGTCATCACCGCTCTTCAACGTTTTCCAATAAGCGACGGCTTTATCCCATTCTTCACCCACCGGAGCGTTTTCACGTCCCTTGAGATAAGCAAAGGTTGTTTCGTCGGGAGCGATCATCCCTCCGCGTGCTCCCATTTCGATAGACAGGTTGCACAAGGTCAGGCGGCCTTCCATCGTCAGGCTGCGGATAGCCGAACCTCCATATTCTATGAAATAGCCGGTGGCGCCGCTGGTCGTTACTTTCGACATGATATAGAGAGCGACATCCTTTGCCGTCACCCCTTTTCCCAAATTGCCTTCCACACGGATGCGCATGGTTTTCGGTTTTGCCTGCAAGATGCACTGCGAAGCCATCACCATCTCCACTTCGCTGGTTCCGATACCGAAGGCAACCGCTCCGACCGCTCCGTGCGTGGAAGTATGCGAGTCGCCGCAAACGATAGTCATTCCCGGCAAGGTCAGACCGCGTTCCGGGCCTACCACATGGATGATGCCGTTCCGTTCATCCATCATTCCATAATGAGTCAGACCGAAATCGGCAGCGTTCTTTGCCAGCGTGTCGACCTGATTCTTCGAGACAGGATCTTCGATCGGTTTATCCTGATCGTGTGTCGGGGTGTTATGATCCGGCATACAATAGATACGTTCCGGGCGAAGCGGTTTCAAACCACGTTCCCGCATGCCGGCAAAAGCCTGCGGACTGGTCACTTCATGACAGTACAACCTGTCGATGTAAAGCTGTGTGGGTCCCTCTTCGATCATCGTCACCACGTGGGAATCCCAAATTTTGTCGAATAATGTATTCATATTTATTGGTTTATTTCACAAATTTATTAATTGCATCGATAAATGCCTCAACAGAAGCCGCTATAATATCGGTATTGGCTGCAAAACCGTAATAACGGTTTCCTTCGTATTCGACCTGCATGTGTACTTTACCCATGTCGTCGCTACCTTTATTGATTGCCTGGATCAGGAACTCCTGGATCGTCATCGTACGGTGGATAATGGATTTCACCGCCTTAATAGCCGCATCGACAGGGCCGTTGCCGGAAGCGGCTGCTTCGAACTTCTCGCCTGCGATATTCAGGCAAACGCTGGCAACGGACTGCAAACCGACGCCAGAAGTCACCTGCAGATATTCCAACTTGATGCGGTGCATGGCCGTACGATCCTTACCGGCAAGCATCAAGACATCGTCGTCGTTGATATCTTTCTTGCGGTCGGCCAGTTTCAGGAACTCTTCATATACCTTGTCCAACTTTTCCTGCGACAGTTCGACACCTAACACCTGCAAGCGATGTTTCAATGCCGCACGTCCGCTACGGGCAGTCAGCACGATTGCGTTATCGTCGATTCCCACATCTTTCGGGTCGATGATTTCATAACTTTCACGGTTTTTCAATACGCCGTCCTGGTGGATGCCGGAAGAATGGGCGAACGCGTTGCGTCCGACGATCGCTTTGTTCGGCTGGATCGGCATATTCATCAGGCTGGACACCATACGGCTGACACCGTATATCTTGGTCGTGTTGATATTGGTGATAATGCCACGTTCTTTGTGACTTTTGAAGATCATTGCGATTTCTTCCAAAGACGTATTTCCGGCACGTTCACCGATACCGTTCATCGTGACTTCCACCTGGCGGGCGCCATTCAACACACCCTGAACGGTGTTGGCGGTCGCCATTCCCAAATCGTTATGGCAATGAGTAGAAAGGATCGCCTTCTCGATACCATCCACATGTTCCATCAGGTATTTGATCTTCGCGCCATATTCGTCCGGCAGGCAATAGCCGGTCGTATCGGGAATATTCACCACCGTAGCACCAGCCTTGATAACCGCTTCTACCACACGTGCCAGATATTCGTTGTCCGTACGTCCGGCATCCTCGCAATAGAACTCGATGTCTTCCACATATTTCTTAGCATATTTGGTAGCGGCAATGGCACGTTCCAGAATCTCTTCCTGGTTGGAGTTGAACTTATACTTGATATGATAATCGGACGTTCCGATACCCGTATGTATCCGTCCGTGCTTTGCATATTTCAACGCATCGGCAGCCACATCGATGTCTCTCTCCACCGCACGGGTAAGCGCACAGATTGTAGGCCAGGTTACGGCTTTCGATATTTCAACAACGCTATTGAAATCACCCGGACTCGATACGGGGAAACCGGCTTCTATCACATCAACACCCAGCTCTTCCAATGCTTTGGCAACCTGGATCTTTTCAATACTGTTTAACTGGCAACCCGGCACTTGTTCACCGTCGCGCAATGTTGTGTCGAAAATAAATAATCTGTCTGACATAGTTCTTATCGTCTTAAATTAATACCTATTCTTAATTCTTAAAATGAAAAAAGCCTCTCTCACAAGGAAGTGAGAAAGGCTTTTTCATATCTTAATGCCCAGCAAAGCATACACAGTCTCACTTCCTATCCCGTTCCCAGAGTAGAATAATATTTAGAGAAATAATGAGACTATTTAGCATTTCCTGTTTCATGTTGTTCTTTAACTTGTTTTTGTTTGAACGCTGCAAAGATACAGCCTTTTTCCAAACCTCCAAATATAATTCGAAGTTTTTTGTATATATTTTCTTATAGAACGTAAGATGAATACACACTGACAACTTCAATTCGTAACTTAAAATTCACTTATCAAGCTATACCTGCCCGTTCAGCCCTCCTAATATCTTAATTACTCCACCCGGTATCCGCATACCCTTATTACTAATCCATTTCCCTTTCAGAGGTGAGATATTGACTTCCGGGAGCACTAACAAGCTATCCTCCAACACGACGGAGACAGGAGCCCCTACAAGTTCTCGGAGATAACGGGAATATTTTTTATAGGCAATATGGGAAACAGTCAAGCAGTCGTTCATCAAGGAATCCGGTACAAGCAGGCGAAACTTACCTGCCCTGTCCGACACATCGCCAAGACTCTTTCCCATTATACCGACATTAACGAAAGCAACCGGATTGCCCGCCACATCCTTAACCGTGCCGGTTATCTCCGTTCTATGTTCTTGCGCATTGGCTGTAAACATTGAAAAAAGCAGGAAAAAGAACAGATATTTCATGGTGTTACTTTTTTATGGAGAATTGATCCAGCACTTTCCCGTCCACATCCACGACCTGTATTTTCAGTTCTTTCGGATCGGCAGTCGCTTTCAGGACAGCAGTGTTGGAATTGACGATAATCGGAAATGGCGTCTGAGCCGTTGCCTCCTGATGGATGAAACGGTGGAGGTGGCCGCACAGCATCACGTCCGGCTTGGCATCGCGTAACAAAGGCATGAATTTATTTTCCACTTCCAGGTTTCCATGCCAGCCCCCGATCGGCGGGATATGGGCAACGACGATCTTAAACGGCGCTTCCTTATATTCTTTACTATCCAATACCTGACGCAACCATTCCGCCTGTTCCGTCCGGTATTCGTCGTAAACCGTTATGCCGGCATACTCGATATCGGAATCCGGTTTATCCTCTCCCGTATCCAGGATAACGAAACAGATCGGGCCTTGCCGGAACATATAGTAGATATTCTCTTCTTTCGGAGAAAAGTAACGCTGGAATTCGGTTGCAAAAGCACCACGCGTTTCATGGTTGCCTCTCGTATAATACATCGGAATCTCGGAGGCAAACAGCTTGGTCGCCGTATCCATAAAACCGTCGAAGATATGATTCTCCTCATTGAAGACCGACACCATATCGCCGTTGAAAAGGAAGAAATCCGTCTTTTCCAGATCACATTTGGAAACCAAGTTCGTCAACACGTCATTCTTTCCATGTATATCGTTCACCATCGCAAATGAGACGGCATTATCCGCAGGATTGCTTGTCTTGAACACCAACGGCTTTTTGGAGTAGACATCAGTCGAGGCGTAATTCCCATAGATAACCTTATGTCCGATATGGCTCAACACCTCCTGTACAAAGACGCGATAGCGGTAGTTCGTGCCCGGCTTAAGCCCTTTAATCTTCACAGTATGGATCGTGGATGTATTCTTAACCCCGTTACGTGCATCGTAATACTTGGGACGTTCGGTAGCATAAAAGTCCGTATCGTCATCCGGCGCCAGTTCCACCCAACCGACAGACGGCTTATCCGACAACCACACAATCGTCACTTCGTCAGGCCCCAAATTCTGCAAATATGGGCCATGCACCAACTGGATCTTTGACTCTACCGCACCTGCAAGGCAAACAGACAGCCACAACAGCATTACTAAAACTTGAAATTTCTTCATGATATAATATTTAAGCAATTAAATTCAGATTTCCTGCCACGAAGATACCGATTACTATCCAAAGATTTCTTATTGAAATGATACATTTCCTATAAAAAAAGCGACAATCCATACCGAATTGTCGCTTTCCTTTACACACTAATAAAAAGGTGCTATGTCTATCAATTGTTTTCCGGACGCAATTTACGAACGACCGCGCCTGCACGCCACATTTCGCTTTCGCGCAACGCTTTCAATTCTTCATTCAGCTTTTCACGATAATCCGGTTTGCTGTTTGTATCAATAGAACGCTGGGCTTCATTGCCGCAAGCGACTTCCTTATACAGTTTTTCGAATACCGGTTTAGTTGCATCGTGGAACGGACCCATCCAGTCCAGAGCACCACGCTGTGCTGTTGTCGAACAGTTTGCATACATCCAGTCCATACCGTTTTCAGCGAACAGCGGCATCAAAGACTGCGTCAATTCTTCCACTGTTTCATTGAATGCTTCGGAAGGTTCGTGGCCGTTTTCACGCAATGTTTCGTATTGAGCCAACAGCAACCCCTGGATAGCCCCCATCAAAGTACCACGTTCGCCTGTCAGGTCGGAATAAACTTCCTTCTTGAATGTCGTTTCGAACAGGTAACCGGAACCGACGCCGATACCCAAAGCAATCACACGATCCCAAGCTTTGCCTGTCGCATCCTGGAAGATTGCATAGCTGGAGTTCAGGCCACGTCCCTGCAGGAACATGCGGCGCAAAGAAGTGCCGGAACCTTTCGGTGCGATCAGGATCACGTCGACGTCAGCAGGAGGGATGATGTTGGTACGTTCCTTGTAAGTGATAGCAAAACCGTGGGAGAAATACAACGCCTTGCCCGGAGTCAGGTATTTCTTGATACGCGGCCAGCATTCGATCTGGGCGGCATCGGAAAGCAGAACCTGTATGATGGTTGCTTTTTCGCATGCTTCTTCGATACCGAACAATGTTTCGCCCGGAACCCAACCGTCGGCTACGGCCTTGTCATACGTCTTACCGGGACGCTGTCCTACGATAACGTTGAAACCGTTGTCACGCAAGTTCAAACTCTGTCCAGGACCCTGAACACCGTAACCGATAACTGCGATTACTTCATCTTTCAACACTTCTCTTGCTTTTTCCAACGGAAATTCTTCGCGGGTTACTACGTTTTCGTCAACACCGCCAAAATTCATTACTGCCATATTCTTTTACTATTAAATGTAATGTGTTAATAAAATAATTCTTTGTTTATTCAACGCCACGTAACGGCGGCACGGCAGATCGCTTTGCCTTCGTTACAGATCGCCATATCATATTTTCCGGCATCCGCCTCCTTCTTGTGCAGCATGAGTTCCATGCCATACTTACCTTCGGACTGGTAAGCGATTTCGAAACGTTTGATATCTTTTGTCTTAAACAGCTCCAGATCGAACAGGTCGAGCAGATGTTCCATATACTTGATACTGTTCAGGTGACCGTTGATGTCGAGGTCGCTGTATTTAATGATATAAGGGATTCCTTCCGTATCATTCTCCACAGCCGCAATCTTTCCCGGCTTTTCGATCGGGCAGGGACGGTCTGTGACATAAGCGCTCAACCCGGCGACGTCCAATAAGGTCGGCCGGCGTGTTTCCACATCGATAGCCGCCCAAATAGAGCGGGCATAACCGAATGTCTTACCGC
Organism: Parabacteroides hominis; assembly: GCF_014287585.1. Lineage (GTDB taxonomy): Bacteria > Bacteroidota > Bacteroidia > Bacteroidales > Tannerellaceae > Parabacteroides > Parabacteroides hominis. Next base: position 92,369 of record NZ_JACOOJ010000009.1, on the reverse strand, counting down.
CAGCGTCCACCAGCTCGAAACAACGGCTGGTAAAAAGACGGCCGACTTCGTCCACCCAGGTATATAGCGTTATGGGTTCGGACATGGCAGGATATTCGATCATTTCGATTGCCAGGCGGGAAAGCACCCAAGCGGTATGCCGTTCCGACATATCGTTGAAGCCGAATCCGCGTTCGGCGGCATGGCTGGATGCGACGTGTATCAGGTAGTTACCGATCATCGGTATCGTCACGCGCCCACGGAAATCCAACAGGTACGGTTCTGTGACGAAATGAAATTCTCCTACTTTGTTTTTGTCCATAATTCTATGCTTTTGTCGGGGCGGTTTGCAAACCGCCCGTACGTTATTGTTGTCCGTTTTGTTTATCCTGTAACTTGCGTTCCATTTCAGCCAGCATGTCGCTCAGGCGTTCCACGCGGCTTTTTGTGATCGCAACGCGACCGGAACGGATGAACTGCAAGACACCGATCGTTTCGCTCAACTCCTTGAAGAGGGCTTGCGTCTCATCGTAATGCCCGCTCTTTTCGAGAACTACACATGTTTCGTTCATTTCCAGAATACGGGCGTTATATTTGCGGATCAAGTCCTCGACCGTCCCCATCTTGATGAACAGTTCGGTACTCAGCTTATAAAGGGCTATTTCCTGGAAAACCAGGTCTTCATCCGTATTGTAATAAGCCTTCAGGATATCCACCCGCTTGTCGATCTGCTTCACGACCTTGTCGATCATATCTTCATCGGCAAACGTCGTGATCGTGAACTTGTGTATGCCTTGTATGGCAGAAGGTGAAACGGAAAGCGTCTCGATATTCAGTTGCCGGCGCGTAAAGATAATCGTAATCTGGTTCAGAAGACCTACTGTATTCTCTGAAAAGATAATAACGGTGTATAATTTTTTTGTTGTCATAGCTTCGCCTCCTTACTTATCTCCTAATATCATGTTTGTTACGCTTCCTCCGGCAGGGACCATCGGATATACCATACCGCACGTTTCCACGTTGGCAACCAGCACATAAGCTCCCTTATGGTTCAACATTTCGGCAATTGCCTCATCCAGTTCCTCCCGTTTTTCCACAGCTCGGCTGGCAATGCCGTATGCTTTCGCGATCGCTACGAAATCGGGATTCTCCATGGTCGTATTCGAATAGCGTTCGTGGAAGAACAACTCCTGCCACTGGCGTACCATCCCTAAGAAGTTATTATTGAGGATGATGATTTTCACATCCAGCTTTTCCTGCATGATGGTTCCCAGTTCCTGGATCGTCATCTGCATCCCGCCGTCGCCGGTAAAGAAGCAGACCGTACGGTCGGGCGCACCGAACTTGGCCCCCATAGCGGCAGGAAGGCCAAAGCCCATCGTTCCCAGGCCGCCCGAAGTAACCACGCTACGGGTACGTTTATATTTGAAATAGCGTACGCCCATCATCTGGTTCTGTCCGACATCCGTCACCAAAACAGCGTCGTTGCCGGTTGCCTCGGACACTTTTCGAACGACTTCGCCCATTTTCAGTTGCCCGCCTGCCGGACACAATTCCTTTTCGATCACCTTTTCATATTCTTCCTGCGCATCCGGCTCGAACTCGGCATTCCATTCCGAGCGTTTCCGTTCTTCCAACAACGCAGTTATCATCGGAATGGTATGTTTGGCATTTCCGAGGACCTTCACATCGACCGGTACATTCTTGCCGATCTCCGAGTTATCGATGTCCAGATGGATCACTTTCGCCTGCTTGGCGTATGTCTTCAGGTCGCCGGTGACACGATCGTCGAAACGCATGCCGATGGCGATCAGCACGTCGCATTCGTTGGTCTTCCGGTTCGGGCCAACATTGCCGTGCATGCCGAGCATACCTTTATTCAAAGGGAAATCGGAAGGCAACGCCGACAGGCCGAGGACGGTCGAACCGGCAGGAATGTCATTCTTCAACAGGAACGCTTTCAGCTCCTCTTCGGCGCCTCCCAGCAGAACGCCTTGTCCGACCAGGCAGAAAGGTTTCTCCGCTTTATTGATCCATGCGGCAGCCGTCTTGATCCGGTCCTGGTTGATATCCGGTTCCGGCTGATAGCTGCGGACATAATCCACTTTCTTATATTCATAATCCACCAGTCCGACCTGGGCGTCCTTAGCCAAATCGAGCACGACAGGTCCCGGACGTCCGGTAGATGCGATGTAGAAGGCGCGCGAAACAGCCCACGCGATCTCTTCCGGCTTACGGATCTGGTACGCCCATTTGGTGATCGGTTGCGTAATGCCGATCACATCGACTTCCTGGAAAGCGTCGGTTCCGAGCAATGGAGAAGGAACCTGGCCGGCGATGACCACCATAGGCGTGCTGTCCATCAGCGCATCGGCAATGCCGGTAATCGTATTCGTCGCACCGGGACCTGAAGTCACCAATGTCACGCCTACTTTGCCTGATACACGTGCATACCCCTGTGCAGCATGCGTCGCCCCTTGTTCGTGACGCACCAAAACATGTTTCAATTTATCCCTGTAATCATACAAACTATCGTAAATAGGAATCGCCTGTCCGCCGGGATAACCGAAGATCGTATCTACTCCTTCAGCTATCAGTGACTTCAGCAAAGCCTCCGAACCGGTTATCTTATGTTTCTCCATATCTCTTTATTTTAGTCTTGTGTTTAATCTTCTACTATTCTCACTCCCCCCTTATCGGCCGAGCTAACCATCTTGCCGTAAGCTCTCAAGGCTTTCGAAACGATACGCTGGCGGTGAGGAGGCGTAAAGGCTTTCGCGCCGCGTGCCTCTTCCGCTTTCCGGCGCTCTGCCAGTTCTTCATCGCTTACCTTCACATTGATCGTACGTCCGGGGATATCGATTTCGATCATATCGCCGTCTTTCACCAGGCCGATCGCCCCGCCTGCCGCAGCTTCGGGAGAGACGTGGCCGATGGAAAGGCCGGAAGTACCGCCGCTGAAACGGCCGTCCGTGATCAGCGCGCACTCCTTGCCTAAATGGCGGCTTTTTATATAGGAAGTAGGATAAAGCATCTCCTGCATGCCCGGACCGCCTTTCGGCCCTTCGTGCGTGATCACGACCACATCGCCCGAAACCACTTTTCCGCCCAGAATGCCTTCGCAAGCCGCATCCTGTGAATCGAATACTTTAGCAGGGCCGGCAAACTTCCAGATGCTTTCATCTACGCCGGCGGTCTTGACCACGCAACCGTCCAGGGCAATGTTCCCTTTCAGGACGGCCAGGCCGCCGTCTTTGGAATAAGCATGTCCGACATCACGGATGCACCCGCCGGCGCGGTCGGTATCCAGTTCCTTATAATAGGTTTCCTGCGATCCCATCCGGATACTGAAACGATGGGCGGGCGCGCTCTTATATTTCTTTACAGCCTCTTTTGTTACATTCGGGGAAGTGATAGCAAAGGCATCTGCTGCTTCGGCAAGCGTCATGCCGTCCACACGCTTCACACTCCCGTCTACCAGGCCGCCTTTCAGCAGTTCGTCCATAATCCCCATGATGCCGCCTGCACGGTTTACGTCCTGGACATGATACGTGTGTGTGTTGGGAGCTACCTTGCAAAGGCAGGGAGTCTTGCGGGAAAGCATATCGATATCATCCATCGTGAAATCCGCCTCCGCCTCCTGCGCTATTGCAAGCAGATGGAGAACCGTATTCGTAGAACCGCCCATTGCAATATCCAATGACATGGCATTCAGGAATGCCTGGCGGGTGGCGATACTGCGGGGAAGGACGGACTCATCGCCGTCACGATAGTATTTATAAGCATTTTCTACAATCTGCCTGGCTGCGTCGCGGAACAACTGCGTACGTCCCACATGGGTAGCGACAATCGTCCCGTTGCCCGGAAGCGCCAGGCCGATCGCTTCGTTCAGACAGTTCATCGAATTGGCCGTAAACATGCCGGAGCAGCAGCCGCATCCCGGACAGGCATTCCGTTCCACCTGTGCGATCCGCTCGTCGCTCACCGAAGTGTCGGCCGATTCGATCATGGCATCGATCAAATCCAGATGGCGATTATCCAGTTCGCCAGCTTCCATCGGGCCGCCTGAAACAAAGATAGTCGGGATATTGAGCCGCATGGACGCCATCAACATCCCCGGCGTGATCTTGTCGCAATTGCTGATGCAGACCATCGCATCGGCTTTGTGGGCATTCACCATATACTCGACGCTATCCGCAATAATATCGCGTGAAGGGAGCGAATAGAGCATTCCGTCGTGCCCCATCGCGATACCGTCGTCGATTGCAATCGTATTGAACTCGGCGGCAAAGCAACCCAGCTTTTCGATCTCCGCTTTTACCACCTGTCCGATCTCATGCAGATGCACATGGCCGGGGACAAACTGTGTAAACGAATTCACAATGGCTATAATCGGTTTGCCGAACTGCTCTTCTTTCAGGCCGTTGGCGCGCCACAAAGCACGGGCTCCGGCCATGCGTCTGCCCTCTGTGCTGTATGAACTTCTTAACGGATTCTTCATCATATCATTTGTTCTTTACATGGACAGGTTTCCCTTGTCCCTACGTTTATTCTTACATTATATATATTAAAAAAGCCCTTCTCTGTATGGAGAAAGGCTTAAGAAATATCTTTATACGACTTCACGACTTCTTGCACACCTTTCTCCTTACCTGCTAATGACTAGAAGGACCACCACGAGAATAATATGCAATACGTTGTTCATCATCTTTTCTTACGTCTTTATTGTTTGACGCTGCAAATGTAGAACAATAATTCGTACCTCCAAAGAAATTAAAAGAAAAATATCAATTTATCTTACATTTCTCAAGTAAAGAAACGAGATAGGCTTGCAGTTTAATACTTTTCAGCCTGCTTTTCACGATGAAAACGAATAAAAGTATATTTTTGCGAACAGATACATGCTAATATGAATTTATAAACAGGATAATCATGCAAGATATAGTAAACGAACGTTGCGGTTGGTGTGGCACTGACGAGTTATATGTAAAATATCATGACCAGGAATGGGGAAAATTGGTGACAGATGAAAAGATATTGTTTGAATTTCTGGTGCTGGAGAGTGCCCAGGCCGGCTTGAACTGGTTAACGATCCTTAGAAAGCGCGAGGGATACCGCAAAGTCTTTTGTAATTTCGATGCCGAGCTGGTGGCGCAAATGACCGATGAAGATGTCGAACGGTTGATGGGATTTGACGGGATTGTAAGAAACCGCCTGAAAATCAAATCAGCAATCACAAATGCAAAGCTATTCCTTGCTATACAAAAGGAGTTCGGAAGTTTTTATAACTATACCCTGTCGTTCCTCCCTAACCAGGAACCGATTGTCAACTCTTTTCGGTCACTGGGCGAGATTCCTGTAACATCCCCCGAATCCGAAGCCATGAGCAAGGATATGAAAAAAAGAGGATTCAAATTCTTCGGAGCGACGATTTGTTATGCCCATTTGCAGGCCTCAGGGTTTATCAACGATCATCTGACGGGCTGCATTTGCCGGAAGTAGTTTTGCTTTAATAGTTCGGTTTTAAGAAAAACTGAACCTATATTTTAGGCACGGATTTCACGGATTACACGGCAAGAAGTTTTTTCAAAACATATTTAAACCGTGAAATCCGTGTAATCCGTGCCTAAAATTGGTTCAAATCTGCCAGAATATGAGTCTGTGAAGTTGTTCCTATAGATGCCTGTCGCTTCCCGAAAAGGTCGGCATCGGTTGCCGGATAGATGCCGACCTTTTTCCTGCTACCCTATAGGCTTTTCACGGACAGGCTAAAGGCTGTATTTTTTAGCCTATAACCTGTATTTTATGGGACAGGAACCAATTCCGATCCCTTATGTGACAAAATTAAAAAACAGGGTTCACGGCGGTAAAAGGCTAATGGCCAGCGATTTGTTGTGAAGGCTGTGAAGGCTGTGAAACCGGTTTACGATCAGCCAATCCTATCGGTCGATCCCGCCTTTTTTATCTTGCATTCACAGGGTTCACAGCAATATGCTGATCTACAGAGTTTTCCAGACAGTGTGAACCCTAATTAGATAAAACAACCAGGGGGTATTTAGAGGATAATCTAAGAATATTTGAACCGATAAAGAATAAGGAGCCAGGTACGCGGATGACCCTTATTCGCTTTTCACCACCTCCGCCGGATTACTGTTGGCCGCCCTCAACACTTGCCCCAGCACGGTAAGGAGCACCACCGCGACCACTCCCGTTATCACGCCGGCCAACAACCACCAGGGGATGTCCGTACGGTAGGCATACCCTTGCAGCCAACGGCTCATGGCGATGTAAGCCAACGGGAGCGCGACCGCGCCGGCAAGCATCACCTGCACCGTATATTCACGGAAGAACATGCGGATGATATCGCCCACTCTGGCCCCCACCACCTTACGGACAGCTACCTCCTTGCGCCGGCGCTGCGTAGCGGCTGAGGCTACGGCGTAAATGCCGAACAACGAGATCAGCAGACAAACGACCGCCAGGACGGAAAACATCTTCAAGCCGGCTTGCTCCGAATAATTCAGACGGTCATACATCTCGCTTAACCGTACCGGATGAACATCTACAAAAGAGGCATCTATCGCGGGCAACACTGCGTTTATCCTCCGGATCGCCTCCTGCTCCTGCCCCGGCACAGCACGGACATACAGACTGTTTGTCGGATAAATCGATGGGAAGAAGATCGTTGGAAGAATGCGGCTACGAAGCGAAAAGAGATGGAAATCCTTCACAACACCGACCACCCGGTATTCTTCCGGCTCATTCAATGTCATGCGGATAACGGTGCCCACCGGCTCCTCAAGCCCCATCGCCCGGACAGCTTCCTCGTTGAGCACGACATTACGCTCTCCGCCTTCACCCAACCATTCCCCTTGAAGCATGTTGACCTTGAAGGTTTCGGCAAACCGGCTGTCGGTCGGCACGACACAGAATGCCGATTTTTCGGATTGCGCCTTCCCCGGCCATTCGATATCCGTTTTTATGTCGGAAGGAGTCGCACTATGCTTCGGCGTAAAATAGGTATCCGTCACATTCCCGACTTGCGGGATCGAAGCCAGCTCCTTCAATAAGGCCGCCCGCACATCCTCATTAATAAAAAGCTGTATGCCGGACAAATAGATAATCCCGTTGCGGTCGAACCCCAAATCCTTGTGATTGACGAAACGCATTTGCAGCATCACCACCCACGCAGCGACAATAAACAGAATACTGACAGCCAGTTGCAAGGTAACGGCTACGCGCTGCAAGCCCAATTGCCCGGTCGTCTTCCTTTCTGCCCGCGGCCGGACGGCCAACCGGCTTAACCGCCAAAAAAGGACAGACCCGACAAGAAGTACCAACAGCATCACTCCTGCTCCGCAGAGGGCAAAAAGCCCTAATGCCTGCGACACCTCCATCGAAATCCCCAGCAATCCGGAAAAGACCGGGTTGACAGCCACCACCAAATAGCCGGCTGGAAGCAAAGCCAAAAGAATGGCACAAGTCAATTCAAACAACATTTGCCCGATAAGCTGTCCGCTCGACGCTCCATTTACAGCCCTCAGGCGCAACTCGCGCATGCGTTGATGAAAAAGATCAAGATGCAGATTCAGGAAGTTGAACAAAGCGCTGAAAAGCAACAAGATCCCGGCGACAACGAACAGACGTATGAAATTCAGTGTAAACGGAGCCTCATCCTTCAGCCTGTAGCGTACGTCTCCTATCGGCAACATCCGTATTTCCACGTTTCCGTTCGCCAGTGACTGGGAAGGATAATCACGCAACTGACCGGCAAGGCGACCGACATCTGTATAAGGAGGCAACTTCGCATACATCTGTAAAGAGGCAAAGTTCCATACTGCCTTTCCGGATTCATCCACAAAGGTCTTATGCATCTTTATCTGCTCATGCGAAAGAATAGCCTCAAACGACAAATTAGTGTTGGCTGGAGGATCTTTAATGACTGCCGTAACGGTATAAGGCGGATCATATTGAGTCAAGCCTGTACTTTTTACAGACTGTCCGACAGCCTTTTCCACGTCCCCGAACAAACGTACGGCAACCGTTTCCGTCAGGATCATATTATTGGCGACCTGCAACGGATGCCAAGCGTCGCCACTCACGATTGTCTGCGGAAAAACATCTAAAAAAGCACTGTCCGTAAAAAGCGTAAGCAATCGGACATAGGGCGTCCCTTCGGTTTTACAGTCATTTTGATCGATAAAAAAGACGGTAGATGTCTGCATGGCAGGGAACTGGTCATGCAGTTTCCGGTCCAGAATGCCCGAAACCATATCGTTTGTCTTGCCTGCCTGTTTGTCAAACGAGTAGACACGATAAATACGGTCAGCATCAGGATAGAAACCATCATACGACGTCTCGTAACGCAACCAATAGAGCGCCGGGACGAAACAGGCGAGTCCGAAGGCCAACCCGAAAATACCGGTCAGCGACTGCGTCTTGTATTTCCACATATTGCGGAAAGCGATTTTCAGATAAAGTGCAAGCATAATGCTATCAAATTAAAGTTACGACTCCTGAAACAAGAGCAAAAAACATGCCAATACGCATAATCATATAATATACAACACATTGCAACAACGCAAAACCTTCAGAAGTGTCTAATTATTTGACAGCGGTGTAAATATATTAGACACTTTCCAGAGGATTCCGGCCGGACGGAGCAGTCCCGCCTCTCCGCCCGGCCACATGTCACGCCTATCAACCGCCTCCCACTTCGCTTACGTGTTGAACAACATAATAAATATATTGATATTCAAGGCCATAATCCAATATAAAAAGGTAAGTTTGCCTTCAACATAAAAACAAACGATATGGCTACAAAAAGTTACAAATGGTATTTCGACCTCGCCGAAAACCTTCTGACAAAAGACGTGACGAACGACTACACCGCCACAGTGAAAACCCTCCTCCCGAAGACGGTCGACAACCTCGCCGACGAGATCGTGAAAGAAACGGCCTACAACCGCGAGACGGTCATCGGCGTTATCACCCTGTATGACAAGAAAATCATCGAATCGGTCTGCCAAGGCAACACCGTCAACACCGGATCCACGCTCTACGCCCCGGCCCTGCCCGGCTCGTTCATCGGGACGGACGGCGTGGTGGACCCCGCCAAACAGAAACCGTATGTGAACATCAACCCCTCGGTTGCCTTCCGCAAGGAACTGGAAACGGTAGTGCCCGTCTTTTCAGGCAACGTGCTCGACTCGGGCGGCGCACGCATCGGCCTGGTGACCGACTCGGCCACCGGACGCACGGACGGATTCATGACACCGGGCAACACGATCGACATCACGGGCAAGAAGATCCGCAGCCTCAACGCCGACGGCTCGGGCATCGGAAGCATCAAGTTCATCAATGCCGAAACGGACGCGGTGGCGGCAACGATCGCTTCGACTTCGATCAACGAACCGAAACGCATCATACTGGTCGTTCCGGCCAGCTTGCCTGAAGGGACGTACCGGTTGGAGATGGAGACGTATTACAGCAACACTTCTACTTTACTGAAGTCCCCTCGCACGCTGATCTACACTCCGCTTTACATCGGGGAAGTACCTACCGGAGGTGGCGGAGAAGAAGAACGTCCGGGAGAATTATAATTCCACATTTTCCGTCTCGTCGAGACGATGGCCATCGTTCAGACGAGACGACGGGCGTCGTTCAGGCGAGACGATGAGCATCGTTCAAACCAGACGATGGACTGCATTCAGACAAGACGGAACTTGTTCCTCCTCCATTCAACAATTTTCTTTTATTCACATAAATCTTTTGGAGTATAGATAAACATCTCTTCTTCACTCGCTCTTCACCACCTCCGCCGGATTACCGTTGGCCGCCCTCAACACCTGTCCTAAGACGGTAAGCAGCACCACCGCCACCACTCCCGTAAGTACACCCGCCAGCAGCCATCCGGGGATATCCGTGCGATAGGCATACCCTTGCAGCCAGTTGTCCATGGCAAAGTAGGACAGCGGGAGTGCAAAGACAGCGGCAATGAACACTTGCAGCGTATATTCGCGGAAGAACATGCGGACGATCGTTCCGGCTTCGGCTCCGACCACCTTGCGGATGGCGATCTCTTTGCGCCGCCGTTGCGTGGCGGCAGAGGCGACAGCGTAAATGCCGAACAACGAGATCAGCAGGCAGACGACCGCCAGGACGGAAAACATTTTCAGCCCGACTTGTTCCGAGCGGTTGAGGCGGTCGTACAACTCACCCACAGGCGTCAGGCGGGCATCGGCCAAGGTAACGTCGACTTCGGGAAGAATCTCCATAACCCGGCGGATTGCCTCCATCTCCTGTCCGGGAACAACACGCAGATACAAGAGATTGAACAACCGTGTCGAAGGAAAGAAAAGCGCAGGCTGGATACGGTTGCGAAGTGACAACAAATGGAAGTCTTTCACCACACCCGCCACTTCATAATCGGCAACGGAATCCTCTTCGAACACCGGCATACGGATAACCACCCCCACCGGGTCACGAAGCCCCATCACACGGACCGCCTCCTCGTTGAGAACCACCTTTCGCACCTGTCCTTCCTCCCACCACTTTCCATGAAGCAGTTTCAAACGGAACGTCGAGGCAAAACACTCGTCTGCAGGAACCAGATAAAAAGAGCTGTTCGCAGATGATTGCTCCCCTGGCCATTCCACCCGGTTCGACAGACAATAAGGCAATACCTCATGGCGAGGTTCGAAATAAGCATCGGTCAGAATTTCGACTTGGGGGACTGCCTTCAACTTGTCCATCAAGGCAGCTTCCACTTTTCCCGAATAATCCTGAAACCCGGACAACTGCACGACTCCGTTACGGTCAAACCCCAAATCTTTGTGATTGACAAAACGCATCTGCATCATTACGACGGATGCGGCAAGGATAAACACGACACTGACCGCAAGTTGCAAAGTGACAGCCATCCGCCTCAACACCGGCTGCCGCGTATTCTCCCTTTCCGACGCAGGCAACATGGCCAAACGGCTTAACCGCCAAAAAGCGACAGCGCCGACAAGCAGTATCGAAGCCAGCAATACGGCACTACTAGCAAGGAAGAACAGGACCAATTGCGACACCCCTATTTCAATGTCCAACAGCCCTGAAAAGGCGGGACGGACAAGCAGTATCAGGAAACATGCCAGCAAGAAGGCGATCAGGATCGAACAAGCCAGTTCGAAAAGCATCTGCCGGATCAGTTGGCCTCCCGTAGCTCCGTTCACGATGCGCAAATGCAACTCCCGGAGGCGCTGGCGGAAAAAGTCGAGATGCAAGTTCAAGAAATTGAATATCGTAGATAACAGCAGCAATATCCCGGAGGCGACAAACAGGCCTATGAAGTTCAGCGTAAAAGGCGCATCCGAGTTCAGGTGGTGACGGATATCGCCGATGGGCAATACCCGCAACTCGACATTGGGGTTAGTCCCCGACCGGGAAGCCAAATCACGCACTTGCCCTGCCAGTGCGCCGGCATCTGCATGAGGATTCAGCTTCACATACAAATCAAAGATGAAAAAGCCCCACTGTTGTTTTTCATCTATTTCGGCAAAGTGCTTGACCATATTGCTGTAAATAATCGCGTCGAACGAAAAATTAGAGTTGGCCGGCGGGTCTTTCACCACCGCCGTGACCGTATAGGGCGGCCAATCCGCCCTGATCGTATTCTGCACCTGTTGCCCGACTGCTTTTTCCGGATCGCCGAACAAGCGCACAGCCATCGTTTCCGTAAGCACGACATTATCTATCACTTGCAGCGGACGCTCGGCATCGCCGCAAACAAACTTCTGCGGGAAAACATCGAAGAAAGCGTTCTCGGCATAAAGCATGCGCAACCGGACATACGGGATATGATCGGTACGGCAGTTCTCCTCCTGCCCGGTTATGCAAACGGCGGAGGCTTCTACAGCCGGAAACTGCTCATGCAATGCCTTCTCATAAACTTTCGAAAGGCTTTTGTTCACATTGCCGGACTGTTTATCTACGGCATAAACACGATAGATATTCTCCGCTTCCGGGTAAAAACCGTCGTAAGACGTCTCGTAACGCATCCAATAAAGGACCGGTACGAAGCAGGCAAGCCCGAATGCCAATCCGAAAATACCGGTCAGCGACTGCGTCTTGTATTTCCACATATTACGGAAAGCGATTTTCAGATAAAGAGCCAACATAATACTATCAAATTTAAAGCATAAACAACTCAATTCAAACAAAACGTATAAAGCGACGCTTCCGCCCGCCGGAGCAGTTTCGCCTTTTTCGTGCCCGGGGCATAGACGAAGGTTTCCGCCACGACAACCCGCTGGTTCTTCCGGTCGAGATGGGCATGGCTGACAAACGGGCCGCCCATCATGTCGCCTTCCATCTCCCACAATCCCCGGACGACTCCGCAGTACTCCCCGTTCTTCGATATAGCTTCGTAAGAGGGTGTAAAACGCTTTTCGGTCGTCATATAAGAGCCGGGGAACGCGCCTTGTATATGTTCGCCTAAAACGGAATCGCGCATGGCTACCAGATAATCCAACGTAAACGTACGCTCGCTGACATAAGGGAAACTGTAGACGACCATATCGGTCCGTCCCCTCACGCCATGATCTGTCACCCAAAGAAAGTCCGTCGTATCCTTATAAGAGCACATCTCTTCCGGTGCATGCAACTGCGCATTGAAACGCGCCTTCACCTTGTCGTCCACCCAGACGCTATGCGACCCCTCCAGATAGCCGGCCGCCCGTTCCCGCTCCTTCTCACCCAACCAGGCGACCAACGGCGTTCCTTGCTTTTCCAGGTATTCAGCCAAAAGCCGGGGAGAAGGCGCGTTGACCGTAACCACTTCCTGCCCGGTAGCCCACCGGTCTTTTTCCTTATATACAGATACCTTCGTGTAAAGGGATGCATCCACCCGGACATTAATAATGTTACGGACATAATGGAGCAGGCCGTTAAACTGCGACGGCTCGGCATACGTCACCCGCATAGTCGGCTCATTCTGGGGCAACCCCGGAATAGGAGCCGTCAGCTGGCCGTACAGCAACCGGCCTGCCTCTCCTTTCCACGTATTATTGTCCATTACAACCAACACTTCATAAGCAAAACCAGTCGCCCGTTTCATAAAGATGGACTGTTTAGCCGGCTTGGATGACCGGTTACAAGCCGTCCCCCCTGCCAGGGCGATCAGGATCAAAATTAATAAAAAATGCGTTCTCATGTCATTCACTCATTAAGTTTACTTAAAAATTAAATCCACACAACGCAAAGATAGAGAGGAGGGAAAAGAAGGGAAAGAAACGATGCCGGACAAATAGCTAATCCATTAACAGCTTAAAATACAATCACATAAACAAAACGAGCGATACAATATATCCAATTCAGCGGACAATCCGCCTCTTTCCTGCCCCTAATAAAGACGAATAAATTGATCCAAATCGGCCTTCTCATCCAGCCGGAGCTTCTTCTTCAACCGGTTTTTCGATTTGGTCAGGGCTTCTGACGTATTATTGAAAACAGCCAATTGTTCCTTCCGCGAGAAGTTCCATTTGACCAGACAGCAGATTTCCTGTTCATGGCGGGTAATCCCTTGCTTCTCCTTCAAATCGATCAGGATATGATTGAAAAGGACATCTGTCAAATGAAACAGACCGTTCCATTCCTCGCGGGTGAGGTTCGTATGAAGCGGGTCATCTTTCAACTGGACCAGCATAGACAGGACATTCATATCGGACAGGTCTGCGTTTTCGGCTGATAAAGAGGATATGACCCGCTCGCTCTCCCGAAGTTTCCGTTGGTAGAACTCAAGGTCGGACATCCGTTCCTTATACTGTTCGGATTCGGATGCCGAGTGCAACAAATCTTCTTCCAACTGCTTCACCTGCCTGGCATATTCGTAACGTTCCTTTTGCTGCCGGCAGATGATCGCTTTATTCCGTTTCAGTTTCTCCTTTACCTGGCGAAAGCGTTCTTGCCTGCCGCCCGTACGAAACCCGATCACAAATCCGAACAAGGCTCCTGCGATCAGGGCGACAAAGCACAAGGTAAATAACACGAATGTCCAGGAAGAAGGAAGATCCATACCGTCTATATTTTGTTTTTCAGATATTCATAAATAGCCAACTGTGCCCGGACTTTCACCGGATTGTCATCCCGTTTGAAGTTGTTATGCAAATGTTCGTCGATCAAACAGGCTTTCACGTTATCCTGCAACTGGATATTCAGGATATCGATGATGTTTTGCTTGATTTCCGCATTCAGAATCGGGAAAGCTGTCTCTATACGGCGATTCAGGTTCCGACGCATCCAATCGGCAGAAGTCAGGAACAAATCTTCCTCTCCGTCATTATAGAAGTACCAGATGCGGGAATGTTCCAGAAACATATCCACAATACGGGTCACCCGGATATTCGTACTGAACGGACGGTTCGGGACCAGGCAACAAATTCCCCGGACGATCAGGTCGATTTCCACTCCGTTCTCACTCGCATTATACAATTCATCAATCATATTCTGGTCATGCAGGCCATTCATCTTCAACACAATGCGTCCTTTACGCCCGGCCTTCACATGTTCGATCTCCCGATGGATCATACGGGTTAGCTCCGGAACCATATTAAAACGGGCAACCAGCAGATGGCGGAACGTCGGTCCGGTCAGCTTCCCTTCCAGCACGGCAAACACTTTGTTTATGTCGGTTATCAATTCCGCATTCGAAGTCAGCAACGCCATATCGGAATAGATACGCGCCGTTTTTTCATTGAAATTGCCGGTGCTCAGATAGGCAAAATCCCGCCGCTTGCTACCGTCCTCCGTATCTTTCCGCAAGATAACCGCCACTTTTGCATGCACTTTCAAGCCGGGGATGCTATAGATAATACGGATGCCGGCCTGCTCCATCCGTTCAGCCGTGCTCATATTGTTCTCTTCGTCGAAACGGGCTTTCAGCTCCACGAAGACCGTCACCTTCTTGCCGTTCTGCGCAGCACTGATCAACGTGTTGATAACAGCCGAATTCTCCGCCACCCGGTATTGCGTGATCTTGATCTCATCTACTTTCGGATCGAAAGCCGCCTCCATCAGGAAACGGATCAGATAGTCGAAAGACTGGTAGGGGAAATGCAACAGGATATCCCGCTTTTTCACCGCCCGGAAGACAGAACCCATCTCGTCCAGGAAAGGCACACGCATAGGAGACGGAACCTGTTGCTCCAACTCTTTCCCCTTCGGATTCGGCAGTTTGATCAAATCCTGCAGGTTGTTATACCGTCCCCCCAGTACCAGATCGTCTGTGGTAATACCAAAGGCATTGCATATAAACGCCAAGAAATCATCGGGCATATTGCTGTCGTACATAAACCGGCTCAAGGCGCCGATCTTGCGCTTTTTCACTTTCTTGCGAATGTTTTCCACGATATTCCCGCCTTTCTCGTCATCCAGGTAAATATCGGCATCCCGTGAAATCTTGATGCTGTAACAACTCTCCACCACATAGCCGGGGAAGATACTGGACAAATTGGCCCGGATAATATCGTCGATAAACATGATATAGTGTTTTCCTTCATGCGTAGGCAATTCGATAAAACGGGGCACTTTCGCATACGGGATTTTCATCAGGGCATAATAATATTCCGGCACATAATCCGGTTCTGTCATCCGCTTGCTCTTTTTCATCATCCGGATTACCAGATAAAGACGGCGGTCACGTATGAACGTACGGATATCCCCTGCCTGTATCATGACCGGCGAAAGGAAAGGGAACACCTCTTCATTGAAAAAGTTATGCACGAATTCCTCATGAAACGGTTCCGGCCTGCTGTCCTGATACAAGTAGATATCCTGCCGGTTCAATTCCTGCAATACTTTGGAGAATATGCGATAGTATTCGCGCTGCTGCCGGTTCACCTCTTCCGTGATTTCGGCAAGCGTCTCTTCCGCTTCCGCCCCGCTTTCTTCGGTGAAATTCTTTTTCATGATCACACCCCGGTGCTCGGCAACCCTTATCTCGTAAAACTCTTCGAGATTGGACGAATAGATCGAAAGGAACTTGATACGCTCATAGATAGGGAGCGTTTCATCTTCCGCCTCCAGCAAAACGCGATAGTTGAAGGACAACCAGCTAATATCACGTTTAAAGTATTTATGTGAATTCTCCATCGTATTATTATCTTCGGTCGGTAAATATAAATACTTTTGTGGGATAAAAGAAATTGTTATGCTTAAAATAGGACTTCTTTCAGATACCCACGCCTGGTGGGACGACAAGTATGCGGAATATTTCTCGGAATGTGATGAAATCTGGCATGCAGGAGATATCGGTTCGGACGGACTGGCGGCACGGCTGGCGGCATTGAAACCATTTCGCGCCGTATATGGCAACATAGACGGGCAATCGCTTCGCCTGCAATATCCGCAGGTCGCCCATTTCAAGGCCGAGGAAGTGAACGTCATGATGACGCATATCGGCGGCTATCCGGGACGTTACAATCCGCTTATCAGGGAAGAGTTGTATGACACCCGGCCCAATCTGTTCATTGCCGGACATTCGCATATCCTAAAAGTTGCGTTCGACAGAAGTTTAAATTGCTTGTATATGAATCCGGGCGCAGCCGGTAAGAGCGGATTTCATCAGATAAGGACACTGGTACGTTTCGTGATAGACGGGAAGCTGATTAAAGATCTGGAAGTTATCGAATTAGGCAATCGATAAGAGTGCAAACATTTGCACCCTTACCGATTCTTAGCAATCAGCACAGCAGAAATTTTCTGCCAGCAGGACAGTGTTTTGCAAATAAGCAAATTCCTGTTCAAAATACTCGCTGAAAACACCTGAACTCAGATTTTCTTCAATCTGCTTGGAAGTCCAGAGCTTTCCGTTCGGTCGTTTGATCTGATCCATAACCTCTTCTGAGCGCACACACATCACATACAGGTTCACCAAATGTTTCACCTTTTCGTTCTCAAATGTGTACCGAATCAGGAAACGGGGCATGATATCACCTTTCTCACCCAAGTCGCCCATTGTTTCACGCACCGTACTTTCTATACTATGGCGGAACAAAACATATCTGTAGAACGGATAGTCGATCGTATCAGGTGATACAAAAGACTTCTTCCCCCTGTTTACCAGATAAAGCATTCCCTGGTAAACAACAGCCACACGTACAACAGGATGATAATACTTTTTTGGTAACGAACGGCTTACGGAACGAGCTATGCAACCAATCACCTTTCCTCCGTCATTCAATACAGGCAACCACATTTCCTTTTGAAGGCTGCCTTGCATCATCGAGATTCTTATCTGTTCATACAGAATCAGAAATACTCCGATAACGATCCCAAGCTCCCTGTATAAGAAACGCTCCATACGCACACTCTGCATCGTTTCGGGCAAAATACTGTATACCAAAATGATAAACAGATGCAATGTATAGAGGTTCTGGATGAGCTGGGCGACAAAAAAGAATTCATTCAACGTAGTACGCATCAATGTCCGCTTGTAGGTCGGATGCTGAGAAGTCCGGATTCGCCGTAATATTGTCCGTTTGGCAAACCCCAAAAACGCCAATACCACTACTAATAAAACTTCTGTTATTAACGGAGAATAAATAAACAACACCGGCTCAAGCCGAAGGCAAAGAAAAATCGAATAAAGAACTAATGTTGTCGCAGCCGGTAATAACAAAAATTGATAAACCTTATCCTTACTCAGGATCTGATACAAAAAAATACAAACGAAACAAAAGGTAATGCCGATTATGAAGGATAACAAATATGAAAAATAATTATCCAAAAACATAAACAGCAACAGTGGCACTAAGCCAATAGCCTGATTATCCAGGCCTCTCTTCACTTTGTTCATACCCATTCCCCCTTTTTTCCCTTTATAACATAACAAACTGTACAGAGAAATGTTCTCGCCATCATACGTGTTTTTCAGCGTGATAAGAGGAACGGACCAGCGGAGCGCTCTCCACCTTTTTGAACCCTTTTTGTAAAGCAATTGATTTATAAGACTCGAACTGTTCAGGCGTAACGTATTCTTTAACCGGAATATTTTTCCGACTGGGTTGCAAGTATTGCCCGATTGTCAGGACAGAGACGCCGGCAGCCCGCACGTCATCCATTAACTCGCAAACTTCCCCGACCGTTTCACCCAGACCTACCATTATACCGGTCTTGGCAACGACGCCTTGTGCGGCAATACGCGCAAGCACGGAAAGGCTTACCTCGTACTTCGCGGCACTACGCACTTCGGGACTGATACGGCGAACAGTTTCCATATTATGGGATATTATTTCGGGAGCGGCTGCCACCACTTTATCCACCAGTTCCAACCGCCCCTGAAAGTCGGGGATCAGGACTTCTACCGTCGTTTCCGGATTGACCGCTTTTATCGTACGGATCGTATCTACCCAATGCTGCGCACCCAAATCCGGCAAATCATCCCGGTCGACAGAAGTAATAACCGCATGTTTCAACTCCATCAGCCGGATGCTTTCCGCCACATTCGCAGGCTCCTTCGGGTCCAACGGGAGCGGCTTGCCTGTCAACGTATTGCAGAAACGGCAAGAACGCGTACAGATATCTCCGGCAATCATAAAGGTAGCCGTCCCCCTGCTCCAGCACTCTCCCATATTCGGACATTTCCCGCTGGTGCAGATCGTATGCAGGCAATGGGACTCAACGATGCTTTTTGTTCGTGTGAACTGTTCGTTCCCACCCAGCCGGATCTTTAACCAATCCGGCTTTCTTAAATGTTCTGACATTATAATGTTACAAATTATCAAATAAAAAGTTAGACATTCTGGTATACAGATGATAACGGGTATTTCCGCCATAGATACTATGGTTACGGTCTTTGTAAACCTGCATTTCAAACTGTTTACCGGCTTGTACCAAGCTTTCAGCATAATCCATTGTCTGCTGGAAATGCACATTATCGTCGGCTGTGCCGTGGATCAGCAACAGCTTTCCCTGCAAATCCTTCGCCAGACGGATCGGTGAAGTAGCGGCATAGCCTTCAAAATTTTCTTTTGGCGTACGCATAAAGCGTTCCGTATAGACAGAATCGTAATATTTCCAATCGGTAGGAGGCGCAACGGCGATACCGGCTTTGAAAGTTCCGTTACCGACACTCATGGACATCAGCGTATTGTAGCCGCCGAAACTCCATCCCCAGATAGCCATGCGGTTCTTATCGACAAACGGCAATTTGCCTAAAGCCTGCGCAGCTTCCACCTGGTCCTTAGATTCCAGTTCGCCCATCCGCAGATACGTGCATTTACGGAAGGCTTCCCCACGGGCTCCTGTACCACGTCCGTCCACACAGACCGTAATGATCCCGTTAGCCGCCAGATATTGTTCCCAGTCAAAACCATATTTATCCAATACCTGCTGGGAGTTCGGGCCACTGTACTGGAACATCAGGACCGG
Source organism: Parabacteroides hominis (assembly GCF_014287585.1). Taxonomy (GTDB): domain Bacteria; phylum Bacteroidota; class Bacteroidia; order Bacteroidales; family Tannerellaceae; genus Parabacteroides; species Parabacteroides hominis. The sequence continues at coordinate 72,977 of NZ_JACOOJ010000009.1, read as the reverse complement.
ATATTTTTTCGATTCGTCGAAGTCAGCCGGTTTCACGATCCATGCATTCAGTTCATAATCGGAAGCTGTACGCACTTTGAAAAACTCCTTCTTGGCGTAGGAATAGCCTGCCAGCTTATCGATCAGGCGGGCGTTATCCTGAAGGACACGCAGCACTTTATTCGACTTCGTCTCGTTTACGGTAATTTTGACCGGCGTGTTGGCATTTGAATATTGATTTACATAATAAGCGAAGTTATCGCTGAATGTTGCATTGTTCGTTCCTTCCTGTGTCGAAAGTTTCGTCTTTACTCCTTTCGCATCGATTTTATATATAGCACGCCGGATCGGACTTTCTTCGGCCGATTCATAGTAAACCGTCTTTGCCGCTTCATCATAACCCAGGAACGCCGTCACGTCCCAATTGCCTTTCGTCACCTGGCGTTGCATGACACCCGTAGGAGAATACAGGTAAATATGCGCATAGCCATCCTGTTCATTTACATAAGAGAAGCTGTTCGCATAAAAATGGATGGAGTTCAACCACTCAGAATCGACATAAGCCTTATTTTCATCACGCAGGATCAGGCGGAAAACGCCGCTTTTCGGATTCGCGTAATACATATTGAAAACATTCTGATGACGGTTCAAGGTCATCACAGCCAACTGATCGTCATTATTCGTAAAAACGATCCGTGGAATATAGCTGTCCGCTTCCACCGGAACTTTCAGTTCCTTCGTATCTTTCGTCGCCACGTCATAAGAGTGCAACGTCACTTTCGAATTCTTCTCGCCAGCTTTCGGATATTTATAGTCATAATAGCCGGGATAAAGCCCGTTGCCGAACATCTGCATCGAATATTCGGGCACTTCCGATTCATCGAAACGCACAAAAGCCAACTGTTCGCTGTTCGGCGACCAGGCCATCAGGTTCGTTACGGCAAACTCTTCTTCATATACCCAATCGGTAATACCGTTCAGGATTTTATTCAGCTCCCCGTCTTTCGTCACCTGGACTTCCGTATCGTAATCGAATTTACGAATCCATATATTATTGTCACTCACATAGGCGACCATCCTCCCGTCCGGCGAGAATGTCGGAATCATCTGCTTGCTTTTCGAATCGGAAATCGGCTTCACATAATTACGGCGCACATCATAGTCGTACACATTCGCCTTGAACGAACGGCGATAGATCGGCTCCGTATCGCGCCAGACGAGAATATGATGTCCTGTGCTGCTGATCGTGTATCCGTCGAACTTGTCAAACGTACACTCACGCGCTTTCCCTGTATTGAATAAAGTATCGACCGGATTTCCGGTGCGATAGGAATATTTTATAATCATGTTGCGGGCATCGTTCATCGCCGTGTAATGCTCGCCGTCAGGCATAGAACGCATTTCCCCTATATTTGTCACTTGGCGGAACTGACCGTCTGTAATTTCTTTTAAATCGACACGTTTACTCCCATTCTGTGCTGCCAGGCTCCCAACCAGCAGGAACGAAAGTAAAGCGCCAAACCCTAATCGTTTCATGTATGATCCTATTTTTATCTTATAATTCAGTTAGAACGGATTGCAAAGTTACTACATTCTTGCCGTATTTGGCAGAAAACCGCCAATGATTAAAGGATATTTGTGTAGAACAAAGCCATCCGGATGTCATTTTATCAAATTATTAACCACCGGACATTGCCCTTTAACCATTATAAATTACCTTTGCCCGCATGGAAAACAGCAAACCATATCGTGATTTCGGAGATTTCCTGCGGGAAGTATTCCCTTATAAAGTGCAAAAGATTTCGATCAACGCCGGCTTCACCTGTCCGAACCGCGACGGGACGAAAGGTTTCGGCGGTTGTACCTACTGCAACAACCAGACATTCAGCCCGGAATACTGCCATACCGAAAAAAGCGTAACGGAACAATTGGAAGAGGGCGTCCGCTTTTTCTCCCGCAAATATCCGGAGATGAAATATCTGGCCTATTTCCAAGCATATACAAACACGTATGACGAACTAAACTCGTTGATCGCAAAATATGAGGAAGCGCTCGCTTATCCGGATGTCGTCGGACTGATCGTCGGCACACGGCCGGATTGCATGCCGGAAGCATTGCTGGATTATTTCTCCGCTTTATCCCAAAAGAAGTTCGTCATGATCGAATATGGCTTGGAGAGCACGCTGGACCGTACCTTAACCCGTATCAACCGGGGACATACGCAGGCTGAATCGGAAGAGGCCATCCGTCGCACGGCGGCCCGGAACATCTACACGGGAGCCCACTTGATCTTAGGTCTTCCGGGAGAAAGCCGGGAAGAAATATTGCACCATGCCGACAACTTGTCCACCCTTCCGGTCACGACGCTGAAGCTCCACCAGTTGCAACTTATCCGAGGCACGCGCATGGCCAGGGAACAGGCGGAACATCCCGAACAGTTCCACCTCTATACCGTCGACGAATACATCGACTTGGTCATAGACTTCATAGAACGATTAAACCCCTCTATTGTCGTAGAGAGGTTCGTATCGCAATCCCCAAAAGAGCTGCTGATTGCACCGGATTGGGGACTTAAGAATTTTGAATTTACAGCAAAGGTAAATAAACGTATTTCCGAACGAAATGCGCGGCAGGGGCGGCTGCTCAATCCTCCTTCTTCGGAGCCAGTTCTCCCTGGTATGTGATATTTTGCCTATTAGCCGGCGTTACGCTTATGATTGCGGAACCATTTGAAAATACTTGCACATCGAAACGGAAAGTATCTTCTTTGGTACGGGCTGCAAATTTAATTCGAGCGGTCCCCTTCTTATCGAAGGTTGATTGATAATCGGTAATTGATTCTTCAAAACGCATCCCGTCGCCTCCACCGTACGGCAAAGAATATGCCCTGCCGAAATAAGGCAGATAAGAAATCGCCGAGTCACCACGCATTTCAAGAGAATAAGGAGTCGTCAGATTAACCGTACGTCCTCCCATTGGCAACGCCCGGTCCACATCTATCGTAAACCGGCCGCTTTCTATCATTTCTTTTATGTCTTTAGCTTTTTGTTCTTTCCTTTCCTTCTTATTTTGAGAATAAAGGGATTGTCCTCCGATCGTAAGGACAATCCCTATCAAAAACAATAACCTAACATTCTTCATAAACCTTAAATAACTAAACATTATCTTTCGCCTTTGTATATATAAGACAGTCCAATGCCTCAAAAGGTTTATTCCAACAATGTTAATTTATATCAAAGGGGCTGCATCAAAATTCATGATTCGAACCCGCCAAGACAAAACGGGACTTTGACACACCCCCTTTCTCATGCCTATGGGAATCTTTTCACAAGACAGTGAGAAACTTTTCTCATCTTGGCGAGAAAGTTTTCTCACCAGCATGAGAATAAATTCTCACTACATACGGAATCAATGAGAAAAACAAACGAATTATTCGTACAACGGATTTAACCATCGAACCTCCTCCTGATTTCAAACATTAACACCTTGTATTTGTATATGTCCTATAACTTTGCGTAATTTGTTCCCTCAATTTTCTGAAACAGATTAATAAATTTATGGAGAAAAAACATCAGTATCAAGGATTAACCAAACAAGAAGTAGAAGAAAGCAGGCGCCTTCACGGCGAAAATATCCTCACTCCTCCGGAGAAAGCCTCTCTATGGAGCCAATTTCTTGAGAAATTCAATGATCCGATTATCAAGATTCTATTGGTAGCATGGTTCTTGTCCATGATTATCGCAGGCGTACATTGTTGGGGGCCTGAGGCCAAAGGCTTTACCGCCTTCCTCGAACCGATCGGCATCTTCTTCGCAATCATGTTGGCATCTTGCGTCGGCTTCTTTTTCGAAGTCAAGGCAAACAGGGCTTTCGATGTATTGAATACGGTCAATGATGACATCTTTGTGAAGGTGATCCGCGAAGGGAATATCTGCCAGATCCCGCGAAAAGAGGTTGTCGTCGGCGATATTGTCGTACTGGAAACGGGAGAAGAAGTCCCGGCCGACGGACATTTATTGGAAGCGATCTCCCTGCAGATCAACGAATCGACATTGACCGGCGAACCGATCATCAGCAAGACGACAAATGAGGCGGACTTCGATGAAGAAGCGACCTACCCGTCCAATGTTGTCATGCGCGGAACGACTGTTGTCGACGGACATGGCGTAATGGCTGTTGAAAAAGTCGGCGATGAAACCGGATACGGAAAGGTGTATGAAGGCTCGCAGATAGAAAACAATATCGACACGCCGCTGCAGATACAGTTAGCCGGGTTGGCGAAGGTGATCAGCAAAGCCGGCTATGCAATTGCTACTATCACTTTTATCGCATTACTGACAAAGGTACTGCTGTCCTCATCCGGAATGCCGGTCATGGACCTGATCTCCCATATCCTGAATATATTTATGGTAGCAGTTACGCTGATCGTCGTATCTGTGCCGGAAGGCTTGCCAATGAGCGTAACCCTCAGTTTGGCGCTGAGCATGAACCGGATGCTGAAAACGAACAACCTCGTCCGTAAAATGCATGCCTGCGAAACAATGGGAGCTACTACTGTCATTTGTACGGACAAGACGGGAACACTTACACAGAACCAGATGCAGGTGTACCAAACGAACTTTTACAACCTGAAAGACCAGAAATTAGGAGACGACGAACTGAGCGACCTTATAAAAGAAGGCATATCGGTCAACTCAACCGCCTTCCTCGATTTTTCAGAAGATAAGGTAAAAACCTTGGGTAACCCGACGGAAGCCGCTCTGCTGTTATGGTTGAACAGCCAACACCAGAACTATCTGGAAATACGGGAAAGCGACCGGATACTGGATCAACTGACCTTCTCCACCGAACGGAAATATATGGCGACAGTCGTACAATCGTCCTTACTGGGAAAACGCGTGCTGTATGTCAAAGGCGCTCCGGAAATCGTATTGGCGAACAGCAACCGGGTAGCGATCGACGGGACCTATAAACCGGTAGAAGACTGTAAAGCCGGCATCGAAAAGCAGCTACTGGACTATCAGAACCAGGCCATGCGTACGCTGGGATTTGCCTACCAGATATTGGAGGACGGACAGGATGCCGCGTTCTTTGCAAACGGGCGATTGCATAATACGGACCTTACCTATTTAGGTATCGTCGCCATCTCCGACCCCGTGCGTGCCGATGTTCCGGCAGCCGTTCAAAGTTGCCTTGATGCCGGCATCGACATCAAAATCGTGACCGGTGACACTCCGGGAACGGCCAAAGAGATCGGACGGCAGATCGGAACCTGGAAAGCCGGAGACACCGAACGCAACATCATCACCGGGCCGGGCTTCGAAGCCTTGACAGACGAGGAAGCCTTGGATCGTGTGCTCGACCTGAAGATCATGTGCCGTGCCCGCCCAACCGACAAACAACGCCTGGTAAAATTGTTGCAGCAGAAAGGAGCCGTAGTTGCCGTAACAGGTGACGGGACCAACGATGCCCCCGCCCTGAAAGCAGCGCAGGTCGGCCTGTCTATGGGAGACGGGACTTCCGTGGCGAAAGAGGCAAGCGACATCACGATTATAGACAACTCGTTCAGCAGCATCACCCGTGCGGTGATGTGGGGACGCTCCCTGTACCGGAACATCCAGAAATTCCTGTTGTTCCAATTGACGATCAATGTGGCGGCCTGCCTGATCGTGTTGTTAGGTTCCCTCTTAGGAACGGAATCTCCGCTTACGATCACCCAGATGCTTTGGGTGAACCTGATCATGGATACATTTGCCGCCGGAGCACTGGCTTCGCTGCCGCCTAACGAACGGGTGATGAAAGACAAACCCCGCCGGAGCGGCAAGGATGGCGACTTTATCATTACCCGCCCGATGGCTTACAACATTTTCGGTGTCGGCCTTGCATTCGTAATCGTCTTGATGGGGTTATTGCTCCACTTCCATGCACAGGACGGACTGACGCCGCACGACCTGTCCTGGTTCTTCAGTTTCTTCGTGATGCTCCAGTTCTGGAATATGTTCAATGCAAAAGCGTTTATGGAAGGACGTTCGGCATTCGCCAACCTCAAAGGAAGCAAGAGTTTCCTGCTGGTAGCCTTGCTTATCATCGTCGGACAATACCTGATCGTCACGTTCGGCGGCGAGATGTTCAGTGTCGTTCCGCTATCCTGGAAAGACTGGGGAATCATTATCGGCTCGACTTCGCTGGTTCTCTGGATCGGAGAGGTTGGACGGCTGATCGGAAGATTGAGAAAATAATTAAAAAGAAAGGCGCTGTCGATTTTGACAGCGCCTTTCTTTTTAATTATTTTTTCTTCCTTTTATAATTCCGAATCAAAAGTACAATAGCAAGACCAGAGTTTCATCATACTTTTTCATCTTCTTTATGTTCAATCCGGTACTTATAGATAAGAAGTGCAATCAAGCCAATCGTACTTCCTACAGCCAAACTTCCAAATAAAACTACTGCTGGTTCCATATTCTTTACTTTTTATGTTTTAAATCATAAATAACAAATCCAGTGGCTACAAACATAACAGTAGACCAAACTCCTACAAACAATACAAATCCTTTACTTTCCGCCATATCCAACAGCGTACTTAGCACTACACCCGCAAAGACAAGCTTTGCAATATCAACAAAGAAATCGCCTAACTTCTCATTGATCTGAATTACTTCATTTGTTACTCTTGTTACTTTTTTCATAGCTAACAACTATTTTGATTACTACACCCGCAAAGATAAATGAAATATTCGTACCGATAACACAAATCGTTACAAATAACTTGCTCACGTAAAGGATAATCTATACTTTTGCTTGAACGTAAATCAGAATAGGAACAGATTATGAAGATAACAATAGAAAACGGGAAAGAAACAGTCATCAGCCTTTCCGGACAATTAGATACGTTAACCTCCATCGATCTTGAAAAAGAGATCGCTCCCATCCTTCAGGGAGAAGCGCAAACGGTAGTGCTCGACGGCGCAGAACTGACCTACATCAGCAGTGCCGGACTCCGCCTGCTCCTGACGCTGCAAAAAGGGATGAAAAGCAAAGGAGGCTCCTTCCGGTTGAAGAATATCCAGAAGGAGATTATGGAGATCCTGAATATCACCGGATTCTCCCACATCCTCACGATTGAATAACAAGCGTCCCTATTCCGGCAGATGACAAATACGCTATACATCAAAAACGAACTGGAACAGTTAACCCGTCTATACGCGTTTCTGGACCGGCAAGCAGGCGTTTACAAACTGGAAGAGCTACTGTCGATGCAGATCAAACTGGCACTTGAAGAAGCCGTGACCAATGTCATCCTGTACGCCTATCCGGACAAGAAAGATCAGGACATCCGTATCGATATGAGCTGCGAGAACAAACGGCTGACAATCGTGATAACCGATACAGGAATCGCCTTCAACCCGCTTGAGAGGCAGGAGCCGGATCTGACACTTTCACTGGAAGAGCGCCCCATCGGCGGACTCGGAATCTTTCTGGTCAAACAACTGATGACGGAAGTCACCTACAGTCACTCAGACGGAAAAAACATACTTACAATGACAAAAGACATTCATTGACATGGCAGACTTCGATATTAAAGATATTGCAGCGCTCAAAATAAAGCGGCAGGTTATAGAGAAGATCATATTGGCCGACTGGATACTGATCATCCTCTCGATGTATTATGACTGGGGAGGATGGATCGCCTCCTTGATCGTCGCCCAATGCGTCCTCTATATTTATAAAGGAAGGCTGCAAAAGCGACTGAAACAAAAAGAATACCTGGCAAAGGTGGTGGAAGAACGGACAATCGAACTCCGCATCCAGCGAGACCAGGTGCTGAATGAATCCAAGAAACTGTCCGACGCCCTCGACGCCCTGGCGAAAGCCCAGGACGAACTGGTCCGCAAAGAGAAGCTGGCTACAGTCGGACAATTGACGCAGGGTTTGGTCGACCGCATCCTGAACCCGATCAACTACATCAACAACTTCGCCGGCCTTTCCGTCAACCTGATCAATGACCTGAAGGAGAACATCACGGACGAGCAGGCGATCATGTCAAAAGAGAACTACGCCGACAGCATCGAGATTCTCGATATGATCAACAGCAACCTGCAGAAGATTAACGAACACGGCTGCAACACTGTCCGGATCGTCAAAGCGATGGAAGAGTTGTTGAAAGACCGTCACGGCGACGTCACTCCGACCGACATCAGCAACCTCTGCAAGGTGAACGTGGACGTGATCCGCAAGCAGTTCAAAGAAGATATCGAGAGCAAGCAGATACAGATCGAACTCGACTGCCCGGAAGAACCCGCAACTGCAGAGATCAACATCGAGCAGATGAACAAAGTGATGCTCAGCTTGCTCAAGAACAGCGTCTACGCATTGCTGAAAAAGTTGCAGAAAGAGGACTTCACGCCGGTCATCAACATCCACGTGGAAAAGAGGCTGAACGGAACGGTCTTCCTCAGCATCCGCGACAACGGCATCGGTATCGAGGACAGCATAAAAGCCAAGATATTCGAACCGTTCTTCACAACAAAGCCCACAGCCGAGGCAGCCGGTGTAGGCTTGTACCTCTGCCGCGAGGTGATCCTGAACCATCAGGGTTCCATCATCGTAAAGAGCGAAAAGGACAATTTTACCGAGTTTATGATTACGATTCCAATTTATCAAAAGAGCAACGACAATGGATGATAACAGTATGAGAGAGTTAGAACGTCTGAGAAAACAGATCAGCCAGCAGGAAAAGATGGCTTCACTCGGACTGTTGAGCGCCGGTATCGCACATGAGATACAGAACCCGCTCAACTTCGTGATCAACTTCAGCAAACTATCGTGCAAGTTGCTGCAAGATATGGAAGACGTACTGGACGAACTGGAGAACAAACTTCCTGCCGATGCGGACGAGGAGATCCGGGAAATCATGGACGACCTCAAAAGCAATATGTGCAAGATCGAGGAAAACGGGAACCGCGCGTCGAACATCGTCCGGGGCATCCTGCTCTATTCCCGCGGCAAGGACGACGAATACATACCGACCGACCTCTGCCAACTGACAAAAGAATACGTATGGCTTTCCTACCATGCTGTCCGCGCCAATAACAAGAGCTTCAATGTCGCCATCATAGAGGAATACGACAATACGCTCCCGCAGGTCAAAGTGATCCCGCAGGATTTCAGCCGCGCCGTCCTCAACCTGATGAACAACGCCTGCTATGCCGTCTTCAGCAAGTCCAAAGGTGTCACCGAAAGCCCTTACAATCCGACCATCAAGGTCAAGCTGGCGAAAGACGGCGACCGGGTACGGTTGGTTATCGAAGACAATGGCTTGGGAATCACGAAGGAGGTCAAAGAGAAACTCTATACACCGTTCTTCACCACCAAACCGGTCGGGGAAGGGACCGGTCTCGGCCTCTCTATCACCAAGTCAATCATCGAACAAAAACATAACGGAACGATCGAGATGGAATCCGAACCGAACGAGTTCACCCGTTTCACCATCACCATTCCGATTCAATAATTAGAGAAACAACGCTACTATGGCTATAAAAATATTAAGTGTAGATGACGAACTCGACCTGGAAATACTGCTGACCCAATATTTCAGGCGCAAGATAAAGAAAGGCGAATACGAGTTCTATTTCGCCCACAACGGACTGGAAGCACTTCAGATGATGCTTGCCATGCCGGACTTCGACGTGATCCTGAGTGACATCAACATGCCGGAGATGGACGGGTTGACACTGCTCACGAAGATCAACGAGATGCGTAACCCGGCGCTGAAATGCATCATGGTATCGGCCTACGGCGATATGGAGAATATCCGCAGCGCCATGAACCAGGGGGCTTTCGACTTCACGACCAAGCCGATCAACCTCGAAGACCTCGAACGTACCATCGAAAAGGCGGCCGAGCAGATCGCCTTCATCAAGCAGGCACAGAAGGAACACACGCAGTTGGAATCCATCCAGAACGACCTGCACGTCGCCCAGGAAATCCAGCAGACGATCCTGCCCAAGACATTCCCCCCGTTCCCGGAGCTGAAATCGTTCGACCTGTACGCCTACATGAGCGCCGCCAAATATGTAGGAGGAGATTTTTATGATTTCTTCCGCATCGACCAGGACCGCCTGGGCTTCGTCATTGCCGACGTATCGGGCAAGGGCGTTCCCGCCGCTATCTTCATGGCGATCAGCCGGACTGTGATACGTGCCATCGCGCTGACCGAAAACTCGGCATCCATGTGCATGCAACGTTCCAACAACATTCTCTGCCAGGAAAGCGTAAACGATATGTTCGTGACCGTGTTCTATGGCATCCTGAATATCCATACGGGCGTCGTCACCTATTGCAATGCAGGCCACAACCCGCCTATCCTAATGAAAAAGGACGGCTCCGTTTCCAAAGTGCCGGCTACCGGCGATATGATATTGGGGGCGATCAGCGACGCCAGCTATCACGAAAAGGAATTGAAACTGTCGCCCGGCGATAACCTCTTTCTCTATACCGACGGGGTAACGGAGGCGATGAACATGAAGCATGAACTGTACAGCGAACAACGGTTGCTCGAAAACTGCCGGACGCTCGCCGGCAAAAACCCGAAAGAGGTTGTGGAAAAGATAACCGAGACGGTTGGCGAGTTTGTCGTCGGTGCTGTCCAGTCGGACGACATCACGCTGCTTTCGATCAACTACAAAGGGTGACGAAAGCGAGTCACGCGATCCGAAACCGTGAGTTGCCCTACCCGGAAAAATAAGTAGCCCGACTTCCTTTTGGAGGCCGGGCTACTTATTATATTAATGTATAGAGAATCTTACTTCAACAAAGCGTCACGGATACCCATGATTTCTGCATTTGCAGCACGAGCGCTCTGGATAGAAGCGACTTTTTCTTTCAGCGGAGCAATCGTTTCGCCTAACTGTTTCAGGTCAGGATAGTAAGCAGCCAGATCGGCAACCACTTCTTCCAGCATGCTGACACGTTTTTCCATGTTTGCAGAAAGGCCGGCAGAAGTAGCATCGCCCTGTACAACCAATGTAGGATTGGCAACCAGGCAAGCATATTCGGCAGAAGCAGCACCTAACATTTCAACTTCGGCGTCTATTTTGTTTTCAGCAGCCATCTTTTCGATGATCTTGTCTTCCTGTGCGTTCATGAAAGCCTGCAATTGTTCTTTAGTTGCATCTTTCGGAGCCTGTTCTTTCAGGATATCCAAAACAAACGACACATTCAGGTCTGTAGCCAACTTGGCAATTACGCCTTCCACTTCGGCTGTCGGCTTGCCGATCGCCTTCAGTACGTTATAATCGGCCATGTACATACCCAATGCACGGGCTTTCTGCGCCGGAGTGCTCAATTCGGCAGCCTTACCAACCGGCACCATATACTTGACATCACCCACATTTACTTTTACTTCACCTGTGGAAAGACGGTAAGGAATATCAGAATCCGGCATGTCCTTCAACAATTGAATTGTCTCTTGTTTCAACTCTTCGGTCAACAGGTCTTTCGGAGCCTTACCTGCTATAACAGCGGCTTCTTCAGTCTTTTCAGATTCTTCGCTTGTTTTCTTGGCTCCGTTGCAGGAAGTCATTCCAAACACTAATGCTGCTACGGCGAGCATGCTTAATACACTCTTTTTCATATTGTATAATTTAATAATTTATTATTTCAGACTTCAAAATTCGTCCCGTTTCAGGAAACGTCCCGGAAACTCTGCGAATATAGCGATAATCGCCAATAATGCAAAGAAACCTATAACCAATAAATTAAATTTATAAGTAGAAATATGATATCCGCCCCAATTTTTCTCATGACTGTAGAAAGCGGCACGCCCGAAACGGTTGTCGGGCTCCACATAAACCTGCCCGATCGCCGGATAGATACGATGGTTTGCTTCCTTATACAGATGGCGTCCTCCGGTCCCCATAACCAGGTCTTCGATCGCTGTATTGTGATGGGCTTTCTTGATCTTCGACAGTTGTTCGGCCCCCTCTTTCCGGCCGCGCTCTTGCTGGACCTGGTCGAGATAGGCAGTGAAGTTGTGCGCCCGTTCGTGCAGGGCGGCATCCACCTTGTCCAGATAAGCCAGATAGCTCTCTCCCTCCGTGCGGGGAGCGATGCGGGCGGCACGGCTCAATACGGCCAGCTCGTTCTCGACTGTTTTCCGCTTATCGGGATCGTCTTTTGCCGCAATCTGTTCTGCCAGGCTGCGCACTTCCGGTGAATGGACGTTCTCGTAATATTGCGCCAGATATTTCTCTTTCTCGATCGGAAAATAAGGACGGTTGTAAGCATTATCGCGGAACTGCTCCACCATCAACGCCTCAAAAGCCCAGCGCGAAGGGATCACCTCGCCGATCAGCGGCACGATGTTCTCGTCCGAAGCCCGCGTATTGAGGTCGTCAAACTTGATAACCAGGCCGCAAAGCAATATCTGGGGAATCAGCAGAAGCGGGATCGTGATATAGATCGCGACAACCGAACTCATCGTCTGCGAAAGGATCAACCCGGTCAGGTTCGCCAGGAACGACGTAGCCCACAGGATGCTCCACCACGTGCCGAACATCTCGCTCCCCACCCCGATAATGGCATTCCCCACCCCGATGAACAGAAGCGATTGCAGCCCAGACACAGCCAACAGATACACCATCTTGGACGTCAGGTAACTGCTCCGGCTCAATCGGAGGAAATGTTCGCGCTTCAGGATCGTCCGGTCCTTTATAATCTCCTCGGCACTGATGCTCAGCCCCATAAAGGTAACAACGATCACTGACATGAAGATATAAGAAACAAAATTCTTGTTGGCAAGCAACGTATATTCATCCCCGTCCATATAGCGGGTCAGAAGGGCGACGATCAGCGCAAGCAAAGGGGCTTCCAATAGCGTGATAGCCAAATATTGCCTGTTCGTCAGCTTCGTGCGTATATTTCTTTCCAGGAAGATCAGGAATTGTTTGAACCAGGAAGGTTTCTTCTGCAGGTTCTCCGGCAACGCCCCCTCCCCGACAGGCGAAAAAGCGGGACGGGAAGCAAGGTATTCGGCATGCCATTCCTCCGGCGTGAACTTCCGGATATTCGTCTGGTTACCGGAATCGTCGATCTTCTTGGAGTCGATGATGTTCAAAATCAATTCGGGATTCACATTGCCGCAGACACTGCACACGCTGATATCCGGGTCGGTGTACTTGGCCGCCTGTTTGAAATAGGTGATCGCCTCTATCGGGTTCCCGTCATAGATCGGGTAGCCTCCCCGGTCAAGCAGCCACAGGCGGTCGAACAACTTATAGATTTCGGACGAAGGCTGGTGTATGTTCACCACCACCAATTTCCCCCGGTGAGTCTGTTCCTTCAGGAGCATGATTACTTTTTCGGAATCGGACGACGACAATCCCGACGTCGGTTCGTCGAGATACAGGATAGCCGGCTCGCGTATCAGTTCGAGAGCGATATTCAGGCGCTTCCGCTGGCCTCCACTGATCGTCTTACGGATAGGGGAACCGACTTCGAGATCTTTTATCTCTTCCAGGTCCAATTCCTTCAATACCTTTTCCACACGCTGTCCGATCTCCTCGTCCGTCAAACGGGCGAAACAGAGCCGTGCCGTGTACAAAAGGTTCTGGTAAACGGTCAACTCCTCGATCAGCAAATCATCCTGCGGGACAAAACCGATCAACTGGCGTGCCTCCGGAGAGTCGAGCGGATGCCCGTTCACGGTTATCATCCCCTTGTCGGGACGGATATTGCCGTTCATGATTCCCAACAAAGTCGACTTCCCGACCCCGCTACCGCCCATAATGGCTACGAGCTGCCCGGATTCGAGATTGAAAGAGAAGTTATGCAGTCCGTTATGGCTGTTCTTAAACGTAAAATCAATGTCACGTCCGGCGAGATGAATGACCTCCTTGCGTTCGTTCTTATTAAAAACGGCCAGCAGGTTGCTGTAATAGACCGGCAGGAACAAAGGCCCCTTCAGCACACTGCTATGCTGCCAGGCATAAAACATATCCGACGAAAGCGGAATGTCGTTCATAAAAACCTGCCCGTTCCCATGATAGGTAAAAATATGCTTATCGAAGCGACGGATATAGAGCACACGGATGAAACCTTCCATCCCTTTCCGCGTGATATGGTTGGCATCCGCCTCCTCCTCCCCGCTGATCGTCAGCAAAGACGAAGAAGGTTTTCCTGTGATAAATGCAAGCGCATCGTCAAATTCTTCCTGGGGAATCGAAAAGATATCGGCCACCAGGCGGAACAGATCCGAATGCCGATCCGCCTCCCCGCTGTTCGTATAGGCGAACTCTACGAAACGGATCAGTAAAAGCAACTGTTCTTCGGCCCTCAACTTTACTTTCATCTGTTCGCAGATATTCCGGACAATCTGCTCTTTGTCGAGCACAAAGAGCGAATCGTCGTACATATCGCGCAACGCATTGTAAAGTTCAATATATTCTTTGTGGGAACGTACCCCGAAGTGACTGGACAGATAAGAATGAACGGCACGACCAGCCTGCTCCCTTTCAATCCGTACGGAGGAAGCAAAAATAGCAAATAGATTTAATAAGCCGTTTAATATGGTCTCATTCATTTATTTTGTCAGTGTAAGATGAATTTATCTGCAAAGATAGTAAAGATTCAAAGGAAAATTTCATTGTTTTGCATCTAAACTATTACTTTCTTACGTCTAAAAGGTAATATGTTGAATTAAAAAGTATAAGATTATGGAAATCGGAAATTTAATACCTACAGTAATTTTGACATTACCTTTTGTGTTCGTCCTTATAATGGCATGGATAAAAAGTAATGAAAAACATCGGAGCAACCAGCTAAAAGCTGAATTGTACATGAAAGCGATGGAGAAAGGAGAGACATTGCCGGAAAACCTGTTTAAAGAACCTGTAAAAAGAAATAAATCACTTAAGACAGGTATCATCCTGATTTCGGCAGGTATCGGTATTATCCTATTTATGGCGCTCAATGCCGATCCGGGAAATTATGTACGCAGAATATCTGCCGGCCTGATCCCGTTCTGTCTTG
The DNA here is from genome assembly GCF_014287585.1 of Parabacteroides hominis. Lineage (GTDB taxonomy): Bacteria > Bacteroidota > Bacteroidia > Bacteroidales > Tannerellaceae > Parabacteroides > Parabacteroides hominis. The sequence continues at coordinate 57,971 of NZ_JACOOJ010000009.1, read as the reverse complement.
GAATTGGTTACTTGCTTATTCACTTTATCTGGAAAAAACAAGGAATAGAAGATGAAGAATGACACCTTACTTGTATCAAAGGTTATTTTGCTGGGTGACCGGAAAGCGTTCAACCGACTGGTTGAGGCTTATCAGTCACCCGTGCGGCGTTTCTTCTTCCATCTGACCGGCGGCGACGAAGAGCTGAGCAAGGATCTGGCGCAGGACACCTTCATAAAAGCGTGGCTCCATATCGGTTCGTTCCGCTCCATATCTACTTTTTCGACCTGGCTCTACCGGGTTGCCTACAATACGTTTTATGATTATGTCCGTAGCCGGAACCTGCCAGCCGAAGTAGATATCGAAACATTGGGTAACATCCATGCCGCCGAAGGGAAAGACAAAGATTTCGGAATCGACCTCACCCGTGCTCTTTTGCTGCTGCGGACGGATGAACGGACGGTTGTCCTTCTGTTCTATATGGAAGATAAATCAGTCGAAACGATTGCCGGAATCATGAACATTCCGCTTGGGACGATCAAATCGCACTTGTCACGGGGAAAGAAAAAGCTAACGGAATATTTTAAAAGTACGGAGTATAATATATAATGTAATAGTTTCAATCATGTCAGAGGATAAAAAATTATATGATTTTTTTCATGCGAACAAAGCAGAGTTCGCCGATACCGATTTTCCGGAACAGGTAATGAAGCGGCTTCCCAAACGAAACAGCTTGTTGCCCCCAATTATCATTTCCATTTGCCTGTTACTCGGAATACTCCTGACCGTCTGGCTGCAAGGAGGATCTTTGCTTTTTGAAGGAATACAAAGCTTGGGAATCTCGTTCGCTCATGCACAGCTCCCTCCCGTTTCGGCAATCATCGACTACCTGATATTTTTATTGTTAGCCGGCAGCATCAGTATCAGTACGTTTTATTTTTATGAAAGATAAAAGCGAGCCTGCAGGAAAGGGCTTGCAGGGATATTCCGCGATGCTTTCCTGTCGGAAAAAGAATCGTTATTCGTTTGGAAAAAGATAGGGACTCCTTCTGGAAAAAGTATGCACCTTTTCACCAATGGGTCGGCATCTTTTCCTGAATAGCCTATAGGCTGTAAAAACATGCTTATAAGAGGTTTTACATAAATTGGATTCACCTTCACATCGCTTATAACCTGCTAAATATCTGTCAGTTGCTGTGAACCCTGTGAAAGCATCGGCTAATTTTTGGAGTAAGCATCCCTCACAAGCCCCTTACACAAGCCGCATTCACAGGGTTCACAGCAAATCATTGTATATAAGTCATTTACAAACATTGTGAACGTGAACCTCAACTTTGCATTATAGGTACACAGGTAGATGATAAGGCGTTTCATCCGGTATTCGGCAGCGGTTACGCAGTCTGAAAATAGCAATAAAAAAGGCAACCATCGTAAAGATGATTGCCTTTTGTTTGTGAGCCGAAAGCCGGACTTGAACCGGCGACCTACGCATTACGAATGCGTTGCTCTACCAACTGAGCTATTTCGGCAACATTTACTTCCTGAATGCGGGCGCAAATATAAGAACTCTATTTGACATCTGAAAGAAGTTTTGCTAAAAAATCATCTAAATCTGCATCCAAATCTTTTAAAAGAGGATCATCCAAACGAAGATTTTCATCATCCAGGAACAGAAGTTCCTCAATAACAGAGAAATCCTCGTCAGTCAGGCTTACCGAGAACGGTTTCAGAAAACAAGGGTTATCAAAAACTTTTTTTGTAACCAGAACGGCAAGCACGGCTTTCAAAGTTGCAGAAACCTGCTGAGTGAACTTATCGTCATCACATGTCGTATTCACCCAATCGAAAATGATAGTCTTTTCAACCAGCGCATCCTCTTCATCATAAATAAGCAGCTCTCCGCTTTCAGCATCTACCTGCACGTATAAATCGCTGTAACAGTTGCCAGCTTCGTTCGCAGCAAGTTTATTGATGGCCGAATTGAAAGTCGTTTCTATGACAGCCTGAATCTTTGCATTATTTGCACTCATATTTTATTATTTATTCTTTATTCGAAACGTCTGCCAAAAGTAATAATAATTCAGAGAATATAAGATTATTATTCTCCAAATTGCTTATTTAGTTTTTGATCTGAACGGATACGCTTGCTAAGGGCCTCTACATACAGCCGTTGCATTTTCGTGTAATTGTAGTCTTCTCCTTTTTTATTATTAAAAATCTCGTAAGATTTAGCAGCCCAGTTGTAGGCATCCTTCAACTGAGTATTCATTTCACAATACAAAGCCAAGTTCGATGCTGCCTTTGCCCGCTCTTTCCAGCGCGAAGAATTGTGATAGACATCTTTCCAGCGCGAGGCCGCTTCCTCCCATTTGTCGGACAAGGCATAGGCGGTCGCTTCTTTCCAACGCGCTCCTTCTCCTTTGTAGAACCAGCGGCTCTCATTATCCCAGTGAGGAACAAAGTTCGGAGTAACCTTCGTACCGATATACTGCCCGGCAGCCCGCAAAGCTTCATCCGGCGACGGCAGGTAAAGTTTCAATTGCTCCATATTGTCCGCGCTTTCAGACCAGAAAATGCTATCCTGCACGTAGACGGTGGCCAACGGCCTGTCGCGTCCGGGAAGATATCCGCGGACGACTCCCGTAATTTCAACATCGACACCTCCTACGACAAAACCTTCGGCAAAAGCGACGACATTCTTTTCCATCCGGAACAGCAGGCGATCGAGCGAAATAATAGCGTCCGTCCCTGTCTCCCGGCACAATTCTTTCACCGCTTCGGGCGTCAACTGTACATCCACCAGATATTTCGCATCCTGACGGGTTCCGTCATGATAGAGAAGGACATCATTGAAGAAAGAAACATCCACTATCGATTTGCCTAAGGAGTGGCAGGCATCATACAAGGCGCTATCCGCATGGGCGCGGGCCGTATCTTGCACAGTCCCGTATAAATTATAGGTATAGCCGACATCGCCGGGCTGGGGAACGGCGTTATTAACGATCAAAACCTTGCCGACATTCTTCGGGAAAGTAATCTCGGCAGGGTTGTAAGTTTCTATTCCGATATACTCAATGGTGCTGCACGCCGAAAACAGGCAGGCCATTAACAGATACAACGTTGTTCTCATCTTTACATTTATGATTTATAATTTATGAATTATGCTTCACAACTTGTGCTTCATAAATCATAAATCACAAATCATAAATCATAATTCTTATCATGCCATATCGCTAACGGCTTTGAAATAGCCGATAGACTCTGCGATACCGAGGAAAGGATCTTTCATATCCTTTTCGAATTCAAGACTGCACATTCCTGTATAGTTCACTTCGCGCATCATACGAATCAATGCGGGGAAGTCTATCTTTCCGCGCCCGATCTCGATACCGCGTCCGGCTTTGGAAGAATCCGTCACATCCTTAATGTGCATATCGAACACACGGGTATGATATTTCTTCAAGTCGGCAACAGGATCGCAACCGTTACGCAAGTCGTGACCGACATCCAGGCACATACCGATACGCGGGTCCAGATCTTTCGTATGTTCCCAAACATCCGTCGCATCCGGATAAGTCTTGATATCAGGCCCGTGCAAATGAATTGCATAATTGAAGTCGTACTCTTTTACTTTCTTGTCCACATAGGGCAAAAGTTCGTAATTCGGCACGCCGACAATCGTTTTCACGCCTACTCGCTTCGCATATTCAAAACCACGATCGATTTCAGCCTCGCTCTTCATATAGATAGGACCGACTGCATATCCGGTCACGCCATAAGAAGCGCATTTGTCGTGGAAAGCCTTGATCTGTTCTTCATTGCTATCCAACGGCAGGTGGAAATCCTTGATACAAAGATAATGAATATCCAGACGCTGCAAAGTTTTTAACGTAGTTTCCAAGTCAAAGTTCACAAATGTGTACCCGGCCATACCCAAATGAAAAGGATTTACAGCCTTGGCTGCCTTAGGCTTCACGGGATCGGGCAATCCGGCCTTAGCTACGCTTGCCGTACCCAGCAGAATAGCTCCTGCCAGCCCCTTCTTAAAAAAGGATCTTCTTGATTTCTCCATGATATTAAATTAAAATGATGTGTTTGTATTATTATGACAGCAAATATAATCTTTTTTCAGTGTGTACGATAACATTTGAAAAGAAAATAGAAGACTTTGCTGTAATTAATCCATTTATACACGAGGCAGCTTCACATAGAAGACGGAACCTTCACCGACTTTCGAAGTCACACGGACGGTTCCATTATGCCTTCTGAATGGGTAGAGTAACGTAAAAGACAGAGCCAACTCCCAATTTGGAAGTAACGGCAATCGTTCCTCCCATTTTTGAAATCAGTCCCTTGCAGATAGCGAGCCCCAATCCGACTCCTTTGCTCCAGTCGCTCAACTGTACAAAACGGCTGAAAATGCTTTCCAGCTTATCCTCCGGTATGCCCTCGCCTGTATCTTCGACAAAGAACTTTATCTCCGTCTCCAATATATCATACCCAAAACGGATAAATCCTTTTTCCGTATGCTTTATCGCATTGTTCAGCAAGTTAGTAATGATTTGCGTAAGACGCATGCGATCCGTATAAAAATTTATCGCGGGACATTCTTTTAACTCCAAAACGACGCCTTCAGGCATACGGAGCTGTGTCGAACGAAAGATCTCATCCATCATTTCCGGCAAGTAGATGTTGAAAAAGGAGAATGTCATCGAGTTGGATTCTATCTTCGACAAATCCAACACATCATTTACCAGCCGTTGCAACAGCTCATTATTGTTTTGGATTATTTTCAAGTATTCCAGACGGACTTCCGCATCATCCTCATCCACCAATACTTGCGAAAAACCGACTATGGCATTCAGCGGCGTACGGATTTCGTGGTTCATATTGGCGAGGAACGCCGATTTCATCCGGTCGGCTTCTTCCGCCTTCTCTTTGGCCAACTTCAACTGTTTGCTATACTGATGGCGCGAATAGGAAATGATAGCAAGTGTGCCGCAAGCCAGCAAAAGGAGAATCAACCCGCCTCCCATCAATAAGATTTGCGCGTGTGTTTCAGAAGCTTCCAGCGCCATCTGCTTATTTTTCAGTTCCAGCTTATCCACATCGTGCTGGGTACGCCAATAGGCAAGTTCATCGTAATACTTGGCGGATGTGACCGAGTCTTTCAGTGCAATAAACTCTTCATACGTTTCGGCAGCCTTCATTCCGGCCCCCAACCGGATATAGGTTTTCGCTTTTTGTTCCAATATGTCCAGGTAACCGACCGGTCGGTTTGAATCCTTGAAGTTTTTCAACAATTTTTCAATTATAGCGAGAGCGCCCTCATTATCCCCGACCAACCGGTAATAATAGAGCCGGATATTATCCAAAGTCATCTCTTCCCTGGACATATTATTCTTTTTCACCAACGCTTCCGCCTTTGCCAAGTATTCTTTTGCCTCTTCGGGATTTTCATTGATGCAAGCATCCGCAGCCAACGTCCGGTAATAAACATACCAGCAATAATCGATAGAGATTTCCGCATCCAACATCGTAATGCCTTTTTCCGTGCATTCCGTCAGGCAAGCCTTCATCCTTTCCAAAGCCCGCATGTGGGCTTCATTGGGAATCGAACTGTTCAACAGTGACCGCAGGATATTGAACCGTTTGATGATCGGCGCGTTCCGTTTCTCCATGTGGTTCAATACTTCTTCATATAAATCCGCCCCTTCTTTCTTCAACCCGTGACTCAGATAATAATTAGCCAATGCCTGGTTCGCCATTTCTTCCCCTTCGGGAAAATCCAGTCGACGGGCCAGTTCCACCAATTCACGGGTAGCCGGCAAAATGGCATCCTGCGCTCCTTCGGAAGACAACATGTAAATATTCCAGGCTTTCATCCGGAACAATTCTTCATATCGTTTCTCTTTCAGGAACAGAGGTTCTGCTTCGGCCAGATAATAGCGCATGCTGTCCGGTTTCTTGGCATAATAATAACGGACGAGGTGAAAAAGAGCATTCGGCAGATATTCTTCATTCTGCTGTTCCGTCACTTCCTTGTAAAACCACTTGGGATACATCCCTCCACCTTGGTCATAATACACACTTGCCAGTTCATTCAGCCTGGCGAGCCTCTCCTCTGCCGGAAGGGCTTTCAAGACAAGACGCAAACTATCCGTTCCGGTTTCTGCCTTCACCGGAACAGTAGCTTGCGTCAATAATAATAAGGTTAACCAGAAGAGCTGCTTCATCTGATTATATTTTGGAAGCCTACTTCTTCAAAGCTGCGATACTTTCTTCGATAGACTTGATTTTACTTTCTGCATCAGCCTGTTTCTTGCGTTCCATTTCAATGACTTTGGCCGGTGCTTTACTTACAAAACTTTCATTACTTAGTTTTTTCATCACAGAAGTCAGGAAGCCTTGCTGGTATTTCAGTTCGTCCTGAAGTTTAGCCAACTCCTCTTCCACGTTGATCATATTACCCAATGGGACAGCATATTCCGTCGTACGCACCAGGAAGGAAGCAGAACCGGCTGCTTTTTCTTCCGTACGGATGATGGACGACAGGTTGCACATCTTGGCGATTACGGCATTGAAGTGATCGTTATGCTCACCCAAAACCTGTAAATCCAATGTTTCCTTATTCGGTATATTTTTCTGGAGACGTATCGTACGCACTCCACCCACTATTTCTTTTGCAATTTCGAAGTCTTCCAGATATGCGTTATCAACAGGTGCAACCTCCGGTATCAATGCGACCATCAGGCTCTCGCCTTCCTTACGCGGCTCCAATGCTTGCCACAATTCCTCTGTAATAAAGGGCATAAACGGATGGAGCAGGCGGAGCAGGGCATCGAAGAAGCCAAGTGTCGATAAGTAGGTAGACTTATCAACAGGTTGTTGATAACCCGGTTTAACCATCTCCAAGTACCAGGAAGAGAACTCATCCCAGAAGAGTTTGTAAACAGCCATCATCGCTTCGCTCAGGCGGTATTTGCCGAACAGGTCGTCCATTTCGGCGATCGTCTTGTCCAACTGCATCTTAAACCATTTGACGGCTGTAGCTGCCGCTTCGGGCTGGCCGATATTTTCGTCGACCGTCCATCCTTTGATCAGACGGAAGGCATTCCAAATCTTATTGTTGAAGTTACGTCCCTGTTCGCACAACGCATCGTCGAAAGGAATGTCGTTTCCGGCAGGCGCCGCCATCATCAATCCCATACGCACGCCGTCGGCGCCATATTGTTCGATAAGTTGCAGCGGGTCGGGAGAGTTTCCTAACGACTTTGACATCTTACGGCCCAGTTTGTCACGCACGATACCGGTGAAATAAACGTTCTTGAACGGCATCTTGCCGCGATATTCGTAACCGGCCATAATCATGCGGGCTACCCAGAAGAAGATGATATCCGGTCCCGTCACCAGGTCGCTCGTCGGATAGTAGTAGTCGATCTCCTCGTTGTCCGGATCGTTGATGCCATTGAACAGAGAGATCGGCCACAACCAGGAAGAGAACCAGGTATCCAGCACGTCTTCGTCCTGGCGCAGATCGGCCATCGTCAGAGAGGCGTTGCCGGTCTTTTCCTTTGCCATTTCCAATGCTTTCTCCGGTGTTTCGGCCACGACATAACCGCCTTCGGGCAGGAAGTAAGCCGGAATACGGTGTCCCCACCACAACTGGCGGCTGATACACCAGTCCTTGATGTTTTCCATCCAGTGGCGATAGGTATTCTTGAACTTCGGAGGATAGAACTTGATGTCGTCCTTCATCACCGGTTCCAAAGCGATCTGCGCGAGATGCTCCATCTTCAGGAACCATTGCATGGACAGCTTCGGTTCGATAGGCACATTGGTACGTTCGGAGAAACCGACTTTGTTTTCATAGGCTTCCACCTTTTCTATCAGTCCGGCTGCTACCAAGTCTTTCTCGATCTGTTCGCGCACATCGAAACGGTCCATGCCGACATACAGGCCGCCCGCCTCGCTGATCGTACCGTTATCGTTGAAAATATCGATAGAAGGCAAGTTGTATTTCTCACCCAACATATAGTCGTTCACATCGTGTGCCGGAGTCACTTTCAGGCAACCGGTTCCGAACTCGATATCCACATAATCGTCTTCGATCACAGGGATCACGCGGTTTACCAGCGGAACGATCACTTTCTTCCCTTTCAACCAAGTGTTCTTCGGGTCGTTCGGATTGATACACATAGCCGTATCTCCCATGATCGTCTCCGGTCGGGTTGTCGCGACAACCGCATAGCGGCCTTCCGGATCTCCCTCCACCTTGTAGCGAAGGTAATAGAGCTTGCTGTGCTCTTCCTTATATATAACTTCCTCATCGGACAGGGCTGTCAATGCTTTCGGGTCCCAGTTTACCATACGGACACCGCGATAGATCAGTCCTTTTTCGAACAGGTCTACAAAAACTTTGATTACGCTTTCGGAACGCAGTTCATCCATTGTGAAAGCCGTACGGTCCCAGTCGCAGGACGCTCCTAACTTACGCAACTGTTTCAGAATGATGCCTCCGTGTTCTTCCTTCCATTCCCAAGCATGTTTCAGGAAGTCTTCACGTGTCAGGTCAGTCTTCTTAATCCCCTGCTGTGCAAGGCGATTCACAACTTTTGCTTCGGTTGCAATAGAAGCGTGGTCCGTTCCCGGAACCCAGCAAGCGTTCTTCCCCTGCATACGGGCACGGCGGATCAGAATATCCTGAATGGTATTGTTAAGCATGTGTCCCATATGAAGCACGCCAGTGACGTTTGGGGGCGGAATGACGATTGTGTACGGCTCACGGCCGTCGGGTTTCGACTTGAAAAAGCCGTTATCCAACCAATACTGATACCACTTACCCTCTACTTCTGCGGGATTGTACTTACTTGCAATTTCCATATCGTTTCGTTATAATTATATCTATGTTCGGCACAGACAAAAGAAGTCCGCCATTTTCAGACGCAAAAGTACAAAAATAATATAGATAAGTACATAAGAGCTAAATTTTATATTACTTTGCATTTAAACTCAATCATTAATGCCAACCCCGAACTGCGTCTGTTGCTTTTCTACTTCTCTTACTTTTAATTGATTCAATTCTTTACGCAAACGTTCGTTTTCCCTCTCCAAATCGTTCTTATTTACAACACTTTTCATCTTGGATCGTGACTTACCACCAATTAACAATTCTTCTTGTGAAAAGATTTCTTTTTGATCGTTTGCCACCGTCTCAAACTCCAAGACGCCTTCCAACGGACGAGATTGTCCCGGATTTTGCATAGACGCAATAATTCTCACCTTGCCTGGCTTTGTCGTCGATTGCACCAAAACAGGCGCCGATCCCCAAATTACCGGAACCGGATTCGCACCTACGGAAGCATCTCCCAGCAGTCTGCCTTCTCCCTGAATGTCAAAACGGACGTGCGAATTATTCAACCGTTTCACCGTTCCGCGCTTGTCCACCACTTCGGCAATGACGGTCACCACATCGGAACCATCCGCTTTCAAAGATACATGCTCGTCATCCAGGCGGACGATCAGATGATCGGCTTGTCCGGAAGGGTAGCGTTTATGGCTGACAACGACTTTCCCGCCGATCAACCCCTCCGCCAGTAAATAAGCATCATCCTGCTTTCCGGCACGCGCCATCGCTTTCCATTCCATAAAATGATAAGCGTCTTTAAAGGTGACGATCGGCGAAGGCATACCTTTATGGCTCGGATCTTTCTTATAGACATATTCTTTTCCGCCTTTAAACACGGTCAGACGGACTTCTTCGCAATTCGAATAGACTGTCACGTCCGCCGGCGAGAAAGGCGTGATCTCATGGGCGATGTGAATCATAGGCCCATTGTCGGCAATCAAGTCACTCTTTTCGGGAGAACGTTGCGCCATAAACATATAATAAGATGTTTTTGGCTGGCGGAAGGCATCCATGATTCCTCCATAGAAAGGATCGGCATGATAGCCGCGCTGATGGTCAAAAGAGTGCCAGAAGCAAGCACCGACTATTTGCTTCGGCTTATTGCAAATCGTCTCATAGCACAAAATCGGATGTTCTTTTATATATGAAGGATTTGCATAATGCTCAGCCTGGATCAACATAGGAACTTCTCCCCAACCGCGTGCCACACGGCTATCGGAGTTCTGCGCGTTCCAATCGTCTACATTGTCTCCCCATTCGCGAATGAAATAAGTCTTATCGTCGCGCAGATCCGATTCGATCGGACGCAACAATAAGGAATAATAATGATCGCCCGCTGCTCCGTGATCACAGGCCGCGATGCTATAAGGATAGGGATATTCTTCTTTACAAATATCCAATGCCTTCTTCGCAAATTCATCCGGATAGCGTGTTTCATTCAAGACAGGTTCCCAGAAAAACAAAGAGGCATGATTTCTATGTATGCGGATCATATTGCGGATATCCGAATAAACGCGTTCGCCAAAAACCGGCTCATTGTTCCAAAACTGCCATCCGGGGACTTCTACCAGCGCAAACAATCCCAGTTCGTCACAAGCATCCATAAAAGCCGGATCAATCACATAATGAGTACGGATCACCTTCATCCCGGCATCGCGCAGCTTCTTGGCATCTCTCCATTGCATGGAATTAGGCAAGGCATTTCCTAAAATAGCGAAATCCTGGTGACGGTTCGTGCCCATCAATTTTCCATCGTATGGCTTACCGTTTATCCAAAGTCCTTCGGTCTGCTTGAACTCGATGCTTCTGATGCCGACACGTTGACGATATCCATCGACCACAGCCCCGTCGTCTGTTGTCACCATCACGTCCAAATCATACAAATAAGGATTTTCCGGACTCCATAAAAGAGGCGAATCGACCCCAATGGAAGCAACCGCATAACCTGCTTTTCCTTTTCTGACCGACACTTTCTTTGAAACTTGTTTGACTGTTTCACCCGACTTCTTTTTCAAATTGAAGATTACCGTTACTTGTTCATTCTTTTCCGAGTTATTGCGGATATGCGCTTTCAGATTCACGGTCGCATTTCTTTCTGAAACTTCGGCAAACGAAACAAACAATCCTCCACCAGCTACTTCATTCTCATAATTCGCATTCGTAATAAACACCTTGTTATGCGCCACCAACCAGCAATCCCGATAGATACCGCCAAAATAGGTAAAGTCAAGCAGGTTTTGGGGTTTTCCAACGGGATAAAGCGGATCGTTACTATTATCAGCCTTTACTGCGATAACATTCTCCTTTTCCCAATCTAAAACATCCGTAACATCTAAAATAACAGGCAAATAACCTCCATAGTGTTCTTTCAAGAGTCTTCCATTTACATATACTTTACTTTTACCCATTATGGCTTCAAAATGAATAAACAACTGTTTCCCTTTCAACCGAGAATCCGGTGTAAAGCGTTTCCGACACCACACTATCCCCTGATAGTTCGCACAACCGCTTGCCTCAACCGGCAAATATTCCAGACCATGCGGTATAGAAACTACTTCCCAGCCGGAATCGTCAAAATCAGTAGCATATGGACTTCCCTCAACATCACCTTTGATGAATCTCCAAGCCAAATTCATAGAATAGACTTCACGTCCTGTATTCGGCAACTCATAAAATCCAGCAGTAGAAAACTTTGGAAAATCCATTGCTAACAAACTGGATGTCCAAATCAAAAATATAGCGATTAATAAATTCTTTTTCATACAATATACTTTAATTACTTATTCATAAGAATCCCCGAATCCTCATTCAAAGAACTCAGATTCGGGGATCATAACGTGAATTACAATCTATTTTACCAATCTGGGTTCTGAACTAAATTACCATTATTATCCATAGCCTCTTGCGGAATCGGGAAAAGATACATTTTATCTTCCCAAAAACGTTCTTCCACATATTTATGATCCATGTTTTCATTAACCGCCTTCAAACGAGCACCATAAACTTTCCCTTTTTTCACTTTATCCGCAATACGCCAGCGAATAATATCAAAATAACGTAATCCTTCAAACGCAGTCTCAATTCTTCTTTCATGACGAAGTTTTTCTCTCAATACCGATTGAGATGCGACATCTATATTAGGCATTCCGACTCGAGCACGGATTTGATTGATCAAGGAAACTGCTTCAGGCAAATTTTGAGATAATTCAATCAAAGCCTCCGCACGCATTAGTAAGACATCGGCATAACGTAAAATCGTCATATTTTTATCAGCCAACGTACGATCCGCATACTCACCTCGCAAGTCAATCCATTTTTCACACATATAACCTGTCATGTGTGTCTCTTTCTGCACATAATCACCACTGTTAGGATCATCCACCCCATAACGGCAACGTACGTTTCCATCTACAACCCATTCCTTGTACGGCCAAGTGATAGTTGTATTCAAGCGAGGATCACGAAAATCAAATTCCCCCCGGTGGATTTCCGTTTCAGCATCTTTCCTTTTTTGAGCATACTCACAACCTAAAGATTCACATTCTGAAACGGGATGTCCGTTCAGACATTCATAGTCGTCAACCAACTCATTTAAAGCAAGCACATTTGACCATCCAGAATAAACACCAGAAACATACGACAAATTCCTGTTTAAATCGTGAACAACCAACGGCGAAGTATATTGACGTTCAAAGATTACCTCCTTGTTGTTTCCATCCGACTGTGGACGGAACAATTCATCATAATCGGCATATAATTCGTAATCACCAGACTTTATTACCTTATCGGTATATTCTAAAACCTTTTCATAATTTTTTTCATACAAATAGATACGAGAAAGATATGCATTGACTGTCTGCTCGTTTACTCGTCCACTCTCTTTAATTTCCTGTGCATTTATATTGGGGAGAACAAAATCTTCCAATTCGCTCAATATAAAATCCAAAACTTCCTGACGAGGCTGGCGAGAAGTCTCACGAGACTCCGCAACAGTCAGCGTTTTGGTGATCAGTGGAATATCGCCGAAATAGAATATCATATCATAATAAACAAAAGCCCGGATAAAACGCACCTCCGCACTAAATCTCAAATATTCCGCTTCCGTAATTTTATCTTTAGCTTTCTCCAAACCTTCCATTATATAATTCAACTTGGCAATAGAAGAATATCTCCATTCGCTTTTCACAGCACTATTCTGAGTTGTATAAGTTCCATTACCTATTTCTGTTTGAGCGGAACTTCTACGCATTCCATTATCACTGAAACAATCCCGATATGCAACTTCTTCCGTACCATAAATATACTGATAAGCTCCTTTCACCATCATCTCTGTCTGGCTTTTATCATTCCACCACTGATCTTCCGAAATTTGATCCAGCGGCGGAGTTGTTAAAAAACTATCACACGAAAATAAACTCAGTGAAAAAGCAATCGCATATATATATTTTTTTAATGTTTTCATTTTTCCTCACTTTTAAAATTGAACATTCAAACCAAAAGAATAAGTGCGTGCAAACGGATAGGCCCACGCGCTGGATGCTTCAGGATCCATACCCGGCACAAAGTCCGAAATTGTAAACAGATTATTCGCCGTAAAATAAACTCGTAAACGACTTAAGCCAATAGGAGATAAAAACTTACGCGGAACAGTATAACCGACTGAAAGGTTCTTCATGCGTAAGTAACCTGCATTGATCATCCAAAAATCTGAGGTCTCATAATTATGATTAGCATCAGTTTTATTCAAGATACGAGGATATTTGGCATCCGTATTCTGAGAAGTCCAATAATCAAGCTGATGCGCAAATATAGTAGCATCATTCAAAGGTCTTACAAAATTGTCATTCACTATTCGATCCATCTGTCCTACACCTTGGAAAAACATTCCCAAATCGAAGTTTTTATAATCGAATGCCAAATTCAAACCATACAGAAAATGAGGATTAGGATCCCCTAATACTACACGGTCATTTGCATCAACCTTGTTATCCCCATTCTGATCTTTATAACGAATATCTCCTGCCGCCGTTTTCGAATTTTGGAATGGAGCATCCGCCACCTCCTTATCAGATTGGAATAATCCCATCGATTCATATCCGTAAATCGAATTGAATGGCAAGCCGACTTCTGTATAGGTATTAGATCCCTTCCAGGGTCCTGTATCTCCCAAATCAATCACTTCATTCCGGTTATCTGACAAATTAGCCGAAATGCTATATCCGAAATCGTTGATTCGGTCACTCCAGCCCAAAGATAATTCCCAACCTTTATTACGTACTTGACCAATATTCATATTAGGTTTGCCAAAACCATATTCCAACGGTACCGGAACAGCCAATAAAATATCTCTCGTATTCTTGACATAATATTCACCCGTGAAATTCAGACGGCTATTTAAAAATTTAGCATCCAAACCAACATTGAACATATCTGAATGTTCCCAAGTCAAATCCTGATTTCCGATTGTTTTCAATTGAGCCATTTGTTGGTAGCTATTATTCAAGATTAAGCCACCGGTAGAAACCAAAGTATAGCTCGGATACAATCCCAAACCAGTCGCATTACCCGTTTGTCCCCAAGACACTCTAAGTTTCAAATCATCCAAATACTCCTTTGTTCCTTCCATAAATGATTCTTGCGAAACTCTCCATGCTGCAGCGACAGAAGGAAACGAAGACCAACGACTGCCTTTTGCAAAGCGAGAAGAAGCATCCGAACGTATACTCAACGACAGAATGTATTTATTGTCATAATCATAATTGATACGACCGATAAAAGAGGCCAATGCCCAATGTTCACCATTTCCGTCATTACTCCAATTATCTTTCGGTCCTGGATTCAGTTCCCAAATCAAATCCGTCGGATAACCGGAACGGGCACCTTTCAGCCAGTCACTACTTTCATTTTCCTGCTGATACCCCGCCAAAATATCGAAGTTATTAACCCCGAAACTTTTCTTGTAATTCAACAAAGCCTGCAAATTATAGTAAGCATTATAATCACGACGATCCGAAAAACTATTTTCCCCCTTTTCGATCAATTCTTGTGTGAAATAGTTTTTATAAACTAACTTACGACTCCTGGACTCTTCATTTTTAAACGTATATTTCACATTCGCGATCCCCGTAATAGTCAACCCTTCTATAATTTCATAATTCAGTTTAAATATACCGGAAGCCTCATGTCTATTTGTAAATTTCTGTCCTCCTTCATACAAAGCTACTAACGGATTCGTAAAAAAGCCAGCATTATAGCCATACGTTCCATCCGTATAATAAGCGACCATCGTTGGATCCGCTGCGATTACCTGTTTATAAATATCTTGCTGGTTATTCAAAGCCTCCATATCCCGCAACTGGTAACGTATATCAAAAGACATATCAAACTTCTTACTGATTGCAATATCCGTGCTTGATCTCACATTAAATACATTCTGTTGTGTTTGAGGGAAAATCCCGGTCTGATGATCAACACCAGCACTCACCAAATATTTAACTTTCTCTGTTCCACCGGAAGCCTCTATTCCATGACGGGTTGTAATACTATTCTGAATCGCTAAATCCAACCAATCCGTATTAGGATATCGATTCAGATCAGTTCCTTTTGCATAGTTTGCAATCTCATCTTCTGTATAAACCGGATCCCCATTCATATTTCTTACCGCTTCATTCATAATCCGAGCATAATCCGCTGAACCGATTGATTTTGGCATATGCATCGGCGTATTTACTCCAACCGAACCATTATATCGAAAAGTAGGCTTTCCTTCCTTACCTCGTTTCGTCGTAATCAAAAGAACACCATTGGCTGCCCGTGAACCATAAATTGCAGCAGAAGCAGCATCCTTTAACACATTAATACTTTCAATATCTTCCGGATTCAAAAAGTTAAAATCAGCCGGTACCCCATCCACTAAAATCAATGGGGCAGACGAGTTATCCGCATTCAAAACAGAAGAACCGCGCAATCGAAGTGTGGGAGACTCTCCCGGAGCACCTTTAGCTGTCACACTCAAACCTGGTATTTGTCCCTGTAAAGCTTCACCAACGGTCTGAACCGGACGGTTCTGTAATGTTTCTGCTTTTATAGTAGTTACCGCCGTTGCAATATTTCCTTTACGCTGTGTTCCATATCCGACAACCACCACTTCATCCAGGCTTTGTGAATCTTCCTTCAACACGATCGCCCAGTTTTTTTGCTTTTTCACAGAAATCTGTTGTTCCATATAACCGATATAGGAAATGACGAGGATGGCATCGTCAGAAGGGACTTCTACAGAAAACTTACCATCAACATCCGTTACCGTACCGATAGTAGTGCCTTTCACGAACACATTGGCACCGATCACCGACAAACCTGTTTCGTCCGTAATGACTCCTTGGATGACTTTTCCGGATTGCTGGGCAACGGCATTATCCTGTGCCTGCACACGTTTCGTCAACACGATATAATCATCTTCAAAAACATATGACACACCCGAACCTTCAAAAATACGGTTCAGGCAATCTACTACCGTATTCGTACCTTTTTGCAAAGAGACTGTTTTGTTTGCGTCAATATCTTTTTTATTATAAACAAACATATAACCTGTTTCCTTTTCAACCTTCTTGATAAAGGTCCCGATAGTCATACGTTCGTTCGTAATATTCACTTTTGCTGTCTGGGAACTTGCATTCGACGCATAAGATGCAAAAATGCAGACGAACAACAATAATGCAGATATTCTCATAATACTAAAAAACTTCTTTAAGCGTTTTCTTTGACATAATAAGACTGACAAAGTATATTTTTCCATACCTTTGTAAAATTAATTGTTTAATACTTTTTTCGACTAAGAGTGTTAGATATTACGGTTGGCAGGTGCTGTAACACCTGCCAACTTTTTTATATAAAAAAGACTGTTCTAAACCATAGGCATACTATTTTTTAAGGTTACACATGTTTTTCCTGATATTTATAAGTTTGACCCTTCACACCTGAAACACCACTATAGGCATCACTAAATTAAACATTATTTAATTTTTCAAATTCCAACCACTACTATCAAAATATCACTACTATCCCATCAAAACCGGATTTTTATAGCGGATAATTGAAATTACTATAGCGGGTAATATTTTTTAACAATACGGATTATACCACATTACCCTATTTTCCTGTCAAAATGATAATGTGATTTTATTGCAATACGATCAAGTTCTTATCATCATCTTTCGTATACTTGAACGGATATACGATCTGGAGTTTCCGCAAAACGCTTTCCACTCCATCCCGTTGCCTGAATTTACCGGTATAGCGGAAGTTTTCGAGTTTCGTGTTTTTTACGATGATCGAGACATCATAATAGAGTTCCAGCTTCTTAATGATATCCGTCATCAACATATCGTCAAAGATAAACACGCCTTCCTTCCATGCCATAAAATCAGTATTCTCGAATGGGGAGACTTTGGAAGAATGGTCTGAGACAACGATCTGCTGCCGGGGTAATAAAGCATAGCTGTTACTCCTGTCATGCGCACAGGAGACGGAGACAGCTCCTTCGACCAGTGAAGCTACAAAATATTCTTCCGTGTCGTAAGCATTCACATTGAACTTCGTTCCGGTGACCTTAATGTCCATTTTGTTTGTTTTGACCACGAAAGGCTTCCCTGCGGCTTTTTCCACTTCGAAGAAGGCTTCGCCATGCAGTTCGACCTCCCGCCTTTTCGGGTCGAAACGTTCGGGATAACGCAAGGTGGTGTTGGCGTTCAACCAGACTTCTGTGCCATCGGCAAGCAAGACTTTAGCACGCTGTCCCGCCGGAGTCGAAAACTCCTGATAACGGACAAGCTCATCCTCCTTATCCCCGGCATAATTCATCAACAGATAAGTCGACAGGACGGAAAAGAGCACGATCGCAGCATAGCCCGCCGCTTTACGCAGGCTGAATAGCAACGCGCGTTTCTTCCGCATGCCGACAAACGAGCGATATTGCCTGTCCGAAGCTGCTCCATCTTCATTCGCCATAGAAACAAGCGCGGACAGATTTTGTATTCCGGCTGCCTCTTTCCTAAGCTCTTCATCTTCTTTCAACTGCTGAAAAAGTATTTGTTTTTCTTCCGCTGAAATATCCCCTGTCAAATATTTTGATAACAGATCGTACATACTTTCTTTTGTCATTATATAAATTAAACCCTCATCGCGGAACGTACCACTATGGCTCAGTCCAAAATAAACATTAATTAACCAGGAACAGCAGTAACGGCAAATAGTCTTTCAGTGCCACACGTAATTTTTTGAGAGCTGTAACCATTTGGTTCTCTACCGTATTCACAGAGATTCCGAGTTCGTCCGATATTTCCTTGTATTTGAGTCCTTCGATGCGGCTTTTGATAAAGACTTCGCGGCAACGTTCCGGCAACGTGTCAAGAGCACGCCGGATAATCTCCTGCAACTCCTCTTCCGACTGGTAGGAATAGTCGAACGCCTCCAAAGCATACAGTTTGAATCCTAACTCTTCTTTCATCTGGCTGTTATACTCTTCTTCGATCAGCTTGTGGCGCAGGAAATTCAGGCAGCGGTTTTTCACCAGCGTAAACAAATAGGTCGTAAGCGTAAAAGATATCTCGATTTCCTCTTTTCTTTCCCAAAGTGTAAGAAACACATCTTGCACTATATTCTCCGCATCTTCGTTTGCCGGAACATAGTTTTTGGCAAAAGCGAACATCTTCGGATAATACAGCTTATATAGCTTCTCAAAATCTCCTTTAAGGTATAACATACCAGTTTGATTTAATCTTTTTAGCAAAAATAGTATATTATTTCAGAGTTTAAACATCTGCCCGCAAAATAATCTCATTCATACCGGCAAGTTCCGAAACAGATTCTACCAGTCCAACAACGATTCTTTCAATACCCACAAACGCAATCCGATTTCAGTGCAGGCAAGACGGAAAAACGTTTGGTGGCAAAGATGTATCCGTTTGCGGGACGAACTTTGACCGGACAACAGGCAGGCATCCCCGTTACGGAGTAAAAGCATCAACACGCCTCGCCGGCTGCTCGATAGAGCGAGTACGTCATCCGAATAGATAACTTCAGGGGAACTGCCGGAAGAAAGGGCAGGAAGAATAATGCCACGATCCGTCAGTTTGATCTCGTGGGACGCCATATAAGGGCGAAGTTCCCAAAAAAGATCGGCAACATGAACCGGAGTCAAAGCACCCTCCAAACAAGCTGCTATCCGGCGTCGAAGTTTAGTAACCAAGAAAAATTCCATCATTGCATTTGGCATGTTTTTACATTCAACAGTTCCCGATTGAATGTTTATAAATAAAAGAGGCGTGGAAACTGTTGACATATTAAATAGAGGCTCTGGACGGCCCTCCCAACAATATATACAACAGCGCCACGCCCTTTATCTGAAATACACAAATATAAAATACATCATATCTGTATGTGTATTAACAAATGAAAGGACGTTAGCGTTGTGACTACCTGTTTGGGAAGAAATTGTCCAGATTTCTATTTAAGTAGTATCTTTAAACGCCTACGTTTTCTAAAACAAAATTATGCTGGCAACGCTTTGCCCCTTACGCACGAAACAAAGGTAAGAATATTTTAGATAAATTATATACCGTGCAGCCAATACAAATCGCCACACTATTATTTTTCTGCTAAATCAAACCTATTTGCCGTGTCTTTAAGCTGTTCATGCCTCGTCCACCGGAACGCGGAACAAATACGCATTCCCGACGAATATCCGCACCAACTTTCCCGCCTGCATCATCCTTTTCAGATCCGTAGCGGCCTTCGTCTTCCCACAACGGCAAAGGCCGCGATAAACTTTGCCGGTTATATAAGGATGCGTCTTCAGGTATTCCATCGTCCGCTGTTCGCACATTTCCGGGGTGAAACCGACAGGGTCTTTTTCCGGCGAACGTTCCAGTTGTATCGTGCACAGACGGTCACGCAACTCCTTCGACGAGCGGAACGTCACATCCTGGAAACGGATCGACTCGGCGCGTATCTCCTTCTCTTCCATGACCGGACGGGATTTCAGGGAGAGGCCGAACGTGCCGATTCCTTCCAATTCGATACATTGACCGTACTCCAAAGCATCTACGATCAAATCCTGAAGCAACTGCAACATCCCCTTGATATCCGCCGATGAAAAAGAAGAACGCCCTTGCGCCATCCTCGCCAAATCGTCCAGACGGACAGTCCTCCAGGGAACAAAACAGGGGTAAAGCGGTTGTTTTACAGCCGTTTTATACGGGTTCGGGCGACGCACTAACTTGTATTCTGCTGACATATTTTCTAATGATTAAATGTTTTTACATGATATATTAACTCAATCCAGCCTATCCGTTAAGATTTTCTCTTCATTCGCCAAGTTGTCCGCCGGCCGGCGGACGATCGTTCACTGGCCGGCGGTCGATCGTTCGCCAGCCAGCGGACAATCGTTCGCCAGCCAGCGGACAATCGTTCGCCAGCCAGCGGACAATCGACCGCCAGCCAGCGAACGACTTATGAATAGCATCTAAAGATACAACAAATAGGGAGGAAATTCCTAATAAATAGAAAGAAAAAACGTAATGCTTCAAATTATTTTCGTGAGAGCCTTGCAGATTCATATACAATGTATTACCTTTGCACACAATATGACCTCCCACGCTTCCCATAGAACAGCGCACCCGGGGAGGTCTTCGAGTTTTTACATGGTAGCTTCTGATAAAATTGATTATACAAAGAAGCCGTTGACCCTCGCCGAGCAAGTTGCACGGCTAAAACAACGAGGGCTTGTTTTCGATGATGAAAGCGAGGCAACCGCCTATCTTTTCAATATTAGTTACTATCGGCTTCGTGCTTACACTTATCCGTTCCAAGAAAACGATGAAGATACCGACCATAACTTCACCCGTACAGACATACACTTTAAGGACATCATTGCCCTTTATTGCTTTGACCGCAGACTGCGTTCGCTTATTTTCAATGCAATTGAGAAGATTGAAGTGGCAGTGCGCACAAAGATCGTACAGGTCTATGCCGAAAGCACAGGTGATAGCCATTGGTATGATGATGAAAGTTTGTATCGTTTCGACTATGATAATTTAATGGAACATATCGAAGCTGACGTAAACCGTAGCAACGAGGATTTTATCAAGCATTACAGTTCCAAATACAATGCCCCACCAATGCCACCAAGTTGGATGGCACTCGAAGTGGTGTCGTTTGCCACATTAAGCCGATTGTTCCAATCCTTAAGATTAGATACTCGCAAAGAGTACATTACTGATCAATTCGGCTTGAAAAAAGTAGCTATATTGGAGAATTGGCTACACGCAATATCCAATCTACGCAACTGTTGCGCCCACCACAGTCGCATTTGGAATCGTCGATTTATGGTCAGCATAACCTTGCCATACAACACTCCTTATCCGTTTATGGATAGAACGACTATCGAACAAATACGCACAAACAAATTGTTTGCCGTACTTTCTTGTATAGCCTATATCCTTGATATGATTAGTCCCGGTAACGACTTTAAAATTCATATCAAGGAACTGCTTAAATCCGATTGCAGTCTACTCGAACTTAAAGATATGGGATTTCCGAAGTATTGGCAATTCCTCCCGGTTTGGCAAGAAAAATAGCAAACTATGCATCCGGTCACGCAACCAAATAGTTTACCCCTTCCACGTTCTTCCGTATATCAAGAAATTGTAGTACTTTTGTAGACTATATATAATCAGGAATATGACAAGACGCTCAGAATACAGAGGCACAGATAGATCCAGGGCCCCTCGCGGACGTAAAGTTACAGTGAAAGAGGAGAATACGTTACTCACTTTCCTGTTCGGCCTTTTAAACGAACAAAGTAAAAGTTCCGTCAAGGCACTGCTCGCCCACGGACAGATTTCAGTCAATGGTACGGTAACCTCACAGTTCGACATGCCGCTCGCACCGGGCGACGAGGTGTTAATCAGCTACGAACGGGGGAAAGTCGAGTTCAACAATCCGCTGCTCACGATTGTTTGGGAAGATGACGACCTGATAGTCGTAAACAAGAAAGAAGGCTTGCTTTCGGTTTCCAGCGCGCGCGTGAAGGAACGGACCGCTTTCCACCTGCTTAGCGAATATGTCAAGAAGACGGACCCGCGCAACAAGATATTCGTGCTCCACCGCCTGGACCGCGATACTTCGGGACTGATGATGTTCGCCAAGAACCAGCAAGTGCAAAAAGCATTGCAATCGAACTGGAACTCCGCCATCACGGCACGCACATACGTGGCCGTAGTGGAAGGACGACCGGAGAAAGATTCCGACCTGATCATCTCCAACCTGACCGAAAACACCAAGATGCAGGTCTACGTGACAGTCGAAGGAGACGGGAAAGAGGCGATCACCCGCTACCGCCTGCTGCACAGCAACGGGGCTTATTCGCTGTTGGAACTCGATCTGGAGACAGGACGCAAGAACCAGATACGCGCACAGATGCAATCGATCGGCCACTCCATCGCTGGCGATTTCAAGTACGGGGCGGAGACAGATCCCACCGGACGGCTGATGCTTCACGCCCGACGGCTCGACTTCATTCATCCGGTAACGGGCGAAGAGATGCATTTCGAAACACGCATTCCTGATAAATTTTCCTCTTTAGCTAAATAA
Organism: Parabacteroides hominis; assembly: GCF_014287585.1. GTDB lineage: Bacteria > Bacteroidota > Bacteroidia > Bacteroidales > Tannerellaceae > Parabacteroides > Parabacteroides hominis. The sequence goes on along the minus strand of NZ_JACOOJ010000009.1, from coordinate 35,434 downwards.
ACAAAAATAAGAATAATATGAAGAAGCTCTTTAGTACCTTGATGTTGGTGCTCGTCGCACTGACCGTACAGGCACAGATTCTCCAGCCTGTGAAATGGAAGATACAACTGAATGATTCCGGTTCCGCAGAGAAAGAGATCGTGTTTACCGCTACTGCCGATAAAGGCTGGCATTTGTATGACCAGGACCTGCCGGAAGGCGGCCCAGTCTCCACTTCGTTCACATTCGAGACACTGAAAGGAGCCGAGCTGATCGGCAAACCGACACCGTCTGTCAAACCGACTACCGTGTATGACGAACTGTTTGCCATGAACCTGCGTTGGTATCCGGGAACTGTCTCGTTCACCCAGAAGATTAAAGTGACCGATCCGGCCAAGTTCAAAGCCGAGGGTGAAGTGGAATTTATGGCTTGTAACGACGAGACTTGCCTGCCGCCAGACCGCGTCGGTTTCTCGTTCGACAAAAAGAATATAAAGATGACGGCTGCCGCCGAAACGGTTGCCGAAACCCCGGAAGTCGACCAAAACGATGTGACAGCCGTGCAACCGGATACCGAAATAATAGAAGAACTGCCCAGTCCGGGAATCCCCGAACCTGACACCAACAAGGACAAAGCTGAAAATAAGCCGGTCCGCGTTTCCAACGAACTGACTGACAACACTGCCCTTTGGACTCCTGTTATCGACCAGTTGAAGGCTTTCGGCGACACGACGGTTTCCGCAACCGACACGTCCTGGTTGTTCATCTTCTTCGCCGGTTTCTTAGGCGGATTGATCGCCCTGCTGACACCTTGCGTATGGCCGATGATCCCGATGACGGTCAGCTTCTTCCTCAAACGGACGAAGGACCGCAAGAAGGCGATCCGCGATGCGGTGACGTACGGACTTTCGATCATTGTGATTTATCTGGTGATGGGATTGCTGATCACGGGTATATTCGGGGCAAGCGCGCTGAACGACTTGTCGACGAATGCGATCTTCAATATCATATTCTTCCTGCTGTTAGTTGTCTTTGCCATCTCTTTCTTCGGGGCGTTCGAAATGGTATTGCCTTCGTCCTGGACGAATAAGCTGGACACGAAGGCGGATTCGACAACAGGGATTATCAGTATTTTCTTCATGTCGTTTACGCTGGTGCTGGTGTCTTTCTCTTGCACGGGTCCGATTATCGGGACTTTGCTGGTGCAGGCTGCTTCGATGGGGACGGCGGTTGGACCGGCTATCGGTATGTTTGGTTTTGCTTTGGCGCTGTCTATTCCGTTCAGCCTTTTCGCTATCTTCCCGAATATGTTGCAAAGTATGCCGAAGTCCGGCGGCTGGCTCAACTCTGTCAAGGTGGTGTTAGGTTTCCTTGAATTGGCTTTAGCGCTGAAGTTCCTCTCTGTCGCCGACTTAGCTTACGGATGGCGGTTGCTGGATCGCGAGGTGTTTATCGTGCTTTGGATCGTGATCTTTATCATGCTGGGAGTTTACCTGTTAGGCAAAATCAAGTTCAGCCACGACAGCGACCTGCCGTATGTATCCGTGCCGCGCCTGTTCATGGCGATCATTTCTTTCTCTTTTGCCGTTTACATGGTTCCGGGGCTTTGGGGAGCTCCATTGAAAGCGATCAGTGCTTTCGCGCCTCCTCTGTATACTCAGGATTTCAACCTGTACAATAGTGAAGTGCACGCTGCTTTTGACGATTACGAAACCGGTATGGCTTATGCCAAGAAGGTGAACAAGCCGGTCATGATCGACTTCTCCGGCTTCGGTTGTGTAAACTGCCGTAAGATGGAAGCATCTGTTTGGACCGACCCGAAAGTAAAACAGATATTGGAAAACGATTATGTCCTGATCACCCTGATGGTCGACGACAAGACGAAGCTGCCGCAGCCGATCACAATCGAAGAGCACGGCAAGACTCGTAAGTTGAAAACAATCGGCGACAAATGGAGTTATTTGCAGCGCAGCAAATTCGGTGCAAACGCCCAACCGTTCTACATCTTGCTGAACGACGAGGGCGAACCGCTCGGCCCTTCGTATGCATTCAACGAAAGTGTTCCCGACTATATCAAATTCCTGGAAAACGGGTTGAAAGTCTTCAAGCAACAAGAAAAAAACAAATAATATCTCATAGGCTGTGTGTTAAAGAGATAGAGAAATCAATCTCTTTAACACACAGCCTTCCTCCCCAATCATAACAACTAAAAAATGGCAACTAAACAAGAAAAGATGGAAGCCTTCGGACAATTGCTCGACATTCTGGACGAGCTTCGTGTTAAATGTCCGTGGGACCGTAAACAAACAAACGAAAGCCTTCGCACGAATACGATCGAAGAAACTTACGAATTGTGCGATGCCATCATGAAAGATGACAACAATAACATTAAAAAAGAATTGGGCGACCTGCTCCTGCACATTGTCTTCTATGCCAAGATCGGTGAAGAAAAGGCGGCGTTCGACATCAAAGATGTATGCGACAGCCTTTGCCAAAAACTGATCTATCGCCATCCGCACGTTTTCGGAAGTGCACAGGCCGATACAGCCGGCAAAGTGGAACAGAGCTGGGAACAACTCAAACTAAAGGAAAAAGGCGGCAACAAGACAGTTCTCGAAGGCGTCCCCGCTTCACTCCCTTCCGTGGTCAAAGCTCATCGCATCCAGGACAAAGCCCGCAACGTTGGCTTCGACTGGGAACAGCGCGACCAAGTCTGGGATAAGGTGCACGAAGAGTTTACCGAACTGAAAACCGAAATCGACAAGATGGATGCAGACAAGATGGAAGCCGAGTTCGGAGACCTGTTCTTCAGCCTGATCAACGCTGCCCGCCTCTATAAGATCAATCCGGATAATGCTTTGGAACGCACGAACCAGAAATTCACCCGCCGTTTCAACTATTTAGAAGAGCATACCATCAAAGAAGGCAAGTCATTAAAAGAAATGTCTTTGGAAGAAATGGATCGGATCTGGGACGAAGCCAAATCGAAAGGTTTATAAAAAACAAAAGGGGAACCGACATCACGTCGCCACCCCTCCCTTAACTTAAACGCCAAAACTAAATCTAAACAAAAAACACAAATAATGATAATATTTTATTTCTTTTTATTCTCTTCTTTTCTATCATCTCCTCCTCTCATAAACTCCCGCGCGAACTTTCCTTCCGCACGTTTGTATTTGTAAAGTTTCTTTGGAGACAATATCTTTTTAAACTTTTCATAATACTCCTTTTCCAACTGTGCCTGCTTCATGTTCACGCTCACACACTCATCGATTACCTTTAGGTAGTCAGCATCGGTTGCACTTTCATTGCGCTTTAAATCTTTGGATAGTTTACGACATTCACGACCGGCCTCAAACATCTTTTCTTGCAGTTCGTTACAAAGAGGTATAAATGATGCAGCCTCTTCCGGGGTCAACCCCATTTCTGCCGTAATGAAAGCATTCTTTTTAGCAAGGAACGCTTCTCTATCAAAATTTCGATGCTGTTTCCCACTTTGAGCGTGAGCACTGAATGAGAACACAACTAAACACGCCACAAATGTAATAAAAAATATTTTATTCATACAAGTATTCTTTCAAAAATATTTCGTCAAACTTTATTTTTTTTCAATTTATTCGGTTTCCCCTATTTCTTCTGCCAATATATAACCGGCATACTGATCTTCCAGGTACTCCAGGTATTCTTCGTCCTCGGCCGCTTGCAGAGCGGAAACCGTGTTAGGAGACACTTCTGTTTTCACGAGTAATGAATCCGTTTTTGCCGTTTTATCTTCCGGCCCGACCAAAACTTTAAAAAACAAACCCAGTCCGGCAAAAACGGCTGCCATATATAACCAGGGACGAACACGATCCATCAAGGAAACTTTTTTTGCTTCCTTCTCAGGCTCTCTATCGGGAAGCTGACTCATAATGTTTGCCGTCAATCCTTCCATATACCCTTCGGGCACAGTAAAAGGATTTTTCCCTTTAAGACGGTCCAGATTGTTTTGTTCTGTTTTCATATCATCTCTCTTTTATGCTCTTTTGACAAATGGTAACACGAAAGGTTTAAATGTCTTTTGTTAAAAACTCCTCCACTTTCTTCACCGCATGGTGATAGGAGGCTTTTAAAGCGCCTACGGAAGTCCCGAAAATCTCAGACATATCTTCATATTTCATATCGTCAAAATATTTCATATTAAAAACGGCACGTTGTTTCTCCGGCAATGTTAGGATCGCTTCCTGCAACTTCATCTGGGCAGCATCTCCGTCGAAATACTCGTCTCCTTTCAGGCGCTCCAGCAAAAACACGTCCGTATCGTCAATCGAGACATTGTTCTGCGCACGCTGGCGGTTCAGAAAGGTTATACATTCGTTAATCGCGATCTTATACAACCAGGTCGACAACTTCGCTTCTCCCCGGAAATAGTCGATGTTCGTCCAGGCTTTCAGGAATGTATTCTGCAATAAGTCGTTGGCATCATCATGGTCCAACACCATCTTTCGTATCTGCCAATACAACTTCTCCCCGTAGAAATTGACAACCTGCGCGAAGGCATCACGTTGATGCGCCGGATCACGTAATTGTTTTATTATCTCTTCCTCTATATATTGTTGCATTCCTACTCACTAATTTGGGGTAAATATAAGAAAATAATCATTACTCTCTTCCTTTTCCTGTCTATTCAGACGAAAAAATATCCACAAAGGTTTAATCCGGTCTTTGAAAATAATTGGTCCGTCTGAAGAATAATCAACACTTCAACTCTCAATTTTCCAAGACATTTGTTTATCTTTATTGCTCAATTAATATTAAAAGAATCAACATGAAGAACAACAACTCGACGATCGAAAAATTGATTACCATTCTTGATAAAAACAGATAGGAGATTTTATCAAAAAGGAATGTTCCAATGACAGACAGTTCCGGGACCGTTTCCTTGCATTAGGAACAGGCACCTTATTTACCCCAACCCCATCCTCTTATTCAAATCGTATCAATGAACTCATAACAGCTTACCAAGGGCGGTATGGATATATAGAATACCACAGCACCTTTGGCTTCAACAGTGCCGTTTCAAGAATCTTGGAGGAAGCAGACGAGGCTATGGAGAATAAGAAATGGGACGTAGTTTTTGCCTTATTAAGCGGGTTTGCCGATTCAGCCGAAGAAATACTGAACTGCGGTGATGACAGCAATGGAAATCTCGGTTCCATCATTAGCGACTGCTTTGAAAAATGGGACATCCTTACTCAGCAAAAACTGCCGCATGAAATAGAAAGCAAAATATTCAATTTCGTCCTTACTCGCTTCAAAAACAAAGATCTCGATGGATGGGACTGGAAATGGGACTGGAAATGGGACTGGATGGGAATAGCCATCAAGCTCGCCAACACTCAGGAAAGACAAAATTCAGTGTTCGCAGCACTCGATGAGATCAAGCCAACAGGCGACAACTGGAATTCAAAGTATGCATATAACAAAGCCCGTTCTTATCGCGTCAAACTAATGGCACGTTGCGGAACCCCGGAAGAGCAACGTAAATTCATGTATGACAATGTAGACAACAGCGATTTCCGAAAACAACTTCTTCAGATGGCATGGGACGAAGGCGACCTTGACGAAGTACTCAAGCTTGCACAGCAAGGAATAATCGCTGATGCCCGATATGCCGGCCTTGTCAATGACTGGAAGACATGGGAAATGGACGTATATCGCAAAAAAAATGATGTGGATAATATCCTTCGCCTTGCACGTTATTTCTTTTTTAACGGAAATCTCTGGAGAAATAAAGATTACTCTTATACAAACATGTATTCTCTGATCAAATCCAATGTGTCAAAAGAGGACTGGACAAAATGGCGTGACTCTTTGATCGAAGAAGCCATCGACAAACAAAACAGGAATATCCTGACATACATATTCACCCAAGAGGAGATGTGGGACAGATATATAAATTATATAAAGAAGAACCCCGACCAATATCTTCTGGAAGACACTCCAAAGGCTGTGCGTAACCTCTATCAAGATGAATTTATTAAGCTGTACGGAAATTGCGCACGTCAGCATTTTCAAAACGCATCCAATCGCGACGCTTATCAGGACGGAGCCAATATGCTCCGTAAGCTCATTGAATATGGAGGAAAAAAAGAAGCAGATGTTATCATTGAAGAGCAGAAGGCTCGCCGCCCCCGTCGCCCCGCACTTATCGAAGAACTCTCAAAAATCAAATAAACCGAAAACAAAAAAACGGCTTAACACACATTGATGTTAAGCCGTTTTTGAAGTGCCCAGAACAGGACTCGAACCTGCATGCCTCTCGACACACGCACCTGAAACGTGCGCGTCTACCAATTCCGCCACCTGGGCAATTCAGCACTTTTCAGTGAAGCAATCTCTCTCGATTGCGGTTGCAAAGGTAGCAACATTTTTGAAACTGCCAAACAGTAATCATACTTTTTTATGCAACAAATGCAGATTTGAAATAACTTATTGAAGATAAGCCATAGAGTATGATTTTGAAATAAGGTAGTTTATGCTTTGGCGAGATGGTGAGTGAAATCCAAGCTCTACGGGAGCGTTGTACATTCCTGTTCCACTTCCTTCTTATTCTGTTTTATCTTTTGTTTCTTGTGCCACCGCTCCCTGCGAAAGGAGCGGTTACACCTTATTACTTGAAGGGGCATCCTCCGTGCTTACGCCATGTTGCACGGTGGTGGCTGTCATTCAGAATACCTCAGTTGTTGGTTATCACTACGTTGCTTTTATCTTCGTTCAGGCTGATGGTGAACGAGATATTGTGATCCTCTCTTTTTTTCTCGGCATACTGTTCTATCTTGTCGGCTCCGAGTGAATATGCAGGATTGTTGTCACTTCCAGACAACTTATTGTAAGCTTCACTTCCGTCTGCATACAATACTTTCACCGTCTCTATCTTCTTAGATCCGATTTTGTAACTCTCCTTCGTCAGTTCCACACCCTCTTTCAGTTTTTGCGTGACAACCAAGGTAAAGGTGGAAGGGAACGCATCGAATTTCACCGTCTTGCTCCATTCCTTCGTAATGGGTTCCGTTACCTTTTCGCCCTTCGGGGAAGTGTATTCAGCGGAGATGTCGAACAATGCCAACTGGTCTTCGGTGTATGACAAATCGAGTGTATAGGAGGCGGAAGCTACAACTTTATCGCTGATAATGTCATCGCCATTATCGTCATCGTCATTCGAACAGCCAGTCGCGATGGCAACGGCAGCGATTGCCAAGAATCCATAAATTAGATTCTGTAGTTTGTCCTTTGTAACATTCATGATCTTCATAATTAACTTGTTTTTATATTTGAATTATAACATGGACCAAATGTAATGTAAGTGCTATAAAAAAGAGTGGATTTTAAGTGAGTAGGTGTCCCAAAAAATTATATTAGGTGTCCCCAAAAAACACACTTTATATTTAATATTCTAATTATCAGGTATTTATCAATGAGAGAATAATTCCGTCTTTATATAATTGGACGGATTCATGCCGTATTTCTCTTGGAATTGTCTGTAAAAGGAAGTTTTTGACATTTGTGCTTCCTTGGCAACAGCTTCCATGCTCCACTGCGGATGCTTGCGCATCAGGCCGATGGCATAGTCCATCCGACAGTCCCGCAGGTATTGTGAGAAACCACATCCGGCAAATGTCTTGAACAATGCGGCAAACTTGTAATCCGGAATGTGAATCTCTTTTATCAGTTCACTCTTGTTGAAGCCGGGACGCAGGTAGAGCTTGCGGCTGATAATCTCATGGCTGATGCGGTCGTATAGCACACGGTCTTTTTCCGTCAGCTTGATGACCGGAACCTCTGTTCCTTCATCTTCTTCGTCCGGCAGGTTTTGCTCTTTTTCGGATAACTCCGACATCTCGCTGTCAGGTTCCTCCTGCGTATTGTAGAACTGCTGCAACTCATCTCGCAAACGTATGTTCTCTGCCTGCCGGATGAAAAACTCGCTCTTATAGGTCATCAGTTCATCGATGGTGCCTTTCATGGCCTCGTTCTTTCGCAGTATAATCTGCTTGTCATGCAGGATGCAGATAATGAATCCTATCGCCACGGCCAGCAATATGGCGGTGGAAAGAAAGACTATGGTACGTATGCGTATCGCGCTCTCGTCTTCTTTCAACTGTGCCGCCTGCTCGTTGGTCTTGTATATCTCGGCCAGTTCGAGTGCAGCACTCTGCTGTTCCCGTGCTTTCAGACTATCGCGAAGTACGGAGAGCCGCTCGAAATAGACGGAGGAATTCTTATGGTTGCCCACGTCACGGTAGGCATAGCCAAGGAATTTCAGTATGGAAGCCATGTAGTAGTTAACCGTGTCTTTCTGCCCGATAAGGAAACGCTCGCGCGGCAGGTTGATACGGAATATCTCGTCATACTGTTTAGTGTCGAACAGATAAGGCATTACGAGGTAGTTGTTTCGGCCAAGCTCTTTGTCGAGTTCCCTGAATTTTCGGTAACACTCCGCTGCTTCCGTTTCGTATCCTGTGCGTGAGAGAGTTACGGTGCGCATAGCGAGGAGATCTTTCAGCTCGCTTTCTGCCAGTCCGTCTATGGCGGGTTCATCTCCAGTGGACTCGGAAACGATATCTTCCCACCCGTCCAATATGCGAAGCACGTTATCATAACGCCCGTCACGCTGGTAGAACAAGGCAAGCGTCTTATATTCATAGCGCAGGTTGTCGTATTTCAGGCGGTAGTCCGTATCGTCCATCATCGCCGCCCCCTGTTCCATATATTCGTAGCCCCGTTCCTTGTCGCCCTGATGGAACAGACTCTTGCCCATATTGAACAGGGCAATGCTTTCCATAGACTTGTCTTTCAGTTTTTTGGCCAAAGCCATGAGCCGATTGATGCAACTCATCTTGTTCACCTCGTCGTGCAGACCGTCGTAGCAGGAAATCTGGCGGTGCAACAATTCCATGCAGAGGGTGTCATTGCCTTTCACGTGGGAACTTTCCAGAGCGCCTTTATAGTGTTTCAATGCCTCACGATTGCGTCCTGTGTTGTAGTTCAGGTCGCCCTCGATGTAATCAAGTTCCCATGCCGGGCAGGTCTTGCGGCGGCGCATCTCCGTCATTATCCGATCCGACTTGCTCCGGTCAGTATAGAGATACTTGTAGATATGGTCTTCGTTCAGGATGCTGTCGGGCAGGGACACGCTTGCCGGTTCGTTTCCTGCAAAAGTAAAACCGGAGAAAATCAGTGTCGCTAACAAAGGGATTATAAGGTCTTTCAGTTTCATCTGTTTCATATATACACAGCCGTCAATACATTCTTTATGCAAATCTAAGTGAAACTATTTTTATAAGACGAATGAATTATACAAAAATATGTTTTTCTGTTAATATTTTCCGTTTGCATTACAAATACAGTAGAATATTTTTCATCAAACTCTTCCAATATGCAACTAAACTATTATAGTATATTTTCTAATAGGCCTTTGCTATACTCCTTTTGTGAAGAGGAGATTGTACCGGATGCCCATTAACTGAGCAATGCGGAAATAAACGGCAACAGGGGAACTACAGAACGATACAAATAAATCAAAAACTGGAGGAGTACAAGCAACAAATACGCCGGAAACTACTGACGGATGAAGAAAAAAGGCTAATGAAAAATCGGGCACATGATATTGAAACATGTTTTGGAGACATAAAACAAAATATGTTGTTCCGCAGAGTGCATTTGAGGGGACTACAAAAAGTAGAAACAGAATGTATTATCATCTCAATAGCCCATAATTTAAGAAAAATGAATCGTGCTAATGCAAAGGAGATTGCATGAAGAGCTTAGGGGGAGAAAACAAGGCTGTTGATACAATAAAGAATATTGCAAATAAAAAAACGGCCACCTCCCTTTCAGGAAGCAGCCGTTTCCGATTTTATGCTTTATGGGAAGAATTACATCATACCGCCCATGCCGCCCATACCAGGGTTCATGGCAGGAGCCGCCGGAGCTTCTTCTTTCTTTTCAGCGATCACACATTCAGTAGTCAGGAACATACCAGCGATAGAAGCGGCATTTTCCAAAGCTACACGTGTTACCTTAGCAGGGTCGATTACACCGGCAGCACACAAGTTTTCATACTTGTCTGTACGGGCATTGTAACCGAAGTCGCCTTTACCTTCTTTTACTTTCTGAACGACTACTGCACCTTCTTTGCCGGCGTTGGCAACGATCTGGCGCAACGGTTCTTCGATAGCGCGTTTAACGATTTCGATACCGGTTGTTTCGTCTTCGTTTTCACCCTTCATGCCTTCCAATGCATCGATAGCACGGATGTAAGCTACACCACCGCCAGGAACCGTACCTTCTTCAATAGCGGCACGAGTTGCATGCAGAGCATCGTCAACACGGTCTTTCTTTTCTTTCATTTCAACTTCTGAAGGAGCACCGACATACAGTACGGCAACACCACCGGCCATCTTAGCCAAACGTTCCTGCAGTTTTTCTTTGTCGTAGTCGGAAGTCGTGTTTTCGATCTGAGTCTTGATCTGGCCGATACGAGCCTGGATAGCTTCCTTATCGCCTGCGCCGTTTACGATAGTAGTCGTGTCTTTGTCTACCGTAATCTTTTCAGCAGTACCCAGCATATCCATTGTTGCGCCTTCCAGTTTCAAGCCTTTTTCTTCGGAGATCACAACGCCACCTGTCAGGACAGCGATATCTTCCAGCATGGCTTTACGACGGTCACCGAAGCCCGGAGCCTTAACAGCACAGATCTTCAAAGAACCACGCAGACGGTTTACAACCAAAGTTGCCAATGCTTCGCTATCGATATCTTCAGCGATGATCAACAGAGGACGACCGCTCTGAACTGCCGGTTCAAGGATAGGCAGCAGGTCTTTCAATACAGAGATCTTCTTGTCGTAGATCAGGATATACGGATTTTCCATCTCGCATTCCATCTTTTCCGTGTTGGTTACGAAATACGGAGAGATATAACCACGGTCGAACTGCATACCTTCTACTACGTCTACCGTTGTTTCCGTACCTTTAGCTTCTTCTACAGTGATAACACCTTCGGTTTTTACTCTCTGCATAGCTTCAGCGATCAGTTTACCGATGGCTTCGTCACCGTTAGCAGAAATCTTGGCTACGTGTTCGATCTTTTCGAACTGGTCGCCTACAGCTTCAGACTGGGCAGCGATGCTTTCCACTACTTTAGCCACAGCTTTGTCGATACCACGTTTCAGGTCCATAGGGTTGGCACCTGCCGTTACGTTCTTCAGACCGACACCGATAATAGATTGTGCCAGAACTGTTGCAGTCGTCGTACCGTCACCGGCATTGTCGTTAGTCTTGGAAGCGACTTCCTTAACCAACTGAGCACCCATGTTTTCGAACGGGCAAGCAATTTCTACTTCTTTAGCTACCGTTACGCCGTCTTTTGTGATGTGAGGAGCACCGAATTTCTTTTCGATGATCACGTTACGTCCCTTCGGGCCCAGTGTTACTTTTACTGCGTTAGCCAGTTCATCCACGCCTTTCTTCAGAAGGTCGCGGGCATCCATATCGTATTTAATCTCTTTTGCCATAGTAATATATATCTTATATTTTTATTGTTTTTAATAATGAATTAGATAATAGCCAAAATATCAGCCTGACGCATGATAAGATATTTCTCACCATCCAGTTCGATTTCCGTACCGGCATATTTGCCATACAGTACAGTATCACCATTCTTTACAACCATTTCTTCATCCTTTGTTCCGTTACCTACGGCGACAACTTCACCTTTTAAAGGTTTTTCTTTTGCTGAATCGGGAATAATGATTCCGCCAAGTGTCTTTTCTTCTGCTGCAGCCGGCTTAATCAGCACTCTGTCTGCTAATGGTCTAATGTTCATCGTTGTATATTTTTTAGTTGTTAATAATATTACGTTAATCTTGTGCTTTCTTTTCGCACGTAAATGCCTATGCGAATACTGTGCCAAAACTGTTGTCAGGGAAAAGACTGACAATTTTGCACTTCGGACAGGCAGACAATGCAAATATGTCTGACAGGATGACCATCCTGCCACAAAAGAACTTCCCCATTACAACAAGAGAGTAAACGAGGAAGTTCAACTATCAGTCTATTAAAATAGTGGAAACGGATTGTGCCGGAAGCAACGGCCGATACACGCGGTTTCCGATACGGATTGAAACGGTACGGCTGTCAGGCCCTTCGTTAGCCAGTGCGATCACGATACTTTTATCCGGATTGACAAAAGCAAGCAGATCGGTAAACGTACCGTCTGTTTCCACCTTACGGGAACCGGGTTGGACATAATGGCTCAAATGCTTCATTATATAATATTCGGGAGTAAAAGAATAAGTTTTATCAACAGGGTCAACAACCACCAGCGAGTTCTGCGCCCATCCCCAACGGCTGATCCCTCCTTTCTCAAGGGAGATATTCCAATACATATAGGCAGAAGCGCCATTATCCAGGTAATGCCGCATCAGGTTCCAGGAATAGACTGCGCCTTTCCAATCGTTCAAGCCGTCGCCACACTCCTGTTCCGTCTGGTAAAGTTTCAAATCCGGATAGCGTTCGTGTATTCCTTTTATCGCTCCCTTGCCAGCCCATTGGAAACCGACACCTTTTATATAAGGGCGGCAAGCGGGATCTGACAGGATCGTATCAACCAGTGCTTCGTTCCTGCGCTCGACAGTGCCAAACATGACATCTACCTGCTGCTCCGCCATTGCCGGACCTAAATAATTGCCGATAAAGTTTGCCAGCGAGACCGCCGTCCAGCAACAGCTTGGAAAGATTTGTGCGGAATTAAATTCATTCTGCGGCATAACGGCAAATATGTTTATTCCCTGCTCTTTATAGGCCCGGACGAATTTGGAAAAATATAAAGCGTATGCCTGCAAATAGAGCGAATCCTGAATAAACATATCCTCCCCTTCGTGTCCGACCTTATCTGCCGCCAAGCCGTTCCGGTATTTTTCATCATAAGCCTCTCCGGTATAAGCCGAAGCATAGTGCTTGTTGGACTTCATCCAGGAAGGCGGACACCAGGGGGACGCCCAGATTCGCAAGTCCGCATTATATTTCCGGGCATTCCGGATAAAAGGGATTAAGGTTTGCTGATCATTTGCGATAGTAAAATTCTTCATTTCAAAATCGCCATCCGTTTCATCATAAGAATACCAATCACGTGAAAAGTCATTTGCCCCGACCGGCATACGGCAGATTGTGAAATTAGCTCCATATTCCGGGAAGAAAAGTTCTTCCATTATGTTTTCACGGTCAACCGGGTCAAGGCGACTCAAAGAAATCCAGCCCAACTCATTAAAACAGGCGCCGAATCCGTCGATCTCTTGCTGGGGCTTATCCTTATATACAGTCACATCGATTGTCCGGACCGTATCTGCCGAAGCGGAAAGCAAATCGGGTTGTTCCTGCCAGAAAGCCTTCTCCGTAGTCGTCACCCAGGAGGCGCGGGGTTGGAAGGTGCAGGATGACAGATATAAAGCAATCGAGAGAATAAGACAAGGTATCTTCATAAGGATATGTATATAAAGAAGAAGTGCCGCAATAGAATCGCAGCACTTCCTTTACTTTTTTGTTAGAATCTTTCGATCAGTTCTTCTAACGTGACAAGAGACTGTTCGCCCGTCAGCATGTTTTTCAGATTGATCTTGCCTTCGTTTATTTCGTTTTCACCGACAATCGCCACAAACGGAATCTTCTTTGTATCGGCATATCCCATCTGCTTCTTCATTTTGGCAGATTCAGGATACAACTCCGTGCGGATACCGGCAGCACGCACTTTCGAGATCAGAGGCAATAAATAGTTTTCTTCCTTCTCGCCGAAGTTCACGAACAGCAGTTGCGTGGTCTTCAAAGAATCGGCCGGATAAAGTTCCAACTGGTTCAGGACATCGAAGATACGATCGGCTCCGAAGGAGATTCCGACACCAGACACGCCGTCCATGCCAAACACACCGGTCAAATTGTCATAGCGTCCGCCCCCCGTGATACTTCCTATCTGGACATCCAACGCTTTCACTTCGAAGATGGCCCCTGTATAGTAGTTCAGGCCACGTGCCAACGTCAGGTCCAGTTCCAGCTCTGCTTTCAGTTCCAACTTATCGATACGGTCCAGGATAAATTCCATTTCAGCAATACCTTTCATCGCTATTTCCGATGCGGCCAGTTCCTTTTTCAGAACAGCTAACTTTTCACGGTTCGCGCCTTTCAGCATAATGACAGGCTGCAAACGAGCGATCGCGTCTTCGGACAATTCCTTGGAACGTAGCTCTTCATTCACATTATCCAGACCAATCTTATCCAACTTGTCGATAGCAACCGTGATATCAACAATCTTGTCGGCTTCACCTATTATCTCGGCAATACCGGAAAGGATTTTACGGTTGTTCATCTTAATACAGACACGAATGCCGAAACGACGAAAAACCTCATCCATAATCTGGATCAGTTCGACTTCGTTCACCAGCGAATCAGAACCTACGACATCGCCGTCACACTGGTAAAACTCGCGGTAACGTCCTTTCTGCGGACGGTCGGCACGCCATACCGGCTGTATCTGGTAACGCTTGAACGGAAACGTGATATCATTACGGTGCTGCACCACGTAACGGGCAAAAGGGACTGTCAGGTCATAACGCAACCCTTTTTCGCAGGCTTTCACCCCGAATCTCACGGCGTTGCGTTCCAGCAATTCTTCATCCGTTATTCCGGAAAAACAATTACCGGAATTTAATATCTTGAAAAGCAACTTATCGCCTTCTTCTCCATATTTACCCATCAGTGTAGACAGGTTTTCCATAGCCGGCGTTTCGATCTGCTGAAATCCGTACAGATGGTACACTTCGCGAATAGTATTGAATATATAATTACGCTTCGCCATTTCTTCTGGCGAAAAATCTCTTGTTCCTTTAGGGATAGACGGCTTTTGCATGATTCACTAATTTATTTATTCAAGCTGCAAAGGTAATGCTTTCTATTTAATCCCGGCTTCTTCCGCCCAGGAAGATCATGATATAATATAATAATGTAGCAAGCGAGCCCAAAGCAGCTACTACATATGTATAAGCGGCAGAACGCAAAGCATCTTCAGCCTTGTCATGCGTATAAGCATTTGTGATACCGGCATTGCTTAACCAAGCCAAAGCCCGCTGGCTTGCATTGATCTCGACCGGCAGCGTAATAAAACTGAACAAAGTAGTCATTGCAAACAGGATAATACCGAAAAGCAACAATTGCGGAAATGTATGCAGCAACAACATACCGCCCAACAACACCCATGTCATAATGTTAGAAGCAAAGCTGACGACCGGAACCAAAGCCGAACGCATCCGGAGAGGCGCATAGGCCGTAGCATGCTGGACAGCGTGCCCGCATTCGTGGGCTGCAACGGCGGCGGCGGCAATACTGTTACTGTAATAAACCGATTCACTCAGATTGACGGTTTGGTTTGCCGGATTATAATGGTCAGTCAAATGTCCGGGAGTCGAAATAACCTTTACGTCATAAATACCGTTATCATGCAACATCTTTTCTGCCACATCCTTTCCTGTCATGCCATTCGGCATAGGTATCTTCGAATATTTCTCAAACTTGTTCTGGAGTCTGGAAGAAACCAGCCAGCTAAGAAGGGCAAAACCGATAAATATAATCCAATACATACTCATATTCTTCTAATTTATAATAGTTATACTAAATCATAAACGACAAAAAGTCTGCCAAAAACAAAAATGGCAGGAGATCATCCTTCCGGGATGTGGTCTTCTGCCATTTTGTATTATTTCCAGGTTTTATTCTTCGGTATATCTGACAATTGTTTGCTCACGGTCAGGACCGACAGAAACAATTTTGATCGGAACTTCCAGTTCTTCTTCAAGGAAAGAGATGTAAGCATTGAACTCTTCGGGAAATTCGTCCTCGCTCTGCATCTTCGTCATGTCGACATTCCAACCCGGCATTTCCACATATACAGGTTCGATGCCTTCGTTGATTTCAAACGGGAACTCTGTTGTTTCCTCGCCATCGACTTTATAAGCGACACAAGCCTTAACCGTATCGAAACCATCCAGCACGTCGCTCTTCATCATGATCAGTTTCGTCACACCGTTAATCATGATCGCATATTTCAACGCTACCAGGTCGATCCAGCCGCAACGGCGTTCACGTCCGGTCACCGCACCATATTCGTGGCCGATCTGGCGGATCTTGCTGCCTGTCTCGTCGAACAGTTCTGTCGGGAACGGACCGCTACCGACACGCGTGCAATAGGCTTTGAAGATACCATACACTTCGCCGATGTTGCGCGGAGAAACGCCTAAACCTGTACAGCAGCCTGCACAAATGGTGTTGGAAGAAGTCACGAACGGATACGAACCGAAGTCGATATCCAACATCGTGCCCTGTGCGCCTTCGGCCAAAACAGACTTGCCTTCTTTCAGATAATTATTGATCACATGTTCGCTGTCGATCAGACGGAACTGTTTCAGATAGTCTAAAGCCTTGAACCACTGCGCTTCCAATTCGGTAATATCATATTCATAATTCAGAGAACGCAGAATTGCTTCATGTCTTGCTTTTGCAGCTGCATACTTTTCGTCGAAATTATGCAACAGGTCACCTACGCGCAGACCGTTACGGCTGATCTTATCGGTGTAAGTCGGGCCGATGCCTTTACCGGTCGTACCGATTTTACCGGAACCTTTTGCAGCTTCGTAAGCGGCATCCAGGATACGGTGGGTAGGCAGGATCAAATGAGCTTTCTTAGAGATACACAGTTGCTTAGTCAGATCGTGTCCGCTGGCAGCGAGTGCTTCCGCTTCCTGCTGGAACAATAACGGATCCAGTACGACACCGTTACCGATAACGTTTACCTTTCCTCCCTGGAAAATACCGGAAGGGATGGAACGCAATACATACTTTTCACCGTTAAATTCCAAAGTATGTCCGGCATTGGGACCTCCCTGAAAACGAGTTATCACATCGTAATTCGGAGTCAAAACATCGACAACTTTACCTTTGCCTTCGTCACCCCACTGCAATCCTAATAGTACGTCAACTTTCATCATTTATATATTATAGATGTTAATATTCTTATTTCTTCCGCTGAAGCCGGTATTTACATTTACTGCACAAGCCGTAAATATAAAGCGCATGATATTCCGGAGTGAAACGTGTCACCTTCAAATTGTCTACATCTTTTTTCAAAGTTGCATCCTTCAGCTCCCGGATCGCTCCGCATTTCGTACAGATCAGATGCGAATGGGTCTCCGCTAACATCCGCAATTCATACTGTACAGCCTGGGAAGTCAACTGATGGCGCACAATCATACCGCTGTCTACCAATACATCAAGCGTATTATAAACAGTAGCCCGACTGACATGAAAATTCATTTCCTCCAGTTTCTGATGAAGCAAACATATATCGAAATGACCGGGGAAACTGCATATACATTCCAATATAGCATATCGTTCCTCAGTCTTCCGTAGTTTTTTCTCGGCAAGATACCTGGTGAACAGGTCTTGCATCTCTGTGTACTTTTTTGCATCCATCTTCAAGTTGCGACTCCACGCGACCGACAAAGTTAGCGCATTTATTTTAAACGCAAAGCCTTAGAGCCTGTTTAAATTTTCCCGAGCTAATTTTCACATAGGCTCTTAACGGCAATATTCAAATTCAAATTTTAAATCATTATATATTTCCTGCCCTTCGGGCGTCTTCATGAATTCAGGGAATTCTTCGAACCCTCCCAACATTTGCCGCGCCCGTTCAGCCGACTGCCTTCCATAAAATTTCATGGCTTTTACCGCAGCCTGCTTTTCTTTGAAGGACGCCCCGAAATCAGGCCAGGCAATCGTCCGCATACATTCCACGATAAATGCGGCCCTCACCGGTGCAATCAGTTCTTTTCCTTCCTTAAACAGTTCAGCCCAGACAAGATAAGCCACCGTACGTGCATATTCGTCTTCCACATTAAAAATCAGCCCAAGCAGCAGGTTCTCCACATCCGGCAACTTATAAAACAAATTATGGCTGCACTGCTCCGCAATTTCCAAATAAGGTATTTCCTTCACCCATTGCCCCGCCTTTTGTGACGAGAACTCGTCCACCGGCTGCAAGAGAGAAGCCAGTATCTTGAATTCACGAATATCTTCTTTCCATAAGGCGGCAGCCAACTCGGAATCCGGTTTATGAGTGGCGGCAATCTGCTTGATTTCAGGCAGAGAAACACCGAAATTCAATTTATAGACGATGCCTTTCTCGCGCATGCTGGTAGAGATCACACCATTCATCGCCAAGCGGAGCTGGGTTCGTATTTCTTTTAATTCATCCTGTAACATACGCTTTATTATTCATTATAAGAGGGTAAAAACGAATACTCCTTGCTGTAGCGCAGCATCTGATCGGCATAGCCTTCGGTATAATCCAGCACGATATCCGTCACTTCTCCCTTGTCATTCTTCACTTCCTTCATCACCGGATTCACAAATCCCTTATACGGAGCCAGGTTCAGCTTGGCATAACGTTCAAGCACTTCGGCATGAAGAGCCGGATCGACCTTTACGGCATATTCTTCCACCAGTTTCTTTCCGGCGGCAAAATCGCCTTCGCTCTTGATACGCTGCACTTCCGCCAGCAAAGTTCCGAACAGTTCGCGCAGCTTGGCATAGTCACCCACAACCACGTATGTCTTGCCATCCCGCTGTTTCAGTTCGATCACGTTATCGGCCTTTCCTTTTTCATATACCCATTTGGCAATCAGTTGGCGGTTACGCATGTGGGCTTCTTCGACATTCTTGCCTTGCTCGATCCGGACCAGCTGCGTCATCAGGCCATTCATTATATATTTATAGTATTCGGCCTTATAAGCCTCCGCATCCGGCACAAGTCCGAGCTCCACCAGCTTGGCATCTCCGAGATAGTACAAACCGAAGAGATCGGCACGTGCCTCTTCCAATGTCGAACTGTATGCCTTCAAAGCATCCGGATCGGTATCGGGAAGCAATCTGCCGGAACCATGTCCCAGACATTCATGCAAATCGGTATGCAGATTATCGGTGATAAATCCGTATTTCTTCAATCCCTCGCGCTCCTTGTCGCTCCAGACAAATTCTTCATTGAAGCCATTGCCCTGCGAAGCTCTGTCGTATGCCTCGGTGATATTCTCGATCGTAACGGATTTCGAACCATGATCGCGTCGGATCCAGTCGGCATTCGGCAGGTTTATGCCGATCGGGGTTGCCGGATAGCAATCGCCTCCCAACATGGAAACCGTAATCACTTTGGCACTGACTCCTTTTACCTTTTCTTTCTTAAACCGTTTATCTACCGGAGAATGATCTTCGAACCATTGTGCATTGTCGCTGATCACTTTCGTCCGCTTCGTCGCCTCCTTGTTTATAAAGTTCACGGTCGATTCCCAGCTTGCTTTCATCCCTAACGGATCACCGTATGTTTCGATAAAGCCGTTTACAAAGTCGACATCCGAAGCCGTATCTTCCACCCACAGGATCGAATAGGCATCAAAGGTTTTCAGGTCGCCGGTCTGATAATAATCGATCAGTTTCCCGATGATTGCTTTTTGTGCATCGTTCTCGGCAAAAGCCACGGCTTTCTGCAATTCCGACACGATCTTTTCGATTGCCGGAGAATACAGGCCGCCTACTTTCCACACTTTTTCGACCAGCTTGCCGTTCTCTTTTACCAGACGACTGTTCAAGCCGTACGAGATCGGAGAAATCGTATCTTTCCCAGCTTTCATCCGGGCATAGAAATCCTCGACTTCTTCCTGGGTAACTCCTTCGCCATAATAATTGTTGGCCGAAGCCCGGATCAGGTCGACATCGCCACTTTGCACCGTACGTTTCGCCATCACACCCGGATCAAAAATCACAGGGCTGATCTCGGCGACAAACTGTTCCACCGTCTGCCCTTCACGGAGCGGAAGTGCAGAAGCCTCAACCCCGGAGACGCAAGTCCGGAAAAATTCGGGAGTAAAGCCGGGGACGAATTTATCTTCCGCATAATGGTGATGGATGCCGTTGGCAAACCAAACCCGTTTCAGATAGGTTTCCAAAGCTATAAACTGCGGATCTGTGCGATCTCCCTTATAGCCGATATAAACAGCCTCCAGCGTACGGCGGATCGGCAGGTTATAACGACAGTTCTGGTCGAACAGGATATCCCGGCCCATCTGGGCGGCTTCCGACAAATGATATAATAATTGTTTCTGCTTCAAAGAAAGGGATTCGAATCCCGGAACCTGATAACGCAGTATCTGAAGATCAGCAAACTGATCCACGACATAATTGAAATCATCCTGTAGAGACGCACGGTCGTGTGTCTCTACCTTCTGCCCCGTACAGGCAGTCATAGCCATTGCAGTCATAAGCGATAACATTATATTTCTCATATACTAACTCTTAGCTTTTCCTATATTATTATTAAAAAGGCCGTTTCGCAAAGGTACAGATATTTCGGGAAATGTATCGAATTATTTTGTATATTCGCATCAGAGCGGCTGCCTGCCGACAATTGTCGACAAGCCTGCCGATAGTTGTGAGCAAACCTGCCGACAATTGTGGGCAGGCCTGCCGATGATTATCGACAAACGATTATCTGCCGGCAAAATCCGGATTTACCTGCCGGGTAAAAGAAAATACATGCCGGCAAAATCCTATTTGAACGATATCGGATTTTGAATCAGCTTCCCATGCGGTAAACCTTTATAAAACATTTCGCCATTATTCTATTATGGTTACGATCGGTTACTAAAACTACACGTTTTTTTCAGAACGGAAAAAATAAAAAGTTTTTCCCATTTTATTTGGTTTATACTATAAACCATTTTATATTTGCAGCGTGCAAGTGAGAAACGCGCAGCTCCTTGCACTTTTTTAATCCATATATGGTTTACAATATAAACTTATTTACATCAAACTTAAAAAGAAGTCAAAAATGGAAGCAACAGCAGAGACAAACAAAAGAGACTGTTCATTATCAGCACAGATGAAAATGAATATCCTGAGATATATCGTAGTATGCAGTTTCCTTGCAGTAGTCAACTATATCACAAATCCATCTTACTGGTGGTTTGTATGGGTAGTCGCCGGCTGGGGATTGGATCTGAGTTTAAACATCATTAGTCAGTATTTTATCAAACAAGAGGAGGAAAAAAAATGAAACGTATTATTATAACAAGCATATTGGCCCTGATTTTCAGTTGCAGTTCGGTAATAGCCCGCACCATCATCGTGAAGGTCAGCAATATCCGGGGTGAAAAAGGGAACATCCTGGTGATGGCTCAACAGGGAAAAGAAAGCAAACCGGTTTATGGAATGGCTAAAGCCGAAAAGGGAACCGCTGTCATCAAACTGGAAAATGTGGAATGGGATGAATTCGACCTGTCTGTTTTTCATGACGAAAACGACAATTGGAAAATGGATTTCTCTGAAGATAAAAAGCCAGTCGAGGGTTACGCGATGAAAAGCTGTAAACCTAAACAGGACGAAGAGACCGTCAGCCTGAAATTGTACTACCCGACTCACGAATAAAGTCATGAAACGGGTATCAGTCCTGATCCTGCTAACGGTGGCGACTCTCTCCGTTCACGTATATGGCCAGACGAATACGACAGTATACGGCGGCCATATACAAAACCATCAAGGGGAAGCGGTGGACTATGCGACCGTCGTTCTACTGCGGAACGGCGATCAAATAGCCGGAGGCGTAACCGACAGTATCGGAAACTTTGCATTGAAAGCCGACACAGGAGCCTACACACTCATTATTCAATGTATAGGCTTTGAAACGATACACAAGTCAATCCGGCTATCTGCCGACACACGCGAGGCATTTATATTGGAGACTTCAACCTATGCATTGAAAGAAGTGGTAGTGCAAGCTCCTAACATCGAGCGGAAAGCAGACCGCTTTGTCGTCAACGTCTCCCCTGCCAGCGGTAAAGACGGGACGGAATTGTTATCGCAAGCACCGGGCGTATGGCTGACCGACGAGAACATTTCCATCAATGGAGCATCGGGGACCAAGGTGTTTGTGGACAACCGGGAAATCAAGTTGAGCGGAGAAGAACTGCTTTCCTACCTGCGTTCACTGAAATCCGAGGATATCAGGCGGATCGAAGTGATCCCGATTGCCGGAGCGGAATATGATGCCAATATGCGGGGCGGAGTTATCCGGATCGCCCTCCGGCGCAGGCTGGATAACGGCGTACAGGGAAATATCTCGATGGGAACGGTTTTGGCTCCTTCATTAACCCGGTATTTACCTTCCGCCGGCCTTCATGCACGTATTGGGAAATGGAGCATCCAGGCAGCGGCTTCAGGCATATTCACACCGAATGACAGAAGCAAGATGAGTTCGGAAAGGGAATACCCGGAGGAAGCTGTTCATTTTTCGAGCCTTTCAGGATTCGACACCCGCTCCGGTTACGGGACGGGACGTTTAGGGGCGATCTTTGAAATAGATACGGCCAATAGTGTCGGGGGAGAAATCGAATACATCCGGCAAACGGCCAAAGGACCGTCTTGGAGCCGGACGAATCTCACGAAAGGAGAATTCATGCTGAACAGTAACGGGAAATACGGACAGAGAAGCCAATACCAGACTGTCACCGCCACGATGAATTATCTGCATAAAATTGACAATCGAGGTTCAGCGATCAAACTGATCGTCGATTATGCAAATAAAAAATCGAAAGGCGATAATGACTACAGCGTCACCCAAAAGACGGAAATGCTGAAACACGACAGCCTCTACAGAAGCCATGCGGATGCGACTTACGAAATTGTCACATCCGACCTGTCGGGATTGAAATATTTCAACAAAAACCTGTCGCTGAACGCCGGACTGAAATACACGCATACTTCTATGGACGACTATTCCCGCTATGACGGCCTGTCGCAACAGCAGGAATGGGAAGAAAACCCAGTCTACGGGCACAGCCTGAAATACAAGGAGAACATCATGGGTGCGTATGCTTCTTTTTCGGCCGAGGCAGGCAAGTGGTCGCTTATCGCCGGCCTGAGGGGAGAATACACACAGACGGACGACCGGAGCGACCGCATCAAACGTGACTATTTCGACTTCTTCCCCAACCTGAGTGCCACGTATGCATTCGACCGGATGAAAAAGTGGATGCTGGTCGGCCAATATGCCCGCAACATCGAGCGTCCGGCATTCTACACCTTGAACCCGAACCGGTTGCAAACGTCCGACTACAGTTACCAGATCGGGAACCCCTATCTGCGTCCGACTTATATCAACAGGTTCAGTGCGACATTGGTCTATAACTACCGCTATACGTTGACCGTCGGCGGAAACCTCCACCACGACCTGATCCGGGAGTTTTGCAAACAGGATGCGGGGAATCCGGATATCTCCTACATCACCTACGAGAACCATCATTCGGAAAACCACTGGTTCGTAGCCATCAACCTGCCGATGCAACCGACCGCATGGTGCAACCTGACGGCAAACTTCGTAGGCGTGCGGCAGGATATCCGGATGACGGAAGAGGCAGCTTTCAAAGCGCATTATCTGGCCTTTGCCAATGCCAATGCAACGTTTCTGCTGCCGGCGGATTTCACGGCAGAGGTCCAGTACAGCGGGACAAGCCGTCTCTATTCCGGAAACAGCGAGGTCGCTCCCCGCCATACGGTCAATCTGGCCGTGCGCAAGAAGTTTGCCGATAACCGTTTCCTTCTGACGGCTTCCGCCAACAATATTTTCGACCGCCAACAGTCCTTCGTCAGCCGTATCGATGCCTACACAACTTACAGCCGGTACGAAAGCGCCCTTTCGGGACGGACTTTCAAAATATCCCTGACATGGAACTTCAACAGCGGGAAGAAAGTGAAAAAGAGCAAGATCGAAAGAAGTTCGGCCGACGAAAGAAGCCGGCTCAATGAAAAATAATTATCTTTGAATCAACAAAATACATACGAACAAAATAAAAACAAATAAAGTCATGGAAGACAGAAAATTAAACGAGAAAGAAAGTCTGGAGCTCATTACCCGGATGATCAGGGAAACCCAAGAAAATGTAGCCCGTTATGCCGCCTACCCACTTCTGGCATGGGGATACACAACGGTTATAGTAGCGATTGTCATCTGGTATGCTTTCCTGCAGACCGGTTCTTACAAGGTGAATTATTTATGGTTCGCACTGCCCGCCATTGCCGGTCCGATCACCCTCTATTTCGCCCGCAAAAACGGGAAAAGAGGAGTTAAAAACTATATAGACCGCATCACCGGCCAGATATGGCTCGTGTTCGGTGTTGTCGGCTGGGCCCTATCGCTTGTCGCTTTCGACGGAAAGGTGGACATTCTGTTCATCATCCCGTTGCTAATGGGGATGGCAACTACGCTCTCCGGATGTGTCAGCAAATATAAGCCGATGGTCATAGCCGGATCTGTCAGCATTGCACTCTCCTTTTCCATCTTATTTATACACGGGGCCGACCGGTTATTAGCTTTCGCCGCGATCTTTGTCGTCATGATGATTATACCGGGCCATATCCTGAATAAACAAATGAAGCAGCTATGTTCAAAGAATTAGATCCATTATTACATTCCCAGCTCCGGCTTGCGGTCATGTCCATTCTCTTGTCGGTTGATGAAGCCGATTTCGTCTACCTGAAAGAAAAGACACAAGCGACCGCCGGCAACCTGAGTGTGCAGATAGACAAATTGAGTGAAGCCGGATATATCGAAGTCGAGAAGAGCTTCGTCGGGAAAAAGCCTCGTACGGCCTGCAGGATCACGCCTGTAGGCAAGCAGGCGTTCGAGGATTATGTGAATGCGCTGAAAGGGTATATCGGGATCTAAAAATTTACCGTACCTTTGTACAATTCTTATTCATCGTAAAAATATGGAAATTGCAGCATTAGTATCGGGAGGAGTCGACAGCTCCGTAGTAGTCCACCAGTTGAAAGAGGCAGGATATGATCCTACCATTTTCTATATCCGTATCGGCATGGAAGACAAAGACGGATATATAGACTGCCCCGCCGAAGAAGATATCGAGATCACCTCTTATATAGCCAAGAAGTACGGATGCCGGTTCGAGATCGTCTCCATGCACGACGAGTATTGGGATCGTGTGGTGAGTTACACCATCGATTCCGTAAAGCGCGGCCTCACTCCTAACCCGGATATGATGTGCAACAAATACATCAAGTTCGGCTGTTTCGAGGAGAAATGGGGCAAAGACTTCGACAAGATAGCAACCGGCCATTATGCCACCACGACCGAGATCGACGGCAAAGTTTGGCTCTCCACTGCCAAAGACCCGGTGAAGGACCAGACCGACTTCCTCGGCCAGATCACCCGTTTGCAGATACAGAAGTTGATGTTCCCGATCGGACACCTGATGAAAAGCGAAGTGCGCGCCATCGCCGAACAGCAAAAGCTGCCGAGTGCCAAACGGAAAGACAGCCAGGGAATCTGTTTCTTAGGCAAGATCAATTATAATGACTTCATCGAGCGCTACCTGGGTAAACGGACCGGAAAGATCGTCGAGCTGGAAACCGGCAAGGTGCTTGGCAAGCACAACGGCTATTGGTTCCACACCATCGGGCAACGCAAGGGTTTGGGATTGAGCGGCGGACCGTGGTTTGTCATCAAGAAAGACATCAAACGGAACATCATCTACGTCTCCAACGGTTATGATCCGGAAACACAATACGGCAAGATTATCAACCTGCACGGCTTCGATTTTATCACCGAAGACCCCTGGGGAGAGTTTGAGGACGAGAAAGAGATCACTTTCAAGATCCGCCACACGCCGGACTTCACACATGGCCGCATCCGCCGCATCGGTGACCTCTACCGCATCGAATCCGACAACAAAATCCAGGGAATCGCCCCCGGACAGTACGGAGTGGTCTACGACAAAGACCACCATCTTTGCCTCGGCAGCGGTATGATTATTGATGAAGAGAAATAGGCCAATTGCCGATTATTATGTATCTTTGTTTCAAGTTGTAATATTCAAACTAAGTAAAAATGGAAGCAACAAGTATAAAAAAAGAAACGATAAAAACATTAAAGACATTCGAGATAGCCATTCCCGAAGAGTACGCTGCAACAATCCGTAAACTAATTCAAGGATTAGGAGGCAAGATCAAGGTCCGCAAAGAAAAAAAATGCGGACTGGATGAGGCATTGGAAGATGTGAAGGCGGGGAGAGTATATCATGCAGAAAGTACAGAAGACCTTATGAAACAAATTTTCGGATGAATAAGAAATATTCAATAGACTACACTGGCAAATTCAAAAGAGATTTGAAGCTTTGCAAAAAAAGAGGTTATGATATATCTCTATTCGAAAAGGTTTCTAAACTCCTCGAAAAGACCGGCACACTCCCGCCCGAATACCGTCCACACAAACTGAGTGGTAAGTATGATGGCCTATGGGAATGCCACATACAATCAGACTGGTTATTAGTCTGGAGCCAAAACGAAACAGAACTCGTACTTCTTTTTACCGATACCGGTACGCATGCCGATCTATTCTGACCGTTACAGATTAAACCAGTAATTCATTTTAATCATAAACGTATTCGTTGCGGGAAGGCCGAACATCCGGTCCAGGTTATTCCCCCAGCCGGAAAGATAACGGCTGTCACGGTTAGACATCCTGTGTTCCCATACCAAGTATAAAGTAGAACCCGGCAGATATTCCCAGCGTGCCACCAGATTGGAACGAAACTCATTAAAACTGAAGTCCGACTTCTCCTTTATAAAAGACATTTCATCCTCCGACAACGGGCTGAAACGATCTTCATAAGTACGCGAAGTCGTATTTGTCATGGACTTGAAATCACTGAACCGGGCAGTCGAGGTAAAAGGCGAGCCATAGAACTGAACCGAAATATCCGGTGTCACGTTTACCTGCAACTTCATGGTCAACCCGTATGTTTTCTGATCCATATGCGCTGTCATATAAGGAACCGTACTGCTTTCCGGCGCAACCTGCACAAACTGCATATTGTCCGTGTTCCAGGCATAGTTGACCTGCCCGGAAAGATAAACATGATTACCCAGACGGAAGGTAAGCCCCGGCATAAAGGAGTTGAAACGGTTATATCCGTCTAAATTATGATTCCCTTCATATTGCAACGTCAACATAACCCGCTTTGCCTTATCCGTATTAAATTTGACCGATGTAAGGAAATAAGGATCAAACCGCACATCCGGGCCACCCCTCAACAAACGGCTGTCCAGGCTGTTCCAACAGAACGTTTCCGACCAGATCAGTTCATAACGGCTCATCGTCATTGTCTGCCATTTCAAAGCCGCATCGTTATAAAAAGGAGTCCCGCCATAATTCCATTGGTTCCGCTGCGTCAGGGTAAAAGCATTATACCGGAACATCTTCCAAATATCCGTCTGCCGATACGCAACCTCCGTTTCATTCGATAAATTATCCGTTTGCTTCAGATACCCGATATCATTCAGGTCGAAACCGGGAGACGACCAGCTGAATGTCTCCGAAAAAGCCCATTTCGCATTTCCCTTCCGTCCCAATTTCAGATAGCCACCCGTTCCGCTCAACGAACGACGGTCCGGATCGACTCCCAAATAACCGGCGGAAGACGACCGCTGATAATAATGCACCGCATTTTCCTGCAATGCCCGGATCGCCTCCTTCGTGCCACTCAGGGAACTGACCATTGCCTTCGCCTCGATATAATACAAGCGATTCTTAAAATACTGCGTAAAATCAATCCCTGCCGTAAACGCATTACGCACCATGAAATCCTCTAAATACGGTTCATCCAAAGCACGGTTCACAGAAGTGGCCATTCCTCCCAACAACGTGTTTCCTTCCCAGTTTTTCTGTACGCGGGCTACAGTATAATTAGTCAACGGTTCCACGACAACCTTGTCCTCCATTCCGTTAATCGTCACTTTGGAAGACGACTGTGCCGTCAAGCTTTGCACCACTCCGATCGTCACCCCTTTACGGTTCGTCCCGGTCAACTTCAACGCTCCGATTATAGGGATATTTTCTTTCCGGCTGGCAAAGCTGTTGACATTATCGATGCCCGGAGCGGTGTAGGAAGGGACAGCACCGATACGGCGCGTGTAAAACATCATATCATTGCCATTGGCAAAATCCAGAATATGCTTGCCTTCTAAGAAGAAAGGACGCTTTTCGTCATAAAAAGTCTCGTAGGCCGTCAGGTTCATCACCGAAGGGTCCAACTCCACCTGTCCATAATCAGGATTGATCGTCAGGTCCAACGTAAAATCCGACAAAGCGAATTTGGCATCCAGTCCCACATTTTCACCCCAGCTATGCCCCTTCTGATACGGACTGCCTGGAATCTTCGGTTCGTTTCTGTATTTACCCATCACATACGGCAGGAACTCTATGCCGCGGGGTTTCGGCAATTCATCCATCCCGTGCATCTCTCCGAACGAAAAGACATGCCCGTTATTCTTCAGCGGGATCATGCTCCAGTTCTGTACCTCATTGTTCCGCCGGATGATACGTCGCACATGAAGCCCCCAGATGCCATCCTCCGACTTCTGATTATAACGAAGCTGGCTGAACGGGATACGCAATTCCGCCGTCCAACTCGAATCCGGCAGATTGACCTGTGTCCTCCCTTCCCAAACAGCATTCCAACTCAGGTTCACATTCAGTTTATCCGTCACGATCAAATCGGTCTTGTTCCCGCCTAAATTAATATTGAATTCCGGAGCCGCCCGGTAATCATGATAAGTATCGAAAGCCACACTGATCAGATCCCCCATACTGTTATCGTCCCGGTTACCGATAAAACGGTTCATCTTCCCCGGAACCCTATCTTTACAATAAACCCCTACATAAATATATTTATCATCATAAAAAAGTTTGACCCGCGTAGGCGAAGAAGAGACAATCCGCTCATAAGGAATAATCTGCACAAAGCGGTCGGACCACTCGCCTTGCCCCGTCCAGAAAGGCTCGTCCAGCTTTCCGTCTATCACCGGCTTGCTTCCCGACACCTTCGTTACATTATAAATACGCTTGTAAGCATCCTTGAAAGGAACAATGGAATCCTGCTGCCCATAGCAAAACGTACAGGCCGACAGAAAGAGGAGATTTAAGAGATAGCGGTATTTCATGGTCAGACGAATCGAGCGAGAAGGTTATCGCTTTTTTCATGCAGGCAAAGTTAAGAATTATATGGAAATAAAAAAGGCTGCCCACCCCGTAGGATTGCAGCCTTTTCTTTATATGTAAATTAATTAAATAGCATACAGAGAGCTGATAGACTCACCGCTACATACACGACGGATGGCTTCGGCAAACATATCGGCTACAGACAGCACTTTCACCTTTTCGCATTTCTTTGCATAAGGGATGGAGTCTGTAAAGATCATTTCAGTCAAAGCAGACTGGTCTACACGTGTAGAAGCCGGGTCGGACATAACAGCATGGCTGGCGATGGCACGCACGGACTTTGCACCGTTTTCAAGCATCAGGTTGGCTGCCTTCGTAATAGTACCGGCCGTATCCACCATATCGTCGATCAAAAGGACATCCAAACCTTCCACATCACCGATGATACGCATTTCTGCTACTTCATTGGCACGCAGACGGGACTTATGACAGATAACCATCGGCAAGCCCAGGTATTTGGAATAACTGCTGGCACGTTTCGTACCTCCGACGTCCGGCGTAGCGATACACAGGTTATCCAGAGGCAAAGATGTTTTAATGTAATCCAGGAAAATGGAAGATGCATACAAGTGGTCGACCGGAACATTAAAGAATCCCTGGATCTGATCGGCATGCAAGTCCATCGTGATCAAGCGGTCGATACCGGCGGTACTCAACATGTCTGCGATCAGCTTGGCGCCGATAGACACACGCGGTTTGTCTTTTCTATCCTGACGCGCCCAACCGAAATAAGGAATAACTGCGATTACAGAGTGTGCAGAAGCACGCTTGGCAGCATCGATCATCAGGAGAAGTTCCATCAGATTATCAGAGTTAGGAAACGTTGATTGAACCAGGAAAACATCGCGACCGCGGATAGACTCTTCGTAAGAAACGGAGAATTCTCCATCAGCAAAGTGTTGAATATTCATCTGTCCCAGCGGACAACCAAGACTATTGCAAATTTTCTCTGCAAGATACCGGGAGTTGGTTCCCGAAAACACCAAGAAAGGAGTTTGTGCACTCATTATTCCGAATATTTATCTTAAGTAAATAGATTTGAATTGTGGGTGCAAAGGTATAAAAGAATTGACAATTGACAATGGACAATTGACAATTACCGAAAAACTAATTGTCTATTGTCCATTATCCATTGTCAATTTAATAAGCAAACTTCAGTAAACGACCGGAATAAGCAGGTATGACGACCTGATAAGGCCAAGCTGCCGTCAGCGTACTGATACTGGTTTCCCCGGTCATCAGATCGGTCAAAACCGCCGCTTTATTGTCTCCGAAGCCAAGAGTTTTGAAAACTCCGTCGGGTATCTGGATACGTACCGTCTGCTCCGCCTTGTCAAAATTGACTACCGCCAGCAGGACTTCATTCTTATATTTACGCATAAACACGAATTGGCGATGCGGATTAAAATAAGGATTGCTCAGATTCGCATACATCAAATCATAGAAAACCCCTTCCGTGATAACCGGTTCGGACTTGGATATATTCAGAATCTTTGCATACGTCTCACGTAGCTGCCTCTGTCCGGCAGTCAGTTTGCCACCATCGAAAGAGCCATCGTTTATCCAGTTGCGGAGGCTGGCAAGACTCCAATAATCAAAGATCGTCGTACGTCCGTCACGCCCGCTGAAACCTTCGTCGTCCATGCCCGGCTCTCCTAACTCCTGACCGCTATAGATCATCACCGGATTGGTGTTCATCATGGCCGATACGATCATTCCCGGAATTCCCGGACGCGGATCACCGGCAAAGAAACAAGAGGCGACACGCTGTTCGTCATGATTTTCGAGGAAGTTCAGCATATTATGCTGGATGCCTTCAAGCGACTGCCAGCACCCGGAAATATTACTCGCCGGAGCTTGGTTGCACATGACGGCCCGTACCGTATCGTAGAGTCCGACCTTATCGTACAAATAATCAAAATGTCCGTTTTGGATATAATTACGATATTCCGCCGGATTGTAAACTTCGGCAATAAAGCAAACCTCATAAGCCTGCTTCACCTTCGGGATCACCCAGTTCCAAAATTCAACCGGAACCATTTCCGCCATGTCGCACCGGAAACCGTCTACCCCTTTTCCCGCCCAGAAAAGCAAGATGTCCAACATCTTTACCCATGTATTGGGAATCGGATCAAAGTGCGGGGTACGGCCATCCAGATAATCGACCCCATAATTCAACTTGACTGTTTCGTACCAGTCATTTTGTCCCGGACGGGCGTCAAAACGGTCATTGCCGGTTACTTTAGCCGGAAATTCGCTGTATTCGAAATCTTCCTGCTGGGCCCCGAACGGCAAGGACAAAGGTTGTCCCGGTATATAATAAAAATTATTGTTAGGATCGAAAGCCTTCGATGTATTGTCTTTTTGTCCCAAATCTTCCACATATGCCATCTTGGCATCCGAATAATACTGGCGGGCAACATGATTAGGGACAAAATCAATAATCACTTTCATACCGGCTTCATGCGTCCTTCTGACCAGCGATTCAAATTCATTCATACGGTCAGGCACATTATCGGCCAGGTCCGGGTCTATATCATAATAATCCTTGATAGCATAAGGCGAGCCGGCGTTTCCCTTTACGACAGCCGCATGGTCTTTTCGTATCTGGTAAGCAGTATAATCGGTATTCGTCGCATGTTCGATCACTCCGGTATACCACACATGAGTGGTTCCCAACTCCTTGATTTTGGACAAAGCAACCGGAGTAAAATCAGAGAACTTTCCTACTCCGTTTTCGACTTTACTGCCATTCTTTACCAGGGATGACTTCATATTTCCAAACCAACGTGGAAAGACCTGATATATTACCATCTTATTTGTCTGTTTCATCGCGCTATTTGTCAACTTAGTTACTATTTAGGTGAACACCGGAACATCCGGAAAAAGCTATGGCATCAGGGCATTGTTTCTTCTTGCCATAATAGCGTTCACCAGGGTTTCATATTTATTTTCTTTTATCACGACCTCGAATGCCCGGATTGCCGCGGCATATCCGATACCAGCGATCTCGTCCACATTCTCCAGGTCGAATGTCTTATAGATGCCGAATTCCTCCGCTTCGATCAACACATCGCACATTTCGCGGTCTTCCAACGTGTTTGCCCGGAACATATAGTGATAAGAACGTTCTGCGATATGGAAAATCGTCTGCTTGTACTTTTGCGGGACAAGGGGACTGACATTCACACCGATGACACGTTCACACTCTTCGCGGATGATGGAAACCGGGAAATTATGGAAAAGACCTCCGTCGACATAATGCACTCCGTTTATCACGACCGGGCTAAAGATAATCGGAATACTACAGGAAGCAGTCACCGCCTCCACGATGGGACCGTTACGGAACTCATGGCTCTCCCCGTTGTCAAGATCGGTCGCCATGACAACTAAAGGGGTTTTCAGTTCTTCAAACGTTTTAGCCCTCAAATGACGACGGAGAAAATAGCGGAACCGCTTGCTGTCGAACAATCCCGATTTCGGGATTTGCAACTGGGCGAACTCGGAGAACTCGCGTCCGGTAAAGAGTTCCTTGATTTCGTCGGATGTATAACCATCGGCAAACAAAGCTCCCATTAACGAACCGACACTTGTACCTACAATGATATCCGGCTTCAGGCCGCATTCTTCCAGTAATTTAAAAACCCCGATATGGGCAAAGCCTTTCGCTCCTCCTCCGCTCAGAGCCAAGCCTAACTTATAGGTCTTATGGTTCGTTTCTTCCGTCATTTGCGTTTTCATTCTTATTCTGTGGCAAATATGCTGTTTTTTTTAGAATGAAACATTATTATTTACGAAAAAGTTTCTCTACGTCTTTATTTTCGTTATATTTACAGGTGAACAATAAAGGATCGTAAGGCACTAAGTGTCAAAACGATTAAATCCATATTAAATTTAAATCTCATTGCTATGATTACACCTATTTTTTGGATCATACCGGTAGCCTCTATCCTGGCACTGGTATTTGCCTGGTTCTTCTTCAGGCAAATGATGAAAGAGAGTGAAGGGACGGAGTTAATGGCAAAAATAGCCCAGCATGTACGCAAAGGGGCTATGTCGTACCTGAAACAACAATACAAGGTTGTTGCTTCGGTGTTTCTCGCCCTGGTGGTTCTGTTCTCCATCATGGCGTATGGATTCGGAGTACAGAACGAATGGGTTCCGATCGCCTTTCTGACCGGCGGTTTCTTCTCCGGCCTTGCCGGTTTCTTAGGAATGAAAACAGCCACTTATGCATCCGCCCGTACTGCCAATGCAGCCCGTTCATCCTTGAACAGCGGTTTGCAGGTCGCTTTCAGGAGCGGCGCCGTGATGGGACTGGTCGTCGTCGGCCTCGGTTTGCTGGACATCTCGTTCTGGTACATATTATTAAATATCTGCATCCCGGCGGAAGCGATGGATGCCACACATAAACTGACCATTATAACCACTACCATGCTGACCTTCGGAATGGGAGCTTCCACACAGGCGCTCTTCGCCCGTGTCGGCGGAGGTATCTACACAAAAGCAGCCGATGTCGGAGCCGACCTGGTCGGCAAAGTAGAAGCCGGTATTCCCGAAGACGACCCACGCAACCCGGCAACCATTGCCGACAATGTGGGAGACAATGTAGGCGACGTGGCCGGTATGGGTGCGGACCTGTACGAATCGTACTGCGGTTCGATCTTAGCAACTGCCGCACTGGGTGCAGCCGCATTCGTGGCGTCAGGTGACGTGGAGATGCAATATAAGGCGGTCGTGGCGCCGATGCTGATTGCTGCGGTCGGAATCGTATTGTCGATTATCGGTATTTTCGCCGTTCGCACGAAAGAGAATGCAACCATCCGCGAGTTGTTGAAAGCGCTTGCCATAGGGACAAACCTCAGTTCGGTATTGATCGCCCTTTCCACCTTCGGAATCCTTTATTTGTTGGACTTGGACAACTGGTTCTGGATCAGTTGTTCGGTTATCGTCGGATTGTTAGTAGGGATCGTGATCGGCCAATCGACGGAATACTATACTTCCCAGTCTTATAAGCCCACCCAGCGGGTTTCGGAGGCCGGACTGACCGGACCGGCAACGGTGATTATCTCAGGATTGGGACTGGGAATGCTGTCCACCGCAATTCCGGTACTGGCCGTAGTAGTCGGAATCATCTGTTCGTTCCTTTTTGCTTCCGGCTTCGATTTTAATAATGTAGGCATGGGGCTGTACGGCATCGGCATTGCCGCTGTCGGAATGCTTTCGACTTTGGGTATCACACTGGCGACGGATGCTTACGGACCGATTGCCGACAATGCCGGCGGCAACGCCGAAATGTCCGGCCTGGGCAAAGAGGTTCGTAAACGTACGGATGCACTCGACTCCTTAGGAAACACGACAGCCGCAACAGGCAAAGGGTTTGCGATCGGTTCGGCAGCCTTGACGGGCTTGGCATTACTGGCCTCTTATGTAGAAGAGATTAAAATAGGTTTGCTCCGGTTAGGCGAAACGGTTCTGCAATTTGCCGACGGCAGGGCGATCGAAGTGTCAAAAGCTTCTTTCTCCGATTTCATGATTTATTATGATGTCACGCTTATGAATCCGAAAGTGCTGGCCGGGATGTTCCTCGGTTCCATGATGGCTTTCATGTTCTGTGGGTTGACGATGAACGCAGTCGGACGGGCTGCCGGACACATGGTGGAAGAAGTACGCCGCCAGTTCCGCGAAATCCCCGGAATATTAACCGGAAAAGCCGAACCCGATTATGCCCGTTGCGTGGCAATCTCGACAAAAGGGGCGCAACATGAAATGGTTCTGCCTTCCCTGTTAGCCATCATTGCACCGATCGTTACCGGTCTGGTATTCGGAGTGACAGGTGTAGTCGGTTTGTTGATCGGCGGATTAAGTACCGGGTTCGTACTGGCAATCTTTATGGCCAATGCGGGAGGAGCCTGGGACAATGCCAAGAAACATATCGAAGAAGGGAACCACGGCGGCAAGGGCAGCGAGGCTCATAAAGCGACAGTCGTAGGCGACACGGTCGGCGACCCGTTCAAAGACACCTCCGGCCCCAGCCTCAACATCCTGATCAAACTGATGAGCATGGTGGCTATCGTCATGGCAGGACTGACGGTTGCCTGGAGCCTATTCTAATCAGGCTCATTTCTAAAAAGATACCTTAGTTTTGGCAGATAGGATTTCGATAAGATAAAAAAGATAGATTTGTAATATGTCAAACAATTGAAAGAAAGGAAGACAAAGAGTGAACCAGTAAAAAGATGGAATAAGATTCAT